>JAVJTX010000030.1:0-42871 GCA_040220035.1 Roseovarius sp. | reverse complement strand
AAATTGGCAGGAGGTCCTCCAGCGGATGCATTGGTCTTTATAACGAACATATCGTGGAATTGTTTGATTTAGCCAAAGTCGGCACGCAGGTAAAAATAATCTAACTTGCATCTCTGAAATTAACATAAGATACATTATGCGCCACGGAGGAGTTGTACCCGGGAGCGCGCTACCCTGAAGTGCGACTCCTATTAGAAAACAATGAGTTATCTAATGGGAGATCTTGGCATGGGAGCCGTTTACACGCAACTATCACTACAAGAACGCCGTAAGATCGAGAGCTGGTGGCATGCAAAGGTGCCCGTCAGAGAGATGGCACGCGTTCTGAAACGCCACAAATCGACGATCTTTCGCGAGATCAAACGCAATTTCTGGGCAGATGATGCCTTTCCAAAGAAGTATGCGGGTTACTTCGGTCATGCTGCGCAGTTGAAGACAGACAAGCGTAGGTCTGTGCAACGTAAGCTGATCCGACATCCCGAACTGTGCAAGACCGTGATCGCGCGGATCAAGCAAGGCTGGACGCCCGAGCAGATCGGCAACCGCATGATCTATGAAGGCGCAAAACTGCGCGTCTGCCAGGAAACGATCTACCGTTATATCTATTCCAAGGAAGGCATGGACAAAGAGCTGTGGTGGTATCTGCCCGAGCACCGCAAAGCCCGAAAGCCGCGTCGTGCCAGAAAGCGCCAGAAGCCCAAGTTCGACCGCAATGTCAGCATCTTGTTCCGGCCGGAGGATGTCGCACACCGCCGCCAGTTCGGACACTGGGAAGCTGATTTTGTCTTGTTCAAACAACGCTTTGGCCAGTCAAATGTGACCTCCCTCGTGGAGCGCATGAGCCGCTTCACAGTTCTGCTGAAGAACCCGAACAAGCGCACGAAACCAGTCATGGGTAAGATCATGAAAGCCGTGCGGGATCTGCCCTACGTCGCGCGTCGTTCCATCACCTTCGACCGCGGCACCGAGTTCGTCAGCTGGCCCCACCTTCAGGCCGATATCGGGACGCAAACCTGGTTCTGCGATCCATCTAGCCCGTGGCAGAAAGGCACCGTGGAAAACACCAATCGCCGCGCCCGAAGATGGCTGCCAAGGAAGCGCGACATCACGGCGGTCTCAGATCATGAATTGAAAATGATCTGCGACCGCCTCAACGTGACACCTCGAAAGTGCCTCGGGTGGAAGACACCCGCAGAGGTCTTCCGGGAAAAGATGATGGAAGAGATGGGACGATCCCCCTACCCTCAGAAGCAATAGGAGTCGCGGTTCAGGTATCGCACACAGGTCAGACCATGGTACAGCCACGAACTCCGGCTGCCAGTCTCAAGGCCAACTGTCCGGTCAGCGCCGCCGCGATTACCTCATGTTTCGTTTTGGAGTATTTTTTGTGTTCGCCTTTTCTGGTCAATTTAGCTGGGTGACGAAACGTGGCTGAAGATAGGCTGTGATCGCTTCGGATCCGCCTTCGGTGCCAATGCCGCTGTCGCCAATACCGCCGAAGGGAACTTCTGGAACTGACAATCCAATATGATTCACGCTGATCATCCCAGCCTGAAGCTCATCCCGGATTCGCTGGCTGCGCGCTGAACTGCTGGTCCAGGCATAGGCGGCTAATCCGTAGGGTAGCCGGTTTGCCTCGTTGAAAGCCGCGTCATCGGTGTCGAAGCGGTTGATAATCGCAACCGGGCCAAATGGCTCCTCATTCATTATGCGTGCCTCGGTTGGGACATCTGTCAGGACCGTCGGCTCAAAAAACCAACCGGTATTGCCAATGCGATGCCCTCCTGTCACCAAGGATGCGCCGTGTTGGACGGCGTCCTGGATCAGAGCCTCCAGCGCGGGAATACGGCGGTCATTCGCAAGCGGTCCCATCTGTACGCCTGGCAGTCTTCCAGGACCTACAGTCAGGGACCGGGCCGCTTCCACGAAGCCGTCAATGAACTCCCGTGCAACGGTCTCCTGCACCAAGAAACGTGTCGGCGAGACGCAGACCTGTCCGGCATTTCGGAATTTGGTGGCCACCATCGTTTCGACCGCCTGCACGACATCGGCGTCGTCGAAGATCAACACCGGCGCATGTCCGCCCAGCTCCATCGTGGAACGCTTCATGTGTCTTCCGGCGAGGCCGGCTAGTAACTTGCCGACCTCAGTCGACCCGGTGAAGGAAATCTTTCGGATTACCGGGTGCGGAATTAGGTAATCCGAAATTTCGGTGGGGGCGCCGTAGACGAGGTTAAGCACCCCGTCCGGCAAGCCCGCATCTGCGAAGGCCCGGATCAGTTCAGCGGGGGAGGCTGGCGTTTCTTCGGGAGCTTTGACGATCAGCGAACAGCCCGCGGCAAGCCCGGCGGAGATCTTGCGCACAATCTGGTTGACCGGAAAGTTCCACGGGGTGAACGCGGCGACCGGGCCAACCGGGTCCATGATCGTATACTGGGTGACCCCGGGTGCGCGCGCAGGAATGACCTGGCCGTAGAGCCTCCGCGCCTCTCCGGCGAACCACTCTAACACCTCGGCTGCGCCGCGTAGTTCTAGCGCGGACTGGACCAGTGGCTTGCCTTGCTCTGCCGTCATCAGTGGTGCGATCTGGTCGACGCGCTCGCGCAAGATGGCTGCGGTCCGCATCATCAGGGCGGACCGTTCGATGGCGGGAACCCTACGCCAGGTATTGAAACCTCGTTGCGCGGCTTCCAGCGCGGTATCCAGGTCGCCGATACCTGCATGGGCAACTCGACCAATCATCCGCGTGGTGGCCGGGTCGATCACGTCAATCGTGCGCCCGTCCGAGGCATCGCACCATTTCCCGTCGATAAAAAGCTTCGTATCAGGGTAGGTCATGTTCGTCCTAGTTCATGTGACAATATTTGCGTTGCCGTGCGCCATTGATAGCAGCATGAGCGCTAGCCCGTGCAGACAGACAGGTTAAGCTGCATCGCTCAGTCCAGGCTAACGCGCGGGATCGGGCGCGTTCCCACCAGCCGCAGGTCATAGCCTTCCAGCCCGACAAGCTCGGGCGCCGTCGAATTCGTCAGAAGAACGATGTCCCGGATGCCGAGGCTGCACAGGATCTGCGCCCCGATGCCATAGCGGCGCTGCGTCTTCCGGGCCGCCCCCGTGCCGCGGAACTTCGACGAGATGAAATTCGGCGCCGCGTCCCGTAACAGGACGATGGCGCCGCGCCCCTGCCGCGTAATCTCGGCCATTGAATCGGCCACCTGGTTCCAGCGCGTCGGGTTCAGCGCCAGCAGGTCCTCAAGCGGGTCGATCACGTGCATCCGCGTAAGCACAGGCGCCCCGTCCGACACGTCCCCGCGCGTCAGCGCGATATGCTCCGCCCCGTCCGGGGCATCCTCGAACACGCGGATCGTCCATTCCCCGCCGATGAACGACGTGATCTTGTCCGAAACCAGTTCCTTCAGCAGGTTGTCATGCCGCCTGCGATAGGCGATCAGATCCGCGATCGTGCCGATGGCCAGGCCGTGGCGCACCGAGAATTGCTTCAGCTCGGGCAGCCGCGCCATCGTGCCGTCGGGGTTCATGATCTCGCAGATCACCCCGGCCGGTGTCAGCCCGGCCAGACGCGCCAGATCCACCGCCGCCTCCGTGTGACCGGCCCGCACCAGCACCCCGCCCTCTTTGGCCTTCAGCGGAAAGACATGGCCCGGCGTCGCGATGTCGGCGGGCTGCGTGGCCGTATCGGTGGCCACCGCGATAGTCCGGGCACGGTCCGCGGCGGATATGCCGGTGCTGACGCCCTCGCGGGCCTCGATGCTCACGGTGAACGCGGTCTCGAACCGCGAGGAGTTGCGCACCGCCATCTGCGGCAGGCCCAGCGCATCTATGCGCGCCGCCTCCATTGCAAGACAGATCAGCCCGCGGCCATGGCGGGCCATGAAGTTGATCGCCTCCGCATCCGCGAATACCGCCGGGATCACCAGGTCGCCCTCGTTCTCGCGGTCCTCGTGATCGACAAGAATGAACATTCCGCCCGACCTCGCCGTCTCGATCAGCTGTTCCGTCGTGGCGAAACCCACGTGTCCGCCCGCGGGCGCAATCGGTCCTGTCACGGTCATCGTCCTGCCTTGTGTCCCGGGTTCACGGCGTCACCCCCGAAGCGTCCGCGCCAATCTGCGCCTGGCCGCCACCACGCCGCAGCTGCGCGATCCAGCCCCGGATAAGCCGGTCCGAGGTCAGCGCGATCAGCGCGATGCCCAGCCCGGCCAGAAGACCCTTGCCCGGATCGGCCTGCGACAGCGCCACGTAGACGGCCTGACCAAGGTCCTGGGTGCCGACCAGCGCGGTGATCGCAAGCATCGCAAGCCCGAACATGATCGTCTGGTTGATACCCAGCGCTAGTGACGGCAACGCCATCGGCACGCGCACCTGCAACAGGATCTGCCACGGGGTACAGCCCATCTGCCTCGCCGCCTCGACGATATCCTCATCAACCGTCCTCAACCCGTATTCCGTATACCGTATCGCCGGCACGATCGCGTAGATCACGATTGCCAGCAGCGCGGTGAATTCACCCACCTGGAAGAACATCAGGAACGGGATCAGCAGGACGAACTGCGGCATCGTCTGCAACGTGTCCACCACGATCCGCACCACGCCCGACATCCGCCGGGAATGCGCCGCCATGCCCCCGATCACCGCCCCCAGCGCCAGCGAAATGACCACGCCCATCGCGCACAGATAGATTGACAGCATCGCCAGGTCCCACAGGCCGGTGACCACGAAATACAGGCAGGACCCGGCACACAGTATCGCGGTCCTGCCGCCGCCCAGGGCGCCGCCCAGCGCCGTAAGCAAAAGCGTCAGCGACACCCAGGACACACCCGTCGTACCGAAATACATCAAGTAGAATACGAACAGGACGCCACAGCCCAGCGCGAGGGACCGGCGGGCCAGCGCCAGGCTCAGCACCACGGCGGCCGCCCAGTAGGCCCCGATCAGCCCCGGCGTCAGCGCGATCCCCCAGGTGAAGGGCGTCACGGCATTTTCCAGTCCCGCACGCAGGGGGAACATGACAAGATAGAAGAACTGCGTCTTGAACGCGGCCAGCATCGCCCCGTGGCGGATCAGGACCTGCTCCAGCCATGCGTTCAGCGGTGCCGCCACATCCCACACCGCTCCGGCCGGAGCCGCGTTCAGCGGCGCCACCATCAGGCCCACCGGCAGGCTGACCGCCGCCGCCATCGCCACCAGCACCCACCGGCGGCGCAGTACCGGGGCGGCGGCATGCCCCCGCCGCTCCCGCACCTGGTCGGCAAAGCCGTGCGTGATACGGTCGATCATCACCGCCAGGAAGACGATGCACAGGCCCGCCATCAGGCTCTGCCCGAACTGGGCCTTGCGCAACGCCGTCAGAACCGCCCAGCCGATATCGTCGAACCCGCCGATGATCGCTGCGATGATGACCATGCTCAGCGCCTGCATCGTGCTCTGGTTGATGCCGACCATCACCTGCGGCATCGCGCCCGGCACCCGCACCAGCCAGAACAGCTGGGCGCGCGAACATCCCGCCATCCGGCCGCTTTCGACTTGCCCGTCCGGCACCCGCGCCAGTCCCAGCATGGTGTTGCGCACCATCGGCGGCGCGGCATAAATCGCGCTCGCGATTAGCCCCACGACCGGTCCGAACCCGAACAGCAGCAGGATCGGGATGAGATAGGCAAAGGCGGGCACCGTCTGCATCAGGTCAAGCAGGAACTCCAGCCCCCTGCGCCAGCGCGGCCATGCGAACCCTGCCGCCCCCAGGCCGAACCCCAGCGCGACCGACAGGGGCACCGACACCCCGACCAGCGCCAGCGTGTTCATCATCTCGGTCCAGTAGCCCAGCACCACCGTCAGCATCAGCCCGACGCCCGCAAAGACGGCAAGGCCGGGCCCCGAGGCCAGCCATGCCAGCCCCGCGAATACGACCGCAACGGTGATCCAGGGAAGGACCGCAAGGCCCGCCTGCAACGCTTTCATCGGTTGCGACAGCAGCCACGAAAACCAGCGGAACACCGGCTGAAGCCAGGCCACCAAGGCGGCCATCGCGGTATTCAGCCACTCCGCGACCGGCAGTTCAAGCGCGGCGGGAACATCCCGCAGCCAGTCATAGTGCAGGCCCAGCAGGGTCACCACCGCCGCGGCCGCGATCACCACGCCCCGGCAAAGCTGATGTCCCCGGCGGGTCGACGGTCCGCGCACCGGGCCAAAGAGTTCCGAATTGACCAGGCTCATCCGCGCGCCCCGGCGCCGGGCGCGTTGGTGCCGCGCGCCATCGCCCTGTGTAGAACCGATGCGACGCCCGAGGGCGTAACCCGCCCCGTGATCGTCCCGTCGCGGCCACGCACCGGGACGTCTCCGGCGCCGAAATCATGCATCGCGAACAGGTCTTCCAGCGTGGCATCCGCGGCCACCGGAAACGCCGCGCCCGTCCTGTCGGCCGCGGGCTCCATCACGTCCGACACCTTCAGCACCCGCACCAGCGGCACGTCGGCGGTGAAGCTGCGCACATAGTCGTCCGCCGGCGCAAGAACCAGCTCCGACGGACGGCCCAGCTGAACGACCTGCCCATCCTTCATGATCGCGATCCTGTCCGCGATCTTCAGCGCTTCCAGGAAATCATGCGTGACGAAGACGATCGTCTTGCCCAGCTGCGACTGCAGGCGCATGAACTCGTCCTGCATCTGCCCGCGGATCAGAGGGTCAAGCGCGCTGAACGGTTCGTCGAGAAACCACAGGTCCGGGTTGACGGCCAGCGACCGGGCGATGCCCACACGCTGCTGCTGCCCGCCCGAAAGCTCGTCGGGGCTGGCCGTCTCGCGGCCTTCGAGCCCGACTAGTGAAACGACCTCGCGCGCGCGCTCCAGCCGCTCTTGCGCGGCGACCCCCTGGATCTTCAAGGGAAAGGCCACGTTCTCGAGCACGGTCAGGTGCGGCATCAGGCCGAAGGACTGGAATACCATTCCCATCTTGTGCCGCCGCAGATAGGTCAGCGACCGCGCGTCCATACCGACAAGGTTCTGCCCGTCAAGGATCACCTCGCCCGCCGTCGGCTCGACCAGGCGTGACAGGCATCTCAGCACCGTCGACTTGCCCGAGCCCGACAGGCCCATCAGCACGAAAATCTCGCCTTCCCGGACATCGAAACCGACATCGCAGACCGCCGGCATCTGGCCGGCGCTCCGGACCGCAGATATGCGGTCGCCGCGCGTCGCGGCACCCGCCGTGCGCTTCAGCGCGTCCTCCGGGTTCGCACCGAAGACCTTCCACAGGCCACGGCAGGACAACTTGACCGGCGACGGGTCAAGGCCGGGCTGGGATGAGGGTACAGCGGTCACGTGTTGCATGATGTCCGTCCAATTATACGAGTGCCGGCGCGACATCTCCCGCGCTGGCAAGCCATTGATCCTATTCGGTGGCGCCTTCGATCCAACCCTGCCAGGTCGCCTGGTTGGCATCCATCCACGCGGCGATCGCGTCTTCCGGCGACACGCCGTTCACGTCGATCTCCAGCACCAGCTGTTCCTGTGTCGCATTGTCGATCTGGAACGCGTCAAGAAACCGGTACGCGGCCGGCCATTTCTCCTCGGTGCCGGCCCAGGCCAGCTTGCGCACCCAGCCAGAGGGCCAGCCACAGTCATGAGTGGCGTCGGGGTTCGGTCCGGCAGCGGCATCCTCGTAGCATTCATCGCTCGATTCCGGCAGTTCGACCCAGCGCGGATCGGCCTCCGCGAACAGCCAGTGCGGCGAATAGAACATCATCACGATCGGACGCTTCGCGGCAACGGCGGCCTTGTACTCGGCCGCGGCGGCCCCTTCGGACCCGGACGGGATCGCGACAAAGTCGATGCCCAGCGCGTCCAGCCGCTTGTCGTTGTCCGGCGCCCAGTCGGCGGGATAGTCCAGCAGCCGCCCCTTGGGAAAGGTTTCCGGCGTCGCGAACTGCTGCTGGCACGCCTGCAACGCCTCGTAATCAGGCAGGCCGGGGCATTGCTCTTCCATGTACGCGGGATAGATCCAGCCTTCCCTGCTGTCGATGCCGGTTTCCCCCAGGTCGACAGCCTGTCCGCTGTCGATCGCCCGCGCGAAATGCTCCTGTATGGTCTGCTCCCAGATCTCCATGGCCACGGTCAGGTTGCCGTCCATGACGCCCTGGACCTGCGGCACGTAGCCGGCGGTGACGTATTCCACGTTGTACCCCATCTTCTTCAGCGTCTCCCCGGCGATGCGGGTCGTCACGTGCTGACCGGTCCATTCATTCAGCGGCAGCACGATGGGATCATCGCTTTCCGGCTCGAACGCGGTTGCGGCAACGCCCGCAAAGGCGAAGGCGCCCGCCAGTGCAAGGTTCGGGATTGTTCTGGAACGTTTCACGCTGTCATCTCCTGTTGGTTACTTTTTCTGTTTTTAGACGGTAATTTTTCGACGTTTTCCATTCCGTTTCGGCCGTGCTCTACCGGCAATCCCGGAAATTGGATGATCCTGCGCTCTATTGTGGTTGCGGACCGGCACGCGATCGGAGTATCCGGTTGTCCCGAACCGCTTAGCCAAGGACGCGCATGATGGCGCCCAGAACACCTGCCCGCACCTCGACCGACGGCGCGAACGCGCCCGGTCTGCTGGGCAACCTGCCCCTGACCGAGACGGACCGCCGCATCATCTCCCACCTCCAGCAGGACGGCCGGCGTACCTTCGCCGCCATTGCGCAGGATATCGGCGTCACCGAAAAAACTGTGCGCACCCGCGCACGCGCCCTGCTCGACCAAAAGGTCATCGAAATCGTCGCCCTCGTCTCGCCGGTGGCGCTTGGATATTCCGTCAGCGCGCTCGCCGCGATCACCATTGATTCCCCGGCGCTCGGCAGCCGTATCTCGGACACGCTCGCCCGCATCGACACGATCGACTACGTGGTGCTGACCTACAGCCGATATGCCATCTTCGCCGAGATCATCGCGCGCGACATGCAGGAATTGCAGACCACCATCGAAACCGAGATCGGCGCCATCGAGGGCATCACCGGCGTCGAACTCTTTCCATATTTCAGCTTGCACTACCAGCAGGCCCGCATCATCGACACCGGCAGCGAAGGCGACGACGGTGTGCGCGACATCGAACTGGGCGCTACCGACAAGGCCATTGCCTCGCAGCTCAGCCTCGACGGGCGGATGCCGTTCTCGGCGGTTGCCGATCACCTGGGCGTGTCCGAGGGCCAGATCCGCCAGCGCGTGCAGGCGATGATCGAGAACCGGCAGCTTCAGATCATGGCAATCCTCAATCCTCTCAAGCTGCTGGATCGCACCATGGCGTGGATCGCCATAAAGGTGTCCTCGGATACGCGGCTCCGACAGGTGGCGGATGCGCTCAGCACCATGCCCGACATCTCCTACGTGGCGATCTGCGCCGGCCGTTTCGACATCTTCGCCGAGGCGATCACGACCACGCAGTCCGGCCTGCTCGACCTTGTCGAGACGAAGGTCCGACCGCTCAATGGCATCCGCGATGCCGAGGTCTTCATCTACGCAAACCTGCACTACAAGCGCCTTCTTCCGGTACATCTCAAGGACCGGACCGGCACGCCGCATGACGAGCCGATCCATTCGATCTACGAGCCCTAGCCGTAATTCACCCAGACCGCCTTGGTCTGAAGGTACTTATCGATCCCTGCCATCCCGTTATCGCGGCCATAGCCAGATGCCTTGTACCCCCCGAACGGGGCGGCGGCGTCGAACTGGTTGTAGGTGTTGATCCAGACCGTCCCGGCCTGCAGGACGGCCGCGGTCCGGTGCGCCTTGCGCAGGTCGTGGGTCCAGATCCCGGCGGCCAGTCCGTATTTCGTCGCATTGGCGCGCGCGACAAGATCATCGTTGTCGCGAAAGCTCTGCATCGCAAGAACCGGCCCGAAGATCTCTTCCTTCGCGACGCGGCTGCCGTCGGGCACGTTCGAGAGCACCGTCGGCTCCAGGAAGTGACCGCCCGACAGCTCCCCGCCACAGCGGTTCCCGCCAAAGCTGACCTCGACCCCTTCCGCACGCGCGGCATCGACATAGCCCGACACGCGGCTAAGCTGCTCGGCCGACACCAGCGGGCCCATCGTGGTGGTCGACCGCAGCCCATGCCCCACCGCGACCTTCCCGGCCTCTGCCAGCACGATCTCGGCCACCCGGTCATAGACCTTTTCCTCGACCAGCAGGCGCGACCCGGCGGTGCAGACCTGCCCGCTGTAGAAGAAGATCGCGACGGCGGCGGTTGCCGCGGCGGTCTCGACATCGCTGTCGGCAAAGATGATGTTGGGGTTCTTGCCACCCAGTTCCAGCGATACGTGCTTGAGATGCGCAGCGCCCCGCGCCGCGATCATCTTGCCCACGGGTTCCGACCCGGTAAAGGCGATTTTGTGGATGCCCGGGTGGTCGACGATCGCCTGCCCGGTGGTCTCGCCGTGGCCGGGCAGGACGTTGATCACCCCGGCAGGCAGACCCGCCTCCAGCGCCAGTTCACCCAGGATTAGGGCGGAAAGGGGCGTCTGCTCCGCGGGTTTCAGGATGACGGTACATCCCGCGGCCAGCGCGGGGGCAAGCTTGAAACAGGCTTGGCAGATGGGAAAGTTCCACGGCACGATTGCGCCCACAACGCCGATCGGCTCGCGGCGGGTATACACGTGCATGTCCGGCGGGGTCACCGGCAGAGTGTCGCCCTGAATCTTCGACGGAAACGCCGCGTTGTACCGCAACGCCCCGATCGACAGGGGAATATCGACGAACTTGATGTGCTCCGCAGGCTTGCCGCTGTCCAGGGATTCGACCTGCGCGATCATCTCGGCATTCTTCTCGATCAGGTCCGCGAACCGGCGCAGGGCGGCCTCGCGGTCGGCGGGGCTGAAGCGTGACCATTCCCCCTCCAGCGCCTTCTGCGCGGCCGTCGCGGCCATGTCGACATCTGCGCTTCCTGCATGGGCGACCGCGCAGATCACCGTGTCGGTCGCCGGGTCCAGCGTGTCGAACGTATCTCCGGACTGCGCGTCGCGCCATTTCGCGCCGATCAGCATCTTCTTGGGTTTCGCCAGAAAGGCACGCGCCTCGTCCGATAGCAGGTTCTCAATGGATGTGTGTATGTTCATGTCCGGTTTCCCGCCTTTCTGGCTCAAATCAACTCTTCGGCGTCGATCGTCACGATGGTGACGCCGCCGGTTGCAAAGGTTCCAAGATCCTCGACCGCCGCCTGCCCTTCGGGCGAGGCCATCGACGCCTCCAGGTCCGACCGGTTCGCATAGCTCAGGATCGCGGTGGCGTAGACCGGCGCGCTCTCGTCGCTGCTGGTCACCGCACCACGGCTGACCTCGAACCCCTTCAGATGGGGCATGGCCCTGGTCAGGGGGGCGTGGACATCGGTATAGTGGGTGTCGAACGCCGCGCTGTCGGCGGGCATTCCGTAATTGACGATGACTCGTATCAAGGGGCTTACTCCTGCGTTTGCGTCGGAATGGGGAAAAGCGCGCGACGGTGATAGACCAGCGGCACCGCGCCGGCGCGTGTCACCCGGCGCACGTTCCCGGTGACGATCACGTGGTCGCCGCCGGGCACACGCTGTCCCACGCTACAATGAATGACCGCCGCGCATCCGGCAATCTGCAGCAACCCGCCTGGACCCGCGGCACACTCGATATCGTCGAACTTGTCGGTGCCCTTGCCGGCCATGCCATAGGCAACCTTCTCCTGCCCTTCGGCCAGCACGTGAATCAGGAAATCCACACCCGGCAGCAGCGCCTTCAGCGTGTTCGAGCCCACGTCGAAACAGGCCAGCATCATCGGCGGCGCCAGTGACAGCGACGACACCGCCGACAGCGTCGTGCCGACCGGCCGGCCCTGCCAGTCGCGGCAGGTCACCACCGTCACCGCAGCGGGCATGTCCGACATCGCCGACTTGAACACGTCCATGTCCGGGCCGCAAAGATCGGCCGCCACGCCGGCTTCCATGGTCTCGGTCTGTACGTTCATGATGCGATGGCCTCTGCCCGGTCCCGTACCGCGTCCTCCGCGAAGGCCGGGATGACCTCCTCGCCGATCAGGCGGATCGACTCCATGATCTCGTCATGCGGCATCCCGTCGATCCGCAGCAGCACTTCGTCGATCCCGCGCGCCTGCAGGTCCTTCAGCCGCGCGATGAAATCCTCCGGCGTCCCCACCATGACCGACGGAGTGCCGGTGGTCAGGAAATCCATATTTGCCCGGTTCTCGAGGAACCGCGCCATGTGCGTGTCGAGGTATTCGTAAGAATTGTTCTTTGCCAGCGGCGCATAAAGCTCGGCGATGAAACCGGCATAGCCCAGCACCACGTCGCGCGACTTTGCCATCGCGGTCTCTCGGTCGTGGTCGCAAAAGGCCGAGGCGACATACAGCCCCATCGTGTCCACCCTGTCCGGCAGCAACGAGGTGCCCTCCGCCACGCCCTCGGCATGGGCGTCGATACATTCCTGCATGTAGTCGAAACCGAAATAGCTTTCGAACAGGATCGCCCCGATACCGCGCTGACCCGCCTCCCTGCAGGATCCGGCAGACGACGCCGCCACGTAGATCGGCGGATGCGGATCACTGATGAAATAGGGCACGATCTCGCGCTCTTCGAAAGACCAGTACGGGCCGTCGTGGCTGACATGCGGCGACGCCATCGCCTTGGCCAGCACCTCCAGGGAATCCGCCCACATCGGCTTGGTGTCCCTGGGCTCGACCCCGAAGGTCGACAGGGTATGAAGATTGTTCGACCGCGCGGTACCAAGCTCGGCGCGACCGCCCGAAACGATATCCAGCGTGGCCAGCCGCTCCGCCACGATCAGCGGATGGTTCCACTGCAGCAGGACCGAACACATGATCCGTAGCTTGATGTTGCGCGTCTCCCGCGCCACGGCGGCATAAAGCACCTCGGGCGCCGAGACGGTGAATCGCGGAGGGCTGAACTTCTGCTCGGACGTGCCCCAGCAGTGAAACCCCATTTCGTCGGCCAGCGCGACTTCGCGGATCATCTCCTCGTAGCGCTGCGCATAGCTCACGCCGGGCATGATTTCACCCTCTTGAAGCATTCCAATTTTCATTTGCGTCCTCCGATGACTTGACCCTGAAACACGACTTTCCGAAAGACCTTCGATAGATCCTCTCCGTCTGTCAAGTTTGTTTTTCGTATTTAATTTATTGAAGCCTTACTTTTTTCGTAGCCATAAGATAAAAAAAATCCCTAAAATGGATGGATTGTGCTTTTTTTTAACGACGTAGTTTTTCACCGTTCGCACAAAAAAGGATGTCCCGGGAATTTTGCGCACCGCAACGCCTAGAGCTCGTCCATTTAATCTGCAGCATATCCGGCAGCCTTGAAGAGGCTTCTGCACACGTCTGGTGGGAAGAGTTTCCAGAAGAGCCTTGAGTTTTGAATGTGCCATTTCGATTAATGGTGTGGATGGCTCCTGCTCGTACCGGCGTCGCGATGCGCCTTAATGGACTGTCCTTGTCTTAACAGGAGGAGCCATCCATGTTTGAAGTTTGCAATGTCGGCGTCGATGTCGCCAAGAACGTTATTCAGGTTCATGGTGTCGACACCGACGGCAAGACCGTACTGCGGCGCCAGCTCCGGCGGGACCAGTTTGTCTCGTTTTTCGAAGGCTGCCCCCAGTTGTCTGATTAACATGGAGGCCCGCTCCGGGGCGCATCACTGGGGACGACGGTTGCCGGAGATTGGCCATGAGGTGCGGCTGGTGCCGCCGTCCTACGTGAAGCCCTACGTCAAGCGCGGCAAGACAGTGAGGCCGATGCCGAAGCGATCTGCGAGACGGTGATCAGGCCCTCAATACGGTTCGTTCTCGCGAAGAGCGCAGCGGATTCTGCAGCGCTCGCTCTGCACCGAGCGAGGGGCTTCCTTATCGGGCAGGTTACGCAGAGGTGCAATGCGATCCCGGCCAGCATGGCCGAGTTCGGGATCGTGACGGCGAAGGGGTCGAAGCGCGTTGCGGACCTGGCAGAGGAACTGGACACCTTGCCGGAGGCCGCTCGTCCGCCGCGCCGGGCGCTGTTCGATCAACTCGCCGAGACACAGACGCGGATCGACCGTCTAACCGACGAGATCGGGGAGGTTCACCGGCAGAACTAGGTGAGCCGACGACTGGCATCTATCGCGGGAGTCGGAGTCCTAACCGCAATGGCCATCGCCTCGACGACACCGGATGTGAGCAACTTCGGCTCGGCGAGGAACTACGCTGGCTGGCTCTGCCTGACGCCGAAGCACCCCTCTACAGGTGGTAGGCCCCGAAGCGGCGGCATCTCGACGATGTGCAACCGCTATATCCGACGGCTGCTGTATCTGAGCGCCACGGTACAGCTCATGGTCCGTCGAAGTAGCCGTCACCCGGGAACGGATTGGCTGTCCAGAAAGCTTGCGACCAAGGAAACGAGGGTCGCTGCGATCGCACAAGCCAACCGCATGGCGCGCATGATCTACGCGCTTCTGCGCGACGGAAAGAGCTACAGACCTCGGGTCGGTGTGGTGCCCGCCTGAGAATGTTCTGACGGCTCGGCAAGGTGCAGTGAGGTGATGTCGAACTGACGGACATGGCGAACGGGAACATCCCGATGAATGCGAGACGCATAAAAGCGCGTTCGATTGAGTGGGAGCCTTTAGCCGCCGCGGAACTTCATCATGGCGCTCACCTCCCACCCTGCAACGAGACGCCAAATACATGGCCGCAGCCGACCAGCCGCCAGAAACTCAGCATAATCCTTGCCACGCAGGAGCCAACCATACATGGGTCCAGTTCGGGCAAGTACGGCGGAATGGAAATCAGCTAGCTACCTTGCGACGTCATAACGTCCTGCACGTGGGCCGATTTGTGGGATGACAGGTTATCAGCAATTACCACGTCGCCTAGCTACCATGTCGGTGCCAATTGGGTTTCGATGTAGAGGTCAAACGCGGCCCGATTCATGAGACAATCAAGCAAGTAGGGCGCGCTGAGTTCTTCGATCCGAAAGCCTGCAGTGAATGTCTAGACGCGCCGATGTCCGAAGGGTGGATTTAACCCGTAGCCGGTGACTCGTATTTGCCACTTTGCCTGTAAGGCTAGACACGATATCGATCTAGGCGGTCTTTTTTCTGCTATCCCATTGCTACCGAATTCGATCGACCTCGGAACTGCAGCGCATTCAGGCTGACGTTGGAGCACGACATTTGTTCCGGGAAGCTGCCCGCATCATTGAAACTTTCTTGCCTTTTACGAAACAGATAAATGCCACGGTGCCCAGTCGCGTGGGCAGGTTCTCCCAAGACTTAGGCGCCCACGAACGGCAAAGCTCGCAGTACATAGAGATGCAACTTCTTAAGCTTTGAACGTCTATCCCGGTGGCATGTACACCGGGTTTCGGCCAGCGTACCAACAGCGTGACTTTGATGTCGTGGCGGGAAAGATCGGAAGCGCCAATACGTGCCGTTGCGTCAGTCTGGTTCAACAAGCTACAGGTTCTCCGCCAAGCAACTCCGTCGAGCTCTGGTTTCGCAGGGTTGGGACGGTCAGCATCCAACTAGGATGGTTTCCGATGGCGAGCCAATACAGCCGAGTCTGGTGGTCGCGCGGTTCTGCGACCGGTGCGCCACATTTTCGACTGGTGACATATCTCGATGCTCGTTCAGCATCTAGAGGCCTGAGACTTGCCCGCTACCGCTTCTCTTTTCAACCTTCAAATTTTGTCGGCTGGTAGTCGATGCGCACGGCGCGCGCCAACGCATCCGCCCCGGAACGGAAGCGCGAAATCGCGCCTTGCTCGATCATTTCCAGTATCCGCGCCTTGGGTCCGACCGTGGCAAGAGCAAACCGGACTCCACCGTCCTCGAACAGGACGGGTACCGCAAATGCGGCCAGCCCCTCCTCGACTTCGTCGATGCAGGTCGCGTGCCCCTCGCGTCGGACCGTTTCGAATTCCTGTCTCACGATCCTGGCGTCGGTCTGGGTGAACCGGGTCAGCGCGGGCAGGCTGCCCTTCAGGACGCTTTCGATCATCTCCGGCGGCTGGTGCGCCATGATCGCCTTGGCCGACGCGTTGGCATGGGCCATCATCGACCGTCCCGGCACCACGTAGCCGCGCCACGGGCTGCCCGGTGACTCCATCAGGATCGAGCGGACGATCTCTCCCTCCAGCCGCGCCATATAGCAGGTCTCGTCGAACTCGCGCGACAGCGCCCGCAGCAGCCCCCCGGCGACCGTCTCGATGAATTCAGTGCCCGCCATCAGCGAGGCAAGGCGGCGCGCCCGGTCCCCCAGCGTATAGCGGGTACTGCCGTCGGCCCGGTCGACAAGTCCGGCGGCCTGCATCACGGCCAGCTGCCGGTGCAGGCTGGCCTTCGGCAGCGCGGCCATTACGGCGATATCCTGCAAAGACAGGCCATCCGCCCTCCCTGCCAGCAGCTCAAGCAGCATGAAGTAACGGTCGATCGGCGGGGTGCGGGGCGAATCCTTGGTCATGTCCGTTCTCCGATATCCCGAACCGGGCCGTTCGATCCAGCCTGTTCGCGATGCCTGCTCAATTCGGATGCAAATGGCCGTCCGCGCAGGGATTCAGGTGCTCCCGACAAGATTCCGGTTGACGAGACCGGTGTTTTTCAAATTATACATGTCTTGTAAATCGGAATCTATTCCGAAAAACGGAATATGAAAAAACAGGAACGCGTCGCCGTGACGACCACCCAACCCGCCTTTCTCGAAGCGCGCGGCCTGAGCCGTGAGTTTCGCGGCTTCTTCGCCGTGAAGGATCTCGATCTCGATATCCGGGCGGGCCAGGTCCATGCGCTGATCGGGCCGAACGGCGCGGGCAAGACGACCGTCTTCAACCTTCTGACCCGGGTGCTCGACTGCACCGGAGGGCGGATCCTGTTCAACGACAACGACATCACGCGTATGGCGACGCATCGCGTTGCAAGGCTGGGGCTCGTCCGGTCGTTCCAGATATCCTCGGTCTTTCCCGCGCTGACCGCGCTTGAAAATGTCCGGGTGGCGCTTCAGCGGCCCAGCGGGCTTGGCATGACGTGGTGGCGGTCCCGCGCGGCGCTGGCCGGTCTCGACGCGCGCGCCCACGCGCTCCTGCAGGATGTCCAGCTTGCCGACTTCGCCGATCGCCGGGCGGGCGACCTGTCCTACGGACGCAAGCGCGCTCTTGAAATCGCGACCACGCTCGCACTGGACCCTAGGATGCTGCTGCTGGACGAACCCATGGCGGGGATGGGCACCGAGGACGTCGCGCACGTCACCGGGCTGATCCGCAGCGTCGCGCGCGACCGCACCGTCCTGATGGTCGAACACAATCTCAGGGCCGTCGCCGAACTCAGCGACCGGATCACCGTCCTGGCCCGCGGCGAAAAACTGGCCGAGGGCACCTATGCCGAGATTCGCGCCAATGCCGAGGTGCGCCGCGCCTATATCGGGGGAACGGCCCATGCCTGATCCCGTCCTGACAGTGACCGGCCTGCACGCATGGTATGGCGAAAGCCACGTCCTGCACTGTGTCGACCTGCACCTGGCCAAGGGCGAGACGCTCGCGCTTCTGGGGCGCAACGGCGCCGGCAAGACATCGACCCTGCGTGCGATCATGGGCGTCATCCCGCGACGCAGCGGTTCGGTCGTCATCCACGGTCAGCAGACGATCGGCCGGAAGTCGCATGCCATCGCGCGCCTCGGACTGGCCTATGTTCCCGAAGAACGAGGCATCTTCGCATCCTTGACGGCACAGGAAAACCTTCTGCTGCCCCCGGTCATCGCGCCGGGCGGGCTGGAGATCGGCGAAATCTACGAACTCTTCCCGAACCTTGCAGAGCGGCGCCACAGCCCCGGTATGCGGCTGTCGGGCGGAGAACAGCAAATGCTCGCGATCGCGCGTGTCCTGCGGGCCGGCGGGCGCACGATCTTTCTAGACGAGCCGACCGAGGGCCTGGCCCCGGTCATCGTCGAGCGCATTGCCGAGGTCGTCGCGATGCTGAAGACCCGCGGCTATTCGGTGCTTCTGGTCGAACAGAACCTCGCCTTCGCCCAGGCCGTCGCGGACCGCACCTGCGTCATGGAACACGGCCGCATCATCGAAACCTTCACCGCACGCGAGGCGGCCCGCCACGCCGAAAGCCTGCAAAACCATCTCGGCGTCTGAACGCCGTATCACTAGGGGAAAGACCAGAGCCATGGAAATATTCGGCGCCTCACCACAGCTGATCCTGGGCCAGGTCCTGATCGGCCTGATCAACGGTTCGTTCTATGCCCTGCTCAGCCTTGGCCTCGCCATCATTTTCGGTCTTCTGCGCGTGATCAACTTCGCCCATGGCGCGCTTTACATGATGGGGGCCTTCGCCGCCTGGATGACCCAGGCCTGGCTCGGGCTGAACTTCTGGGCCGCGCTGATCATCGCGCCTCTGGCGGTCGGGTTGTTCGGCCTGCTGGTCGAACGCGCGTTCCTGCGCAGCATCTACCATCTCGATCACCTCTACGGCCTGCTGCTGACCTTCGGCATCGCGCTGATGGTCGAGGGCATGTACCGCTACTGGTTCGGCGCGGCCGGCAAACCCTTCACGGCGCCCGACGCCTTTCGCGGCATCTGGGATCTCGGCTTCGTCATAGTGCCCAAGTATCGCGGCTTCGTTGTGCTTACCTCGCTCGTGACCTGTCTGGCGGTGTGGCTGCTGATCGAACGCACGCGGCTGGGCGCGTATCTGCGGGCCGCGACGGAAAACCCCGATCTTGTCAGCTGCTTCGGCATCAACGTCTCGCTGCTGACCGCATCGGCATACGTGCTTGGCGCCGCGCTGGCCGGCCTGTCGGGCGTGCTGGCCGCACCGATCTACCAGGTCACGCCGCTGATGGGCACCAACCTCATCATCGTGGTCTTCGCCGTCGTGGTGACCGGCGGCATGGGGTCGCTGTCCGGGGCGATCATCACCGGCTACGGCATGGGCGTGATCGAGGGTCTGACCAAGGTCTTCTACCCCGCGGCATCCTCGGTCGTGATCTTCGTGGTGATGGCGCTGATGCTGCTTCTGCGGCCCGCGGGCCTCTTCGGCAAGGAGGCCTGAATGCCGCGCTTCCCGCTCCTTCCCGCGCTGGCGTTGCTGCTCCTGCTCTGCATCGCGCCGCTGGTCTTCTATCCGATCTTCCTGATCAAGCTGCTTTGCTTCGCCCTATTCGCCGCGGCATTCCACCTGCTGCTGGGATATGTGGGGCTCCTGTCCTTCGGACATGCCGCCTTCTTCGGGACAGGCGCCTACATGTCCGCACAGGCCCTGGCCCGCTGGAATCTCGCGCCCGAACTGGCCCTGCTGTTCGCGGTCGCCATGTCGGCGGCCCTCGGCGCGGTGATCGGCTTCCTCGCCGTCCGGCGACAGGGCATCTACTTCGCGATGATCACTCTCGCGCTCGGCCAGATGGTCTATTTCATCTACCTTCAGGCCCCCTTCACCGGCGGCGAGGACGGGATCCGCGGGATCACCCCCGGCCATTTCCTCGGCGTCGTGGACCTGGCCGACCCGCTTGCCCTCTACTTCACCGTGCTGGCGCTGACGGTCCTGGCCTTCGCGCTGGTCTGGAGGATCGTTCAGTCCCCCTTCGGCATGATCCTCGAGGCCATCCGCGAAAACGAGCCGCGCGCCATATCGCTGGGCTACAACCCGACGCTCTACAAGCTGGCCGCCTTCACCTTTTCGGCGGGGCTGGCGGGACTGGCGGGCGGACTCAAGGCGATGTCCTTCCAGATCGCGACGCTGGTCGACGTGACGTGGCAGATGTCCGGCGAAGTCGTTCTCATGACGCTGGTCGGCGGCATCGGCACTTTTCTCGGCCCCGTGGTGGGCGCTTTCATCATCGGCGGGCTGGAACAGTTCCTCGCCCGGTCGACCCTGCCCGCCCCGGTCATCCTCGGCGCGGCCTTCATCCTCTGCGTCATGCTGTTCCGGAAAGGCGTGGCCGGAACGGCAAGGTCCCTCGTCCAGGCCTGGGCCCAACGCCGCTCCACGCCGAACACCCCAGAAACCGATCCAACCAACAGGACAGACAAATGACATTCAAGCCAATCACGACCGCGGCGCTGATCGCGGGCACCGCGCTCTCGCCGCTTCCTGCCTTCGCGGGTCCCGACGCCATCAAGGTCGGCCTGCTGATGGACATGACCGGCAACTATTCCGACGTGGCCGGACAGGGCTCCGTCACCGCCGCCGAAATGGCGGTCGAGGATTTCGGCGGCACCGTGCTGGGCAAGCCGATCGAGGTGGTCCACGCCGACATGCAGAACAAGGTCGACATCGCGACGTCCATCGCGCGTGAATGGTTCGACGTCGAGGCCGTCGACGCGATCGTCGACAGCAACATGTCCTCGGCCGGGCTCGCCGTCAGCGAGATCGCGGTCGAGAAGGACCGCCTGATGATCATGAACATCTCGGGCTCGCCGCGCTTCACGAACGAAAGCTGCAACCCCAACACCATCCATTATGTCTATGACACCTACGCGCTGGCCACCTCCACCGGCAAGGCCGTGGTGCGCGGCGGCGGCGACAAGTGGTTCTTCGTCACCGTCGATTACACCTTCGGCCACGACTTCCAGGCACAGGCGGAAGACGCCGTCGCCAGCGAGGGCGGCGAAACCATCGGGTCGGTGCTGGTGCCGCTGAACGCGGGCGACTATTCCTCTGCCCTGATCCAGGCGCAATCCTCCGACGCCAACGTCATCGCCTTCGCCACAGCCGGCGCGGACACGTCGAACGCCATCAAGCAAGCGGCCGAGTTCGGCATCGGCCAGGGCGACGACCGGCAGCTTGCCGGCCTGCTGGTCTATATCAACGAGATCGACGCGCTCGGGCTGGAAACCGCGCAGGGCATGCTGCTGACATCCGCCTTCTACTGGGACCTCGACGAAGAGACCCGGGCATTCTCCAACCGTTACATGGAAAAGATGGGGAAGATGCCCAACATGTCCCAGGCCGGCGTCTACAGCTCGACCATGCACTACCTCAAGGCTGTCGAGGCAGCCGGCACCGAAGACCATGCCGCCGTCATGGCCAAGATGAAGGAAATGCCGATCAACGACTTCTTCGTCAAGGACGGCTACATCCGCGAAGACGGCCGGATGATGCGTGACATGTACCTGTTCCGCGTGAAATCCCCGGACCAAAGCACCGGCCCCTGGGACTATTACGAGAAGGTCGCCACCATTTCCGCGGACGACGCCTTCACGCCGGTTTCGGAAAGCCGGTGCTACCTCCTGAAAGAACAGAATTGAACGGATGGCCAACATGACCCTCAAGGAAACACGGTTTTCCCAGGACGAGATGGAGATGCAGTACAACCTGCGTCTCCTCCGGCCCGACTACAACTCCGCTGTCGTGCCCGACTGGGAAAAACGCAGCGAACGGACACGCGCGACGCGCAGGTGCACGCTCGACCTGGCCTATGGCGACGGCCCCGACGACCGGATGGATGTCTTTCCGTCCGACGACCCAAGGGGACCGATCCTGGTCTATTTCCACGGCGGCTACTGGCAGCGCGGCGACCGCAAGTTCTACAGCTTTCTCGGCGATGCGTTCGTCGACTGCGGGATCACCGTGGTCCTTGCGGGCTACACGCTCTGCCCGGCAACCAGCATCACCGGGATCGTCGGACAGGCCCGCGCCGCCGTGGCAAAGACTATTCTGGATACCGACCGCGTGCCGGGCAACCGCGACAGGCTGGTGGTCGGCGGCCATTCCGCGGGAGGGCAGATCACCGGCATGATCATGGCCACGGATTTTTCCACCGTCGACCCGGCCCTGCCCGTGGCCCCGGTGGGCCGGGGCATGCCGATGTCCGCGCTCTTCGATCTCGGTCCGCTCAGGGACACCACGATCAACGATTCCCTGTCCATCGACGACGCCGAGGTCGCCAGCATGAGCCCGATGCAGCAGCCACCGGTCGGCAATGCGCCTCAGCTCGTCATCGTCGGCGGCGGCGAGACCGAGGAATTCCACCGCCAGTCAGACAATTACGCGGCTCTGTACCAGTCGCCGGATCGCCCCGTCGACCGCTATAACAGCGGCGACGACGATCACTTCGACCTGCTCAACAGCCTTGCCGATCCGGCAAGCCCCCTGTTCGCCCGCTGCCGCGACTTCATTCTGGGATGAAAGGAAAGATCATGCCCGAAGACACCTTCACCGAGGCCATGCTGAACGACATGCTGGCCGCCTTCAACGAACATGACCTCGACCGGATCATGTCCTATTTCGCGCCCGACGCCGTCATGATCGCACCGGCGGGCAACAGCCAGACCGGCACGCCGATCGAAGGCGCCGACGCCATCGCGTCAGCCTTCGAAACCCGCTTCGCCCAACAGCCGGACGTCGCCTGGAACGAGGCGGTCAGCTTTTTGTCCGGCGACCGGGCCTATACCTCCTGGCGGGTTCAGGCCCCGTCCGCGGGGATCGACATCAAGGGCTGCGATGTCTGGACCTTCCGCAACGGCAAGGTCGTCGAGAAAGACGTCTACTACAAGGGCTAAGGCTTATTGGACAGCCGGCGCCGGCGCACCCCTTGGTTCGGTTGATTTGTAAGAGTTTCAACTCGACCCCGCGAAAGTGCCTTAGTTACTATACGCCTGCCGGAATTTTCTAGGCCAAGCTGATGAAAATCCAAAATCGATTGGAATAAAACGACATATCAGGAATTGCACTTCAGCGTCAGTTCACTTTCCGAGATGATCGCCCTTTCGTCTCCCGTTGGGCGATCCTGTAGCGACACCGGCATCGCCGGTGTCGCCTTTTCCAAGGGTGCCGTGCCAAAACGAAAGTCAACGCGAAACCCCGTAGGCCATTGATAGTTCGGCAATATACCGCGTATCTCCCAGAATTTTACAACTCTTTAAGGTTTCGAGCCCAAATGCTTCTCATAACAATTATGGAGACGGACACCGCAGGTTTGCATGACACTAAACCATGTTCTCGCCAAATCCAGGAAAGCACGTAAAATGTCCTTTGATCCCTAGATGCCCGAAAGTACCGAGGTTTGTTCAATCGGTTCTTCAAAACGACTGTTTTTGAACGCGGACCAAACGTTCTCTGTGCAGGTGACAAGGAGGTCGTGAGCAGTGCTCAAGCCCGACCGCTCTACCCCAATTGCAGACATCGCACCCTGCCGAGACCATTACCCGGATTGGGAAACAACTCCGATTAATAAATCAGTCCTGGTTCCTGAAGGGCTGCTCCTCGCCCTTATGTCCGAGTTTACTCTCTTTGGCAGACGTGGACACCGAAAGTAAAGGCGCTGCCAGCTCATGAGCGACAATGGAAGTATAGGCGATTAGCAGGACCGATCCTTATTTGACTGCTGCCCTATCCTGCCGGTGATGCAAACCTGCGGTTCACTCTGTCTCCGGAGCATTGGGATTCCACTCGGGAATAGGTGGCGCGGAGGCCGGCCAGCTTTGGAAGCTTTCCTGGCTTTCTGCATCCGGACGCCCTCGTTGGGCCAAGCGCCAGAGAACGAAAACGGCGAAGAAGCTTGCTTCCGCCAGGAAGAACGCCCAAACCCCCGACGTACCGGCAAACTCAAGAGCCGCGGTCGCCACCGCCGGACCAATTGTTGCTCCGCTCGCCCACATAATCAGAATCGTGGATGAAACCATCACGTGATCAGCCGGATCCGTGTGGTCATTGGCGTGAGCGGTTGAGATCGTGTAAAGCGACTCCGCGAGCCCACCCCAAATCGCGAACAGCACGAGAAGTGCCCAAAAACCTTCACCGCTGAGTGCTGCGCCGCCACCCGCAATCGCAATCGACACCGCCGAGACGCCAAGCCCTGCGCCAAGAATGACTTTACGTCGATCCATACTGTCGCTGAGCCAGCCCAATGGCCATTGTATAACCATGTTACCGCCCTGAAGGGCTGCTATCAGAAGAGCGATGTCGCCCGGCTCCAGTCCGACCTCGGTGCCATACATCGGGCCAACGCCCATCATCGTCATGCCAAGCCCGCCCGAAACGAACGCACCTACCAGGCCGACGGGAGAAATCCGGTAAACTGCAATCGGACGGACCGCTATGCGTTCGGGCGGCGCTGGCTGCTGCAATCGTGTGAGCCCAACCGGGATCACGGCCGCTGCGTAAAGACCCGCAAGCAGCATCAGGGCCGCCGTTCCTTCGATATCCACCACCCGCATAAGAAGTGCGCCGCCGGCGAGTCCAAGCGTGTAGCTTATGTAAAACAGTGCCATGACCCGCCCGCGCCAATTCGTGATGGTCACGGCGTTCAGCCAGCTTTGAGCCACCATGAACATTCCGGTCGTGCAGAATCCGCCCAATACCCGCAGTCCGCCCCAGGAATACAAACTTACGTCAAGGGCCAGAAGAAGCGCCGAAATCGTGCCGATGGCTGCCAGCGATGTGAACGCACGCACGTGACCGCTACGACGCACCATATGCCCCGACAGAAGGCATCCAAGCAACATGCCCGCAGCATACGCCGTCACCACGAGCCCAACGTTGCGCTGCCCGAGCCCCGCCTGATCGAGGCGTACCGGCACGTAAGTTGCCATCAGTCCGTTGCCAAGCGCAATTAACGCCATTCCGGCGACGAGCCCTCCAACCTGAATATAAGGCCTCGGCCACGGTCTCTTGGCTTCGGAAACGTCGCGCGTTTTAGTCATCTCGCTCCTGATTTGACTGCAAGTTGGGCCAGTTCTACATAGACGCGTACCACTGACGCGGCCTCTGCCATCGCCCGATCTATTGAGTAGATCAAGTACTTTTACCGCAATCGAACTCCGTAGCCGCACATCTACCTAATTCGGGTTTGTTCGCACCACGTTTCTCGCCAGTGCCGCGACAAGGTCTGTTCGTGTCACGATGCCAATGATCTTGTCTTTTTCCAGAACCGGAACGGCATCCGTATCCCCTTCGGCCATCATCGGCAGCAACGCCCCGATGGGCGTATCGGCCATCGCACGGGGACCGGCGACACTCATGATATCCCCGGCCTTTGTCGGATTTTCGCGGCTTCGGTCCAGCAGGCGTCGCAAGGCGGCTGCGTATCCGCGGTCAAGACGCAAGGCATCCTCTCTTGCCTGGCGGATCAAGTGGATCTGGAAGATGACTCCAAGGAACTTCTCGTCCTGCTCGACGACAGGAAGGGACGTGAAACGATGCTGCCGGAACAGGTCCGCGACATCGCTCAGGGGCGTTTCGGGGTGGATCGTGACAAGGTCCCGAGACATGATGTCCTGCGCCGTCACCGGAACGGAGTGATGTGCCGCGGCCTGCATCTCCGCTGCCCCGATCAGGCGCGCCAGGTCCTCGACCCCAAGGTTGAAGGACTGGCTGTAGCGCTCCAGGATGTTTGTCAGTTCATCCTCGGACAGCCCTAGCCGTTCGGTCGGATTTCGATCGCCAGTCCCGTGCTGGCTTGGGTCATCGAACTGCCGAAACGGGTAGTGCCGCCCCGTCAAACGCGCATAGATCGTCGCAAGAACCACAAGCGCCGCGGTACCCACGCCAATCGGCGCAATCGCGAACCAGAACCCCAGATGCGCGATGGCATCGGGCGACAGGGCCGCCGTCATGGCCACCGCACCCGCCGGCGGGTGGACGGCGCGACACAGCATCGTCGCTGTCACGGCCAGTCCCACGGCAAGTCCGACCCTCAGGGCGGGATCGCCGACCCATAGGCAAACGGCGACTCCGACCAGTGCGGCTATCGTGTTGCCGACAATCGCGGACCAGGGTTGCGCGAGCGGGCTGTTCGGGACCGCGAACAACAGAACGGACGTGGCGCCGAAGGGGGCGACAAGGTACAGCCCCAGCTCCAGATCGACAGTCGGCGACAGCACGAACAGTCCGGTCAGCCCGAGCCCGATCAGCGCACCAAGCCCTGCCCGAAAGGCCTCGACGCCGGAAACACGCGCAACCGCAGGGCCAAGTGATTTCAAAATGTGCAACGACATGCCTCCTGGCAAGTTGCGCACAAACTTTCATCGCCTGGCGAAAGGTTCAACAGGGCAAATGACTGAACAGTTGATCCGGCCGTCCCATCATCTGAAGGCTCGAACCTGCGCGAGGATCGGGTCGATCACGTCAAAGTCTCGCTCCTCGCGGATAAGCACCCAGGCGGGCAGGTCGAAAACAGGCGCGCGCGCCACCGTTTGCAAGTTGCCTTTCCGGAGGTGTCGCTCGACCAGCCTCTCCGGGAAATAGCCGCAGCCACGGCGCACCAGCAGATGCTGCAACCCCAGCCAGCCGATATTGACGGATAGAACCGGGCTGGGAAAACCCGGGAACCCCGCACTAAACTGATCCGAGAATTCCGGCCCCCAATCGACATGGATATAGGCGTCGGGTGTCATCGCGCCCTCGGGGTCGGAGGTCACCATGACAAGGCGTTCGGTGAATAGCGGCAGCAGTTCCAGGTTCGGCCGCCGTTGCGGTGTATACATTGCCGCAATATCCAAACGACCATCGACGATCCCCTGCATCAGTTCCGGCTCGAATCCGATCTCCGCGCGAAATGATAGATCCGGTCGGGCCACGCTGATGTCCGCAAGCCATGGAGTCAGGAATGCTTCCCAAAGGCCTATCCGCGCGCCGATATTGATGCGGGCGGAAAATCTTCCGGGCAGGCCGATCTCCCGCTGCGCCTGCTCCAGCGCGCGCACCATCTGCCCTGCGTGGACCAGGAACCGCTCGCCGTCATGCGTCAGAACCGCGCCCGCCTTGCTGCGGTTGAACAGCCGCCGGCCCAGCAACTGCTCCAGCGCATGAATCCGGGCACTGACTGTCGATTGCGTGATGTGCATCAGGTCGGCCGCGGCAACGAAGCTGCCGCTGTCGGACACCGCAAGGAACGTGCGTGCGTGTTCAATATTCATACTTAACCATAGTATCGTGAATGGCGATTTCAAATATCAATTAAATTCGCTTTCCCGATTGCAACATGTGGACGATAGTTGCGTTGACGCTGCGATATTCGTCTCATGCGGCCCAAGGCTCACGCCACCGGGCGTTTTACGTTCCACAGCAGACGGAGACCGAAATGACCGACAGAGGATACGCATCCTCCCCCTGCTACATGCACGAGTTCGACGACAGTGCGCGCGCCGTGTCACCTCCCGATCCCGGGAACTGGTCGGAAATCGCACGTTGGCGCAAGCTTCAGCGCGAGGATTTGATCGAGAAACGCCTCGAACTTTCGGTCAGCACCCGGCAGGCAACATCGCGTAGCCTCGCCGCGGCGCTGTATAACGCCGTCGATGTCGCCTCGAAACCTGTCATCGGCGTCTACTGGCCTTTCCGGGGCGAACCCGATCTGCGCGACTGGATGCGCCGCGTTACAGAGCGCGGCGGCCGCATCGCCCTGCCCGAAGTCGTGGATAAGGCAAAGCCGCTCGTGTTCCGGGAATGGACCCCGGGATGTTCCATGCGGCGCGGTGTCTGGAAAATCCCCGTTCCGGACAATGACACGTGCCTTCTGCCGGACATCGTGATCTCGCCAGTGGTCGGCGCCGATGCGGCAGGATTCCGGCTGGGATACGGTGGCGGCTTCTACGACCGGACGTTGGCCAGTCTCTCACCGAGGGTCCGCGCAATTGGTGTCGGGCACGTTGTCTCGACACTCCGCACGATCTATCCGCAACCCCACGACATCGCGATGGACGACATGATCCTCGTCGACCCGGCCCGGGACCAAGCGCAATGACGCAGATCTGGACCAAGCGCGCCTATGCCGAGGCGCATGCGAATGACGGCACGCGCATTCTGGTCGACCGGGTCTGGCCGCGCGGCGTGTCCAAGCAGGACCTGAATATCGCGGCATGGGAAATGGACGTCGCGCCGAGCAAGGACCTGCGCCAGTGGTTCAACCACGACCCCGGCAAATGGGATGAGTTCCGCGACGCGTATTTCGCGGAACTCGACAAACGGCGCGACGCCGTCGACTGGATCGCCGGTCAGGTGCGCGAAGGCCGGGTCACGCTGATCTACGGCGCAAAGGACGAGCGTCACAACAATGGCGTCGCTCTCAAGGACTATCTCGAACGAAGATCCGACATCTGATGCGCGGCATACTGCACCAACCGATCTGCGACATTCTCGGCTGCGATTACCCGGTCCTTCAGGCGGGCATGGGCGGCGTGGCACGCGCCGAACTGGCGGCGGCGGTCTCCGGTGAGGGCGGGTTCGGATGCCTCGGCATGGTGCGCGAGCCTTGCGACCTGATAAGGCGCGAAATCGCAGAGGTGCGACACCGAACCGACCGCACTTTCGGGGTCAACCTCATTCCGGCTGCGACCAACCCCGACCTGTTCACCGAACAACTGAAGACCTGCAAGGACGAAGGCATCGAAACTCTGGTCTTCTTCTGGGATGTGATGCCCGAGGCCGTCGCGCGCGCCAACGACCTTGGCATGCAGGTCGTCTACCAGGTGGGCTCGGTCGGCCAGGCCCGCGCCGCGGAAGCGGCCGGCGCGGTCGCGATCATTGCCCAGGGCGTCGAGGCCGGCGGACATGTTCACGGCACCGTATCCTCGCTGGTTCTGGTGCCGCAGGTGGCCGCTGCTATCGAATTGCCTGTCATCGCTTCGGGCGGTTTCGCAACCGGACGCGGCCTCGTTGCGGCCATGGCACTCGGTGCGCAGGGCATCCACTGCGGCACGGCCTTCCTCGCGGCAACGGAAGCCTTTGCCCATGAACTTCACAAACAGCGCGTCGTTCAGGCGACCTCGGACGAGACGGTCCATACGGACGCCTTCGTCATCAACTGGCCCAAGGGCGCCGCGGTCAGGGTCCTGCGCTCCGCCGTCACCGACAGTCTGGGCGACCGGCTGTTCGGCCACGACCCCGACGCGATCCCCCGCCACCGGATCGCCGACGAGGACGGCAAGCCGATATATCGCTGGAGCACGGACTCCCCGCTGCGCTCGATGCAGGGCGATCTGGATGAACTCGCACTCTTTGCCGGTCAGTGCGTTGGAGACGTACACGCCATCCGCCCCGCTGCCGAGATCGTGGCGGATATCCTTGAAGAGGCCCGCGAACAGATTGCCCTGATCCAAGCGAGATGACACGTTTGCGGCGCAGACCGCCATGGCCCGGCACCGCCCCCCCGGCCGAGCCAATGAATGTGGCGGTCAGCGCACCCGGATGCGGCGTGTTCTGCGACGACCCGGCAAGATGCTGCCCCGGTTCGAAGGCACCTGTTCACGCCAGAAGACATACAGTCCAGACGCCAGGATGATCGCGACACCGACCCACGTCAACTCGTCGGGAAAGTCACCGAACACAATGTAGCCGACAATGGTCGCCCCAATGATTTCCAGGTACTGGAACGGCGCCAGCATACCGGCCTCCGCACGGCGGAACGCCTCTGCAATCAGAATGAAGCTCACAGCCGCGAACAGACCGGATGCGGCGATGGCACCCCAACCCCAATCCGGCAGCGTTGCGAAGTCTGGCTGGATCCAGCCGGCGGCAGCCAGGATAATGCACAGGGATGTCATGCCAACGCACGCGTACGCCGTCGCGCCACACTGCACGGTCAGGCCCGAGCGGATACCGGACGCGCGGCGCAGCACGATCATGTTCAGCGCATAGGCCGTCGCCGCCACAAGCGGCAGCAGCGCGGCGAGCCCTAGGTCGCCGCCGGGGCGCACCACGAGCAGCACCCCGATAAGGCCGACGCCCACGGCCACCAAACGCCGCGGCCCAACGCGCTCTCCAAGCAGCGGACCGACCAGCAATGTCAAAATCAGCGGCTCGGCAAAGAAAATCGCAATGGCCGTGGCGATGGGCATGACGGAGAACGCCCAGACGAGACTGGTCAACGTTATCATGACAAGGCCGCCCGAAAGCACTACGATGGGGGAAAACATCGGACCACGCAGCCGATGCCGCAGCACTACAGCAATCGGCATCATCACTAGGCCCTGCGCCAGCAGGCGCGCAGTCGTCACTTCCACCGCCCCCAAATGCGAGGTCAGCAGCTTGGCAAAGGTGTCGCCCACTGGCAGAAGCAGCATCGCCATCGCCATGCAGATCATCCCGACGAGAGGTCCGGTTGCAGCACCCCGCGATCCGGTCAGTACATGCGTCATGGTCATCACTCCATAAATCCAGAGGCCCGGCGCGAACAGGGCAGGAGATGTCCGGGCGTCCAGGACATGAAACGAATTGTGGGAAACAGCCTCGCAATACGGCGCCACCGCCAAGGCCTGCGATCCGTTTCTAGACCCCGATGCCTGGTTCGGTCAAGCGGTGTTCACAAGCTATTACCAACCCGTGATCGATGTTGCCCTTCGGCACTCGGAAGACCTGTCAGCCTGTCTTGCGGCTCGGCATGGCGTCGGCCCGGGTGCCCGCCTTGGAGTTGCCATAGCCCTCCAGACTCTGAGCTAATGGGATGAACTGGGACTGTTGCATTAATTGAATGTCCTGACAATTGACGAAGATTCCAGCCCATATTTAGGTGTAGAAATCCTCAACTCTTCAAAATGTGTCACGGATCTATGCATCATCTCGATCGATTTGGGGCCAAACTAGGTTAATGCAACAGTCCCGTGCACTCAAATGCAAATGCCCGCCTTGTGGCGGGCATTCGACTTAGCACCATTCGAGGAAGTCAGCCTGCGCAGTCTCTCAGTGCGGCAACGTCCGGGCCGTTGGGCGTGCGCCCGAGGTTGAACGGGGCGGAGGCGTCGCGCCATTGGGCATAGTCCTCGAGATATTCCACCATGCTGAGATAGACCTTGGCCGAGTTCGGGTTCTCGCAGGCAGTCTCGACGATCACCTCATTCGCCATCTGCTGGACTTGCTCCAGAGTTTCGTCGTCATAGCGGTTGATCTCGACCGCTTCGTCGAACTTGGCATAGGCCTCAGTGGCGCGTTTTTCTGTGAAGGCCAGCGACCACAGCAGTGTCGCGTCTGCCGCGATCTGCAGTTTCTCCTGGGTCTCGGGGCTCAGCGCGTCCCAGGCAGTCTTGTTGATCATCACGCCGAACACGGAGGCCGATTGGTGCCAGCCAGGTGTCGCCCAGTATTGGGTGACCTGTTGAAAGCCGCCCGACCAGTCGACATTGGGAGTCGAGAACTCGGCACCGTCGATCACGCCGCGCTCGAGCGACTGATAGATTTCGCCGCCGGCCATCGACACCTGGTTACCGCCGAGCCGCTCGAGCAGCTTGCCTTGCTCCAGGCCGGAAAGACGCAGGCGCTTGCCCTGCAGGTCTTCCAGATTAACGATCGGCTCGTTGGTGCGGAAGCCGGATTCGTTGTTGGTCACGCCGTAAGGCAGGTAGACCATTTCAAATTGTCCGTAGATCTCGTTATAGAGCTCTGCGCCGCCCCATTGCTGAATCCAGTTCACGTAGTCGACAGCATTGAAGAGGCTGGGGGTGGTCGCCAGCGGCGAAAAGGCGGCGTCGCGTCCGGCCCAGTAGCCGGGCCAGTCTGCGCCGGCCTGGATCGTGCCGGATTCGACAGCACCGAACACCTCGCCCGAGGGGACGAGAGCTCCGCCCTCAAAGAACTCGATGGTCAGCTCGCCTTGCGTCAGCTTGTTGGCCAGGTCGACAAAGTGCTTGTCGGTTTCGATCAGTTCCAGAGACGAGGGCCAGGTGGTGGTCATCGTCCAGTTTTCCTGCGCCGTGGCATGGCTGGCCACCGCTGTCGCGGCCGCGGCCGCAAATGTTATCACCTTCATAGTCATGGTCTCTCCCTTTTCCATGGTTGAGGTTACTGGGTATAGAGGACGTCCGGCAGCCATGTGACCAGGGCCGGGAACAGGGCGACGAGCAGACACATCACCACGATCAGCGCGATGAACGGCAGAACGCCGCGGATGATCGCGCCTGTGCGCAATTCCTTGGGCGCAATGGCCCTGAGGTAGAACAGCGCATATCCGAACGGTGGTGTCAGGAACGAGGTCTGAAGGACAACCGCCATCAGCACGACGAACCACAACAGGTTCACATCGGGCATTTCCTGGATGATGGGCAGGAAGATCGGGAAGGACAAGAGCACGATCCCGGTCCAGTCGAGGAACGCGCCCAGGATGAACACGATCACCATCATCATGGTGATCAGCATCCACGGTTCCATGTCCAGGGTCCGGATGATCTCCTGTGTTGCTCGCAGACCGCCGGTAATATTGAAGACGCCGGTGAACGCGGTCGCCCCCACCACGATGAAGAGGATCATCGCAGAGGTCCGCCCGGTTTCGAGCATCGCGCCGTAGAAACTGCCAAGCCGGAACCGGCCACGCGCAATGACGATGAGGAGCGCCAATGCTGCGCCGAGGGCCGACGCTTCGGTCGCGGTTGCGATACCCGCCAGAAGTGATCCGAGAATGCCGAAGATCAGAACCAGCGGCGGCAGCGCCTCGACCACCAGCATACGCAGGAGCGTGGCGCGTTCGACCTTCTCTTCGGGCTCGACCGCCGGGGCCAAGTCCGGTCTTATCACGGAAATGAAGTAGACATACACGGCATAGCTGAGCCCGAGCATAACACCGGGGATCATCGAGCCAGCAAAGAGTTCGCCCACCGACAGTGGCGAATAGCTGGCCATCAGGATGAGCATGATGGACGGCGGTATGAGGATGCCGAGACAGCCCGATGCGGCGATAACCCCGGCGGTGAGCGAAGGCGCGTAGCCGTATTGCAGCATCGGGCGCAGGGCCATGACGCCCATAACCGTGATCGAGGCACCGATAATGCCCGTCGTCGCGGCCAGAAGGATCGAGATGAAAACGACTGCAAGGGCAAGTCCGCCCCGAACCTGGCTGAGCAGAAGGCGCAGGGTTTCGAACATTCGGTCCGTTACGCCTGAATCCGACAGGAACCGCGCCATGAGGACGAAAAGCGGAATGGCGATAAGGGTGTAGTTGTCCAGAACGTCGCCGAAAATCCGGTTGATGACGATGCCCAAGACCATCGGCTTGCCCGCGATTATCGCAGTCAACACGGCCGTGCCGCCCAGGACGAATGCCAGCGGATGCCCTAGGAACAAGCCCGCCAGCAGCAGGCCGAACATCAGAACCGCGATAAATTCGGGATTCATTCAGAGACCTCCTGCCGGTCGAAAATGATTTTCAGAACCTCCGAGATCCCTTGAAGCAGCAAGAGCCCCGCTGCCACGCACATGGCCATCTTGAGTGGATAGACTGGCATCTGAATGGCGCCGTATGTCACTTCGCCCTGCGACCAGGAGCGCATGGCGAACTCCCAAGACCGGGTCAGAAAGACCCACGCGAAAGGGAAGAAGAAGATTACATAACCCAGAACGCTCACGATACGCTGCGCATTGTGGCCAAATCTTTCTGTCAGGATGTCGACACGGACATGCGCATTGTGCCGCAATGCGTATCCCCCGAGCAGCACGAAATAGAAGCCGAATAACTGCTTGGAAACATCAAAGGCCCAGCGTGTCGGCTCGCTGAATACGTAGCGCAAAACAACATCATATATGATGATTGCCGCGAATATGATGGCCAGAACAGAGACGATCCTGCCGACTATTTCGTTCAAGCCGTCGATTGCACGCACCAGAACCACTGCGATGTCTCCTCCCTGGTGATCCGCGAATGTCATGGTGCCCTGCAACCACGATCCCCGTCTCCGGCACGACCATCGGGCAATTCGCATGGAAGTGCAAGCGATCGAGGAAAGCTGTATAAGCCTATGCTTTTATTGGGTCTGTTGCATTAACATGAGAGCCGCACACTAGGAGGCGGAACCCCATCCTTCAGGCAGCTTCCGGGAAGAGCTTGGCGACGAAGTCGATCTCGTTTGCAACTCCGGTCTTGCAGTTCTCGAATTGGCCCTTTCGGATCGTGCGGAAGGTTTCGATCCCAGCGAGGGCAACCTTCGCTCCGGCCATGGTTCGGAAACCACGCATCGGTCGCAGTCGCTGCTTCAGGGCAGCATGATCGCTCTCGATCCGGTTGTTCAGGTACTTTCGATCGACGTGCCGGATCACATCCTCCGGCCCGAGCCGGTCATTGATCTCACCGATCACCTTCGCATAGCTGTGCGCCTTGTCAGTGACGATCGTCAGCGGGTGGTAGAGTCGTACCGTCTCTCGGGCCTGCCGCAAGAAGGCTCTTACAGCCTTGGCATTTCGCCGCGCGGTTATCCGAAAATCGATCAACTGGCCGAACTGATCGACGGCGCGCCATAGATAACACCAGCGTCCGCCGACGCGGATGTCGATCTCATCGACATGCCATTGCAACCCACGCCAGGAACGATGACCACTGTAGGCCCGTTCGCGGATCTCGAGGCCGAACTTCCTGACCCAGCGGTGGATCGTGGAGGCGTCGACCGTCACCCCGCGCTCGCCCAGCATGTCGCAGACGTCTCGGCACGACAGCGGATAACGACAGTACCAGCGCACCGCCAAAAGGATGATCTCTCGCGGAAACCGATGCCGCTTGAACGGGTTCTTGCGCTGCGCCATCGGCTCCCCCATCATCAACAACACGCGGAACCTGCGCAATCGAAGAGGTTAATGCAACAGACCCGAATAGACTAATTGCAAGCCTATCCGTTTCGGATACGCCAGACCGCTGGATGACCAACAGGTTGGACGCCATCAACTTACGAGTTTTTTCGAATCAAGAAACTTGGAGCCATACCTCGTGATCACCACGCGTCCGAATTCGCCGATTCTGACGAGACCGCAGTCGATTAAAGGCTCCACTTTCGTTCTATCGAAATATGGCTGACCGCCAGATTTGATCTTTCGAAGAAGATCAAGGGATCGGCCCTCAAGGTGCACACGGTTTCTTTCCATAGCACTATCCTCCCGCCCTCAGGATCTGCGCTATTCTTGGAGACGTCAACGTGCGAATTCAGCGCCGTGATTTTGCGCTAACTCTGGCTTAATTTATAGTTCACGTGCACTTTGAATGGCCCGCGCTGACGGGATTTGCGCATAGGCGCGGGCGACACCGCCTCTTGAACCCTACGGCGTGAAACCCCGGTGGTTGTCTCCGTCTCGCCTGCGGAACCTTTCGGACGCGCCGGAGTTTCGCGCGGATTCCGCGCGTTATTCGCCCGCGCTTCCCAAAGTTCTTTCCGCTTGGCGAGGTGCTCGGCCAATCTGCGTCGTAGCAACGGTTTATTAACTTTTTGATGCGACACTCCCTGCTCAGGAGGGTTGCAGATGACCAAAGAACGACTGGAAGAAGCAGAGCGGGTCCTTGCTGCCTACGCGGCGCAATACGGCCTAAATGACGAAGCCAGGAGGTATTTCGCAAAGTGGGGAACGGCGAAAGAGCTGCTGTCCGTTGGCGTGGAACAACCGAGTGAAAGGCACAAATAGCCACAAGACTGCCTGTAAATTGCCAGTGTGAGCGACAAGTCACTCTGCTACGAGCACAACACCCAAAACGAACGTCAGGAAAAACGCGTATCCAATGTACGCGTGGGTCTACTTTATTCTGCTGTCCCTTGGCTTGAGCCTAATGCGGGTTGAACTGAATGCCCGCCGCTTTTGTTCCGATTTGCGCTGCCGTACCTGCCAGGCCCCCGAGACGGTCCAAGGTCTGCGACGCGGTGAAAGTCGCGTGCAGCGCGATCAGATTCAGCCCGACAGCAAAAGCGTGGAGTTAGTGGTCGCGCTTGCGGGAAAGTCGATGAATGACATCTATCACACTAAGGCATCCAAGGAAAAAGCCGACAGCAATTACTCCGGTTGGGTGAGCGATTTTATCCTTTCCTGATAAAGCTACCAAGAGACCTCCGCAGAAGAAGAAGATAACCTGCGTCCACTGATAACACGCCATCCATTTCTCTTTCTTGGACGCAGGCGGATATGCAAACTCTCGGTTCACTTGACTGTTAAAGATCAGTTTTTCCTTGTTCCGGCCCATATGTGCCAAGGTCAAAAATGATCCCACCAAAAATGCAGCAACCGCTGTCAATTGAAGCCCCAAAATGGATGAGCTGAAAAGAACAACAGTCAATGCTATAGAAAGCAGACAGAGTTGAACCGCAATTATGGTTCCAAACCTTCCGCGAAGTGACACTATGAACATGATGCTTTCAACTCCAAGATAATCGGTTTTTTTAGGTATTGAAACTGACATGATTAAGGCAATCTTGCGAGGCAAGGCCGTCTCCCACCCAATAATATTCAGGCAGGGATGGGCTCCTTCCAGACGTCCGCCGCAAGCTGCGTGAATGTCGGCTGTGCGGACAAAGCTGCTGTTGGTTTCTTCGACAAATACCGGGGAGTTAGATAAGAGTGTCGGCGACGATGCCGCCAAAGGAACCAGTGACCCATGCCAATGCCGTGGACATATCGGCACGCCTCCAAAGAATGGCGGGCTTTCCTCGATGACGTGAAAGAGCGCATGTCCCTCGAGTCAGATAACATGGCTTACACGGCGGTCGATGCGGTCTTTCAGGTGTTCCGGCGTCGTCTGACCGCTCAGGAGGGCTTGAACTTCGCAAGTATCTTGCCAAGCGTGCTTCGCGCGATCTTTCTTCAAAACTGGGATGTTACGGAGCCTCGCGCGGCGTTTGACGACCGAGAGACGCTCATCTCGGAAGTCAAGGAGGTGCGGGTGAACCACAACCTAACGCCGCACAACGCGATTGAGGCGACGGCATGGGCGGTTCGGCGCTGCACCAACGGAAGAGACTTCGAGCGCGTTTTGGCCAAGCTCCCGGCCGAAGCGCGCGCCTTCTGGCGTGTCGACGTTGCCGATCCTGCCGAGCTTGAGCAACGGATTATTTAGCGGCTTTTTACCATTCGGAAGGTTTGGGCTCGGAGCCGCCGTTCACCGTACCAGCGAAGCTCCCACTTCCCTCCGAGGTCCGCTGTGCGGACGGAGCAGGCTTTCGCGATGGATGCCCCGACGGCTGCATTTGGAAATTGCGAGCGGGCATAAACGGTCGGCCTCAACAGCGATGAAAGACAAGCGCGCTCGCGGATGCGAATAGTTTCACTCATCTGGAATTGAGCAAACGTCATCTCAATTCTAATTGAGCAATAGTCATTTAAGTTTTCGCCGAGGTTCTGGAACATTGACGGCATGCCACGAACCGGCTGATTTAAATTGGAGACTACCTCAAATGACAAAAAATTACTTTGCAGCTATCGCAATTGCGATAGGCTCGTTCGCCGCTTTCCCCGCAAGCGCCGCCAACACACTCGGGATTGCTTTCGCAGGTAATGATCCTGTGGCTCATTCGCAGGACGCACCCGCACAAGGCCAAGCGAAGTTCTATCATCTTTGGAATGGGGCCGTCTGGTACTTTAGTACCGAAGAGAACCGTGACGCCTTCAAGGCGGAGCCGGCGGCTTATGCCCCACAGTTCGACGCCTATTGTGCCTGGGCTGCATCGCAGGGCTACAAGCGGCCGGGTGATCCCAACGTTACCCAGATCGTGGATGGAAAACTCTATACATTCGTCCACGAAGGCGCGCGGAAGAAGTGGCAACAGGACATCGCGCGGCATATCGCTGATGGCGAAGCCAATTGGGTCAATATAGAGCCCTTCTGATCCGAGAGCCTCTTTCTTTGCGGCGGCCATTCAGCCGCCGCATGTCGTGCAGCTCCGACACATCAGCCTGCAGCAAACACCTTGCGGTCTTACTCCAGAACACCGGACATTCTTGAAAGGCGCAGCATTCGTCACCCTGGGCTTTATCCAGTACTTAGCTGCACCAAGCACCAAGGTCCGCTGTGCGGATATGCTGTTTAAAAAGTCGCCCGGGGATTTTGTTCGCGCTGATAGGCGAACGCTTTCTGCCCGGCTCTTCACACCGGAATTGGTCTGAGCTTGGCGAGTTGGCGGAGGTTCTGGACTGTTGCTGCGAGGTGCAACTCGTCCTTGGCGCCGTTTGGTCCTCTAAGGCGGAGGCCATCGAGACTGAGCCTCCCCCACTGAACTGGTCCACCGCTATGTTTAGGAAATGGAGGACCGAGAATGGCAAACAGGCGACCAAAGCCCGAAGAGATTGTCTCGAAGTTACGGCAGGTTGAGGTGCTGTTGGGACAGGGCATGTCCCGTCTCGACGCGATCCGACAGATCGGCTTTGTTGAACAGACTTACTATCACTGGCGCAAGCAGAATGGCGGAATGGGCGTAGATCAATTGAAGGAACTGAAGCGGCTCCAGAAGGAGAATGAGCAGCTGAGACGCGCTGTATCGGATCTGACACTGGACACGCTGATCATGAAGGAGGCGGCCAAGCCTACCAACTTGAAGGGGAGTTCATCACCGAAGATGCGCCACGCGAGTTGGTGCACACTTGGAAACCCAGAGACTTCTGAGCTCGAAAAATTCATTGACTCTATTGCCTTGGGAAAGTTTCCGACACCTTTGCCTATTTTTTCATCGCGCCAAAAGTTTCGGCTTAAGTGCTCTGGGCTTACAACTTATAAGTGTCAAGTTATGCGCGACTTATCCCCAGAATCTGTTGGTAACTCTTGCGTCGCCCAAGGATCGACAACTCCCACATGGTAGACGTCCCTCAATCAGCAAGCAGCGAGGCGAACGACGCTAATACGCGACCTGTTCAAACCCGTAGTTACCGTCGAAGTCCCGCCAATCCACAAAGACAGACCGGTTGGAAATCTGCGGGCAGTTTTTTCCCCAGCCTTCCAGTCCGGAGTGAGCTGAGGGCAGTGCCTCCGGAGAAGAAACGTGCCATGAAAAGCCACCTTGGCGACCATACGTACCGAGATAGACACTTGCATAGCGCCTGCAAACTTCGCCCTCGCCGACCAGCCTTTGTGACGCGTAGCGTACATCGAAGACTCGAATGGACCGCACAAAATCGAATTCCGGTCCACCGATGTCGATATCGGCACGATCCTGAACCAACCGGAGGGAACTACTTTCGGCACCCACCGCGTGCAACAAGGCCGCCCCGCGCGAGAAAACCCCAAGCTGCGATCGAACCCGCGCAGCCTTCAGCGGGGATCGAATAAGGCGAAGGTCCTCAAGCTTCGAGCGGGCCTCTAGAACCTCCAGACCTGTTGCCGGACCTGGTTCGGGTTCGAACGAGGCGCCCATCGGACAACGCCAGATCTGCAGCGGCGGCTCTACAGGCCACGGTGTTATCCTGCGAATGAACTCAGCACGAGCCAGTGCGCATGGTTCGGACGAAGGCCAACCACCAGAAAGACAAAGAAGAATTGCACAATCGATCGGATAGCTTTGCGCCGTCGCACGGTTCGGCAACAGGGAAAACGAAATCCCCAAAGCCGAGATGAGTACAACGGCGATCATTTTCAGTGCTGGAATCACCTGCGCGCTCCGAGTTTTGAAACCACAACAACTCTAGGCGCTTATATACTTTTGTCACCGTAAATATACAATAGTTTATAATTTCACGCGGTCGATCCATCCTTTAGCGAGCCTCGGGTTCGCTCACTGGAAGTGCATTTAGAAAGTCTGCGATTTTCAGATCACCAACGGTTCTTGCCTGCGTTAGGACCTCCGGTTCGATGCGCCTGTCGATGTAAGCAACCCGCCGGTTCGTACTCGTCCAGAGCAACCCTAGCCCGCCGGTTTCCCAGCGATACAACCAAGCAACGGTTTTCTCAGAGTCTTCGCCAATGAGCCGGGCGATCACCATACCTTCTGCGTTGGTTCCATGCATCTCTCACACTGCACTCTTGTGGATTCGACAGGCCTTTCGCTGACCTTGGCCCGTCCTCCAGTCTGATTAATCGCTATTAGGAAGATCAGTGCGCCGGATGCACCCTTTCCGCAGTGGCTCAAGAATTTCAGGAAACGTATCGCTTTTTCAACTGGCTCCCTGCGGTTGTGTTTGACGCACCTTCGCTTTGCTTGACGACAGCCCAACCCTGGCTTGTATGATATTAACTTCTCTCGCCCTATGCGGCGGCGCATGCCAATTCCACAAGTTTTTTATGAAAGGCAATAGCCGGAAAGCCGATTGTAGAATATATTGCGTGGTGAAATGTTCTACATCGTGGCTCTGCCTATGGCATGACGCTGCGGATACAACTTGGCTTGAACATTCAGGAGATCCGCCGCTCCAAGGGGATCAGCCAGGAAATGCTTGCACACATAGCCGATATTGATCGCGGCTATATCGGCAAGATCGAGAATGCAAAACATGCGGCGACGATCGACATGATCGAGGCCATCGCAGCGGCGCTGGACACAGAGCCCATGGACCTTCTTAAACCAAGATACTGATGCTGCCAGAGAGGCATGGCTCGAATCATGGCGCGATCAATTTCAAGAACCGTCCATATGCCGCACTGACCTCGCGCGCTTCCTCGAAGGCCCTTGCCCGTTCGTCATCGAGGCAACGGAAATATTGCTCGATATCGCGAATATAGAGTTCGAAGTCGCTTCGAATGATGTCGCTGTACTCTCGAGCCGCCTCTGGATCGCCAGGAACGAAGGGAGGTTGTGGCGCAATGCAAGTTTCTGCGGCAGCGGAACCGGCAAGAAATGCTGAGAAAATTGCGGCGGATAACAACCGCGAGAGCGATGATCCAGCGGCACCCAAACCCCTTAATTCCTTGAATGATACCACCGCACGTGCCTAATACCTGCGCAACCGAAAATCGGCCGCTGTAACGTTTTTATACCTTGCGGACGTAAATATACTATCGTAACTCTGGGCTTCAAGTAAGAATGCCTGGGGTTGCGCCTTTGTAGAGAGCGTGAGCCAGGCCATGAGCTGGGACATCGAAGCACCAAATGTGGTTACGGAGGCACGCTTCCGCGAACTCGTGGAAAGTGGTTACAGCGCTGAACTCCTCTGCCAGGAGTCGGCACACAAGAAGGGCCCCAGCTACTATGGGGTCTGGATCATGCGCGTTGTGTCTGACGAGGGCGAGGAGAAGCTCCTGGTTACTGCCCGCACCCGGACGACCTATAACGACATCAAGATCCGCGAGTTCAAGACGATCACCGGCGTGGTGTCCTTCCTCATGGGGATCGGCTTCACCCACGCAGATGTGCCACTCGAAAAAGGTCAGCGGACCACGCAAAAGCTGGCTGCGATCAACAAAGGCAGCAGCTAGCTGCCTTCTCCTTTTCTGGTTTCTGGCGGGTCCCACCTCTGCCCAGATGGTACTGGTCATGGAGAGCGATGGCTCTCTGACCCCGTCGCGCTCCCAGAACAGTTTTTCCCGCAACTACAATGACGGCATCGGTCAAGGCTCGGCCACAGATCATCTCGCAATCATTGGTGACGAGGACACGGAGCCGGAAGACGTTCAAATGGCTGTCCTCTTGCGGCCTGCCCCCCTGCCCCGTGCAAATGTTCTCGCGGCCATCGAGGACACTGGCCTTCGCTATGCCGGACATCCCGGGCTGCGCCGCGCGGAGCTCTCGGTTCGCGATTGGCTGACCCTCTATCGCGCCAATATCGAAGTCGAGAGCGCCTATCGTCAGGATGCAGTCTCGAGTGCGGGTGCCATTGGCCTCGGTCAATTGATGCCCGCGACGGCGCGGGACCTCGGTGTTGACCCTCGCGATCCACTTCAGAACCTCGACGGGTCTGCCCGCTACCTCGCGATGATGCTGGAAGCCTTTGGCGATACCTCCCTCGCATTGGCTGCCTACAACGCCGGCCCAGATGCAGTGCGCCAGTACAGCGGCATTCCCCCCTACCGAGAAACCCAGAACCACGTGGCCCGTGTCATGGCCATCGTGGCCCGATTGGAAGGATCAAATTCATGAAGCATATATCACGCTTATTCATCCCAAGCTTTGCCCTCTTCCTGCTCATTGCCGAACCTGCCCTTGCGCAAAGCATCGATCTCTCCCCGATCCAGAGCCTCTTGCAGGGTATCGTCGATGCGCTGACCGGGCCGCTCGGCGTTGTCATCGCCACGCTCGCCGTTCTAGGCGTCTTTCTAAGCTGGTTTTTCAACATCATCGATCTGCGCCAGGCGCTCTGGGTGCTTGTCGGTATCGCCGGGGTCGCTGCGGCTCCCACCATCGTTGCCGCGGTCTTTGGTGGCTGAGGGTTTCCATGGCTGAGCGCTCGCCCCTTTTTCTCGGCCTCGTGCGCCCGCCCAAGCTTCTGGGCCTGCCCATCATGTATGCGATGGTCTGGCTTTTCGGCTCAGTGCTCCTGTTCGTCTGGGTCCAGCATATCGCGATACTGGGCGGGACCGCTCTGCTCTACCCGGTGCTCTGGAAGGCCGCCGATTGGGATCCGCGTTTCATCGACGTGATGATGACGGCGCTGCAGGAAACACCACCCACCCGGAATCGCAGTATTCACGGCGGGGACAGCTATGCCCCGTGACGAAGCCTTCGATCACCGTACGATGACGCCGGACTGGTATGCGCGCGAAACCCGCCTCGCGCATATGCTTCCTTACGTCAGCCTAGTCGATGACCGCACCGTGCGGACGCGGGTCAACGAGCTTTTCCAGTGCATCCGGCTCGATGGGGTCAATAGCTACACGACAGACGATGCCTATCTCGACAAGGTGACCGCCCTTTTTGCCCGGATCATCGCGCAGCTGGGGCCGGAGTTCAGCTACTACGTCCACAAGGTCTCCAAGGCGATCATCCCGGACCTCGAGCCCGTGCGCGAGGAAAGCTTCGCGGGCGAAGTAGATCGGCTCTGGCGCACGAAACTCGAGACCAGCGGCCTGCGCGACAAAACCTTGACGCTCACGGTCATCCACCGCCCGCCCCCGAAAAGCGTCCTGCCTTTCCTGAGCCGCAGTGCCCCGGATCGCCTCAAGGAAGCGACCGAAAAGCGCCTTCGCCGATTGGGCGAGGCTGTGAATGTGTTCGTGTCGGGCCTGACGGAGCTGAACCCGCGTGTGCTTTCGGCCAAGTCTGGCGAGTTGATCGGCCTTCTGGGCGCGCTGAATACCGGCCAGGAATTGCCGCTTTATCCGGCG
>JAVJTX010000029.1:0-3428 GCA_040220035.1 Roseovarius sp. | reverse complement strand
CGCGGAACTGCTGGCGCAGGCGCGGGGTGTAATTCTCGGTATCAAGCATCGATCACGTCCCCCGTGGTCTTGGCGAAACGCACCTTCTTGTCGCCTTCCATCTTGAAGCCGACGCGGGTGGGTTTGCCGTTCTTGTCGAGTATCGCCAGGTTGCTCAGGTCGATCGGCATCGCCTTGGGAAGGCGGCCGCCCTGGCTCTGCTGGCTCTGGCGGGTGTGGCGGATGGCCATGTTCGCGCCGTCAACGACGGCCTTGCCGGCCTTGGGGTCGACGGAAGTGATAGTGCCTTCCTTGCCCTTGTCCTTGCCGGAGATCACGACGACCTTGTCGCCCTTTTTCAGCTTGGCAGCCATCTTACAGCACCTCCGGGGCGAGCGAGATGATTTTCATGTAGTTCTTCGCGCGCAGCTCGCGCACGACCGGCCCGAAGATACGGGTACCGACCGGGTCACCTGCGTTGTTCAGGATGACGGCGGCGTTGCGGTCAAAGCGGATCGCGGTGCCGTCTTCACGGCGGATTTCCTTGGCGGTGCGCACGACGACGGCCTTGCGGACATCGCCTTTCTTCACACGGCCACGGGGGATGGCTTCCTTCACCGAGACGACGATGACGTCGCCGACGGAGGCATATTTGCGTTTGGAACCACCCAGGACCTTGATGCACTGAACTTTCCGGGCACCGGAATTGTCAGCCACATCCAGATTGGTCTGCATCTGGATCATTTGGTTACTCCCGACCTTTGGGGTGACGACCCCAGGGTTTCGCTCAAACCGGGTATGCTAGAGCCCTTAGGCTTCCAGCACCTCCCAGCGTTTCGTTTTTGACTTCGGCGCGCATTCGATGATGCGGACGCTGTCGCCCACCTTGTAGGTGTTCTTCTCGTCGTGAGCCCGGTATTTCTTGGACTTACGAATGGTTTTCTGCAGCACCGGGTGCTTGAAGCGGCGCTCGACAGATACGGTCACGGTCTGGGCATTGGCATCAGAGGTCACGACGCCTTGCAGGATACGCTTGGGCATGGGTGGCCTCCTTATTCCGCTGCCGCAGACGCGGCTTTTTCGTTCAGCACGGTCAAAACGCGCGCCACGTCGCGGCGCACGGTCTTCATCCGCGCGGGGTTCTCGATCTGGCCGGTCGCGGCCTGAAAGCGCAGGTTGAACTGCTCTTTCTTCAGATTGACCAGCTCTTCACGCAGCTGGTCGGGCGTCTTGTCACGAAGCTCGGTCGCGTTCATGTCGCCTTCGTCCTTCTCTCAAAACACCGGTCAGCCCCTGACGGTTGCTTCAGGGTCACCTGCAAACCCGGTGGATGAATTGCAAACAAGCGAATCCCGGGCGTGGCCCAGGCTCGCGGATTTGCGCTCTATAAGGGAGGTGCGGGCGCAGGGCAAGGGCGAAGTTGGCGTTTCCCGTAGGGTGGGTGGCAACCCACCGTTCGGCGGCTTCGAAGCGACCAATGGCACACCCGTTGAGAAGCCGCGCGATCGCCAGGCCGCGGGATGGCGATCCAACAGGAGTGAAGGGCACTTTATGCCTGCCAACTACCTCCGACATACAATCGATGCACTGCCCTCTCCCAATCGCCAGCCCGTCGGGGCGGCCTGGCGATCGCGCGGCGGGCTAAAGCCCTTGATTCCGCGCGGGGGCATAAATCAAACGGGACCTACCCCCACCCGTAATTGAAGCTCACCGAAATCCGGTCATCCTCGGCCATGTTCGCCGGCACCTCGTGCCGCAGCCAACTTTCCCACATCAGCACATCCCCCACCGTCGGCGCCTCGTAGATGAAGGTCCGCAGCTCCCGCCTTGCCTCCTTCACCCTCGCCGGCGCCGCCATCATCCTTGCATGGCGCGGGTCTTCCAGCTTCAGCGCGCTGGTCCCGCCCGGCATCGCCACATAGGTTGTCCCCGAAATCACCGAATGGGGGTGGATATGGCTGCCATGGCTGCCCCCCTCAGGCAAGATGTTGATCCAGATATCCTCCAGCTTCAGCTCCCGCCCGTCGAGGTCGAACTCCAGATCCTCCGCGAACGCCGCCACATGCGCATCGAGCGCACTCACCACATCCGCAAAGATCGGAAACCGCCACGGCAGGTCGGTCAGCGAGGCATAGGAGGTATAGCCCGGATACCCGTTCTCCTCGCACCACGCCTGCCCCGCCTCGTCATCCTCGGCGATGGAATAGCACGACGCCTCCAACTCCCCTGCATCGATGGCGGGCCCGTGCTCGCCCAGGGCTGCACGGTAGAGACGGGTGACGAAAAGCGAGTCGATCTGTGGCATGACCCTCTCCTAGCCCACCCTTCGCCCCGGTGCGAGAGGCCAATCGCCGCCCCCGGGGTTTACCCGCCGGCTCGTGTAGCGCAGCTCAGTCATCCAGTCCGCCGCCAGCCTCGACCCAGTCGTAGATCGCCCTCACCTCCTCCGCCCTCTCCTCCGGCCCAATATCCAGCACCAGCAGGTCGGTGAGCGCCCTGTCGTCATAGGACAGCTTCGCGCAGAGTTTCGCATGCACAAACGGCTCATGGATCGGCTCGTTCGCATGCCATGTCGTCATGACGAATTGGTCATCCGGGATATGCCCGAAATCGAACCGCTCCAGGTCGGCCAGGTCGATGCTGTCATCCCACAGGCTGCACTCCCTCCCCCATGCCAAGGCATACCGGCACCCGGTCGCCACCAGCGCCCGACTGACCTCCTCTCTGAACGCAGGCGTCACCTCGCGGTCTATGAGGATGACGCATTTGTATAGGGTAAAGCTCGGGGGTAGCCGGAAACAGCCATCTTCCGACACGAATTGATAATGGTACATCGCTTCAGACAGCCCCGCTTCCCCGGCGATGTCAACGGGCCCGCCTCAACGGCAGACCCACCGGGCGACGACCACCCCTAGCGTGCGCATCAGTTCACCTCCTCCGCCCGGGATCGGTGGGTCGGCACCCGGGCGGCGGCAGACCACTCGACACGAAATGCCGGCAAAATGATCGACACCCGTTCTGAAAACCTCAATTAGCTTCCCCGATCTCGGAATGCCCGCTCGTCTTGCCGGTCAGGTCGATCCCGCCGGTCTCCTCTCCGTAAGAATAGCCTTCCAGCAGTGCCAGTCGAATGACAGACCCTGCCGTATGATACCCCCGAAAAACCAAAACCCCCGCCGATCTCTCGACGGGGGTTCCGAATTCTCTCGGGCGAGGCGGCCCGCAGATTTCTTCGAAATCCGCTACCCCGCCCCGTCATTTGCAGGCAAATGACGTTACCAGTCTTCCTTGACCACGATGCGGGTCTTGATCGGCAGCTTCATCGCGGCAAGGCGCAGGGCCTCCATCGCGGTGGCTTCATTGACACCGTCGATCTCGAACATCACCCGGCCGGGCTTGACCTTGCAGGCCCAGAAATCGACCGAGCCCTTGCCCTTACCCATCCGAAC
>JAVJTX010000028.1:0-2431 GCA_040220035.1 Roseovarius sp. | reverse complement strand
CTTTCGCGCGTTGCCTCGGCCTTTTTCAGGACGTAGGCATCGACAAAGGGGCCTTTCCATACAGAACGTGCCATGTCTTAGCGGCCCTTCTTCCGTGCGTGACGCGAGCGCAGGATAAGTTTCTGCGACGCCTTGTTGGTATTGCGGGTCCGTTTGCCTTTGGTCGGCTTGCCCCACGGCGTGACCGGGTGACGGCCACCCGAGGTGCGGCCCTCACCACCACCGTGCGGGTGGTCGATCGGGTTCATCACGACACCGCGGACAGAGGGGCGGATGCCCTTGTGGCGCATGCGGCCGGCCTTGCCGTAATCCTGGTTGCTGTTGTCGGGGTTCGACACGGCGCCCACGGTGGCCTTGCATTCCTGACGCACCATCCGCAGCTCGCCCGAGGACAGGCGGATCTGCGCATAGCCGCCGTCACGGCCGACGAACTGGGCATAGGTGCCCGCCGCGCGGGCGATCTGGCCGCCCTTGCCGGGCTTCAGCTCGATGTTGTGAACGATCGTCCCGATCGGCATGCCGGAAAACGGCATCGCGTTGCCCGGCTTGATGTCCGCGCGCTCCGACGAGACGACCTTGTCGCCGATCGCCAGCCGCTGCGGGGCCAGGATATAGGACTGTTCGCCATCCTCGTAGCGGACGAGCGCGATAAAGGCCGTCCGGTTCGGGTCGTATTCGATCCGTTCGACGGTGGCGGCCACATCGAATTTGTTACGTTTGAAATCAACGATCCGGTAGAGCCGTTTGGCCCCGCCCCCGCGGCGGCGTGCAGTGATACGTCCGGTGTTGTTCCGGCCGCCCGACTTGGTCAGACCCTCGGTGAGGGCCTTGACGGGGCGTCCTTTATACAGCTCCGAACGGTCGATCAGCACCAGCCCGCGCTGGCCCGGCGTCGTCGGTTTATACGACTTGAGTGCCATGCTTTCTGTCTTCCGTTAGCTAACGACAGGGCCCGGGTACGCCGGTGGCCTGCCTATGTGATAAGCCCCCCGAAGGTGGCCAGTTGTCTAGGGCCCCGAAGGTCCCCGGTTCGTGGTGTTCCTGCGAACAATAAAAACACAGCCCCAGACGAATCCGGGGCGGCGTAGATGGGTCCGTTTAAGCGAGTGACCGGGGCGGGTCAAGGGCTGCCCTCCAGAAAACCCCCGCGCCCCGTAGGGTGGGTGCCAACCCACCTCGCCAATGCCCTCGAAGCCGCGCGAACGCCAGGCCGCGGGATGGCGAACCAACAGGAGTGGAGGCCACTTTATCTCTCCACATCCGAAAAACCTGGCAATGCCGCGCGACCCTCTCCCAATCGCCAGCCCGTCGGGGCGGCCTGGCGATCGCGCGGCGGGCTGACGCCCTTGATTCCGCGCGTACTGTATTCCGTAGGGTGGGTGCCAACCCACCACAACCTCGGCCAAGGTGGGTTCACACCCACCCTACGAAAAACCCCGGCCACTTCACGCAGCCGGGGTTCCATCTCTCACAAGGCGGGCACACCCCCGACCGCGTCAACCGATCAAAGACCGGTCGTCACGTCGATCGTGTTGCCTTCCTCAAGCATCACATACGCCTTCTTGACGTCCTTCCGCGTGCCCTTGACACCGCGGAAGCGCTTGTTCTTGCCCTTGGTGATCGTGGTGTTCACAGCCTTCACCTTCACACCAAAGAGCGCCTCGATGGCCTCCTTGATCTGCGGCTTGGAGCTGTCGATATCCACCTCGAAGACCACCGCGCCGGCTTCCGACGCCATGGTGGATTTCTCGGTGATCACCGGCTTGCGGATCACGTCGTAATGTTCCGGTTTCGCGCTCATTTCAGTCGAGCCTCCAGTGCTTCGACACCCGCCTTGGTGATCACCAGGGTGTCACGCTTGAGGATGTCATAGACATTCGCGCCCATGCTCGGCAGCACGTCCAGACCTTCGATGTTGGCGGCCGCGCGGGCGAACTCCTGGTTCACCTCCGAGCCGTCGATGATCAGCGCGCGCTTCCAGCCCAGATCCCGAACCTGCTTGGCAAGGTCCTTGGTCTTGGAAATGCCGTCCGCCGACTCGATCACCACCAACTCGCCGGCTTTCGCCTTGGCGCTGAGGGCGTGCTTGAGGCCAAGCTTGCGCACCTTCTTGGGCAGGTCATGCCCATGGCTGCGCGGAACCGGACCCTTGTAGATGCCGCCCTTGCGGAAGATCGGCGCGTTCCGGTCACCGTGGCGTGCGCCGCCGGTGCCCTTCTGGCGATAGATCTTCTTGGTCGAGTAGCTGGTCTCGGACCGGGTCTTGACCTTGTGCGTGCCCTGCTGCGCATTGTTGCGCTGCCAGCGGACGACGCGGTGAAGAATGTCGGCGCGCGGGTCCAGGCCGAAGATCTCTTCGCCCAGATCGACCGAGCCGGCTTTCCCGCCGTCCAGTTTGATCACGTCGAGTTTCATTCCTCGCCTTCCTTCT
>JAVJTX010000027.1:0-15442 GCA_040220035.1 Roseovarius sp. | reverse complement strand
CTCGCGCCGGGAAATCCCCGAGAACCTGTGGTCGAAATGCGATGAATGCGGCACCATGCTGTTTCACCGCGAACTGAGCCAGAACCTCAACGTCTGCACCAATTGCGGCCACCACATGCCGATCACGCCGCGCGCCCGCTTTACCGCGCTGTTTGACGGCGGCACGTTCTCGGAGGTCGACGTGCCCCAACCCACCGCCGACCCGCTGCAATTCCGCGACCAGAAGAAATACCCCGACCGCATGCGCGCCGCCCAGAAGACGACGGGCGAGAAAGAGGCGATGCTCGTGGCCCGTGGCGAGATCGGGCGCACGCCCATCGTCGCGGCGGCGCAGGATTTCACCTTCATGGGCGGCTCGATGGGCATGTATGTCGGAAACGCCATCATCGCCGCGGCACAGGAGGCGGTGAAGCTCAAGCGCCCGCTGATCCTGTTTTCCGCCGCCGGCGGGGCGCGGATGCAGGAAGGCATCCTCAGCCTCATGCAGATGCCCCGCACCACCGTCGCCGTGCAGATGCTGCGCGAAGCGGGCCTGCCTTATATCGTCGTGCTGACGCATCCCACGACCGGCGGCGTTACCGCCTCCTACGCGATGCTGGGCGACGTGCATATCGCCGAGCCCAACGCGCTGATCTGCTTCGCCGGGCCCCGCGTCATCGAACAGACCATCCGCGAAAAACTGCCCGAGGGCTTCCAGCGGGCCGAATACCTGCTCGATCACGGCATGCTCGACCGGGTCACCCCGCGCACCGCCATGCGTGACGAGCTGATCACCATCACCCGGATGCTGCTTGGCCTGCCCCCCGCGGTGAAGGGCGACCTGCCCGCGCCCACCCCGGAACCGGAAATAACCGAGGCGACGCCAACGGCGCCACCCCCGGTCGCCCCGCCGGAAAATCCCAAGCCCGCGGCCGAGGCCGACACGAAAAAATCCGGCAAGGGATGAGCGTGCCCACCTCCGACACCATCCTCGAACGGATGATGTCGCTGCACCCCAAGATCATCGACCTGACACTCGACCGTGTCTGGCGCCTGCTCGACCGTCTCGGTAACCCGCAAAACGCGCTGCCGCCGGTCATCCATATCGCCGGAACCAACGGCAAGGGCTCGACACTGGCGATGATCCGCGCCGGGCTGGAGGGCGCCGGCAAGCGCGTCCATGCCTACACCTCGCCCCATCTCGCCCGGTTCCACGAGCGTATCTACCTCGCCGGATCGCTGATTTCCGAGCCCGACCTGACAGCGGTGCTCGACGAATGCTATGCCGCCAATGGCGACGAACCGATCACCTATTTCGAGATCACCACATGTGCCGCCCTGCTGGCCATGTCGCGCGCGCCTGCGGATTACACCCTGCTCGAGGTTGGCCTCGGCGGGCGGCTCGATGCGACCAACGTGATCGGGCAACCGGCTCTGACGGTCATCACCCCCGTCTCGATCGACCACGAGTCCTTCCTCGGCGACACGCTGCCCAAGATCGCCGCCGAAAAGGCCGGGATCCTCAAACGCCGTGTTCCTTGTGTCGTGGGCCCACAGGCCGAGCCGGCCATGGACGTGATCGAAACAACCGCCATGCGCCTCGGCGCACCGCTTCTGGCCCATGGGCAGCACTGGCACGTCACCACCGAACGCGGCCGGCTGATCTTTCAGGACGAAACCGGCCTGCGCGATCTGCCCCTGCCCAACCTGCCCGGCGCGCACCAGATCGAGAATGCCGGCGCCGCGCTCATGGCCCTGCGCCATCTTCAGGCGGGCGATGCCGCGCTCGAGGCGGCGGTGACACAAGCCCGCTGGCCCGCCCGGATGCAGCGCCTCACCCACGGCCCGCTGATCGACGCCGCGCCACAGGCCGAGCTCTGGCTCGACGGCGGCCACAATCCGGCGGCGGGCGAGGCGCTGGGGCGCCACCTCGCCAGCCTGCCCGACCGGCCGATGCACCTTGTTTGCGGGATGATGAACACCAAAGACGTCAAGGGTTACATGCGCCCGCTCGCGGCCCACGCCGCCAGCCTCACGGCGCTGTCGATCCCCGACGAACCCAATACGCTTTCCGCCGAGGATACCGCCGCCGCCGCCCGCGCGGTGGGGATGCAGGCCGGCATCGCCGACAGCGCGCTCGAAGCGATCCGCGCCATCGTGGCGCAGGACCCGCACGCCCGCATCCTGATCTGCGGCTCGCTCTACCTCGCCGGCTCGATCCTTCGCGAAAACGGCTGAGGCGCCGAAATCTTCAGAAGATTTCGGACCGCGTTCTTTTAAAGAACGCGCCTCACCCCGCCTCGGCCAACAGCGCCTTGAGACCCGTCCGGTAATCCGGATACTGGAGCTCAACCCCCAGCTCCTCGCGAATCCGCCGGTTATCCACCTTCTTCGATTCGGCATAAAAGCTCCGCGCCATCGGGCTCATCTCGGCCTCTTCGAACGGCACCTCCGGCGGCACCGGCAGACCCAGCAGCTCCGCGGCATAAGCGATCACGTCCTGCGGCGGCGCCGGGTCGTTGTCACAGACATTATAGGCCGCGCCCGGATTTGGCCGGTCGATCGACGCCTCCAGCACCTGCGCGATATCCTCCACATGGGTCCGGCTGAACACCTGACCGTCTTTGATGATCCGCCGTGCCGTGCCCTTGCGCACCTTCTCGAACGGCCCCCGACCGGGGCCATAGATGCCCGCCAGCCGGAAGATATGCAGCGGCAACCCCTCGATATCACGCCACTGCGTCTCGGCCATCACCCTGAGCTGGCCGCGCTTGGTGGCGGGCGTCAGCGGCGTGCTTTCATCGACCCAGTCGCTCCCGTGGTCGCCATAAACCCCGGTGGTCGACAGATACCCGGCCCATTCCAGCCGCGGCGCGATCTCCCGAATTGTCGGCTCAAGTTTCGCCAGCACCGGGTCGCCTTCCTCGTCAGGGCCGGCCGAGACGAGCATATGCGTGGCCGTCGCGAACGCCTCCGACAAATCCCCATCCGGCCACAGCACCGGAATCACGCCTTCGTCCCGCAACGCCTCGGCCTTCTCGGGCTTCCGCGTCGTGCCGTAAATCACCCAGCCCAGCGGCAATAGCCGCTCTGCCAGCGCTCGGGCCGAATAGCCGTGCCCGAAGGAAATCAGTGTCTTGCCCATCCGCCCGACCTAGCCACCCGCCGCCTGCTCTTCAATGCTCAGGACCCGCGACGCCACCCACGCATAGCCGTTCTCGCACAGGATGAACGTCTCGCGCAGGCCATGCGGCTTGTCCGCCGGCGCCTGCAACACATGCGCGCCCACCTCTCCTGCCCGCTCCGCCGCTTCGTCCGGATCACTGTCATACAACCTGATCTCGATCCCCGCCCCGCGCGGCGGCGTCTCGGGCAACAGCCCAAGCAGCGGGTTCTGCGCATAGGTGTGATCGCCATGCAGCTGAAACACCTGATCGCCATAGGTCACGATCGCAAAATCCCGGCTCACCCGGTGGCTCGTCATCCCGAACACCGCTTCGAGAAACCGCACCTCCGCCGCCACGTCCCGCACGAGGATGTTCAGCCCCAGCCCTTTCAGCGACGCGCCGAACGCCGCCGGGCTGACCGTTTCGAAATCCATCTCCCCCTCCGAGACTGCCGGAATGCCGGCGCAGGTTGATCCCCCCGCCGCCGCGTGTCAACGTAAGCGGCAAAAGTTGAATGTGACGGGAACAATCCGATGGCGCCGACAGACCTTTCCGGCGGGGTCCACTCCCCCGACCTGCCCGTTGCCGAGGATTTCCGCGACGCAGGCCAAGCCGTCGACCGGCTGATCGAGCTCTACGACACCGCCGCCGCCTTCCTGTGCGATACCTTCTCCGACGCGGTCATCAACGGCGCGCCCCCGCACCGCATCCGCGCCTACTATCCGGAAATCCGCATCACCACGACCAGCTTCGCCAAGATCGACAGCCGCCTCAGCTTCGGCCACGTGGCCGAGCCCGGCACCAACGCCACCACCGTCACCCGGCCCCGGATGTTCCGCAACTACCTTGTGCAACAGCTCAAGCTGGTGATGGACAACCACGACGTGCCGGTCACCATCGGCGTTTCCGACACGCCGATGCCGGTGCATTTCGCGGTGGCCAACGATGCCGGCCTGACCGTGCCGCAGGAAGGCGCGATGGATTTCACCCTGCGCGACTATTTCGACGTGCCGGACCTCTCGACCACCAACGACGACGTCGTCAACGGCACCTATCAGCCGGGCCCCGACGGCGCCGGCGCGCTGGCGCCCTTCACGGCGCAGCGGGTCGACTATTCCCTCGCCCGGCTGTCGCATTACACCGCCACAGCGCCCGAGCATTTCCAGAACCACGTGCTCTTTACCAACTACCAGTTCTACGTGTCGGAATTCGAAGCCTTCGCCCGCCGCATGCTGGCCGACCCCGACAGCGGCTACGAAAGCTTCGTCGGCCCCGGCAACGCCACCATCACCGAATCCGACGCAGCGCTCGACCTTCCGCTGAAACTGCCGCAGATGCCGACCTACCACCTGACGCGCCCCGGTGCGGCGGGGATCACGCTGGTCAATATCGGCATCGGCCCCTCCAACGCCAAGACGGCCACCGACCATATCGCCGTGCTCCGCCCGCACGCATGGATCATGGTGGGCCATTGCGCGGGCCTCAGGAACACGCAAAGCCTTGGCGATTTCGTCCTCGCCCATGCCTACCTGCGCGAGGATGGCGTGCTCGACGCCGACCTCCCGGCCTGGGTGCCGATCCCGGCGCTGGCGGAAATCCAGATCGCGCTCGAAGAGGCGGTCGCCACCGAGACACAGTTCAAGGGCTACGACCTCAAGCGGATCATGCGGACCGGCACGGTGGCCAGCTTCGACAACCGCAACTGGGAACTGCGCGATCAGTCCGGCCCGGTCCAGCGCCTGTCGCAATCTCGCGCCATCGCGCTCGACATGGAAAGCGCCACCATCGCCGCCAACGGCTTTCGTTTCCGGGTGCCCTACGGCACGCTGCTCTGCGTCAGCGACAAGCCGCTGCACGGCGAATTGAAGCTTCCCGGCATGGCCAGCGACTTCTACAAAACCCAGGTCGCACGGCACCTGATGATCGGAATCCGCGCCATGGAAACCTTGCGGGATATGCCTCTGGAACGCATCCACAGCCGGAAATTGCGCAGTTTCGACGAGACTGCCTTCCTCTGAAGGGTAAAAATCACTACAAAATCGGCGAAAAACCCTTCTTTTCTTACACTATTCGTTGTGTTCGCTCTCAAGATACAGTTAAATCACCGCACGAGGCCCATAGGAACGGGCAGTTGAAGGAGACCAGAAAAATGGCAAAACCGATGACGAAAACGCAGTTGGTCGCAGCCCTCGCAGACGAGATGGGCGGCGACAAGAAAACCGCAAACGCGGCACTGGATGCGGTTGTCAACGTGATCACCCGCGAAGTGTCGGGCGGTGGCGCGGTCACCCGGCCCGGCGTCGGCAAGATCTACTGCCGCGAACGTCCGGCGCGGACGGTGCGCAACCCCGCCACCGGCGAACAAATCCAGAAGCCGGCGGACAAAGTTGTGAAAATGACCATCGCCAAGGCCCTCAAGGACAGCGTGAACGACTGACCTTGTAATCGCCACGAGTTTCGGAAAGGGTCGCCCCCGCAAGGGGCGGCCCTTTTCAGTTGCAGTGTCGGAAGACGGGGAAATTCATGGATATCCGGGCAATCGTCATGGGGCTGGCCTTCGCCTTCATGTGGTCCAGCGCCTTCACCTCGGCCAAGTTCATCGTCGTCGCCGCCCCGCCCGTCTCGGCGCTGGCGCTGCGCTTTCTCATCTCGGGTCTGCTGGGCGTGCTGATCGCCCGGATGCTCGGCCAAAGCTGGAAGCTGACCCCGGCGCAATGGCGCGCCACGATCATCTTCGGCATCTGCCAGAACGCACTCTACCTCGGGCTCAACTTCGTCGCCATGCAGACGATCGAGGCCTCGCTCGCCGCGATCATCGCCTCGACCATGCCGCTTCTCGTCGGGCTGGCAAGCTGGGCGCTTTTCGGCGAAAGGATCGGCCCGCTGGGGGTCATCGGTCTCATCGCAGGGGTGATCGGCGTGGCCATCATCATGGGCTCGAGGCTTCAGGGCGGGGCCGACATGTATGGCGTCGCCCTCTGTGTCGCCGGGGTCATCGCGCTGACCTTCGCCACGCTCGCCGTGCGCGGGGCCACGTCGGGCGGCAACTTCCTGATGGTCGTTGGGCTGCAGATGCTGGTGGGCAGCGCCGCGCTCGGCCTGTTCGGCGCGGCCACCGAAACTATCGAGGTGGCGTGGTCATGGGAATTGATCGCCGCCTTCGCCTATACCACGCTGGTGCCGGGGCTGGCGGCCACGCTGGTGTGGTTCCTGCTGGTCGACCGCATCGGCGCCATCAAGGCGGCAACCTTCCACTTCATCAACCCGTTCTTCGGCGTGGTCATCGCCGCGGTGATCCTCAGCGAACGGCTGGGAATGTGGGACATCCTCGGCGTGCTGGTGGTGACCGGCGGCATCCTCGCGGTGCAGCTTTCCCGCCAACGGCAGAAACCGGCGGAAGCGGCAGCGCAGACGTGACACCGCACCGGCCCACCCGCCTCTGGCCTCAGCACTGAAAATCCATGGTCGCGTGCCCCTCGCCGACCCCGCCGATCAGGACCACCACACCCTTTGAGTTCCCCGCCCGCAGTGGCAGGATCGCCCTGTAGGCGGGCGAGTCGTAACAACCCCGTGCCGCCGCCCTGCTCATGCCCGGCGGCTGACCCCCGCTAGATCAGCCACAACACCACCGACAGCGTCACGAAGGACGACGCCACCGCCGTCAAGAGCGCGATCGAGGCGATCCCGTCATGCCCGTAGGGCTGCGCAAGGATGATGTAGATACTGAACATCGGAATAGCCGCCGACAGGATGACAGCCTGCCGGAACTCCTCCGGCAGCACCGCAATGCCGGTCATCGAAAAAACCGCCACCGCCCCCGCCGCCATCAGCGGATGCAGCACCAGCTTGCCCGCGGCAATCCCGCCCGCCAGCGCCCGGTCGCCCCGCATCGGCAACCCGTAAAGCGTGCCGCCGATCACAACCAGCGCCAGCGCGCTGGCCGACCCGGCAAGGATCGAGAGGAACCGCTCCAGCGGCTCAGGGTACGGCAGGCCCGCCACCGACACGAAGAGCCCCAGCAACAGGCCGACGACGAAAGGCCGGCTGAAGAAATCTTTCGCGATCCCGCCCAGCACGCCCAGTACCGTCCGCCCCGGCCGAGGCCGCGACAGATCAAGCAGGATCAGCGCCAGAGGAATCAGGATCACGTTCTCGACAAGGAAATTCAGCACCAGCACCTGCCCCGCGATATCCGGCAATGTCAGCAACAGCGCCGGATAGCCCACGAAGGCCGAGTTCGGCACCACCATCCCCATCACCGCCACCGCCCGCCGCGCCGGCCCGGTGCCCGTCAGCGTCACGGCCACGTAACCCACCAGCATCGTCGCCAGCCCGGCACCCAGAAATACCGCCATGTAGCCGGGGTGCAGCACCTCGCCAAGGTCCCGCCCCGCCACCGCGTTGAACAACAACGCCGGCAGCGCGATGTTCAGCACATAGCGCCCCAGCACCTTCATGTCGTCGCCGCTGAACAGCTTCAAGGCGACCGTGCCATAGCCCAGCCCGATCGCCGCAAACAGCGGAAATGTAATCGAAAGAACCTCGATCACGGGCCGATATGGCCGCGCGCTCCCCCGGTCTGCGCCCGGTCGAGCAGCAGGTGATCGAGGATCACGCAGGCCACCATCGCCTCGCCCACCGGCACGGCGCGGATGCCGACGCAGGGGTCATGCCGCCCCTTGGTCACCACCTCCGTCGCCGACCCGTCCAGCCGGATCGACCGGCGCGGCGTCAGGATGGACGAGGTCGGCTTCACCGCAAAGCGCACGACCACATCCTGCCCGGTGGATATCCCGCCCAGAATGCCGCCCGCATGGTTCGAGGAATACTCCGGGCCATCCTCCCCCATGAAAATCTCGTCGGCATTGGCCGTGCCCGTCAGCTTTGCCGCCGCCATGCCCTCGCCGATCTCCACGCCCTTCACGGCATTGATCGACATGCAGGCCGCCGCCAGATCGGTGTCGAGCTTGCCATAGACCGGCGCGCCAAGGCCGGCCGGAATCCCCCGTGCACAAATCTCGATCTCGGCCCCGACCGAGTTCTGGCCCTTCCGGATCTCCTGCAGGTATCTCTCCCACTCCGGCAGCGCCTGCGCATCCGGCATCCAGAAATCGTTCTGCCCGATGACATCCCAATCGAACCGCTCCCGGTCGATCTCCATCTCGCCCATCCGGGTCATGTAGCCGGTGATCTGCAGCCCCGGCACCAGTTCCTGCAACGCCGCTCTCGCCAACCCGCCGGCCGCCACCCGCGCCGCTGTCTCGCGTGCCGAGGACCGTCCGCCGCCGCGATAATCCCGCAGCCCGTATTTCTGGTGATAGGTGATATCCGCATGCCCGGGCCGGAACGTCCGGGCGATCTCGCCGTAATCCTTCGACCGCTGGTCTGTGTTCTCGATCATCAACTGCACCGGCGTGCCCGTGGTTTTCCCCTCGAACACCCCCGACAGGATCCTCACCGCATCCGGCTCCTTGCGCTGGGTCGTATGCTTGCTCTGCCCCGGCCGCCGCTTGTCCAGCCACTGCTGAAGGAATGCCTCGTCCACCGGCACGCCGGGCGGGCAGCCATCCACCGTCGCGCCAAGCGCGGGCCCGTGGCTCTCGCCCCATGTGGTGACCCGAAAGACATGTCCGAACGTGTTGAGGCTCATGGCGCCCTCCCTGCTTTGCCTGAATTAGCCGCGCGCCGCCCCGGCCTCAAGCCCATTCCCACCCGTGTCCCTTGGCGGGCCGGGCATTTGCGGGCACTGTGTCCGGCATGAACCGTCCTGACCCCACAGCCGCACAACCACGCCGCAAGCGTCGCCGCGGGCGCACCGCGGAACCCGACACGCCGCCGCGCTCCTCCCGCTACCGCCACCTGAAGAACCCCTTCACACCGCAAACAATCTTCTCCGACGACGAGGTGGCGAACATCCACGCCACCGCCCTGCGCGTGTTGGAGGAACTGGGCGTCAAGATCCTGCTCGACGAGGCGCGCGACATCTTCTCCGCCGCCGGCGCCACGGTCGAAGAGGATATGGTCTTCATCGGTCGTGACATCGTCGAGGCGGCGCTGGAAACAGCACCCCGCAGCTTTACCCAGAACGCCGCCAACCCCGAACGTTCGGTCACCTATGAACCCGGCGCGCTGGTCTTCCGCCCCGGCGCCGGCTGCCCCAACGCCGCCGACAGGCAACGGGGCCGCCGCCCCGGCACGCTCGAGGCCTTCCGCGAAACCATCAAGCTGTGCCAGAGCTTCGACGTGATCCACGGCTTCGCGCCTTGTGTCGAGCCGCAGGACGTGCCCGTTCACCTGCGCCACTACGCCACCATGAAGGCCCAGCTTGAACTGGGCGACAAGACGATGTTCCTCTATTCCCGCGGGCGCGCGCAAGTCGAACAGGCCTTCGAGATGATCCGCCTCGGCCTCGACCTCTCCGACGAGGCATTCGACACCGGCATCTGGGCGGCCACCAACATCAACACCAACTCACCCCGAATGCTCGACCAGCCGATGGCGCAGGGCATCATCGACTTCGCCCGCGCGAACCAGATGCTAATCATCACACCGTTCTGCCTTGCCGGGGCGATGGCCCCCGTCACCGTGGCCGGTGCCCTGACCCTGCAACACGCCGAGGCGCTGATGGGCATCACGCTGGCGCAACTCTCCCGCCCCGGCGCGCCGGTCACCTATGGCGGTTTCAGCTCGAATGTCGACATGCGCTCGGGCTCGCCTGCCTTCGGCACGCCGGAACATGTCAAGATGCAGCTGGGCTCGGGCCAGTTGGCCCGCCTGCTCGGCCTGCCTTGGCGCTCGGCCGCAGGATCGGCCTCGGTCACCACCGACATGCAGGCCATGGGTGAGAATGACATGGGCCTGTTCGGCTGCCTCATGTCGCAAGCCACGATCTGCGTGCATGGGGCGGGCTGGCTCGAAGGCGGGCTCAGCTTCGGATACGAGAAATTCATCAACGACCTCGAAACCGTGCAATCCCTCGCCGAGCTCTGCCTACCGACCGATGGCACCGATGCCGAGATCGGCTTCGATGCGCTGGCCGAGGTACAGCCGGGCGGGCATTTCTTCGCCGCCGCCCACACGATGGAACGCTACCGCGACGCGTTCTACACCCCCCTCCTCGCCAGCCTCGAGAATTTCGGAACGTGGGACGCCGCCGGAGCAGCCGATTCGCCGGAACGCGCCACGACCATATGGCAGGGGGTGCTCGACCGCTTCGAACCGCCCGCCGGCGGGGCCGAGCGGGCCGACCGTGTGCAGAATTTCATCGACCGCTGCGCCGCTGCGGGCGGGGCGCCGATGGTCGATTGAACAGCCCTGTCCAATTATGCGGCTCACAACTGCCCATGATGTCGCAAACATGCCGAATCCTGTCGAAAAAATTACAGGCCGCCGCCCCTGTCCCCCGCATTCTTGGCAAAGCCCGGCCAGCGGTCGCGGCGCCCGAAACACCAGAAATCGCTGGATTGCTGTCATGTCTGGGATAAGCTTGGCCCGGAGACACCATAGAGACACCTCACAGAATATCACCAACAGGGAGAAAAAGATGACTGAGGACACAGGGAAAGAAACCGTACGCCCCGTCGTGCGCCAACTCGCAGAAGACGTGAAAGCCGGCAAGCTCGACCGCCGCGAATTCATGGCGATGGCCACCACCTTCGGCGCCAGTTCGGCCGCGGCCTACGGCCTGATCGGCATGGCCGCCCCCACCCCGGCCCACGCCCAGGAAGAGCCCAAGAAAGGCGGCATCCTGCGCGTCGCCAGCCGGGTTCTGGAAATTCAGGACCCGCGCAAGTTCGCATGGACCGAACCGGGCAACCTCGTGCGCCAGTTCTGCGAACCGCTGGTCCGCTGGGACGTCGATTTCAGCTTCAAGCCGATGCTGCTGGAAAGCTGGGAAGTGTCGGATGACGCCACCAGCTACACACTCAATGTCCGTCAGGGCGTCGAGTGGAACAACGGCGACACTTTCAACGCCGACGACGTGATCCACAACATCACCCGCTGGTGCGACAAGACGGTCGAGGGCAACTCGATGGCCTCGCGCATGTCGCCGCTGATCGACCCCGAAACCAACAAGGTCGCCGATGGCGCGATCGAGCGCGTCGACGACTACACCGTCAAGCTGCACCTGCCGCGCCCCGACATCTCGCTTGTCGCGGGCATGTCCGACTATCCGGCACTGATCGTGCACCGCAGCCATGGCGATGACAGCGACCTGTCGAAATCGCCGATCGGCACCGGCCCGTTCGAATTCGTGTCGATGGAAATCGGCACCGGCGCCGAGGTGAAGCGCCGCGAGAACGGCAAATGGTGGGGCGGTGAGGCCCATCTCGACGGCGTCAAGTTCATCGACTTCGGCACCGATGGCGCGGCGATCGTGGCGGCCTTCGACGGCGGCGAAATCGACATCAACGACGAAACCACCGCCGATTTCATCGACACGCTCGACGGTCTCGGTCTCGTCAAGCAATCCAAGGCGACCGCCAACACCATCGTCGCCCGGATGCGGATGGACACCGAGCCCTACACCAGCAAGGAACTCCGCAATGCCGTCCAAATGGCGGTCGACAACAACATCGCGCTGCAGCTCGGCATCAACGGTGACGGCATCCCGGCCGAGAACCACCACGTCGCGCCGTTCCACCCGGAATATGCCGAGATCCCCAAGAAGGCGCCCGATCCCGCCGCCGCCATCGAGATGGCCAAGGCCGCCGGCCACGCCGATACCGAGCTCGAGCTGATCTCGATCGACGGCGACTGGCGCACGGTGACCACCGACGCCATCGGCGCGATGCTGCGCGAGGCCGGCTTCAACATCAAGCGCACGGTGATCCCCGGCTCGTCCTTCTGGAACGACTGGACGAAATACCCGTTCTCGACCACCAACTGGGGTCCGCGCCCGCTGGGCGTTCAGGTTCTGGCGCTGGCCTACAAGTCGGGTGAGGCGTGGAACGAATCGGCCCACACCAACCCCGAGTTCGACAGCGTGCTCGAAGAGGCGCTGGGTGTCTTCGACGCCGACGAGCGTCGCGAACTCTCCGCCAAGCTGCAGACCATGCTGCAGGATGACGGCTCGATCGTACAGCCCTACTGGCGCAACCAGACCAAGCACCATACCGACGCGGTCAAGAACAACTTCGTCCACCAGTTCCGCGAGATGTTCTTCGAGGAAACCTGGCTCGACGCCTGATCCGGGCTTTGGGACCTGAACGATCCGGCCCGGCGGCGCCCCGCGCGTCGCCGGGCTTTTTCTTGGCGCTGCCCGCTAAGCACCCAAAGACATATTGAGTCAAATTGATTCGCGGAAAACGAATCACTTTCTGTTGACCGATTCGCACCGTTGCGCCTATACGTTGAAGGACAGCGCCGGGCCCGATCCGGACAGCGCAACCAAACGGGGAGCAGGCCGTGCATCCGACGGCAAGGGGACAAACCGCAGATACGCTGGCATCACGCCGACGAAACGCCGTCCCCGGCATCGCGTCTCCAACCCGAGTTTCCCTCCGCGCGGCTAAAGCCGCCCGGATATCCTTCGTGTCGAGGGTCTGACCAACAGGCACCGACACAACCCTACACCGTGGCAGGAGTGATTGAGGGGCCGGTTCAACGGCCTCCTTTCATTTGACGGTCTGGCGAGTGGGGCTCAGCCTGGTCTCGGGCTTGTTCGCATACATCCGCCTGTCGGCAATCCGTTTGAGCGCGGCATAGCCGGTGGCGTCATCCGGACAACAGGCCGCGCCCGCCGCGGCGGTCATGCAGATCTCCGTCAGCCGGCCCGCCCGCCCGATCAGCGTGTAAGGCACCGACACGCGCGCCTGCAGGCTGGCCAGGACCTCGGGCACCGCCTCGGCCTCGGTACCCGGCATCCACAGCGCGAATTCGTCGCCGCCCATCCGGCCCGTCGCCACCCAGCTATGCGGCGGAAAGCTCAAGGCTTGCGCCACGTGCTGGATCAGCTTGTCACCCGCCTCGTGGCCATGCTCGTCATTCACGCGCTTGAAGTCGTTCAGGTCGAGAAAGATCAACGCCCCGTGCCGCCCCGGCCGGTCGGCCAGCGCATGACGCACCTTCTCTTCGAACGCCCGCACGTTCAGCAAGCCGGTCAGCGGGTCTGTCTCGCTCAGCCGCTTGAGCTGTGCCGCCTCCTGCCTCAGCGCGCGCTGGCGCCTCTGGCTATGGTCGATCTGCTGGCGAAATTTGCGCGAATCCGATTTCAGATTGAGAAACTTGCCGATCAGCGCACTGGCATTGTCCGCCACCAGAAGGATAAGGCCGCTGCCGCGCCCATCCGGCCCGCGCAGCATCGAGCCCTGGAATATCGTCGGCTTGCCGTTGGAGAACTCGAGCCGCAGATAGGCAGGCGCACTGCTGCGCACCAACCGGGCAAGCCGGTTATACAGATGCGATTCCGGCGTCAGCAGAACATCCTGCAGCGGCGCACCAGCGGCCTCGCCGATCAGGGCCATCGCCCGGGCATTGGCGCAATGCACTTGACCTGTCTGGTCGATCACCATCGCCGGTTGCTTCAGGGCCGATACGACCGTGGTAATTCCGGCAAGCGTGGGATCGCATTCATCTGAAGAACTCAAACCCATCTCCCGCATCGTCGTCCTGCAGGCTCACCCGAACGCGGCATCCCGGGTGGCCGGTCGCAATCGCCTTGTCGATGTTCACCCGTGCATAGCCCCGCGCATCCGACACGACGCGGCCGAACACGTTCGTCGTCATCATGCACAGTGACGGGCGCCCCTGCACCCGGTTCGCGAACGGACAGGCGCTGTTGATCAGCACGATCTCGGTATCGCTCACCGCCTCGACCGTGAAATTCCCGCCGATCCGCCGTTTCAGGTCCGACAGGATCGCCGCCAGCGCCTCGGGCATCTCGGGAAGCCCGTTCATCGCCTCGGCATATCTTCGGCTGATGGACGAGCCCAGTTCGTCGCCCACCTGCCCGACGAAAGACGACGCCTCGACGAGGCCGATCGTGTCTTCCAGTTCGCCCGCGAGTGTCGCGGCGATGTCCGCGAAAAACTCGGGCCGGGCGAGGTCGATATCGAGGGCCTCGATATCTATGATGGTTTGGTCCAAACCCATTGCAAGCACCCCGTAGTAAGTAAAAGGCTGATGGCACGGGCACGCCGCACCGCCTTCAGTGCCCCCAGCATTGGGGCAAATACCTAATTTTGGGTGAACCCCTCCCGGCCAGTTGCGCGTTCAGACAAAAAATAACGGGCCGCCCAAGGCGGCCCGTCTGAAATTCGTCCCACAATCGCGGTCCAGTGCAGCTCAGTGCAGCTTTGCCTCGACATCGGCAATCGACTCGTCGATCAGCTTGTTGGCCTGCGTCGCGGTGATTTCCTTCGCCACCACTTCCTTGGCCACGGCCACGGCCACGGTCACCGCCCGGTCGCGCACTTCCTTGACCGCGCTCGCCTCGGCCGAGGCGATCTGGTCTTCGGCGGCCCGGACCCGGCGCTCGATCGAGACCTTCAGGTCGGCCTTGGCCTTCTCGGCGGCCTCGGCGGCCTCCTGCTTTGCGTGGACCACAATGCGGTCCGCCTGGCCTTGCACCTCTTTCTGCTTGCGCTCGTAGCTGGCCAGCAGCGTCTGCGCCTCCTCACGGATCGCGCGCGCCTCGTCCAGCTCCGACTTGATGCCGTCGGCCCGCTTGTCGAGCTGTTTTCCCACAAGGCCCGGCACCTTGAGATAGACAAGGATGGCGATGAACAGCAGGAACGAGATCAGCACCACGAAATTGGTGTTCGTGAGCGAGAAGAACGGGCCCGTCGCGGCCAGTGCGGGGCTGCCGGCGGTCAGCGCGGCGAATGTTGCGATCAGCTTCTTCATGTCGCTTACCCCTTGACCCGCGTTTGAACGGCGTCGGCAATGGTCTTGTCGCTGGCCTTGATGCCCATCGCGGCCACCAGTTCCTGCGCCGTCGCCTCGGCCACGTCCTTGACGCTCTCCATCGCCGAAGCGCGCATCTCGGCGATTTTCTTTTCGCCCTCGGCCGCCTTGGCGGCAATCTCGGCGTCGGCCTTGGCCGTGGCCTCGTCCAGCTCGACCTTGATGTCGGCCTTGGCGGCGGCGATGATGTTCTGGGCTTCCGCCCGTGCATCGGCCAGCGCCTTGTTATACGCTTCCTCGGCCTCGGTGGCTTTCGCCTTGAGGTCCTCGGCCGCGGCCAGATCGTTGGTGATGGTCCCCTGACGCTCGGCCAGAACCGCGGCGATGCGCGGCAGTGCGAGGCGCGACAGGATGAAGAAGATCACGATCAGCGTGACGACCAGCCAGAA
>JAVJTX010000026.1:0-9823 GCA_040220035.1 Roseovarius sp. | reverse complement strand
CAAGCAGGCGGAGTCACGATGTCCGAGGATACACATCCTTCCACTCACCCCCCACTCCCACCCACCACGGAAGATGATCGGATATCGTGGCTCCGTTTGCTGCGTTCACGGCGGGTCGGCCCGTCGACCTTCTACCGCCTGCTGGCCGAGAACGGATCGGTCAACGCCGCGCTCGAGGCCCTGCCGGACCTTGCCCGCGCGTCAGGCGCCAAGGATTACACCCCCTGTCCCGCCGCCGTGGCCGAGGCCGAACTGGCCGCCGCCCGCGCCACCGGCGCCCGCATGATCACCATCGGCGATCAGGTCTATCCGAAGTTGCTCGCCGAAACCGCCGATGCCCCGCCCCTTCTCTGGGCCATGGGCGACCACTCCGCCCTCTCCCGCCCGTTGATCGCCCTCGTGGGCGCGCGCAACGCCTCCTCTCTCGGCCTGCGCATGGCCCGGGCGCTGGCGAAGGAGCTTTCCGAGGCGGGCTACGTCATCGTCTCCGGCCTCGCCCGCGGCATCGACACCGCCGCCCACACCGCCGCCTGCGAAAGCGGCACCATCGCCGTGCTCGCCAGCGGGGTCGACGTCATCTACCCGGCCGAAAACGCCCGGCTCGCCGACGATCTTCTCGCCCACGGTCTGCGCCTGTCGGAACAGCCGATGGGCCTCGTACCGCAGGCCCGCCATTTCCCCGCGCGCAACCGCATCATCTCCGGCCTGACCCGAGCCGTGGTGGTGGTCGAAGCGGCGGCCAAGTCCGGCTCGCTCATCACCGCCCGCACCGCCCTCGATCAGGGGCGCGAGGTGGTCGCGGTGCCCGGCCACCCGTTCGACGCCCGCGCCTCGGGCTGCAACATGCTGATCCGCGACGGCGCCACCCTCATCCGCAACGCCACCGACGTGATCGAGGCGCTGCCGGCCGCCCTGACCGAACCGCCTGAATGCACCACTCCCGAACTCCCGCTCTCCAGCCAACCGTCTCTCCAGCCTGACGCTCCCCAGCCTGTATCACCCCAGCCGGAAACCGCCCATGCCGTGCCGCCCCCCGACACGCGCAGCCTTCGCGAAACCGCGAAACTTCACAGCCAGATCCTCCACCGCGACATCCTCCAGCGCCTCGGCCCCACCCCTTTGGCCGAGGATCAGCTGATCCGCGACCTCTCGGCCCCCGCCGCCGCCGTCGCTCCGGTCCTCACCGATCTCGAGCTTGATGGCCGCGTCATCCGCCACCCCGGCGGCCTCCTTTCGCTCAGCGCCTGAGCCCGCGCGACGCCCCGCAAGGGCTGACAAGCCGCCCCATCCCGCGGCCGGATGACAGGAGGGCTTGATCCCCGACACCGCTTGAGGGCAAAAGACGCGGACAGAACCGCGTGCCCGCCCTGACCTGCCGGGCCCCCCGGGCAGGAGACCCCGCTTGCACTATCGCCCCGATATCGACGGTCTGCGCACGATCGCGGTGGTGCCGGTCCTCGTCTTTCACGCGGGCCTCGGCCTTTCCGGCGGCTTCACCGGCGTCGATGTCTTCTTCGTAATCTCCGGCTACCTGATCACCACGCTGCTGTTGGGCGAGATGGACGACAACCGTTTCTCGCTACTCTCCTTCTACGAACGCCGCGCCCGCCGTATCCTGCCGGCGCTCTTCACCGTCATGCTCGCCACCACGTGCGCGGCCCTTCTGCTGATGACCCCCACCGACCTCGTCGGTTACGCCAAGAGCGCGGCCTCCACCGCCGGTTTCCTCGCCAATATCTGGTTCTACACGCAAGAGGGCTACTTCACCGAAGCGGCCGAACTCAAACCCCTGCTCCACACCTGGTCGCTCGGCGTCGAGGAGCAATACTACCTCCTTTTTCCGCCCCTCCTATGGCTCGCCATCCGCATCGGGCGCAACCGCCCGCCCGTTCTCCTGCTCACGCTGGCCGGCCTCGCCTCCTTCGCCCTTTCCGCCCATGCCGCCATCCACGCGCCCGACGCCGCCTTCTACCTGCCCCATTACCGTGTCTGGGAACTGCTGCTGGGCTCCGGCCTGGCGCTGGCCGCCACCCGTGGCTGGCTCGACCGCCCGGCCCGCCGGCCCCTGCTGACCGGCGCGGCGGGGCTTTCGGGCCTCGCGATGATCGCCGCCGCCACCCTGCTCTACGGGCCCGAAACCCGCTTCCCGGGCGCGGCCGCCCTCCTGCCCTGCCTCGGCGCCGCGCTGGTCATCTGGTCCGGCACGAACACCCGCACCCCCGCCGCCCGCCTCCTCGCCCTGCCACCCATGGTCTGGATCGGCAAGCTCTCCTATTCCCTCTATCTCTGGCACTGGCCGGTCATCGCCTTCGCCGTTTACCGCAAGGGCGCCGACCTCACCGCGACCGAAGGCGTGGCCTGCCTTCTCCTCGCCCTCGTCCTCTCGGCCCTGTCCTGGCGCCTCGTCGAACAGCCCTTCCGCAATCGCGCCCGCGTTTCCCGCCGCGCCATCTTCACCTCCGCCGCCACCGCCACGGCCCTCACCCTCGCCGTCGCCGCCTACACCGCTCACCGCGACGGCCTGCCCGCCCGCATGCCCCACGCCTTCCTCGAACTCACCGAAACCGGCCCCCTGATGCAGCCCCGCATCGACTGCCATTTCGTCACCGCCGCCCGCGCCGACGCGGGCGATGTCTGCCGCCGCGGCGCCCCCGACACCCGCGCCAGCTTCATCTTCGCCGGCGACAGCCACGCCTTCGCCCTCTCACCCGCCATCTTCGGGGCCGCCGAATCCCTGGGCCTCGCAGGCTTCCACTACACCTATCCCGGGTTCCGCCCGCTCGCCGGGGTCCGCAAACCCGGCTACCCCGAACTCCGCGATCAGGTCGAAGCCTTCATCGCCTTCCTCGACGCCCGCCCCCATGTCCGCACGATCTACATCACCGCCTTCTGGCAGCACCAGATGACCGGCTATACCTATCGCACCTCCGGCGATATCTGGGTCGATGACGGCTACGAGGGTCAGGGCAGCGCCTACAACGCCACCGCCACCCTCAACGGCCTGCGACGCCTCGCCCGCCGCCTGCCCGGCCGCCGCATCGTCATCCTCGACGACGTGCCCGCCGGAGACGCGCTCCACCTGCCGACCCAGGCGCGCCGCCTGCTCTTCGGCCACGAGGTCACGCTCGGCCTGCCCCGGCCCGAGGCCGACGCCCAGCGCGCCATCTACGCCCCCGCCTTCCAAGACCTCGCCGCCAGCCACGACCAGATCCTCTTCGAACCCCTCCTCGCCTCCCTCTGCGGCCCCGCGCTCTGCCCACTCTACGACGGCGACACCCTGCTCTTCCGCGACGGCGACCACCTCAGCCACAAGGGCGCCCTCCGCCTCACCTCCGCGGCCGAGGATCTCCTGCACCGCACCCTGCTCAAGCCCGACGGCTGAAATACCCCACCGGCGGCCCGCCGCGGCCCCGCATCCGGGGCTCATTGACATTACTGCTTGCCAGCCCACATGTTGCCCCGCCATAAGCGACCCCCGAGTCGAAAGGAGTTTTCATGCCCGTTGTCGTCGTCGAATCCCCGGCCAAGGCCAAGACCATCAACAAGTATCTGGGGTCCGACTACACCGTGCTTGCCTCCTACGGCCACGTCCGCGACCTGCCGGCCAAGGACGGCTCGGTCGACACAGAAAACGGCTTCGACATGACATGGGAGATCGGCGCCGACAGCCGCAAGCACGTCAAGGCCATCGCCGACGCGCTCAAGGATGACAACGCCCTCATCCTCGCCACCGACCCCGACCGCGAAGGCGAGGCGATCAGCTGGCACCTCGAGGAAGCCCTGCGCAAACGCAAGGCGCTCAAGAAGGACACGCCGGTCAGCCGGGTGGTCTTCAACGCCATCACCAAATCCGCCGTCACCGAAGCGATGAAGAACCCCCGCGAGGTCGACGCCCCCCTGGTCGAGGCCTATCTCGCCCGCCGCGCGCTCGACTATCTCGTGGGCTTCAACCTCTCACCCGTGCTCTGGCGCAAACTGCCCGGCGCGCGCTCGGCGGGCCGGGTGCAATCCGTGTGCCTGCGCCTCATCGTCGAGCGCGAGATGGAGATCGAGGCGTTCCAGCCCCGCGAATACTGGTCCGTCAAGGCGCTGCTCGCCACGCCCCGCGGCAAGGAATTCGAGGCCCGCCTCGTCAGCTGGGCCGGCAAGAAGCTCGACCGCTACGACATCGCCGACGGAACCCAGGCCGAACTGGCCGTACAGGCCATCACCAGCCGCGACCTGACAATCTCGGGCGTCGAGGCCAAGCCCACTTCGCGCAACCCCTCCGCCCCCTTCATGACCTCCACGCTTCAGCAGGAGGCCAGCCGCAAGTTCGGCATGGGTGCCCGCCAGACCATGAGCGCGGCGCAACGGCTCTACGAGGCCGGCCTCATCACCTATATGCGGACCGACGGCATCGACATGGCCCCAGAGGCCGTGCATGCCGCCCGTGATGCCATCGCCGACCGCTACGGCGCCGAATACGTCCCCGACAGCCCGCGCATGTACAAGAACAAGGCCAAGAACGCACAGGAAGCGCACGAGTGCATCCGGCCCACCGAAATGACGCGCGACGCCAGCCAGATCAAGATCTCCGACGCCGACCAGCGCAAGCTCTATGACCTGATCTGGAAGCGCACGCTGGCCTGCCAGATGGCCGCCGCCCGGATGGAACGCACCACGGTCGAGATCGAAAGCGCCGACAAACAGGTGGGCCTGCGCGCCACCGGTCAGGTCGTGCTCTTCGACGGCTTCCTCAAGATCTACGAGGAAGGCCGCGACGATTCAGGCTCGGATGACGACGACGACAAGCGCCTCCCCCAGATCGAACAGGGCGACAAGGCCGACAAGCGCGGCGTCACCCCCGAACAGCACTTCACCCAGCCCCCGCCCCGCTATACCGAGGCGACGCTGGTGAAGAAGATGGAAGAGCTGGGCATCGGCCGTCCCTCCACCTATGCCTCGATCGTCACCACGATTCAGGACCGCGAATATGTCCGCAAGGACAAGAACCGCCTCATCCCCGAGGACAAGGGCCGCATCGTCACGATCTTCCTGCTGAACTTCTTCCGCAAATACGTGGGCTACGAGTTCACCGCCGATCTCGAGGAAGAACTCGACGTGATCAGCGCGGGCGAGGCCGATTACAAGAAGGTCCTTGCCGATTTCTGGCGCGATTTCTCGGCGGCCATCGCCGAAACCTCCGAACTGCGCACCGCCGAGGTGATCGACAAGCTCGACGAGGCGCTCGCTCCGATGCTCTACCCGCCCCGCGACGACGGCACCGATCCGCGCGTCTGCCCGCTCTGCGGCGCGGGGCAATTGCACCTCAAACCCTCCCGCTCGGGCGGCTTCGTCGGCTGCTCGCGCTATCCCGAATGCCGCTACACCCGCCCCATCTCGGGCGATGCCGGCGAGGCGGGCGACCGCGTGCTGGGCGAGGATGCGGGCGACGAGATCAGCCTGCGCTCCGGCCGCTTCGGCCCTTACGTCCAGCGCGGCGAAGTGACCGAAGACAACAAGAAGCCGCCCCGCTCCAGCCTGCCCAAAGGCTGGAGCCCCGATGACATGACCCTCGAAAAGGCCCTGACCCTGCTCAGCCTTCCGCGCGAGGTCGGCCCCCACCCCGACGATGGCGAACCGGTCGAGGCCGGCATCGGCCGCTACGGGCCCTTCGTCAAGCATGGCCGCCTCTACGCCAACCTCAAGGAGGTCGAGGAGGTCTTCACCATCGGCATGAACCGCGCGGTCGAGGTACTGGCCCAGAAAGCCGCCAGCCGCGGTCAGGGCCGCGCCGCCGCCAAGCCGCTCAAGGAATTGGGCGAGCATCCCGAAAGCGGCGGTCCGGTGAACGTGATGGATGGCCGCTATGGCCCTTACGTCAAATGGGACAAGGTCAACGCCACCCTGCCCAAGGGCACCGACCCGGATGACGTCACCATGGAAACGGCCGTCGAACTGATCGCCGAGAAGGCCGCCAAGAAAGGCAAGGGCCGCAAGGCACCCGCCAAAAAGAAGGCCCCGGCCAAGAAGGCCGCCGCCGACAAGTAGCCCGCAATCCATGCACCCCGAGCAAAGCCGCCCTGTCACCGGGGCGGCTCACGCGCTTGTGACACCTCGTCGGCTTCCCCGATGCGCCAAGCCGTGGCAGATCTGCCCGAAATCCCCTCGAGCAGAAAGAGCACGCAAGATGCCCCGCCACACCCTCACCCGCCGCACCCTGATCCTCTCCGGTCTGGCCACCACCATCGCCACCCCCGCCCTCGCACAGGAGCAGGAGCAGGACTTGCTTCCGGCCGAACCCGGCGTCCGCCGCAACATCTCGGCCTTCAACCAGATGGATTGGCGCGACCATTTCGACCCCGGCGCACCCGCCTACATCATCGCCGACACCACCTCCCGCGCGCTCCACTACTGGAACGCCGAGGGCAAGGATTACCGCATCTACCCCACCTCCGTGCCGATGACCGACGAACTCACCAAGCGCGGCTTCACGGAAATCGTCCGCAAGAAGGTCGGCCCCGACTGGACCCCCACCGCCAGCATGGTCGAGCGCAACCCCGAACTGAAATACATGCCGCCGGGTCCCGACAACCCGCTGGGCACCCACGCCATGTATCTCGACTGGCCCGCCTACCTGATTCACGGCACGCACGACACCCGCAAGATCGGCCGCCGCTCGTCGGATGGCTGCATCGGGCTTTACAACCACATGATCGAGGAACTCTACGGCATCTCGCCGGTGGGCACGAAAGTGCGGATTATCTGACTCAGGCACCCGCCCGTTATCAAGCCGCGCCATTGGCGCGGCGCCGGGCGAGCGCCGGCCCGTCCCCACGGGCAGGCGCTTCGGCGGATGTTGCGTGACGTCGGTAGGGAAGATGTATTCGGCACCATAAAGTGGCCGCCACGTCCGTTGCAGCGCCTCCCCACGGGCCGGCGCTCGCCCGACGGAGCAAATCAAGAGCGTACCTCTATTACGTAGAAACCCCTAATACCGCCCCCCACCCGGCCCAGCCGTTGACTCTCTCCCGCCCCCTCCGTCATATCGGGGCCGAATGACAGGAGGGTTCATTTCATGAGCAAGATCTACGGGTCCGCCGCCGATGCGCTGGACGGGCTTCTCCAAGACGGGATGCTGATCGCCGCAGGCGGGTTCGGCCTGTGCGGCATCCCCGAACTGCTGATCGACGCCATCCAGAAATCCGGCGTCAAGGATCTCACCGTCGCCTCGAACAACGCGGGCGTCGATGATTTCGGCCTCGGCCTGCTGCTGCAGACCAAACAGGTCAAGAAGATGATGAGCTCCTATGTGGGCGAAAACGCCGAATTCATGCGCCAGTATCTCTCGGAAGAGCTCGAGCTTGAATTCAACCCCCAAGGCACGCTGGCCGAACGCATGCGCGCCGGCGGCGCGGGCATCCCCGGCTTCTATACCAAGACCGGCGTCGGCACCCGGATCGCCGAAGGCAAAGAGCACAAGGATTTCGACGGCGAAACCTACATCCTCGAACGGGGCATCTTCGCCGACATCTCCATCGTCAAGGCGTGGAAGGCCGATGAAACCGGCAACTGCATCTTCCGCAAGACCGCCCGCAACTTCAACCCGCCGGCGGCGATGTGCGGCAAGACCTGCATCATGGAAGTCGAGGAAATCGTCAAACCGGGCGAGCTTGACCCCGACAACATCCACCTGCCGGGCATCTACGTGCACCGCCTGATTCAGGGCGACCACGAAAAGCGCATCGAGCAACGTACCGTAAGGGAGGCCTGATCATGCCCTGGGACCGCAATCAGATGGCGGCACGCGCCGCGCAGGAGCTGGAAGACGGCACCTATGTCAACCTCGGCATCGGCATCCCCACGCTTGTGCCGAACTACATCCCCGAAGGCGTGCATGTCACGCTGCAGTCGGAAAACGGCATGCTCGGCATGGGCCCCTTCCCCGTGGCCGGCTCCGAAGACCCCGACCTGATCAACGCGGGCAAGCAGACCATCACCGAACTGCCGCACACCTCCTATTTCGACAGCGCCATGAGCTTCGGCATGATCCGCGGCGGCAAGATCGCCATGGCGATCCTCGGCGCGATGGAAGTGGCCGAGAACGGCGATCTGGCAAACTGGATGATCCCCGGCAAGCTGGTCAAGGGTATGGGCGGCGCGATGGATCTCGTCGCCGGCGTGCGCCGCGTGATCGTGGTCATGGACCACACCAACAAGGCGGGCGAGTCGAAACTGCTCAAGGAATGCACCCTGCCGCTCACCGGCACGGGCGTGGTCAACCGGATCATCACCAATCTCGGCGTGCTCGACGTGACCGAAAACGGGCTGACCATCGTGGAATGCGCCCCCGATGTCACCCGCGAGGAAATCATCGAAAAGACCGAGGCGACGATCGTCTGAACTCGAACGGGCGCCCCGGGCCAGCCCCCGGGGCCTCTTCGGAACACCCGCCCCGGCCCCCGAGCCGGGGCCTCTCTCCCGCAAGAAGCAGAGGCCCCGGGTCAAGCCCGGGGCGGGGCCATACCTACTTCACCGCCAGATTAAGCGCACAGGCATCCGTAATCAGCTCGGGCCGTGTCTTGCACAGCCCCCCGGCCACCTGAAAGGCCGCCAGAACCTTGGGCACGTAATCGCGGGTTTCGCTATAGGGCGGCACGCCGCCATGCTTCTTCACCGCGTTCTCGCCCGCGTTATACCCCGCCAGCGCCAGAACCGCATCGCCGCCGAACTCCTTCAGCAGCCAGTCGAGATAGGCCACCCCGCCTTTTATGTTCTGATCGCTCGACAGGCTGTCCGTCACCCCGAACCGCGTCGCGGTATCCGGCATCAGCTGCATCAGCCCCTGCGCGCCCTTGTGGCTCTCCGCCGCGCTGCGCCCGCCCGATTCCACCGCGATCACCGCCAGCACCAGCGCCGGCGACACCTCCGTCCCGATTGTCGCCCGCAATATGTTCGCCCCCTGCGCCGAGGCGATCCCCTGCAGCGCCTGCAGCCGCGGCCCGGTCACCGTCACCCCGCCCGGCCCGTCCTCGAGGCTGGCAAAGGCGCTCCGCAGGCGCGTGGCGGGGTTCTCGGACAGTCCGGGGGACACCTTGGTCCAGAACCAGTCATACCGCCCCGAGGCCGCGACCGCTGCGCTCTGCGTCCCGGTCTCCGTGTCATGGGCTTTCGGCTTGGCCGGTTTCGCCACCACCTGATCGCCGGGCTCGATCTGCACGTTGATCCGCTTCTTGGTGCCGGGCTTGGGCGGCTTGGACATCTTGAAGGTGAAGTCGGGATAGGGCGGCGGGCTCTCCGCAGGGGCGGGCATCGCCCCGCACAGGCCAACGCCCAGCGCCGCCGCGCATATAAGGAAGGGATTCACTGCACTGCCTCGTTCTTTTTGCGAGACCCTATCTTAAAAATCCGTTTGTTTCACGGCTTTTGTGCCCGCCCGGGAAACGGAAACGCGTACTATTTCCGCCTAAAACGCCTCGAAACAGGGGCCGAAAAAACGGTTTTTAACTTTTAAATCGTTAATTTTCATATGCTTAACCCCCTGCAAGCCAAAAATATTCCGATTCACAAAATGCTACCAAAGCCGCCCAAATCCTGCCCGATTCCACAGGCTATATCTCCCCATACCGCAACGGCAGCGGGCCATTGAGAGAGGCGGCCCACAGAAAGCTGAAACGGTTAGAAGTAACTGAAACTTAAATGATCCTTTGGAGGGACCAACCATGATCAAGTTCATCAAAAAATTCCGCAACGACGAAGAAGGTGCCGTGACTGTTGACTGGGTCGTTCTGACCGCAGCTGTTGTCGGCCTGGGCGTTGCCGGCGTGTCGACCGTCTCCGG
>JAVJTX010000025.1:0-41885 GCA_040220035.1 Roseovarius sp. | reverse complement strand
GATCATCTACATCGTGATCCCGATCGTGGGGCCGGTGATCTATGGCGGCACGTTCGACCCGAAATGGGTGACGATCATGATCGCGGTGAACCTGCAGACCTCGTTCCTGACGCCGCCATTCGGCTTTGCGCTGTTCTACCTGAGGGGCGTGGCGCCGAAGGAGGTGACGACGGGCCATATCTATCGCGGTGTGGCGCCCTTCGTGCTGATCCAGGTGGTGGGGATCGCGATATTGTGGTTCTTCCCGTGGATCGTGACGATCGTGCCGCAGTTGATCGGCGGCTGACAAAAGCCCCCCGGCCTCCGAGGAAACAGGGTTGTTTTCCGGTGGCCGGGGCAGGGCCGGAGCGCACGGGCGTTCGGCCCCTGTCCTGTCCTCAGAGAAAGCTGAAAAGGCCCTTGGGCTTGCGGCGCGGGCGGTCGTCTTTGCGGGTGCTGCCGGTGAGCATGGTCATGGCCTGATCGCTGCGCATCTGTCGGCCGATCTTCATGTAATGGGCGGTGTCGATCGAGCCGTCGGGGCGGTATTTGATCCGGGTGGTCATGGGTCATGTCCTTTCGCTGTCTGGCACTCAGATGACCACGGTTTGCCGACCTGCGCTTGAAGGCGGTCTTGTGAAAGCCTTGTGCTTTCCTTGTGGTTCCTCAAATCGGTCCGAATTTTGCTTGCGCGGCGGGCGGGATCGGTCGTTAACCTGACGTCATGATCCATCGTTTCGCCGACTGCACACTCGACACCGGGCGCCATGAGCTGTGCCGCGATGGGGCGCCGGTGCATGTGGAGCCGCAGGTTTTTGCCCTGCTGGCGGTGATGGCCGGATCGGGCGGGGCGGTCGTGAGCAAGGAGGCGTTGGTCGCACAGGTCTGGAAGGGGCTGAACGTGTCGGATGCCACGATCAGCGCGCGGATCAATGCGGCGCGGCGGGCCGTGGGCGATGACGGCAAGGCACAAAGGGTGATCCGGACGGTGCCGAAGCTGGGCTTTCAGATGGTTGCGCCGATTGAGACGGAGGGGGCGGCCGTGGCGCCGGTCCGGCGGGCGGCGGCGGCGCCGGCGATCCGATATGCGGCCTCGGCGGATGGCGAGCTGATCGCGCATACGCATCACGGGGAGGGGCCGCCGCTGGTCAGGGTGGGGCATTGGCTGTCGCATCTGGAGCTGGATTGGGAGAGCCCGGTCTGGCAGCCTCTTTTGTCGCGGCTGGGGGCGCATTTCACGCTATACCGCTATGACCAGCGGGGCACGGGGCTGTCGACGCGGGCGACGGGGAACCTGACGCTGGATGCCTTTGCCGACGATCTGAAGGCGGTGGTGGATGCCAGCGGGCAGGAACGGGTGGCGATCTTTGCCGCCTCGCAGGCCGTGCCGGTGGCGCTGCGCTTTGCGGCGCGGTACCCGGAGCGGGTCAGCCGGATGGCGCTATACGGTGGTTACAGCGTGGGGCGGGTCTATCGCGAGGCGGCGCCGGGGGAGGTGGACGAGGACACCATTCTCGGGCTCATCCGCGCGGGATGGGGGCGGGAAGGGTCGGCCTTTCTGAATGCCTTCACGGCGCTTTTCATGCCGGATGCCACGCCGGAGCAGGTGCAAAGCTTCGTGCGGATTCAGCAGCAATCGGTTTCGGCGGAGAATGCGGCGCTGCTCAGGCAGGCGGTGGACCGGCTGGTGGCGGAGGACGATCTGGCGCATGTGCGCGCGCCGGTCCTGCTGGCGCATGCGCGGGGCGACGCGATTCACCCGTTCAGCCAGAGCCAGAAGATGGCCGCCAAGCTGCCGGATGCGCGGCTGATGATGCTGGATACGCGCAATCACGTGCCGCTGCCGCAGGAGCAAAGCTGGGAGAAGCTGATGCAGGCGGTGATATCGTTTTGTGGCGGGGCGGACTAGGCCGGGGCGAGATCTAGCCGCCCTTGGGCCCGCGCAAAGGCCGGCTGTCGGGGAGGGAGATGTTGGCCACCTGTTCAGCGATCGGGTCGTTCGAGAGGGGGTGGCGCTTGGCGTGGTAATCGGCCGGATCGCGCATCTTCTGCCACTCGCCGGAGGAATAGACCTCGAGCCCCGAGAAGGCGGCCTTGTAGCCCATCTTGGAGCTGCCGGGCACCCAGTAGCCAAGATAGACGTTGGACAGGCCAGCCTCACGGGCGATGTCGATATGGTCGAGGATGATATAGGTGCCGAGCGATTGGCGCGGCAGGTCGGGCTCGTAGAAGGAATACACCATGCTGACCCCGTCATCGAGCACGTCGGTCAGGCAGACCGCCACAAGCTCGCCGGTTTCGCGGTCGGCATATTCGACGACGCGGGTGCGGATCGGGGTTTCCTCGATCATGGCGGCAAACTCGAACGCGTCCATGTCGGCCATGCCGCCCTGGGCGTGCCGTTCCTCGAGATAGCGGCGAAACAGGTCGTATTGTTCCTCGGTGGCCCAGGCCGAGGTGGCGCGGCGTTCGAGGTGACGGTTGCGGCTCAGCGTGCGCTTCTGGCTTTTCGACGGCGTGAAATCGGCCACGTTGATGCGGGCCGAGAGGCAGGCGGCGCAGTCGGCGCAGGAGGGCCGGTAGAGCACGTTCTGCGACCGGCGGAAGCCCTGTTTGGACAGGCTGTCATTGAGGCGTTGTGCAGATTCGCCCTGTAGGGCGGTGAACAGCTTCCGCTCCATCCGCCCCTCGAGATAGGGGCAGGGCTGGGGGGCCGTCACGTAGAACTGCGGCGCGATGGGAAGCGTATGGCGCATGAAGGCTCGTCGATAATTCCGTCTTGTCACAGAAACGATAACAACGAACCCGGCAGGCGCCAAGTGCGAAACCTTGACGCGCCTCTACGCAGCGGCGCGCCGGTTGATCGCGACCGTGCCGAGCAGGTGGTCGGTGATGCCTTGGGCCCGCGGCGTCGTGAGCATGAAGACCATCGAGGCGACCTGGACGAGGAAGAAGGCGAAGGAGAGCGAAAAGCCCAGCGTGTGCAGGAAGGCCATGGTCACGTCGAAACGCTGGCCGGACTGGGTGCGGAACTCGATCGCGACGAGGCGCATCCCCCAGGTGGCCGAGCCGCCGGCGATGGTGGCCACGCGGTAGGCAAAGCCCACCACCAGCATCAGGAAAGGGAAGAAGAAGATGCCGGTGAAGGCGGTGAAGGGCAGGATCAGCAGGCAGATGACCACCACGAGAATCGTGTCGATCAGCCACGCGATCAGCCGTTTCACCGGCACGTCGGCGTAGAATTCCGGCTGGGTCACCGGGTCGGGGATATGCCATGTATAGTCGGTCATCAGGGCTTTCTTGTAGCAAAGGGAAACCGGCCCGGAAAGGCCCGGGCCGGTCTGGGGGAGAAGAGGCGCGTTACGCCTCTTTCGGGGTTTCGTCGTCGCGCGTGGCCTGACCGGCGCGGGCGCGTTCTTCCATGAACTGGTCGAACTCGGCCTTGTCGCGGGCATCGCGGAGGCGCTGGAGGAAGGCTTCGAAATTGTCCTGCTCGCGCTCGAGCCGTTCCAGCGTGTCGGCCTTGTAGGCGTCGAAGGCGGCGTTGCCGGTCGAGCGGTTGATGGTCATGCGGCCATGGCCCTTGTGCCGCTGCGAGACTGAACAGGTCATTTTCTTGCTCCAGATCATGTAGGCGAGAAGGGCGAGGCCAACCGGCCAGAAGAGGATGAAGGCGAGCACCATGGCGGCGATCCAGGCGAATTTGCCCTTGTCATCCAGCCAGGCCTCGGCCCGGGAAAGCCAGCCCATGGGGCCGGTGGCGGGAGTGGATGAGGCGACGGTGTTCATTCGGCGTGTCCTTTCGGGTCAGCGTTTTTTTAATGTGAATGTCCTTCACATCCCCTAGATCGGGATTGCGGGCGGATGTTGCAAGGGGTGATGTGAAGGTTTTTTACATTATTGGGGCGCGGCGCTGTTTTTTATGGGTGGAATTGGGGGCCAGCCCCGCCGCCATTGGGCTTGAACCAATGGCGCACAATGCCGGCCCCCGGGATATTTCCGGCCAGAAGAAGCACGGGGTTCGGCCTGAATTGCAGCCGAGTCACGCGGTGAAGTCGGCTTCCTGGGCACCGGAGAGGCGGAGGAGGTCGGTGGGGGCGATGGGGAAGACGTGGCGCGGGGTGCCGGCGGCGGCCCAGACCTGGTCGAAGGCGTGGAGGCGGGGGTCGAAGAACGCGCGGGGCGGCGTGAGGTGACCCACGGGCGAGACGCCGCCAATGGCGAAGCCGGTCTGGGTGCGAATGAGGGCGGCGTCGGCCTTGCCGAGCGGCTCGCCCGCCAGCGCGCTGGCCTTGGCGTCGTCGACCCGGTTGCCGCCGGCGGTGATGAAGAGGATGGCGGCGCCGCTCTCCTCGCCGCGGAAGATGATCGACTTGGCGATCTGGTCGGCGGTGCAGCCGACGAGATCGGCGGCCATCTGCGCGGTGGTGGCCTGGCCCACTTCGACGGGCTGGGTGTCGATGCCGCCGTCCTGCAGGGCAAGGGTGACGCGTTTGAGGGATTTGGACATCGGGCGGCTCCGGTTTTGACGGAGAGGGGATAGTGCAGTCCCCTGCCATTGACCAGACCCGGCGGCGCTGTATCACTGGCGCCATGAGAATGACAGACCGCATGACCCGTTGCCCGCGCCCCTTCGAGCCAGACCAGGGGGCGGAGACGCGTGCCCGGTTTCCGGAATTGCCGCCGGAGCTGGGCGAGTTGATCGAGGGGGCGGCGGGGTGCAGCCCGTATTTGCGGACCTTGTTCGAGAAGGAGCAGGATTGGTTGCCTGGGGCGTTTGACGACCCGGAACAGGCGCTGGAGGGAGTGCTTGCAGAGATACGGAAGGCGGCGCCGGACGGGGTGGCCAACGGGTTGCGGCAGGCCAAGCGGCGGGTTGCGCTGTTGGCGGGGCTGGCCGATCTGGCGGGTGTTTGGACGCTGGAGGAGGTGACCGGGCATCTGACGGCATTCGCCGATGCGGCGGTGCAGGTGGCGCTACGGGCGGCGATCGGCGTGGAAATTCGCCGGGGGAAGCTGCCGGGGGTGGGGGAGGACGAACTCGACGAGGCGGGCGGCATGACCGTGCTGGCGATGGGCAAGATGGGGGCGGGGGAGCTGAACTACAGCTCGGATATCGACCTGATCTGTTTGTTCGACGAGACCCGGTTCGACAAGGACGACTACCACGACGCGCGGGCCTCCTTTGTGCGGGCGACGCGGAAGATGGCGGCGACGTTGAATGACAAGACCGCCGAGGGCTATGTCTTTCGCACCGATCTGCGGCTGCGCCCCGACCCGTCGGTGACGCCTGTCTGTATGGCGATGGCGGCGGCGGAGACCTATTACGAAAGCCTTGGCCGGACGTGGGAAAGGGCGGCCTATATCAAGGCGCGGGCCTGTGCGGGGGATATCGGCGCGGGGGAGCGGTTCCTTGCCACGCTGAAGCCCTTTGTCTGGCGCAAGCATCTGGATTTTGCCGCCATCGAGGACGCGCATAACATGCGGCTGCGCATTCGCGAGCATAAGGGGCTTGGCGGGCGGCTGAGCCTGCCGGGGCATAACATGAAGCTAGGGCGCGGCGGCATCCGGGAGATCGAGTTCTTCACCCAGACGCGGCAGTTGATTTCCGGCGGGCGCGATCGGGATCTGCGGGTGCGGGGCACGGTGGAGGGGCTGGCACGGCTGGCGGAGAAGGGCTGGGTGCCCGGTGACGCGGCGGAGATGCTGACCAAGCGCTACAGGGAGCATCGCGAGGTGGAGCACCGCTTGCAGATGCTGCGGGATCAGCAGACCCATGACCTGCCCACGAGCGAAGAAGAGTTCGAGCGGCTGGCCGCCTTCATGGATTGCGACCGGGCGGAGATGGAGGCCGAGCTCGAGCGGCGGCTGACCGAGGTGCATGAGACGATCGAGAGCTTTTTCACGCCCGAGGAAACAGGCGCCTGCGAAGAGGTCGAGGCGGGGCTGGACCAGGACGTCATCGCCGGGTGGCCCAGCTATCCGGCGTTGCGGTCGAGCCGGGCGGTGGAAATCTTCAACCGGCTGAAGCCGGAACTGCTGGCGAAGCTGGCGAAATCGGTGGAGCCGAACGAGGCGCTGCTGGCGTTCGACGGGTTCCTGAAGGGGTTGCCGGCGGGGGTGCAGGTCTTCTCGCTTTTCGAGGCAAATCCGCAGCTTGTCGACCTGCTGGTCGATATTGCCGGGACGTCGCCGTCGCTGGCGGCGCATCTGTCAAGGAATGCGGGGGTGCTCGACGCGGTGATCGCGGGGGATTTCTTTGCCAAGTGGCCGGGGCGGACGGCGCTGGAGGCGGAGCTGATCGGGCGGTTCGAGGCGGATGAGGACTATGAGCGCCGGCTGGATGAGGCGCGGCGGTGGTGCAAGGAGTGGCATTTCCGGATCGGGGTGCATCATTTGCGAGGGCTGATCAATGCGGATGAGGCGGGCACGCAATATGCGGAGCTGGCCGAGGCGGTGATCGGGGCGCTCTGGCCCGTGGTGGTGGCGCAGTTTGCGGTGAAGCACGGGGATCCGCCGGGGCGGGGTGCGGTGGTGCTGGGCATGGGGTCGCTGGGGGCGGCGAAGCTGAATGCGACCTCGGATCTGGACCTGATCGTGATCTATGATGCGGCGGGGGAGGAAGGCTCGGACGGGCGGCGGCCGCTGGCGTCGCGGACGTATTATGCTCGGCTGACGCAGGCGCTGATCACCGCGCTGACGGCGCCGATGGCGGAGGGGCGACTTTACGAGGTCGATATGCGGTTGCGGCCCTCGGGGAACCAAGGGCCGGTGGCGACGGGGTGGCCGTCGTTCCGGGACTACCAGAAGGGCGAGGCGTGGGTGTGGGAGCATCTGGCGCTGACGCGGGCAAGGGTGATTGCGGGGCCGGAAGGGCTGAGCGGCGATTTCGAGGCGTTCCGGTGTGAGCTGCTGAAGGAGAAGGGCGCGCGGGACAGGGTGTTGCCGGGGGTGGCCGATATGCGCCGGCGGATTGCCGAGGCGAAGAGCCCGGCGGGGGCGTGGGACACCAAGCTTGGGCCGGGGCGAATGCAGGAGATCGAGCTGGCGGCGCAGGCCGGTGCGCTGATGGCGGCCGAGCCGGGGCGGGACGTGGCGGCGGGGCTCAGGGCCTGTGTCGCAATCGGCTGGCTGGATGACGCGGACCGGGCAGCGTTGGCCGAGGCTTATGGGCTTTGCTGGTGCGTGTTGCAGGCGGCCAGATTGCTGACCGACAAGCCGCTTGACCCGGAGAATCTCGGGGAGGGGGCGGTGGCCTTCCTGTTGCGTGAGACCGGGGCGGAGACGCTGGACGAGGTGCAGGCGCGGCTGGTGGAGGTGACGGGCCGGGCGGCGGAGATCATCGATGCCGCGTTGGCAGGTGAAGAGAAGGACGAGGCATGAGCAAGGCGCGCGATCCGCTGGACCCGAAGGGCCTGATCCGGGAATCCTATCGGATCGAGGGGATCACCGAGGGCGAGTGCCGGTCGGTCTTTCTGGACTGGGCGCTGTCGCTGCCCGAGGGGCAGGAAACGAAACCGGCGATCGAGGCGCATCTGGCGCAACGGGAGGCGGAGTTTCCCGATCACCCGATGACCACGGTTCTGCGGCAGGGGCTGGAGACCGTGGCCAAGCCGCGGCGGCGTGGCGGGTGGCGGTCGCGCGAAAGGGGCTGACGCCGGGGCGCCCGCGCTTGACCTGCGCGGGGTCTTGGTAAAGGTCCGCTTTGGTCGCAAATGCGCCTGATTTCAACGACATCCTGAGTTCCAGGCAAATCGAGCAAGGCTTGCGTGGGGAAATGACCGGGGAGACCGGCGAGATCACCCGGGCGCGGCCGACTGGAGGACAGGATGAATAGTTTCGGGATTATCGCGGCCGTGACGGCCGGACTGGCGCTGTCGGCGTGTGGCGGCGCGCCGATGGAGACCGCGACGCGCAACGCGCCGGTGGATTTCGCGACGCCACAGGTGGCGGCGATTGCGCCGGCGGTGAAGGTGACCGCCGTCAAGGTGCGGGTGCCGCAGACGCTGAAAGTGTCGGAGGCGAACCGGTTCTACCCGGGCGGCGACATCGTCTGGCGCGAAGACCCGCCGGGTGATCGGTATGCGCAGGTGCAAGCCATCTTCGAGGCGGCCATGCTGAAAGGTGTGCGCGACGTGCAGGGCGAGGGCCGGCCGGTCGTGCTGGATATCGAGGTGACGCGGTTTCATGCGCTGACCGAGAAGACGCGGAACACTGTGGGCGGGGTTCATGCGCTGCAGTTCCTCATGCAGTATCGCGATCCGGAGACCGGCGTCGCGCTGAGCGAGCCCAAATTCGTCAAGGCCGATTTCAAGGGGTTTGGCGGGCGGGCCGCGAAAGAGGCCGAGAAGGCCGGGCAGACCCAGAAGGTGCGGATCAGTGATCACCTCGCTGGCGTGATCCGGCAGCAGTTGACCGACCCGGCGCATTACCAGAGCGCGAAGCTGGGGCTGATGAGCGCCTTCGACTGACTCTGAGCTTTCCTGCGGGTTGGAAAGGGCTTAAGGGGACGGCATGACGTTGTCCCCTTTGCCTGTGATCCGCCTGAACCCCAAGGCCCATGCCCGCGCCATCCGGCACGGGGCGCCTTGGGTGTTTGACAATGAAATCGTGACGGACCGCCGCACCAAGGCGATCGCGCCGGGCAGCATCGCCCTGCTGGAGGATGCCGGGCGTGAGCCGCTGGCGCTGGTGGCGGTGAACCCGAAGTCGCGGATCATGGCGCGGGTGCTGGACCTCGATACCGGGGCGGAGATTGGCGGGGCGTGGCTGCGCAAGCGGCTGACGGCGGCGCTGGCGTTGCGCGAGACGCTGTACGATGCGCCGTTTTACCGGTTGATCCATGCCGAGGGGGATGGCCTGCCGGGGGTGGTGATCGACCGGTTCGGGGATGTTGCCGTGATCCAGCCCAACGCAGCCTGGGCCGAGGGGATGTTGCCGGAGCTGGTGGCGGCGCTGCAGGAGGTCACCGGGGTTTCGACGGTCCTGAAGAATGCCGGGGGGCGGGCGCGCGGGCTGGAAGGGCTCGATGATGTGAGCGCGGTTCTGGAGGGCGCGGCGCCCGAGGGGCCGGTCGAGGTGCCGATGAACGGGGCCATGTACCTAGCCGATCTGACGGGCGGGCAGAAGACCGGGCTGTTCTATGACCAGCGGCCGAACCATGCCTTTGCGGCGCGGATGGCCAAGGGCGCGCGGGTGTTGGACGTGTTCAGCCATGTGGGCGGGTTTTCCCTTGCGGCGCTGGCGGCTGGCGCGGAGAGCGCGCTGGCGGTGGACGGCTCGGAGCCGGCGCTGGAACTGGCGCGGAGCGGGGCCGAGAGGATGGGTGCATCCGAGCGGTTCGAGACGCGGAAGGCGGATGCGTTCGATGCCTTGGCCGGGTTGGCCGAGGAGGGCGCGACGTTCGACATGGTGATCTGTGATCCGCCGGCCTTTGCGCCGTCGAAACAGGCGCTGGAGGCGGGGCTCAGGGCTTATGAGCGGGTGGCGCGGTTGGCCGCGCCGCTGGTGGCCGAGGGCGGGATACTGGGCTTGTGTTCCTGTTCGCATGCCGCCGATCTGGCGAAGTTTCGCAGTGCGTGTTTGCGGGGGATCGGGCGCGCGGGCCGGGCCGGGCCGCTTATTCGCACGGGCTTTGCGGGGCCGGATCATCCGCAGCATCCCAATCTGGCGGAGACGGCGTATCTGAAGGCGCTGTTTTTCCGGTTGTGAGCGGGCGTCGCTCGTCAGCCCTTGCGGGCTGCCTCGCATGAAGGCGGTTCTGGACACTTGCGTGATCTATCCGACAGTGATGCGGCAGATGCTTTTGCGGGTCGCGGCCCGGGGGGCGTTCACGCCGCTCTGGTCGGCACGGATCATCGAGGAATGGCAGCGGGCCGCAGTGAAGCTGGGGCCTGACGGCGTGGCGCAGGCCGGGGCGGAGGCGGCGCTGCTTGGCGTCGACTGGCCTGCGGCGCAGGTGAGTTGGCCGCCGTCGCTGGAGGGCCGGCTGTGGCTGCCGGATCCGGCGGATGTTCACGTGCTGGCGGCGGCGGTGGCGGGGTCGGCGGATTTGATCGTGACGCTGAACGTCAAGGATTTCCCGCGCAACGTTCTGGCCGAGGAAGGTGTTTCGCGGGCCGATCCGGACGGGTTCCTGCTGGGGCTCTGGAAGGCCGGGCCGGAACTGGTGGAAGAGGCGGCGGAAAGCGTGCTGGCCGATGCCAACCGCCTCTCCGGCGATACGTGGGAGATGCGGCGGCTTCTGAAGAAGGCAAAGCTGCCGCGGCTGGGCAAGGCGCTCAGCGTTTCATGATCGAGATCAGGTTGGCGTAGTCGTCCGTCCAGAGGCGGCCGCCATCGCTTTGGAGAACCTGCCAGCGGGGATCGTCGGCGATGTCGCCGAACGCCGCGGGGGTGCGGGCCAGCATGACCACGCTGGAGGCGATGTCGCCCGCGTCGTCCTGGGCGTTGCCCTTGTAGTGCTGCACGCGCGCCGCGAGGCCGAGATCGGCGGCGGAACGGGCCAGAGGCACGTCGATGTCGTAGTAGCGGTTCGAGATATGGTAGAGGAGGATGCCCTCGGGCGAGAGCCGGTCGAGGTAGAGCTGCATCGCCTCGTTGGTGGTCAGGTGGACCGGCACGGCGTCGGAACTGTAGGCGTCGATCACGAGGATGTCGAAGCGCAGGTCGGTCTGGCGGTCGAGCACCATGCGGCCATCGCCCATATGGGTGGGGGCGTCGGGGGCGCAGGCGGACAGGAAACGGAAATGCTCGGGCGACCGGGCGATCCTGTCGACGAGGGGGTCGATCTCGTAGAAATGCCAGTCCTGTCCGGGCTGCTTGTAGCAGGCCAGCGAGCCCACGCCGAGGCCCACCACGCCGACCGTGCCGGCGGCGGTGCCACGGGCGGAGGTCAGCACCTGCGCCATCGGGCCGTTGCGGTGGTAGTAGTAGAGCGGCTCGGGCCGGGGGCTGTCGTCGTCGGCGAGATGTTGGGCGCCGTGGGCGGTGGTGCCGTTGCCGTAGATGCGCAGGCCGCCATCTTCCATGATCACATGAATGCCGAAGAAGCTGCGGTCGCGCAGGAGCGAGGCATCGGGGATATGGAGCGCGCCGATGACCAGTGCGACGGTGCCCGCGCCGAAGCAGGCCAGCGGGCTGTGGCGAAGCCGGACGAGGCCGAGCATGGCGCCGATGAAGAGGATGAGGAGCACCATGGTCCAGTCGTCACGGCCGGTGGCGGCGAGGCCGGTCAGAAGGGCCGGAAGCGAGAGCGCCAGCCCGATGGCGGCACCCGTGGTGATCCTTGTCAGGGTTTCGCGGGCGGTCGTGGCGAAGGGAATGAACAGCAGCACCGCCAGCACGGTGGTGATCAGCAGTTCCTGCAGGCCGGAGAAGGCGACCGGGGCGACGATCGAGTTGAAGAGCCCGCCGAGCGCGCCGCCCACCGACATGGTCAGGTAGAAGCCGGTGAGGCCGTGACCGGCCGGGCGGGCCTTGTAGAGCCGGCGGTGGGCGAAGAGCGTGATCGCGAAGAAGCAGAACAGCAGGATGCCCACCTCTTTCCATTCGAGATAGGTGCCGTGGAGACCGAGCACGAACAGGCTGAGCACCGCGAGGGCGAGGGCCGCGACGATCGTGAGCGTGCGGTCGGAGACGAGGCTGCGGTTCGAGAAGGCCAGCACGAAGGTAAGCAGGTAGAGCGCCAGCGGCACGACCCAGACCAGCGGGAACGACCCCATGTCGATGCTGATCTTCAGCGTGATCGCCAGCATCAGCGACGAGGGCACGAAAGCGAGGAACCCCCATTGCGCCACCTGCCAGGGTGTCGTGCGGCGGGTCGCGTCCGACCGGGTGGAGGGGACGGCGGCGGGGCCGCTGCTGAAGAGGCCGCTGAGGGCCAGCGCGCCACCGAGCGCCACGAAGCCTGCCGCCCAGCCCAGACCGATCGTGCTGGCGCCGAAGATCGGTTCGGCGGCGAGGGGGAAGCCCAGCAGGGCGATGAGCGAGCCGAGATTGGAGGCGCCGTAGAGGAAATAGGGGTCATGCGCCGAGGGGCCGCCGCTGCGGCTGTACCAGAACTGGATCAGGGGTGCGTTGGCCGACAGCGCGAAGAAGGGCAGGCCGACGCCCGCCGCGAAAAGGAGCAGCGTCTGCCATGCGGACGAGCCGGACGGGTCGAGTTGCCAGCCATCGGGCAGGCCGAGTGGCAGGCTGAGCAGCGCCACGGCCCAGATGCCCAGATGCACCATGACCTGTCCGCGCACCGCCAGCAGGCGGGTCAGCAGGTGGGCATAGAGATAGCCCGCGATCAGGATGGTCTGGAAGAACAGCATCGCCGTCGTCCACACGGCGGGAGAACCGCCCACATGCGGCAGCACTACGCGGGTGAAGAGCGGCTGCACGAAGAACAGCAGCGACGCGCTGAGAAACAGGGTCAGGACGAATACGACCGGCGCAAAGCGGTGTGAAACGACCTGAGCGGGTGCGGTTGTAACCTGCATGTCAGTCCTATTGGCTTCCCCGACCCGGGATTTACCCGCGAGGTCGCGCCAAAGTTGGGCAGGACTGTGACCGTTAGGCGGAGAAAGGTGACCTTTGTCGGCGCAAGGGGCTCAGGGCGCCCATCTTGCCTCGAGCTTTTCGATCGCCGCGATGCGCTCGGCGGTTTTCGGGTGGCTCATCAGCCAGGCCGGCATGGCGCCGGAACGGGACTGGGTGAGGTCCTCGAGTTTGGAGAAGAGCGCCTTTTGCGGCGCTGTGCCGATGCCGGCCTTGGTGAGCAGGGCGGCGGCGTATTCGTCGGCCTCGTACTCGTCGCTGCGCGACAGGCGGGCGGCGAGCAGGGTGGTCAGGCCGCTGGCGATCATCGCGCCGATGCCCGGAATGAAGCGCGACAGGATCATCGCCAGCGCCGTGCGCAGGGCATTCTGGCCGGAAAAGTCGATCATGCGCCTCCGGGAATGGCCGAGGGCGACATGGCCCAGCTCGTGCGCGATGACGCTGGTCATTTCCTCGGCCGACAGCTCGCCATTCTGGAATTTGCGGTAGAATCCGCGGGTGATGAAGATCCGCCCGTCCGGGGCGGCGAGGCCGTTGACCGGGTCGATTTCGTAGATATGCACCTTGATCCGGGGCAGGTCGAGCGCGGCGGCGAGCCGGTCTGTGAGCTTTTTCAGGCGTGGATCGGCCAGTTCGGACGACCGCGAGTCAAGCTCGCGCCGGGTGCGCCAGACCGAGAAGCGGTACATGGCCACGGCATAGAGAATCGCCAGCAGGATCGGGGTGAACTTCAGCATGGTCCGAATATGGGGTGCGCGGCGGGGGCGGGCAAGCGCGGGGACGGCCCGCGCCTGCCACAATCGTCAAAACGGGAAGAACAGCGGGATCACCAGCACCGCCACCACGGCGAAGAGCAGGTTGAGCGGCATGCCGACGGTCACGAAGTCGCGGAACCGGTAGCCGCCGGCACCGTAGACGAAGGTGTTGGTCTGGTAGCCGATCGGTGTGGCGAAGCTGGCCGAGGCCGCAAACATCACCGCCATGATGAAGGGCCGGGGGTCGTAACCCAGTTGCACCGCCATGCCGATGACGATCGGCCCGACGAGGACGGCGACGGCGTTGTTGGAGATCATCTCGGTCAACAGGCTGGTGAAGACATAGACGGCCGCCAGCGCCGCGAGCGGGCCGAGGTTGCCGGTCAGCCCGACGATGAAGGCCACCATGGTTTCGGCCGCGCCGGTATTGTCGAGCCCCATGCTGAGCCCGAGCATTCCGAAGATCAGGAACAGGATGCGCCAGTCGATGGCGTCGAAGGCGTCTTCGGGGTCGACGCAGCCGGTGAGCATGACCACCACCGCGCCGATCACCGCGAGCCCGGCAATGGGCATGATCCCGAAGGTGGCCAGAAGCATGACGCCGAGGATGACCGCGATGGCGATGGGCGCCTTGCCGCGGCGCACCGGCCGGTCGGAGGGGGTCGACAGGTTGACGATGCCGCCATCGGTTGCCAGCCGCTGCAGCCCGTCGGCGGGGCCTTCCAGCAGCAGCGTGTCGGCAAACCGCAGGCGCAGGGTGTCGGTGCTTTCGGTGATGTTGCGGTCGTCGCGGTGAACGGCGATGACGTAGACGCCATAGGTGCGGCGCAGGCGCAGGTCGCCCAGCGTGCGGCCGCGCAGCATGGATTTCGGTCCGATGCTGCCTTCCATCATCATGGTGCTTTCGGCGGTCACCGGCTCGAACCCGGTGTCGTGCATCTCGTTGAAGGCGACGCTGCCGTCTTCCCTGAGGCCCAGAAGCTCGCCCGCGTCGGTCTTGATGACGACCCGGTCGCCGGGCTGGAGGGTGAGGTTCGAGAGTTGCGCGCGCTGAGAGCGTTCGCCGCGGATCACGTCGAGGATGCGGGTCTGGGTGGTGTTGAAGGGCAGGTCGGCCAGCGCCTTGCCGACATGGGCCGAGCCGGCCGGGATCAGCAGGCGGGCGAGGAACTTTCGCTTGCGCTCCTGTCCGATGACCGAGGCGAGAGAGGCGCGGTCGGGCAGCAGGTAGCGACCGGCGAAGACCATGTAGATCATCCCCGTGCCGGCAAGGATCAGGCCCGGCAGGGTCATCTCGAACATGGTGATCCGGGGCTGTCCGGCAGCCAGCGCGACATCGCTCATCAGGATGTTGGTGGAGGTGCCGATCAGGGTCAATGTGCCGCCGAAGATCGCCGCGTAAGACAGCGGGATCAGCACCTTGGACGGCGCGGCGCCCACGCTGGCCGCGACCGAGATCATCACCGGGGTCAGCAGCACGACCACGGGGGTGTTGTTCATGAAGGCCGAGGCGACAATGGCGGCGACCATCATGATCAACACCGCGCGTGACAACGATCCGCGCGCCTTTTTCTGCAGGAGGTCGCCGAGCAGCGTGAGCACGCCGGTGCGTTCGAGCGCGGCGGAGATGATGAACATCATGGCGATGGTGATCGGCGCGCCGGAGCTGAAGACGGTGAGAAAATCGTCGGTGTCGAGGATGCCGGTTGCCAGCAGAATGGCGGAGGCCGCGAGCGCCGTGACCTCGGGCGGGTAGATCTCGAAGATGAAGCCTGCAAAGACGAGGCCCAGCAGGAGGAGAACGAAGATCTGATCGAAGGGCATGGGGAAAACCCGGACTGGAGGGAAGGACCGGACGTGGAGTTTCGGGCAAGGCGGTGCGGCTGGCAACAGGATAGTGTGGGCAGGCGCCGTTCCGCCCGGAAATGCCTGACGGATCAGCCGGTCGAGCGCCTGGTGCGAGAGCCCTTCGACGCCGGTGTTGGTGACCAAAAATGAGTGGACGGGGCACATGACGAGCCCGGCCATGGCATCCATCAGGATCATGGGCGGGAAGAATACCGTGCTAGGAGCCAAGCCCGCATGAACCGGATGCCGGGCCCGGAGCCGAACGCGATGTAGAGCTCACTCTGCGAAGATGGCCTTGTATTCCTCGATGCTGCGGGTTCGGGCCTTTGCGCGGGGGGTGCCCTTTGGGGGGAGGATGAGACCCGAGTCGTTGATGACCATGATGTGGTCTTCCAGAACCCGGGCGGCCTTGTCGAGGTTTCCGGCCTTCAGTTCAGCCAGGATCAGCTTGTGTTCGCCAAAGGATTGGGCCCGGTAGGCGCCCTTGCCGCCCTGAAGGCGGACGCGCAGTGCCGTGATGGACGAGGCGGTCAGGTCATAGGCCTGCGGCAGGAAGCTGTTGCCCGATTCGCGCATGAAGACCTCGTGAAATTCCCTGTCGGCGGTCTCGTACCGAGACCAGTTGCCGCCGGCCAGAGCCCGTTCCATGCGATCGACCGTCTGTTCGAGCGTGTCGAGCACGACGGGCGCCGCCTGCTGCATCGACAGGCGCATACCTGCGGTTTCGAGCACGGCGCGAAAGGTGCTCATCTCGAGCACGTCTTCCGGCCCCGGCGAGAAGACATAGGTGCCTGCCTGAGGCACGATGGTGACAAGGCGGATGTCGCGCAGCTTGAAGAATGCCGTGCGGACGGGCGCCTTGCTCATCCCGAGGGCCTCGGCGATCTGCATCTCGGAGAGCCGCTCGCCGAAATCGAGATCGCCCGAGACAATGGCATGGCGGATGCGGGTGAACGCCTCGTTGCTTAGCGACACATCTATTTTCCTTCGGTTCCTGCCGCGGCTGCGCCGCAGGTGTTTTCCATAATTTATCCAAACCGCTTGACAAACAATAGTACAACTAGAATTCTAGTGTAAACAGTTTGCGTGAGGAAGTTTGCAAAATGCCCAAGTTTCACCTGATGACACCGGACGCCCAATATGCCGACGACGCGGAAATCGAGCGCGAAACGGCGGGGCCGGATGTCTCGTGGAACATCTTCCGCGAACGCGATCCCGGTAAGATCCCCGCCGAGGCGTGGAAGAAAGCCGATGCGCTGGTGGTCTGGCACGAGATGCCCATTGATGCCGGGGTGATCGCCCGGCTTGACCGGTGCCGCGTCATCGTGCGCGCCGGTGTCGGCTTCGATCACATCGATCTGGAAGCCGCCGCCGAACGGGGCATTCCGGTGTGCAATACGCCCGACTACGGCACCAGCGAGGTGGCGGATCATGCGATCGCGATGATGTTGAACTTCAAGCGCGGGCTGAGTTCCTATCACCGCCGGCTCATGGAATCGCCGCAGGAGGGGTTCGACCATTCGCGCGCGCCGCTCATGGGGCGGCTGCGGGGGCGGACGCTCGGGATCATCGGGCTGGGTCGGATCGGCACGGCCACGGCGCTGCGCGCCAAGGCGTTCGGGCTGGACGTGGTCTGCTATGACCCGCAAGTCTCGCGCGGTGCGGAGATCGCCGTTGGCGTGCGGCGGGTGGAAAGCCTGCGCGCGCTGCTGGAGACGAGCGATGTCGTCAGCCTGCATTGTCCGCTCACCGACGGGACGCGCGGCATGATCAATGCCGAGACGCTGAAGCTGATGAAGCCCGGCGCCATCTTGATCAACACGGCGCGGGGCGCCATCGTGGACGTTCCCGCCCTGCTGGCGGCGCTGCGCGAGGGTGTGATCGCGGGGGCGGGGCTCGACGTGCTGCCGACAGAGCCGCCGACGCCGGAGGACGCCATCTCGATCGCCTATGCCGGTCGGGCCGATCCGATGGCGGGCGAGCGGCTGTTGCTGTCGCCGCACGCGGCATGGTCCAGCCCCGAAAGCGTGGCCGATGCGCGCCGCCTTGCCGTGGAAACGGCGGTGATGTGCGTGGCCGACGGGCAGATCCGCAACCTTGTGAACACCCCGGCCCCTGCCGCGATGACAGCGGCCGAATAGACCAACGCCTGCGGAACACACACAAGTTTCCGCAGGCCGACGGAGGGACCCCGCGCCACAGGCCCGGTTCATCCCGAACGACCAGAGCATCCATGGGAGGAGCAAAGACATGACCAACAAGTTAAGCATGATGATTGCCGCGGGCGCGTTGAGCGCGGCGGCGGGGTTGCCGGCGGCGGCACAGGAATATTCGTTCAAGTTCCAGTCGGTCGACCCGGCGGGCAACCCCAACTTCATGATCCAGGACGAATGGACCGATCGCGTCGAGCTGATGAGCGGCGGCCGCATCGAGATCGAACTGCTGCCGGTGGGCGCCGTTGTGGAATACAACGAAACCCAGGACGCCGTCGGCGCCGGTATCCTTGACGGGCATATCACCGATGTCAGCTATTTTTCCGGCAAGGATCCGGCCTTCGGCCTGATCGCCAACCCGATCGGCGCGTGGTCCTCGCCCGAAGAGATGTTCCGCTTCATGCGCTATGGCGGCGGCAACGAGTTGATGCGCGGGCTGGAGGAACCCTACAACCTTCGCTTCGTGGGGGCGACGACCACGGGCCTCGAAGGCTTCGTTTCCAGCGTCCCGCTGAGCGGTGTCGACGATCTCAAGGGCCTCAAGGTTCGCGCCCCCGAGGGCCTGATCCAGCAGGTCTTTGACGCGGCCGGCGCCGTGCCGGTGAACCTGCCCTATGCCGAGGTTTTCACCGCGCTGGACAAGGGCGTGATCGACGCGGCCGACTCGACGGTGTTCTCGACCAACCACTCGCAGGGGCTGCATGATGCGGGCAATCACCCGGTCTATCCGGGCTTCCACTCCATGCCGCTGGTCGAAGTTGCCATGAACCTCGATAAGTGGAACGAGCTGCCCGAGGATCTGCAGGAGATCATGACCGTTTCGGTGCGCGACCTTGCATCGGATATGGTGGCGCAGCTGTCGATCAAGGACCTCGAAGCCGTGGCCGAGGCAAAGGCCGATCCCGACATCACCGTGCACAACTGGTCGAGCGAAGAGCGCGCGCGCTTCCGGACGATCGCGATGGAGCAGTGGGAAACCATGGCCGGGCAGTCCGAGAACGCCCGGAATGTCTATGACACGCTGACGACATACCTGGCCGAGCAAGGCATGCTCGACTGAGCCCTCCCGGCAGGCGGACGGGTCGACCGTTCGCCTGCCTCACTTGCCCTCATCCGGACAGGTTCAGAAATGGCACGACGCGACATCGAGACCGGCGAGACAGGACCCGACCCGGTCGCCTCTCCGCATTCTCCCCTGCCCGAAGCAGGGCGCCTTGGCCGGGGCATCTCCCGGCTTACGGGGGTTTTCGCGGCCGGTATCCTTTTGGCCGCTGGGGTGCTCGTTCTGGAAGTGGTGATGCGGTATTTCTTCAACGCCCCCACCACCTGGGCGCATGAGACATCGATTTTCCTCAGCGCGATCACCTTCATCTTCGGCGGGTTGCTCTGTGTCATTCGCAACACCCATATCCGTGTCGTGCTGCTCTATGATCTCGTGGCGGGACGCGCCCGGCAGGTGCTGGACATAGCGATTTCCCTGCTCTGCGCGTTTTCCACCGGCTTCTTTGCCTGGGCCGCCTGGCGCATGGTCAAGAAGGCCACGATCCGCCCGTCGGGCGACTTCTATCTCGAAACCAGCGGAAGCGCGTGGAACTCTCCCGCGCCGGCCCTGGTCAAGATTTTCCTGCTGATCGTTCTGATCGTGATGAGCATTCAGTTCCTGGTTCTGGCCTTCCACTACGTTCGGAATGCCATCGCGTGCGGAAAGGCCGATCGCCCATGACCTTCCTTTCGTCATTCATGGACCTCAGCGCTCTGGGAATCGAGTTCGGCACGCTGGTGATGTTCGGGCTGCTCGTGTTCCTGCTGCTGACTGGCATGCCGCTGGCGATGGTCACGCTTCTGGTCGCGCTGCTTTTCGCGATCGGCTGGTTCGGGCCGGCGGCGGTGCCGCTGATCACCAGCCGCGTCTATTCCTTCGTGTCGTCCTTTGTTTTCGTGTCGGTGCCGATGTTCGTGCTGATGGCCGCGATCCTCGATCGGTCCGGCATCGCCCGCGACCTGTTCGACGCGATGAAGCTGATCGCGGGCCGCGTGCGCGGGGGTGTCGCGGTGCAGACGATCTTTGTCGCGGTCATCCTTGCCGCCATGAGCGGCATCATCGGCGGCGAGATCGTGCTTTTGGGTCTGGTCGCGCTGCCGCAGATGCTGCGTCAGGGCTATGACCGCCGCCTCGCGATCGGCGTGGTCTGCGCCGGTGGATCGCTCGGCACCATGGTGCCGCCGTCGATCGTGCTGATCATCTACGGCCTGACGGCGAATGTCTCGGTGGGCGACCTGTTCACCGCCGCCTTCGTGCCCGGTTTCATGCTGGCGGCCTTCTACGTGGCCTATGTCCTGTTCCGATCCTATACCGATCCGACCGCCGCTCCGCCGCCCGAGGTCGAGAAAATGGCCGCGCCCGCGCGCCGGGCGCTTCTGAAGGGCCTCGTGCTTCCGCTTCTGGTCGTCGTCTTCGTGCTGGGGTCGATCTATGGCGGCATCGCGTCGGTCACCGAGGCCTCCGCTGTGGGCGTCGCGGGCGTGATCCTTTCGACCATCGTGCGCCGCGAATTCAGCTTTCCCATGTTGCTCGACGCGGCGCGGCAAACGCTGATGACGGTCGGCATGATCGTCTGGATCGGTATCGGTGCCAGCGCGCTGGTGGGCGTCTATAACCTGATGGGCGGCATCGACTTCATCTCTTCGCTGATCGCGGGCGTTTCGGACAATCCGACCATAATCGTGCTGACGATGATGCTGATCCTGTTCCTGCTGGGCATGTTCCTCGACTGGGTCGGGATCGCGCTGTTGACGATGCCGATCTTCGTGCCGGTCATTCGCGACCTGGGTCTCGATCCGATCTGGTTCGGGGTGTTGTTCGCCATGAACATGCAGGTGTCGTTCCTGACGCCCCCGTTCGGCCCCGCCGCGTTCTACCTCAAGAGCGTCACCCCGCCCGACATCACGCTTGGCGAGATCTTCCGCTCGCTCGTGCCGTTCATCTGCCTGCAGGTTCTGGCGGTCGGGCTGCTGGTCGCCTTCCCGCAGATCGCGATCTACTGAGCGGCAATTCAGAAATTCCGACACTACGAAGAAAGGCAGAAAGAGCATGAAACTGGTACGCCATGGCGACACCGGGCAAGAGCGGCCCGGCCTGATCGACGAGAACGGCACGTTGCGGGACCTGTCGGGCAAGGTGCCCGATATCGATGGCCGGGTGCTTGGGCCCGAGGCGCTTGCCGAAATCGCGGCCCTCGACCCGGCCACGCTGCCAAAGGTCGAGGGAACACCGCGGCTGGGGCCTTGCGTGGGCCGGGTGGGCAAGCTGATCGGGATCGGGCTGAACTATTCCGACCACGCGGTGGAATCCGGTTTGGACGTGCCCAGCGAGCCGATCGTGTTTCTCAAGGCCACCACCGCGATCTCGGGGCCTTACGACGATGTCGAACTGCCCAAAGGTGCCGAGAAGGTCGACTGGGAGATCGAGCTGGCCTTCGTCATCGGCACCCGGGCCAAGAACGTGTCGGAAGCCGACGCCATGTCGCATGTGGCGGGTTATACCATCGTCAACGACGTCTCCGAACGGTGCTGGCAGGCCGAGCGGCAGGGGCAGTGGACCAAGGGCAAGAGCCACGACACCTTCGCGCCGATGGGACCATGGCTGGTCACAGTGGACGAGATCGCCGACCCCCATGATCTGGGGATGCGGCTGGATGTGGATGGCGAGCGCAGGCAGGACGGCTCGACCCGGACGCTGATCTTCGGCATCCCGCACCTTGTCAGCTATCTCAGCGAATTCATGACGCTCGAACCCGGCGATGTGGTGACCACCGGAACGCCGCCGGGCGTGGGCTTGGGGATGCGCCCGCAGGTCTGGCTGAAAGACGGAGAAACCATGCGTCTGGAAATCGACGGCTTGGGTGTTCAGGAGCAGCGATGCGTTCGCAAGAAATGACGGACCGCGCCGATACGGGGGAATTTGACTATATCATCGTGGGCGCCGGGTCTGCGGGCTGCGTGCTGGCGAACCGGCTGAGCGCCGATCCCAAGACCCGCGTTCTGCTTCTCGAAGCCGGCGGCAGCGACAACCGTTTCTGGGTGCATGTGCCGATGGGCTACCTTCATGCCATGGGCAATCCGTCGATGGACTGGTGCTTTCGGACCGAGGCGGAGGAGGGGCTTGGCGGCCGCGCGCTGGACTATCCGCGCGGCAAGCTTCTGGGCGGGTGTTCGTCGATCAACGGCATGATCTACATGCGCGGTCAGGCGCGGGATTATGACCAGTGGCGGCAGATGGGCAATACCGGCTGGGGGTGGAATGACGTCCTGCCCTATTTCCGCAAGTCCGAACATCATTTCGGGTCTGAGGATACGTTCCACGGCGTCGGCGGCGAGTTGAGGGTGGAGCAGCAGCGGCTGAACTGGCCGATCCTTGACGATGTGGCGAAAGCGGCGGGCGAGATCGGCATCGCCCCCACGGATGATTTCAACGACGGCGACAACGAGGGAACGGGCTATTTCCCGGTGACGCAGCGCCGCGGGATCCGGTGGAACGCGCGCAAGGCTTTCCTCGATCCGGCGCGGCGGCGCCCCAACCTGCAGGTGCAGACAGGCGCCCATGTGGAGCGGATCACGCTGGACGGCACACGCGCGACCGGCATCGAGTATACTGTCCGGTCGGAGCGACGCCGCGCACGCGCGGGGCGCGAGGTTGTGCTGTCGGCGGGCGCCATAGGCACGCCCCAGATCCTCGAATTGTCGGGGATCGGCGATGCCGGTCTGCTGGCCGATCGCGGAATTGCTGTGCGCCACGCGCTGCCGGGTGTGGGCGAGAACCTGCAGGATCACCTGCAACTCAGGACCGTTTGGAAGATCACCGGGGGCAGAACGCTCAACGACCGGGCCGCGACGATACTGGGCAAAGCCTCGATCGGCCTCGAATACCTGCTGAAGCGCTCCGGCCCGATGTCGATGGCGCCCAGCCAGCTTGGTATTTTCTGCCGTTCCTCCGATCGGCATGAGAGCGCCAATATCGAATTCCACGTCCAGCCCCTGTCGCTCGACCGGTTCGGATCGCCGCTGCACCGCTATCCGGGGATGACGGTGTCGGTCTGCAATCTGCGGCCCGAAAGCCGGGGCAGCGTGCATCTGCGGGCGGGCGATATCTCGGGCGCGCCCGAAATCCGGCCCCGGTATCTCTCGGCCGATGCCGACCGGATCGTCGCGGTGGAAAGCCTGCGCGCGGCGCGGCGCCTGATGCAGACCGCCGGCATGGCCCGTTACAGCCCCGAAGAGGTTCTGCCGGGGCCGTCCTGCGACAGCGATGAAGACCTCGAAGAGGCCGCGGGGCAGGTGGGAACGACGATCTTCCACCCTGTCGGCACCGCAAGGATGGGCGAGGGGCCGATGGCAGTGGTCGATGACCGTCTGCGCGTCCACGGGATATCGGGTCTGCGCGTGGCCGATGCGTCGATCATGCCGACCATCGTGTCGGGCAATACCCAAGCCCCCGTCACGATGATCGCGGAGAAGGCGGCAGAGATGATGCTGGAGAGGTAGAGCCGGACGCCTTGCATGGGCCGATGAGGCCCTCGGTGATCTCGGCTTCGATTGCCTCCGGTCGCTTCAGGAAGAACCCACCAAGTGAGCAAGCCTTTGGCCAAGAGGCGCATTGGGGTCGGCAAGATCGAAAACGACCGTCAGGTGATTTGTATCCGGTTCTACCCTCAGATCCACGTCTTGCCCGTCGCGCTCCAACAGGGCGTTCAGGGCAACGGCCTGGTCCTGAAACGGCGCGGTCTCGTTTCCACCACGGGTGATGATGCGCCGCGGGCCGGGTAGGTGCCGGGCAAGCAATGGCGACCAGGCCTTGGCCTCGTCGTCGCGCATCTTCGCCTCGTCCCTGAGGAACGAGCCGGGAATGCCTGACAGGTCGTAAATCCCGCTGACCAGCAGCATGCCCGACAGGTCCGGGAGGTCGGGCGGCCCGGTGTCGCCCGGCGCCTGTGAGCCCAGCAGCGAGGCAAGATGCGCGCCGGCGGAGTGGCCGCTCACGGTAAAGCGTGCGGGGTCCGCGCCGATGTCGGGCGCCAGCCTGACAAGGTGTCGCGCGGCGCGCCGCACCTGCGCAACGATCTCGGCCAGCCGGGTCTCGGGCATGAGGTCATAGCTGACCAGTGCGGCGATCCCCCCGGCCGCGATCACGGGCGCGGCCACGAGGGTATGGGTCTCCTTGCTGCCTGCGCGCCAATAGCCACCATGGATGAACATGTGCAGCGGTGCGCCCGGTGCCGGGTCCGCCGGATAGACGAGGTCGAAGCATTGCCGCGCCGTCGGCCCGTAACTGACATTCCGTTCGACGCGCGATCTGTCGGCGAAGGCGCGGCTGCGCGCCTCCGTCTCTTCCATGATCGCATCGAAATCGGGGATGAAGTCCCGGTTGCGGTAGAGGTCTCGCTCCGCCATCGTCTGTCCTTTCGGCCGTCAGAACTCGACGGCGAAGTATTTGGGCTCCATGAATTCGAGTATCCCGGTGACGCCGCCCTCGCGCCCCAACCCGCTTTGCTTGGCGCCGCCGAACGGGGCCGCGGGGTCGGACATCAGCCCACGGTTGATGCCGACCATACCGGTTTCGATGCCGCGTCCGACGCGCATGGCCCGCATGATGTCCCGCGAATAGACATAGGCCGCAAGCCCGTATTCGGTGTCGTTGGCCAGCCGGATCGCCTCCTCCTCGGTCTCGAAACGGTAGACCGCGGCGACGGGGCCAAAGATCTCCTCATGTGCAAGGGCGGCGTCCGTCGGCACGTTTTCGAGCACGGTTGGCGGGTAGTAATACCCGCTTCCTTCCAGCGGTGCGCCGCCGGTGGTGACCCGCGCGCCACGCGATTTCGCTTCTGCGACGAGCCGGTCGATTTTGTCCACGGCCTTCGTCGTGATCATTGGCCCGCACTGGGTGTCGGGCGCATAGCCTGCGCCCAGTTTCAGCGCGGCCATCCGTTTCGACAGCCCCTCGACAAAGGCGTCGTGGATGCCGGATTGCACGTAGAACCGGTTCGCCGCCGTGCAGGCCTCGCCGCCGTTGCGCATCTTGGCGACCATCGCGCCGTCAAGCGCCGCATCCAGATCCGCGTCATCGAAAACCACGAAGGGCGCGTTGCCGCCCAGCTCCATCGAGCAGTTCACGACCGATTTCGCGGCTTCCGCAAGCAGAACGCGGCCCACACCGGTCGAGCCGGTAAAGGACAGTTTCCGCACCCGCGGATCGGCCAGCATAGCCGCTGTCACCGGGCCGGGGTCAGAGGTGGTGAGCACGTTCACGACCCCGGCGGGCACCCCGGCTTCTTCGCCGAGCCGCGCCATGGCATAGGCCGTCAACGGGGTTTCCGAGGCAGGCTTGAGGATCACGGTGCAGCCCGCAGCCAGCGCAGGACCGATCTTGCGGGTTGCCATGGCGGCGGGAAAGTTCCACGGCGTGATCAGGACGGCGATGCCAATGGGTTCGTGGTCGACGAGGATGTTGTGCGCCCCGGAAGGCGCATGGCGGAATTCGCCACCGATGCGCGTCGCTTCCTCGGCGTACCAGCGAAAGAATTCGGCGGCATAAGCCACCTCGCCCCGTGCATCCGTCAGCGCCTTGCCGTTTTCCATAGAGATCAGAAGGGCCAGTTCCTCGGCGTGTTCGGTCATCAGGGTGAACCAGCGGCGGAGGATCTCGGATCGCTGACGGGCCGGCGTGGCGCGCCAGCCGGCAGCCGCGGCCGCGGCCGCGTCCACGGCACGCAGCGCGTCGGCGGTGCCGGCGTCCGGCACTTCGGCGAGGGGTTTGCCGGTCGAGGGATCTAGCACGGGAATTCCCTTCCCGGCCTCCCATTTGCCGCCGATATAGAGACATTCGGCGTGGAGGGAGGGGTCGGAATAGCCGGTAAAGGGGGTGTCGAGTGTCATCAGAGTGTCTCCCTCAATTCGTTTCGAGAACGGCGAGATCGCCGTGAAAGGCCGCGCCGATCAGCCGCCGCATATCCTCGGGCGGCAATGGGCGCGGGTTGTTCTGGATCAGCCGGGCGATGCCGCAGGATTGCTCGGCCACCCAGTCCAGCTTGTCCTCCGCCAGCCCGAGATCGCGCAGGGTGCGGGGAATTCCGATGCGCCCGAACAGCGCCGCGATGGCGGGTATCACCTCCGCCCCGGTCCGGAGGCCGATGGCCCCGGCGATCTGGTCGAGCTCCGGCCCGATTTCGGGCGCGTTCCATGCCATCACATAGGGCATCAGGCAGGCCACCCCCGCCCCGTGGGCCGTGTGAGTCAGAGCGCCGACCGGATACTGGATCGCGTGGGCGGCGGCTGTGCCCGCAACGCCGAAGGCGAGGCCGGCCGTGGTCGCCCCCAGCATGACTTTTGCGCGCGCCTCGGCATTGCTTCCATCCGCGCAGGCCGCCTCCAGCCCCTCCCAGAGCAGCCCGATGGCCGTCAGCGCGAAATGGTCGGAGCTCGCGTTCTTGCCGACAAAGACCCGCTCCTGCGCCAGCCCCGGACGGGGCTCGCGACGGATTGCGGTAAAGGCCTCGATCGCATGGGTCAAGGCATCGGCACCTGCGATGGCGGTCAGCGATTGCGGGCAGGTCAGCGTCAGGTCCGGATCGCAGATCGAGACTGTCGGGATGATGTAGGGCGACGAAATACCGACCTTCAACTGGCGCTCGGAATCCGACAGCACCGCAACCGGCGTTGCCTCGGACCCGGTGCCGGCGGTTGTGGGCACGGCGATCAGCGGCATGACCGGGCCGGGCACCATGAACTCGCCGTAGTAATCCTGCGGCTTGCCGCCGTGGGTCAGCAGCACCGCCACGCATTTCGCCATGTCGAGGCAGGAGCCGCCGCCCACGCCGACCACGAGATCGGGCGCGAAAGCGCGCGCCGCGTCTGCGCTTGCGATTGCGGTATCGACCGGCACGTCGGGCAGGGTCGAGCTGTCTAGTTTGACCGACAGACCAGCGGCCTCAAGCTGTGCCACCATGGCGTGGAAGTCTGCGTCACCAGCCAAGCGTTCGTCGGTAACGACCAGTGCCCGCTGCCCGAGTTTACCTGCGACCTGCCCGAGGGCCTCGCGCTGGCCCGCGCCGAAAATCAGTTCTCTCGGGGCTCTGATCGTGCCGAATATGCTCATGTTCTCTCCTGTTTTCAGTCCTCAGCCCCGTGCGAGGGCGTGGATTTCGTCATGCGGCGAATCGGGCAGGGCGATGCCCGTTGAAGGCGCGTGGATCCGGTGGGCCCGCATCCCGTCTCCGGGCACGGCCACGGGGCAGGGGCGGCGCAACTCTCTGGGAAACCAGCGCTTCATTTGCGCCGTTTCGAAGACACTTTGGCCGAAACCAGCAAGACCCAACCTCCCCCTTAAAATCAAATCGTATATGATATTGTATTTGACATTGGATATCCTATCAGTGTTAGGATCGGTCTTGTCAAGAATGCTGATCGGGGGAGACAGCGGATGGCTGCAACGACGGAAGTCAGTGGAAAAGGTGCGCTTGTGCGGCCGTCAAGCATTGCCGAAAGCGTGCATGAGCGGATCTATGAGCGCATCATGTCACTGGAGATTCCGCCGGGCGCGCGCATCCCGATCGACGGGCTGGCGCGAGAGCTCAACGTCTCCCAGACGCCGGTTCGCGAAGCCCTGACACGGCTTGAACGCGAGGGGCTGGTTCGCAAGGCCCACCTGATAGGGTACTCCGCGTCGTTGCAATTGACCCGCAAGGAATTCGAAGACCTCTATAATTTCCGCCTGATGCTGGAGCCCGAAAGCGCACGGCAGGCCTGCCTGAAGCTGACCCCCGAATCCCTCGCGGGTATCGAGGCGGCGGCGGCCGACATGGAGACGGGCGAACAGCCCGTGGACCGCAACAGCCGCTATTCCCGCTTCGCCCGGGCGGATGCGCATTTCCACGACGAGATCCTGAAGGTCGCGGACAACGCCACGGTGCGGCAGGCGATGAACGACCAGCACATCCACCTGCACATCTTCCGCCTGATGTTTCACAGCCGCGTCACCCAGGAGGCGCTGGAGGAGCACGATCTGCTGCTCGCGGCGTTCCGCGCGGGTGATCCGGATGCGGCCTACAAGACGATGCACAATCATATCAGCTGGTCGCGGGACCGGCTTGTGGCGGCCTTCGAATGAATCGCCCCCTGACCGATACCGAGGGTGCCCCGGCGGCGCCCGAAACTCCGGTACTCCACGCCGGGGGCTTGTCGAAAGCCTATGGCCCGATCACCGTACTGAGCGGCGTGACCCTCGATATCCGCGCGGGCGAGGTGCATGCGATCATCGGAGAAAACGGCGCGGGCAAGTCCACGCTGATGAAACTCCTCTCCGGACATGCGGCCCCGACCGACGGCACCATGGCAATGTCCGGCGTGCCGGTCACCTTCGCCGATGCCGTTCAGGCCGAGGATGCGGGGATCGTGCTGGTGCATCAGGAGATTCTGCTCGCGCCTGATCTGACAGTGGCCCAGAACCTGTTCCTTGGGCGCGAACTGTCCCGCTTCTTTGCCGCCGACGACAAGCGGATGAACCGCCGCACCGCCGAGGTGCTGGCCCGCGTCGGCTGCACGGCCCGCCCGACCACGCGCGTCGGAACCATGCCGCTGGCACAGCGGCAACTGGTCCAGATTGCGCGGGCGCTGCTGGATGACCGCAAGGTCGTGATCATGGACGAACCGACCGCGATGCTGGCCAATGACGAAGTCGACGCCCTGCTGGGCATCGTCCGCAACCTGCGCGATCAGGGCGTCGCCGTGCTTTATATCTCGCACCGGCTGGAAGAGGTCGAGGCGCTGGCCGACCGGGTGACCGTCCTGCGCGACGGCAAGATGATCGGCACATGGCCCGCACATGAGCTGGATCAGCGCCGTATGGCCGAGCTTATGGTCGGCCGCGAGCTGTCGATGCTCTACCCGCCGAAACGCGGCCTCGCCACGGCCGAGCCCATCCTGACCGTCGAGGATCTATCGGTCGATCATGGCAAGATCAGCGGCAGCTTTGCCGCCCGCCCGGGCGAAGTGCTGGGCATCGGCGGCATGATCGGTGCCGGCCGCACCGAGCTGATCGAAGGGCTGATGGGCCTGCGCCAAGGACAGGCACGGGCGATCACGCTGAATGGCAAAACCATTGCCAAGCCGGATGTCGGGACGATGATGGCGGCGGGCCTCGTCTACCTCACCGAGGACCGGAAGGGTAAGGGCTTGCTGCTGGACGAAGGCCTCGGGCCGAATCTGACGCTTCAGGCGCTCGGATTGGTCAATCCCGGCCTGCGCCTCGACCGCCGCAAGGAAAGCCGGACGGTGAAATCGACGGTGAAGGAATACGACATTCGAATCCCCGCCCTGTCGATCGCTGCCGGGCAGCTTTCGGGCGGCAATCAGCAAAAGCTGCTGCTCGCCAAGGTCATGCTGGCCGACCCGTCGGTGGTCATCATCGACGAGCCGACGCGCGGCATCGACATCGGCAACAAGAGCCAGATCTACCGTTTCATCGACGATCTCGTCCGGGCCGGGAAGGCCTGCATCGTGATCTCGTCGGAACTTCCCGAACTCGTCGGCCTGTCCGACCGCGTGCTTGTGATGCGCGGCGGCCGGTTCGTCGCCGAGCTGACGGGCGAAGACATCAACGAACAGAATGTCGTCTATGCCGCGGCATCGAGTGGCGACGACACCGAGGGGAGGAAGAGCGCATGAGCAGCACCGAAACCGCAGCACCTCCGGAGAGCGAGGGCTTCAAGATCCGTTGGGCCGACATGGCTCCGTTCATTGCGCTGGCGGTGATCGTCCTGCTGGGCGCGCTGATCAACTCCAATTTCATGGCGGCGAACAACCTCATGAATGTCATCACGCGCAGCGCCTTTATCGCCATCATCGGCGTCGGGGCGACCTTCGTGATTGCGACCGGCGGGCTTGACCTGTCGATCGGGTCGATGATGGCCTTTGTTGTCGGCATCATGATCATGGCGATGAACGCGCTGGCCCCGCATCTGGGGGCCTGGGCGATCCCGGTTGGCGCGCTGGTGGCGCTGGTGGTCGGATCGCTCTGCGGGCTCATGAATGGGCTGATCGTGACCGTGGGGCGAATAGAACCCTTCATCGTCACGCTTGGCACGATGGGCATTTTCCGCGCGCTCATCACCTACATGACAGACGGCGGCTCGCTCTCCATCGACCGGAGCCTGCGCAGCGCCTATCGCCCGCTGTATTTCGGGGACTTCCTCGGCGTGCCCTATCCGGTGATCATCACCGTGGTCATCGCGTTGCTCGGCGCTTTCATCCTCTACCGGATGAAATACGGCCGCCGCGTCACGGCTGTCGGGTCAAACGCCGACGTCGCCCGCTTCTCGGGCGTGCATGTCGGGCGTGTGCGGACCATGGCGTTCGTCATCCAGGGTTTCTGCGTCGCCGTCGCCGCGATCTGCTACGTCCCGCGCCTCGGCGCCGCGACGCCCACCACCGGGCAGCTCTGGGAGCTTCAGGTCATCACGGCGGTCGTCATCGGCGGCACGCTTCTGCGCGGCGGCAAGGCCCATATCTGGGGCACCGTCGCAGGCGCACTCATTCTCGAGGTTATCGCCAACGTCATGGTCCTGTCGGACATGGTGTCGGAATACCTCGTGGCCGCGGTTCAGGGGGCGATCATCATCATCGCCATGCTGGCTCACCGCTTCACAAGTGCCCGCTAGGAAAACGCGGGCTTTCAATCACCCAACGGAGGAGGGGAACATGAAGATCAGGAAAACAGGTACGGCGCTCTTGTCGGCCGCAATCGTCGCAGGGGGGCTGTCTGCCACCACTGCACAGGCTCAGGACAAGGAGTTCACCATCGCGGTCTCCATCCCGGCCGCGACCCACGGCTGGACCGGCGGCGTCGTCTACCACGCGCAGGAAGCCGAGAAGCAGCTCGAGGCCGCCTATCCGAACATCGACGTGATCGTATCGACCGCGTCGTCGGCCACGGCGCAGGTCTCTTCGCTGGAGGATCTCTCGGCGACGAACGAGCTGGACGCTCTGGTCATCCTGCCGTTCACCTCGGAAGAGCTGACCGGCCCGGTGGAGCAGGTGGCCTCGAACGGCACCTTCATCACCGTGGTCGATCGCGGCCTGTCGGACGAGTCGATCCAGGATCTCTACGTCGCCGGTGACAACATCGCCGTGGGCGCCAACACCGCCGACTGGCTGGTCGAGAAGCTGGGCGGGGAGGGCGAGATCGTCGTTCTGCGCGGCATCCCAACCGTGATCGACGACGAGCGCATTCAGGGCTTCACCGAGGTCATCGAACAGTCCAACATCGAGATCCTCGACATCCAGTACGCCAACTGGAACCAGGACGAGGCCTTCACCCTGATGCAGGACTATCTTGGCAAATACCCCAATATCGACGCGGTCTGGGCGAATGACGACGACATGCTGCTCGGCGTGCTCGAGGCGGTTGACATGGCCGGCCGGGACGACGTGAAATACGCCCTCGGCGGCAACGGCATGAAGCAGGTGATCGAGATGGTGATGGAGGGCGACGAACGCACCCCGATCTCGACCCCGTATCCGCCGTCGATGATTGCCTCGGCGATGTACATGACCGCGGCGCAGTTTGCCGGACAGGCACCGATGCGCGGATCGTTCAAGCTGGACGCGCCGCTGATCACCCCCGAGAACGCGGAGCAGTTCTACTTCCCTGACTCCCCGTTCTGAACCCATCCATCCGGCTGGCCGCCCCCCGGGGTGGCCAGCCCACCACCCGACACTCAGGAGGCCCAGATGAGCGGCAAGAAAATCCTCATGCTCTGCGGTGAATTCACCGAGGAATATGAAATCTACGTCTACCAACAGGGCATGGAGGCCGTCGGCCACACCGTCCATGTCGTCTGTCCCGACAAGAACGCCGGCGACATGATCGCCACCTCGCTGCACGATTTCGAGGGGCATCAGACCTATACCGAGAAGCCCGGCCACAATGCGGAAATCAACAAGACCTTTTCCGAGGCCGAGACCGAGCTCGACAGTTACGACGCCGTTTACGCGGCCGGCGGCCGTGGTCCGGAATACATCCGCACCGACCCCCGCATCCAGGCGATCGTCAAGCATTTCCATGATACCGGCAAGCCGATCTTCACCATTTGCCACGGGGTGCAGATCCTGATGGCGGTGCCCGGCGTGCTGAAGGGAAAAACCGTTGCCGGCCTCGGGGCCTGCGCCCCGGAGGTGACGGCCGTTGGCGGTACTTACTACGATGCCGACCCCAAGGAAGCCTATGTCGACGGCACCATGGTGTCGGCCAAGGGCTGGACGGCGCTGGCTGCCTTCATGCGGGAATGTCTGAAGGTGCTCGGGACGGAGATTCGCCACACCTGAGCGATGTCATGAACAGGCGGAGGGTCATGGTCTAACGACCCTTCGCCACCACGAGCCCCGGCATCGCCGTTGCGCCGGGCAAAGCTGTTCTCAGGCCGCAATTTACTGCCAAGCAGCGCCCCCGTTTCCGATACAGGGGCTTCAGCCCGAGCAGCTCGCGCCGCCCAAGACGCAGAACTTGGCGCAATGGGGGTGATTGAGGGCGACGTCACGCTCGGCCTCGGCCAGGCTCTCGCCCATCTCGAATTGCGGGTCGTAGGGCAGGAGGGTGCAGGACAGCACGGTCGGCCGGGGCGCGCCCTTGCGTTTGACGACCATGCGCGAGGAGGCGCACATCACGTCATCGGGCGATTTGCCGAGGATGCCCCAGCAGGCGGTGGTGATCTCGGGCACCTCGACGCTCATGTCCATTTCGGGAAAAAGCACGGTATCGCCGGGGTTGTCCGCGTCGATGGCAAAGCCGTGGCGGGCATAGAGGGCGCGGTAGCCGTCGCGGGCCTCGGCCTCGGTCTCGTGCCAGAGAGTGCGGCCGGCGACGGTCATGCGCGCGCCTGCGTCGCGGAGCCATGCCATGCCGGCCAGCGTCTTGTCGAGCGCGCCGCGGCCGCGTTCTTCGTCATGGTGTTTCGCCGACCAGTGATCGACGGAAATGCGCAGGGTGAGGCGGTCGCCGTACTGATCGATCAGCGCGCGCAGGTCCTTTTGCACGTTCGGGCGCATCATTGGGCGCATGGCGTTGGTGAGGATCAGCACCTCGTGCCCGCGTTCCAGCGCGGCGCGGGCCATGGCGCACATTTCGGGGTTCATGAAGGGTTCGCCGCCGGTGAAGCCGATTTCGCGCACCGGCCAGCCGCGCGCCTCGATCTGGTCGAGATAGTCGCTCACCTCGGCCTCGGTCATGTAGACCAGCCGGTCGTTCTCGGGCGAGCTTTCGATATAGCAGTTCACACAGGTGATGTTGCAGAGCGTGCCGGTGTTGAACCAGAGCGTCTGCGGGTTGGAGAGGGGTACGCTGGCGCGGGGTTGTCCGTCGGCTGTGACCTGCGGATCGCGGAACTTGCCGTCATTGGCCCTGGCTGTGGCGGCGTCTTTCATCAATTCACCCGATTTTGGTTTGCAATTCCGGCGTAACCTGTCCTTTTTGTCGTGAAAAGCCAGCAGCGGGCTGGTGACGGCTTTGTGATACGGGCATAACGTCCCGGTGAACGCCTCGCGGCAGGTCAGAGCCGTGGCGGAACAGGAGAGGTCTGATGGTTTCGCGTGTCATTCCGGTGGATCCCTTCGATCTTGTGATTTTCGGCGGCACGGGGGATTTGGCGCGGCGGAAAATCCTGCCGGGGCTGTTCCGCCGTTACTGTGCAGGCCAGATCGAGGGCGATGTGCGCATCATCGGCGCGGCGCGGGGCGAGATGGATACCCAAGGGTATCGCGACTTTGCCTCGGATGCGATCGTGGCATCGGACGAGTCGGCGGGCGCGAACCGCGAGAATCTCGACGCGTTTCTTGCGATGCTGCATTACGTCGTCGTCGACGCCACGGGCGAAGACGGCTGGGACGAGCTGGCCCGGCTCACCCGGTCGGACCGGATCAGGGCCTTTTATTTCTCGGTCGCGCCGCGGCTGTTCGGGCCGCTGGCCGAGCGACTGCATCAGCACGGGCTGGCCGGCGGGCAGGCGCGGATCGTGGTGGAAAAGCCCTTCGGGCGCGACCTTGCCACCGCCAAGGAGCTCAACAAGGCGCTGGCCGGATATTTCGACGAAAGCCAGATTTACCGGATCGACCATTACCTCGGCAAGGAGACGGTGCAGAACCTGATGGCGATCCGGTTCGGCAACATGCTGTTCGAGCCGCTGTGGAACAGCCAGTACGTCGATCACATCCAGATCACCGTAGCCGAGGAGGTGGGTGTCGGCGGGCGCGGCGATTACTATGACCGCTCGGGCGCCATGCGGGACATGATGCAGAACCACCTGATGCAGCTCCTGTGCCTGATCGCGATGGAGCCGCCGGCGAAATTCAACCCCGATTCGGTGCGCGACGAGAAGCTGAAGGTGATCCGGGCGCTCGACCCGGTGGCGCCGGAAGATGTGGTGCGCGGGCAGTATGACGGGGCCGGCGGGCGGCCCAGCTACCGCAACCAGGTCGGCAACCGCGACAGCACGACGGAAAGCTTCGTGGCGCTGCGGGCGCGGGTCAGCAACTGGCGGTGGGCGGGCACGCCCTTCTACCTGCGCACCGGCAAGCGGCTGAAGGAGCGGGCGAGCGAGATTGCCGTGGTGTTCAAGGACGCGCCGCATTCCATTTTCGATAAGGATTCGGGTCGGCACCGCAACATCCTGACCATCAAGCTGCAGCCCAACGAGGGGATCGAACTGGGCGTGACGATCAAGGAGCCGGGGCCGGGGGGCATGCGGCTGGTCGATGTGCCGCTCGACATGACCTTTGCCGAGGCGCTGGGGCCGGAGGAGGCGGATTTCCCGGATGCCTACGAGCGGCTGATCATGGATGTGATCCGGGGCAACCAGACCCTTTTCATGCGCGGTGACGAGGTCGAGGAGGCCTGGGCCTGGACCGATGGGATCATCGCCGGATGGGAGGAACGCGGCGAGGATCCGCTGCCCTATTCCACCGGCAGTTCAGGGCCGGATGACGCGCTGATGCTGATGCACAGGGACGGGCGCCGCTGGCGGGAGATCAAGGCATGAATTTCGTGGATTACCCCGATGACGAGCTGATGGCGGTGCATCTGGCGAATAATCTTGCCGGGGAGCTGACGGCGGCGCTGGAGCACAAGGACCGGGTGCTGTTCGTGGTGCCCGGCGGCACGACGCCGGGGCCGGTTTTCGACTGCCTTTGCGACGCCGATCTCGACTGGAGCAGGGTGGACGTTCTGCCCAGCGACGAGCGGTGGCTGCCGGAGGTGCATGTGCGCTCGAACAGCCGGCTCATCCGCGAACGGCTGCTGACGGGGCGGGCGGAGAAGGCAAATTTCCTGCCGCTCTACCGGAAGTCCGAGACGCCCGAGCCGGTGCTGGAAGAGCTGGAAGAGACGATCAGCTCGTCCCTGCCGATCAACGTGTGCCTGCTGGGGATGGGGTCGGACATGCATACCGCCTCGCTGTTTCCGGGGGCGGACAACCTGGAAAAGGCGCTCGACCGTTACGCGCCGGTGCTGGTGCCGATGCGGGCGGAGGGCGTGCCGGAACCGCGCGTGACGCTGTCGGCGCGGGTGCTGCGCGACGCGCTGGCGCTGCACGTGGTGATCACCGGGCAGGCGAAGAAGGCGGCGCTTGACCGGGCAAGGTCGATGGAGCCCGGCAAGGCGCCGGTGGCGGCGGTGCTGGAAGAGGCGACGGTGCACTGGGCGCCGTGAGGGGGTCTTGGGGGTGCTGTCCCTGACGTTGAAACGTCCCCCGGAGCATGTTGGAACGGTGAAACATGGGGCGCAGGAGATAGGACCATGTGGGAGGCTTTGAAGGCCGATACGGGCGCGCGGATCGCGGAGTTGCTCGAGGAAGAGAACCGGGCGGCGGATTTCTCGGTGCGCTTCGACGGGATGCTGTTCGACTATTCCAAGACGGCGATGAGCCGTGAGGCGCGGGCGCTGTTGCTGTCGATCGTGAACTCGCATCACGTCGAGGAGCGGCGCGCGGCGATGTTCGCGGGCGAGGCGATCAACGAGACCGAGGGGCGGGCGGTGCTGCACACGGCGCTGCGCAACCTCGATGCCGGGCCGGTCGAGGTTGAGGGCCACGACGTGATGCCGGGCGTGCGTGAGACGCTGGCGCGGATGGAGGCCTTTGCGGAAAAGGTGCGCGGCGGCGAGTTCCGGGGTGCCGGCGGGCCGATCACGGATGTGGTCAATATCGGAATTGGCGGCTCTCACCTTGGCCCGGAGATGGCGGTGCGGGCGCTGTCGCCGTATCAGGACGGGCCGCGATGCCACTTCGTGTCGAACGTGGACGGGGCGGATATCGCCGATTGCCTTGCCGGGCTCGACCCGACAACGACGCTGGTGATCGTGGCGTCGAAGACCTTCACCACGATCGAGACGATGACCAATGCCGAGACCGCGCGGGCGTGGATGGCAAAGGCGGTGGATGACCCCGCCGCGCAGTTCGCCGCCGTGTCGACCGCGCAGGACAAGACCGCCGCGTTCGGGATCGCGCCCGAGCGGGTGTTCGGATTCGAGGACTGGGTCGGCGGGCGCTATTCGATGTGGGGGCCGATCGGCCTGCCCCTGATGCTGGCGATCGGGCCGGAGGATTTTCGCGCCTTCCTGCAGGGCGGGGCGGCGATGGACGGGCATTTCCGCGAGGCGCCGGTTCAGGAGAACATGCCCGTGATGCTGGCGCTGACGGGGCTGTGGCACAGCCATGCCTGCGGGTATCCGACGCGCGCCGTGCTGCCCTATGATCAGCGGCTGGCGCGTCTGCCGGCCTATTTCCAGCAGCTCGAGATGGAGAGCAACGGCAAGCGGGTGACGATGGAGGGGGACGCGCTCGATGTGCAGAGCGGCCCCGTGGTCTGGGGTGAGCCGGGCACGAACGGGCAGCACGCCTTCTACCAGCTCATACATCAGGGCACGCAGGTGGTGCCGTGCGAATTCATGGTGGCCGCGACAGGGCACGAGCCGGAACTGGCGCATCATCATCACCTGCTTGTGGCCAATTGCCTTGCGCAGTCCGAGGCGCTGATGCGCGGGCGCACGGTGGAGGAGGCGCGGGCGCTGATGCGGGAGGCCGGGTTCGAGGGCGACGAGCTGGAGCGGCAGGCGGCGCACCGGGTGTTTCCGGGCAACCGGCCGTCGACCACGCTGATCTATGACCGGCTGACGCCCCGCAGGCTGGGCCAGATCGTGGCGCTGTACGAACACCGGGTGTTCGTCGAGGGGGTGATCCTCGGGATCAACTCGTATGATCAGTGGGGGGTCGAACTGGGCAAGGTGCTGGCCAAGGAGATGGCGCCGATCCTGTCGGGCGAGCGGGACGGGGCCGGCAAGGACGGCTCGACCCGGCAGCTTGTGGGGTTCGTTCGGGAGACCGCAGAGGGATGATGGCCCGGAAGGCGCTTGCGCGCTCCGGGCCAAACCGCATTCGGACTGCTCGTCCTACCTCGTAAACCGGATCAATCGTACCACTCGTTTCCGCCATCCGGCAGCGGTTGTCCGGGATGCGCAATGGCACCCCGGACCAGAACCGACGCCGACTTTGCCCGAAGGCAAAGAACACGCTCACACTCATACGCGGCGCCGGTCCTGTCTGTCGGGGCAAAGGGCGAGCCCCGACAAACTCGGCCAGATGGCGTGGCGGGGAATGCTGCGATCACGCTCTGTGATGCCGCACCGTGGAGCACGGGAGTCGGGAAGAGACCCCACGGCGACCACGCCGTCTGGCTGAGTTCTGGGGACAGCCACGCAGCCGGCGGAGAAAAGTTTCAGGGGGCCGCGATTTTTTTCGCGGTTTTTTGGTCTAGATCTTCAGGGCGTTGAAACGGGTGAACAAAAAATTCGGCGTCGCGGGGTCACCGGGCATCCGGTATGTCGAACCCGTCTTCGGCCAAAGTGAACCCCTCGAAGCGGAACCCCGGCGAGACGGTGCAGCCGACGAGCGTGAAGGTGCCGGTGCATTCGGCGCGCTGCCAGTGGTGGGGCGGGATGATGACCTGGGGCCGCTGGCCAGCGGTCAGGCCGGGGCCGAGCAAGTGACGCGCCGCCGGTCCGCCGTCGGTGGCGGAGAGGCGCAGGATCAGCGGGTCGCCAGCGTAGAAGTGCCAGATCTCGGCGGCGTCGACCCGGTGCCAGCGGTTGTCCTCGCCGCCCTTGAGCAGGAAGTAAATGCAGGTTCCGGCGGGCCGGCCGTCACTGTCGGCCACCCAGGTCTCGCGGTAGTGCCCGCCCTCGGGGTGCGGTTGAAGGTCGAGTTGGCGGATGATGTCATCTGCTGTCATGGCCGCAGGCTAGCGGGTTGTACGGGGTCTTGAAAGGGGCGGATTCGCGGGCGGCCCCGGGGGAAGGCGCCAAGGGAACGGGCAGAAGGCGGCGGCGGGTGGGCCGTTCGGGTTTCGTTTTCCCTGCCGCTCTTTTCAAATCCGGGATGGCCGGATTAATTGGCGTATAGTGACATACTGGAGACGCCCCGTGATGCCCGAGCCAGACAACGATCGCAAAACTGACCTGCCCGAACCGGATCGCGGTGCGCCGGGCGGGGCGCGGCTGAAGGATTGCCCCGACTGGTATTACCTGATCCGGGAGTTCGAGACGCTGTACCGGCAGGGTTCTGCCGGGGGCAGCCGGTCGATCCGCAGCCATCGCAAGCGGGTGCGCGAGGCGGTGTCGGCGGTGTTGGAGGCAAACCCGGTAATGGCGGTGCGCGACCCCGAGGCAAAGCCTGTCACGGCGCATCTGGGGCGCGCGCTCGATATCGGCGAGCGCGGGGCGATGCAGGGACTCGCGCGGGCGCTGTCGCGGGTTTCGGGGCTGCTGACATGGGAATACGGGTACGAGAAGATGTCGCCCTCGCTGGCGCGCAAATACGCCTATTGCGAGGTTATGGGGCCGAGTGGCCCGGTTCAGACGGGCCGGCTGATCATCGGGTTCGTGCTGTTTGCGCCGAACACGACCTATCCGCAGCACAGCCATCACGAGATCGAGGAAAGCTACGTGTCGATCGCGGGGGCTTGGTCGGAGAACGATGCGGCGGTTTATGCGCCGGGCTCGCTGATCCTGAACCGGGCGGGCGACGAGCACCGGATCACGACCGGGGAACAGGAGCCCTGCCTGCTTGCCTATGCGTGGAGCGGGCCGGAGGCGCGGCTGCGAGCGCCGGAGATGAAGCTGACGCCGCCGCGCCAGCAAAGGGCGCGGCGGGAAGGGCGTTCGGGCTAGACCGACGAGGCTCAGCCGCGCAGGATCGAGCGGCCGGCGTATTCGGCACTGTCGCCCAGTGCTTCCTCGATGCGGATCAGCTGGTTGTATTTCGCCAGCCGGTCGGAGCGCGCCAACGAGCCTGTCTTGATCTGCCCGCAATTGGTGGCGACGGCGAGGTCGGCGATGGTGGCGTCCTCGGTCTCGCCCGCGCGGTGGGACATGACGTTGGTCATGCGCGCGCGGTGGGCCATGTCGACGGCTTTCAGCGTCTCGGTCAGGGTGCCGATCTGGTTGACCTTGACCAGCATGGAGTTGGCCGCGCCCTTCTCGATGCCCTGGGCCAGGCGCACGGGGTTGGTCACGAAAAGGTCGTCGCCCACAAGCTGAACCTTGTCGCCAATCATGTCGGTCAGGGCCTTCCAGCCGTCCCAGTCATCCTCGCTCATGCCGTCCTCGATCGAGATGATCGGATAGTCGCCCACCAGCGCCTTGAGGTAGTCGGCGTTTTCCTCGGAAGTGAGCGACAGGCCCTCACCCTTGAGTTCGTACTTGCCGTTCTTGAAATACTCGGTCGCGGCGCAGTCGAGGGCGAGGTAGATGTCTTCGCCCGGTTTGTAGCCGGCCTTCTCGATGGATTTCAGGATGAAATCGAGCGCCTCGCGGGTCGAGGAGAGGTTGGGGGCAAAGCCGCCCTCGTCGCCGATGCCGGTGGAGAGGCCGGCGGCGGACAGCTCTTTCTTGAGCGTGTGGAACACCTCGGCGCCCATGCGCACCGCCTCGCGGATGTCGCTGGCGGCGACGGGCATGATCATGAATTCCTGAATGTCGATCGGGTTGTCGGCATGCTCGCCGCCGTTGATGATGTTCATCATAGGCACGGGCAGGGTACGGGCCGAGGTGCCGCCGACGTAGCGGAAAAGCGGCTGGGTGGTGAAATCGGCGGCGGCCTTGGCCACGGCGAGCGAGACGCCGAGGATGGCGTTGGCGCCGAGCCGGGCCTTGTGGGGGGTGCCGTCGAGTTCGATCATCGCCGCGTCGATCGAAACCTGCTCTGTCGCGTCGAATCCCAGCAGCAGGTCGGCGATCTCGCCATTGACCGAGGCTGCGGCCTCGAGCACGCCTTTGCCGAGGTAGCGGGTTTTGTCGCCGTCGCGCTTTTCGACGGCCTCATGGGCGCCGGTCGAGGCGCCCGAGGGCACGGCCGCGCGGCCCATGGTGCCGTCTTCGAGGACGACGACGACCTCGATCGTGGGGTTGCCGCGGCTGTCGAGAATTTCGCGGGCGTGAATGTCGATGATGGTGCTCATGTTCTAGTCCCTCGGAAGGCTGAAATGGTTGGCTGTCCCATACCAAGTTTGGCGTCGAATGCAACTGGGGGCTGATAGCGCTAACTATATGTTGGGGTTCCCCGCGAGGTCGCGGCGTTTGCGCCGGGCGATGCGCTGTTCGCGAACGAAGGTGTAGAGGCCGGTGCCGATGATCAGCGCGGCGCCCGCCAGTGTCATGGTGTCGGGGTGCTCGCCGAAGACGAAGACGCCGACGATGAGCGAGAAGAGCAGGCGGGTGTAGCGGAAGGGGGTGACGGCGGCCGCTTCGCCCAAGCGCATGGCCTGCACGATGCCGTAATAGGAGAGCGCGCCGACGATAACGGCGGCGAGCATCATGACCCCGTGGGTGGTGGTCATGGCCCTCGGCCCGTCACCCGACAGGGCCAGCAGCAGGAAACCGGCCGGGATGGCGACGAGGAAGCCCTGAAAGGAGATGACAAAGGAAGACACGTTCGTGTCGATCCGCCTTGTGATCAGGTCGCGGGCGGCGATGGCGGCGACAGAAATCAGCACGATCAGCGCCGCCGGCTCGAACCCGGCGACGCCGGGGCGGATGATCATCAGGACGCCTGCGAAGCCAAGGCCGATGGCGCTCCACCGGCGCCAGCCCACGTCTTCGCCGAGGAAGAGCGCCGCGCCCATGGTGATGAACAGCGGTGTGGCCTGAAAGACGGCGGCGACGACGGAAATGTCGACCAGCGACAGCGAGGTGACGAAGGCCATCGAGGCTGTCGCTTCGCACAGCGCGCGCCACAGGAACATGGGCCGCCATGCGGCGCGGGCAAAGATGTTGTGGCCGCGGCTGCGGGCGACGAGGGCGAAGATGACGGTGCTGGAGACGCCCAGCAGGATCAGGATCTGGCCCACGGGGATGTCCTGCGACATGCGCTTGATCAGCGTGTCCTCGATGGTGAAGCCGGCCATGGCGGCAATCACGAGCAGGATGCCGTGGATGTTCTGCATGGGGGTGCCTTTCGGTGCCGGGGCGGGGGCCGCGCGGAACCGGCTATAGTGACCATTTGCGTCAGCAGCAACACCGGGCGTCAGGGTTGGGAGTTGACCGGCGCGGTGCGGCGACCGAGGGTTGCGTCGATGATATTGGGAGACGGGTATGGACCTGACAGGCTACAGGGCGAAATCCGGGCGGTTCGAGCCGGTCTGGACACTGGAAATCCAGACATTGCCGGAGGATACGGACCGGATTCTCGACGCGGTGATGGAGGTATATCCGCTGGGCTACGGGCGCTATCAGCGCAACGCCAGCATCTCGGCCACGGGCCGCGAGACGGCGCAGCCGGAGCCGGGGTCGACCACCACGACCCATGTGGAGGGGTTTCAGGCCGGGGCGACGGAAACCTATCCGATGGTGGAGCTGAAGATCTCGGTGCCGCGCGATCCGGCGCTGCTGGAGCGGGTCATGGACGCGGTGATATGGGCGCATCATTACGAGGAGCCGGTGATTTTCCTGCGCGAGGACTGGGCCAGCCGGGCGGCCTATGACCCGACGAGCGACAATCCGAACCGGTGGTGGAACAACGGGCGGGGGCTGCCGGACAGGCTGGAATAGCCGGCTCAGTTCTTCTTGAGCGGCACGCCGTAAAGCTCGAGCTTGTGGCCCTTGAGCTTGTAACCCAGCTTGCGGGCGATCTTTTCCTGCAGGGCCTCGATCTCGGCATCGACGAATTCGATCACCTCGCCGGAATGCAGGTCGATGAGGTGGTCGTGGTGGTCGCGCTCGGCGTCTTCATAGCGGGCGCGGCCGTCGCCGAACTCGACCTTTTCAAGGATTCCGGCTTCTTCGAACAGCTTCACGGTCCGGTAGACGGTGGCGATGGAAATGTTCGGATCGCGGCCCGAGGCGCGGGCGTAGAGCTCCTCGACATCGGGGTGATCGTCGGAATCCTCCAGCACGGCGGCAATGGTGCGGCGCTGGCCGGTCATCCGCAGGCCCTTGGCCTCGCAACGCTCGGTGATGGTC
>JAVJTX010000024.1:0-83019 GCA_040220035.1 Roseovarius sp. | reverse complement strand
GAACACGCCGGACGCGCCTTCGAGCAGGGCGCGCTTCCATTGATGGATCATCGTCGGATGCACTCCGAACCGGCTCGCCAGCTCGGACGCCGTCTCTTCACCCTTCAGGGCTTCCAGCGCGACCTTCGCCTTGAACTCGGGTGCGTGCTGCTTGCGTTTCGACATCTCTGATCTCCTTCTCGTCGAAGATCAGCAGACTGCAAATCGTAGCTTACGTCACTGTCCGAATTTCAGGGGGTAGCTCAGATTTTGTCTTCGCTGACATTCCCGTTGGAAAAGAAGCGGTAGGCAGCCTTGGTGTTCGACCAGTCCTGAAACGCCGTAGGCAGCGATTTACCCGGCCGTTCTCCAAGAGCCTCAAGCATTGTCTCAAGGTGCCGGTTTAGCCGGTCATCCCCCAGATCACACCCGGCGGTTTCCGTTTCCACCCAACTCTGCCCCATGCCTGCACCTCAATCATTCGGTGCCACATGAAGAATCACGATCGTTTCTGCGCCGCCAAGGCCAAGTCTCGTGGGTGAATCAATTCGCCGCACGACTTGTGGGTAACTGCAAGCGCCCCCGGAGGCTTACGCCCTTTCAAACCCCGTCACCCATTTCCCGGTATAGCTCCGCGCGACACGCGCGCCGCCGATGGATGTGTCCACGACCGCTGCCAGGCATTCCCGGCTGAAGTCATCGATGACGTTGAGCACCCGGAACCTGCGCCCGTCCTCAAGCGCGTCGGACATAAAGTCTAGCGACCACCGCTGGTTCGGCCCCTGCGGGATCGCCATGGGCGTTCTGGTGCCTACGGCGCGCTTGCCCCCGCCCCGTTTGCGAACGGTTAACCCTTCTTCACGGTAGAGCCGGTAAAGCTTCTTCGAGTTCACCCATTGCCCGGCAGGCGATTTGCAGAGCAAATCTACCGAGAGGGGGCCAGCCTTCCCGCTTGAGCAGAGTGTGCAGGCGCCGATATCCAAACCGCCGCCGCTCGGATGCCAGCTCCTTCATCCTGCTCCTCAGTTCCGAGTCCGCCGGGCGCTTCGGTGCGCGCCGATAGACACGCGATCAATCCCGACCAGCGCACAGGCCCGCCGTTGCGAATAGCTCTTCATCTTCATGGCCCAGTTCACGGCATGTCTCCTCGAACCGGGCCTCAGAAGTTTTTCCAAGCATTTCCTTCAAAGTTGCGACATCCAGCATCTGCTCTGCCAGCATCTTCTTCAGCTTCGCATTCTCGGCCTCCAGCGCCTTCAGCCGCCGCGCGTCGGACACTTCCATGCCGCCGTACTTCGAGCGCCACTTGTAGAACGTCGCATCGCTGATCCCGTGCTTGAGGCACAATTCCTTGGCGCGTAGCCCAGCCTGGTGCTCTTTCAGAATGCCAATGATCTGTTCTTCGCTGAAACGGCTTCTCTTCCTCGTCTGTCTCCTCAAGTTGGAGAACAGGCTAACCTCAAATCGAGGACTTTTCAGGGGAGCAGGTCACCCATGATCCCCTGGATTTATCTATCATCCATTTTTAGGCCTTCTTGTTCAAGCAAGGCGCTGAGCCCATCTTCTAGCGAGATTTGTGCGCTCCAGTTCAGAACTCGTTTTGCCTGGTCACAACAAAGTACGTTTCTTAAAACGTTTTCGCCTAGCGGTCCGAATGCAACACTCAACTGACGTCCGCTAATCTCTTCGAGCAGTGCGATGATGTGCCGCAGAGACACCCCTCGCCCACTGCCAATATTGAGAGTCAAGCTGGAATCGTCTAACTTTGTTCTTGAGGCAAGGTAAATAGCATCGCAGAGATCCTTCATAGCGATGTAGTCGCGCTCGGCACTTCCGTCTCCGTAGAGTTGAAAGGTACGGTGGAAACGCATGGCGTCAATCAAAATCGGAATAACGCCTTGGCCAGCCTTCCGCACAAACCCGCCATAAGGATTTGAAACCCGGAGCGAAACGACTTCGATCTCACTGGTATGAGCCAAGTACGTGAAGTCATTTTCCAAGTGGACTTTGTAAAGTCCGTACGCGGTTTTCGGCCTTAATGGCTCACTTTCAGGCGTGGGTAACGTTTCTGCATCTCCGTATACTGTACCGCCTGATGATAAGAAAATCAGCCTTCCTTTCCACCCCTTCTGAATGAGCGTCTCGACCATACTGACGTGAAGTTGAACTTCTGATTTGTAGATATCGTTCAAGGAATCGAATGACATACGCGGATTTGCCAAGCCTGCGCAATGAACAATAGTGGCGTCGGAGTCCTTCTCATCGAACCACCGAGCTTCGAAGAGCCTGTTCGTGAGGATTTGTCGGTTGTCTTCCAAAGGTAGCACTGGGCAAAGTTTGCGTGAGACGGATCGCACCACTTCGCCCTTCTCTAGGAAGGCCTCAACCGCAGCTGACCCGATAAAGCCTGATGCCCCAGTAACGTAAACCGTCATTTAACGTTCTCTCTTGTTGATCTTTTCTTAGTTCGCTTTGTTCAGGGTTTAACTTGCTATCAACGCGCTCTTCAGATGGCATCTGAATTTCCGCTCTTTGGTCCGACCCCGAACCTTCTACCGCCCTCGGCGAGAGTTTTCCGGCTTCGATCAGGGTGACAGACTGGTGATGCCCCCGATTTCTTCAGCGTGAGGGCTTTGATTGAACTGAGTGGCCGTTTGTCATTATAATATCTAAGCCAACATTCCAAGCTTTCGGCCGCATCTGCAAGCCTCAGGAACGGTAAACCCCCGCAAAAAGGGGAATTACCTAACCGCCGTACGCAGTTTCCCCAGCGTGGGTACCGGTTGCGGTAGCAAAGTGTGCAACCTAACGAAAAACAGATCGCATAGGACTTTAATTGTTGACAGTACCGTCACCTTTCGAGAACAAAAGCGGTACCAATTGGCGTTATGAGAGTGGGAATCGACATGGAAAAGCTCAACCAAGATCTTGTTCGGGAAGTGGCTATTGCCATTTGGAAAGTGGAGTTCGATCGTCCGGAAGGCCTCGAAGAACGCAAGGAAATGCTTAAGAACGAATGGCCGGCGTTGAAGCAAAAAGCTCGCAAAATCCTCAATTTGTTGGATTTGAAGGGTGTTAAGTTTGCCGTAAAAGATTCTGCGCTATAAATCGTTTATTGGTAAAGGCCAGAAAAGCATCGGCCTGCGCCCCCGGCGATTGACGTCAGTCAAGCAGGCTCATCTTGTGGAACGCGGCATGGTTGATCGGGTCAGGGGCGCCGCTTAATCCTCAGGTTTGTCAGCATCGGCACAGGTTCGACGATCTGCGCCTTATAGCGCATGACCTAATGGGATGAACTGCCTTCCCACCAAACCGCAGCTACTGTTGCGAGAATGAGCAGCGCAAGCTTTTACAAATGGCGGGCCAAGTTTGGTGGCATGGATGCTTCACTGATATCCGACATGAAGGATATGGCGGAAGAGAACCGCCGTCTGAAGCGCATGAATGCTGAGATGAGCATGCAGAATGATCTGCTGAAGGAAGCCCTTGGGCAAGACCTCGAAGATGGGGCAGAAGGACATTCGACGCCTACTGATCATTGGGGCGATGGCTGTCATTCAGGCGGCCGGCCGAACTGGGGGCCCGAAACCCGGTTCCTGGCTGGCTCAAATGCTGAGCCGCAAGCCGAGGATGCTCGTGGCCGTCGCCTTGGCAAACAAAATGGCCCGGGTCGCATGGGCGCTCATCTCGCGGGGCGAATCCTACAGAGTTCCGGCATGAGGTCGTAGACCTCGCCGGTTCTGGCCGAGCGGAAGTTCTGACAGGAGGTCATGGGAAAGCGGGACAGTAACGGGGCGGGAAAACCAGTTGTCAACGGAGCGCCATTGAGCGCGATCCGCCGATTTGGACCCGCCCACGAAATTGCCATGAGGGCCCGCGGCGTAGAAAGCCGCAACTTGAGGCCGGATACACGTAGGAACTCGACCGCTCCGTCCAGACCCAGCTTCAGAAAACTCTTGCTCTGCCGGGGGCGTCCATACACGTTGACAGTTCAACCCAATGCGCGACAGAGCCAAAATTGCACGCCTGTTCACAACTAAGCTCGCGGCAAGTGGGGCGCATCAATAAAGACGGAATCTTTGTCTTGCAAGCATGCGAAAGCCGGCCAGAGACGTTCGATAAGGTGGCAAACCGTTCCGTCGTTCGGAATTGGCTCGTTAGGCCACGGATAGTCTTTTCCAAACACATCCATGGCACCACGCACCACGGATGCTTTGGCCCAAAACATGTTTCCGACAGGAAAAAGAAGGGGGTGATCGGGTAATTGGCGCCCGACAAGATTAGAGATCTCCGGAAGCAGGCGTCGATTGCTTTCCCACCCGACAATATAAGGATCCAAGGTCGTTACAAGGCCTGTTTTCTCCTTTTTGATTTCGAGAAGGGCGGAGGATATTCTTTGCGCGTCGCCCAAAAGTGAATCGAGTAGGAACTTTCTCCAGATACCGCCTCCTTGCGCTGATCCGATGGATTTCTTCATATGGAAGTGGCCCCAAATCATATCTTCGGGTGTCTCTGTTTCGGAACTAACTAGTTCTAGGAAAGGCAATATATCCCGCCCGCGATTAGGCATAACTCGCGTTTCAACGTCTAATCCGCGTGTCGAGAACATCTTCTTGATTTCCGATGCCTTCGACATCGAATCGGTAGTGGCAACAATTCGAGAAGCACAACGAAATGCAATATAATTGTCGAGATCATTTTCGATTTCATCCACATAGTAGGCATGAACGTGGATCCCGATTTTAGGTCCTTTTTTCTCGCCCAAAACGTTTGTGGTCGCAGTAGAAAAACGGGCAATACGTGATCGTTTATGCATCCAATTGCCAGATGTGCGCAGCCTTTCCTCGACCTGTTCACGTGATCGCCAAATCATTGCGCGTTCCAGTTTCGCGAGCTTTTCACGCTCGCGTATTCGCAACTGCTTATGATCGTCATCATTCTTGAATAGAATTGGAACGTCGTATTCAAATCTGTGCGCCTCCCTCGGCGCCGGCGACGACAAGTTAGCAAAAATCTTCCCGCGGATGGCATGGAAGGGGCTGGCTCGCTTTTTCTTTTTTGTCGAACCGGATGGGTCGGAGTAAAATGGCAACCTATTTTTTTTAAGCGCCAGAGACAGCAGCTTGCTGTTGGCTTTTTCGATGTTGCCGTACTCGACGCCATGAATAAAATCTGACTTCTTGTATATGCAGTCGCTAAAACCTGATGCTTCTTCAAACGCTACTACCTTCGTGCCATACCTCACAGCGTCGAAAACGACGTTTGGGAGAGGGTCCAGCCTAGAGGACAAAAATAGTACATCTGCCGCCTTGCAAACGTCATGATAGTACGGTCCCGCCGGTATAAAGAATATATTACCCTTGACGTCGTTCAGTCGCATATTCTCCAGGTGACAGGCTAACCAGACGCCAAACTGCACGTCCTCATTATTTAGTCCGTCGCCGATCCAAACGAAAATCGCATTTGGATCGGCTTGCCGAGCCAATTGCGCTGCCAAGACGAACAAGTCTGTACCTTTGCGCATTTGGACGTGGCCCGCACCGTAAATAATTCTGCGATTCGAGCAATTTAAGTTGAGTATGTTAGAAAGGGTAATACGGGAAGCTTCATATGCGCTTTCAGCCAAGTTCGGTTGGGGCAATTCTTCCTGGGCAACGATTAGGCTATCGCATTCCGTATTGAATTCCACTTCTTCGAACTCATAGCGCCAATTCCGCCTCACCTGTCCGGATGAAAATATCATCACATCCGAAAATAGGCACATCAATTTGCTCTTGTACCGGGGAAAGGTGTAGTTCGTGTATTCGTGGATGTAACTTCCAAACGGTATTCCTCGTGCCACGAGATACTTACAGAAAGGAAAGCTTTCGACAGAGTTGAGGATTGCGAAATCGATTGCTTCTATGGCTGGGTGCTCAAGGTAATGAATTTCTTCGAAAGGCTGGTCCGAGACGAACTGCAGGGTCGTGTGTTCTAGAAACGATCCCTCGAGCTCCCCCGGCCGAAGCGCGGCGACAATCACGTTGTGTGTTTCAATTGCATCTCTACACATTTCAAGCGCCACTATCGGCGCTCCCGTACGCGAGAACTCATGCGAGCAGATCAAACACGTCGGCTTGTCCGGGTCGAACGCAACCTTGCCTTCAACAAGCTTTCTTCGCAACTTGTGTAAATCGCTCCGCCCTTCTTTTGCTCCATGAATGAAATAATGCTGAAGCGGATCGACACCGGCATCGGCGATATCCGAATAACAATCTAAGTAATAGCGCTCTGAAAAGTTCGAGATGGCTTGATCGTAGGGATGCCCTAGCGCCATCAATTCGTAAGCGAGTTCATGAGAATTGGGCCAACCTGCTTCCAAAGCTTTTTTTAGGCGCGGCTCGGTGATCGATTCACGCACCAAATCTTTGACGTCCTTACAGTGCCTACTAACCATTGTATACTTATTGGGAGATCGCCCCTCGCGTGCGCCATAGCGCATATAATGATCTAGTGCTTTGGCCGCAGATACGTCGCCGTAGAGGTTGGTGTAAAAGTCGCCATCGAAGCGAAAGTCCGGCCTACGCAGGACGACGCTCTCCCCGACAAGATCGTTCCATATCCTGTCAAGCTCCTGATCAACAAAACTCTTCGTGTTGCCTTCTGCGGAGAACGCATTGTTTTTGACGTATGTCGTGCCGTCGGGCGAAAGCTTGATATTCGGATTTTCATTAATCTCTAGTGCGTCATCGTCATCTTCATCAAAAACATCAAAATCTAGTTCAATACTTGGACCGTCCAGTTCAGCTTCTGAACCCTCCACCAGGTTCGAAAGTTCTTTGTTTTCATTCACCTCTTCTCGCTTTGCTTCAGATCCTTGTTGCTTCCTAATGAAGTGCAAGAACGGATTGATCTGCAGTTCGAGCAGTTCAGGGCGTTCCTCAAGGTACGATCTGGTGGAAAAATCAGGCCGCGGATCTCGCATTTCACGCCAGCCATCAATATAATAGTGGAGCGCGGGATCGACACCTTGCTCTCGAACATCCGGGTTCCGATCAAGATAATACGCGGCATCCATTTCGAAACGCAAGACGTACAATTCTTCCCGTCGCACTGGATCAGCATGAAGCAACTTTGACTTTGCAAAATGGCTCGAAAGCAACTTGTTTAAGATTGGGTTGAGCACTCTGGATCTAAAAGCCTTCAACTTAAACCCCCATCCTTCGCAACATTCCAGCTGCGCGTTATAATAATTCGGAAGATGGCGTTGGTGTGCATGCTAGAATTGCTCACCACCTGCCATCGCCGCTAGACAGTAGAATCACCTTCAACAGTCAGCCGCGCAAGATACCCGCCATAGCCGTTCTTGCCGAACTGCTTTGCCCGCGTGCTCAATTCTTCGCGGTTGATCCAACCGAGGGAGAAGGCAATCTCGTCGGGGCTGCCGGCCTGCAGCCCTTGGCGAGTTTCCAGCGTGCGCACGAAATTGCCGGCGTCCAGCAGGCTGGCATGGGTTCCGGTGTCGAGCCAAGCATAGCCGCGGCCCATCAGTTCGACCGACAGCTGCCGGTCGTGCAGGTAGCTTTCCAGCAGGGTGGTGATTTCCAGCTCACCGCGGTCCGAGGGTTTGACCTCCTTTGCCCGATCCGGTGCCGTGGCGTCGAGGAAGTAGAGCCCCGTCACCGCGTAGCTTGATGGCGGCACGTCCGGCTTTTCGATGATCGCCTTGGCGCGGCCGTCCTTGTCGAAATCCACCACGCCATAGCGCTCGGGGTCCGACACGTGATAGCCGAAGACGGTGCCACCCTCGGGTTTGTCGTCCGCCGCGGCGAGAATCGTCGGCAAACCATGCCCGAAGAAGATGTTATCGCCCAGGATCATCGCCGAGGGCGCCCCGGCGAGGAAGTCTTCCGCGAGGATATAGGCCTGCGCCAGCCCGTCCGGGCTGGGCTGTTCGATATAGGTCAGCTCCACGCCCCACTGCTTGCCGTCGCCCAGCATTCGCTTGAACTGTTCCTGGTCTTGCGGCGTGGTGATCACGGCGATTTCGCGAATGCCCGCCAGCATCAGCACCGACAGCGGGTAATAGATCATCGGCTTGTCGTAGATCGGCAGAAGCTGCTTCGACACACCCAGCGTGATCGGCCAAAGCCGCGTGCCCGACCCGCCGGCCAGGATAATGCCCTTGCGCTTGGTCATCCCATCTCTCCCAATTCCCTCAGAACCTCGTCGAGCCCGGCGCGCCAGTCCGGCGCCTTGATGCCGAAATCTGCCTCGAGCTTGCGGCAGTCCAGCCGCGAATTTGCCGGCCGTGCCGCGGGCGTCGGGAAATCGGCGGTCGGGATTCCCTCGAGCGCCACGTTCCGCCCGGCGCGGTCGAATATCGCTGCTGCAAAGCCGCACCAGCTGACCGGCGGCTGCCCGCCGAAATGATAGGTGCCGCCGGGCTGGCCCTCGGCCATCGCACCCGCCATCCGCCACAGCGCCCCGGCAATGCCGCGCGCCGGTGTCGGGCAACCGACCTGATCATCCACCACGCGCAAACTGTCGCGCTCGGCCGACAGCCGCAGCATCGTCTTGACGAAATTGCCGCCATGGGCCGAGAACACCCAGGCCGTGCGCAGGATCGCATAGGCGCCACCGGCTGCCACGATCTCCTGCTCGCCCCGCAGCTTGCTCCGGCCATAGGCGTTGAGCGGCGCGACCGCATCGGCCTCGCGCCATGCCAAATCGCCGGTGCCGTCAAAGACATAATCCGTCGAGACATGCAGAAACGGCAGGCCCCGCTCGGCGGCGGCCCTTGCCATTGCGCCGGGCGCCTCGCCATTCACGATGGTCGCCAGCGCTTCCGCGTCCTCGGCCTTGTCCACTGCAGTGTAGGCCGCGGCGTTGATCACTGCCGTGGCGGCGGTCTCGCGGATCACTGCGGCACAGGCCTCGGGGTCCGACAAATCCGCCGCATCCCGGCCGAGACTGATCACCTGACCGCCGCCGACCCGTGCCAGCTCGGTTGCCACCTGCCCCGTCCTGCCGAAGACCAGAACCGTCATGCTATCCTGCCTTGCCCAGCCGTTCGCCAACGCCCTGCCGGCTCTGCAGCGCGCGCCACCAGTCCTCGTTGTCGAGATACCATTGCACGGTCCGCTCCAGCCCCTCGTCCAGCGTCACCGAGGGCCGCCAGCCCAGTTCCTTGCGGATCCGCGCCGGGTCGATCGCATAGCGCAGGTCGTGGCCGGGGCGATCCTCGACGAAGCTGATCAGATCGGCGTAGTTGCCGCCGCCCTCGCGCGGTCGCTTCTCATCCAAAATCCCGCAAATCCGCCGCACGATCGAGATATTCGTCGCCTCGTTCTCGCCGCCGATATTGTAGGACCGGCCTAGCGCGCCCTTCTCCAGCACTGTCAGCAGCGCGTCGGCGTGATCCTCGACATACAGCCAGTCGCGCACGTTCTCGCCCTTGCCGTAGACCGGCAGCTTCTTGCCCGCGAGCGCGTTCAGGATGATCACCGGAACCAGCTTTTCGGGGAAGTGATAGGGTCCGTAATTGTTCGAACAGTTCGACAGCACCACCGGCAGGCCGTAGGTCTCGTGCCACGCCCGCACGAGGTGATCCGAGGCCGCTTTCGACGCCGAATAGGGCGAGCGCGGGTCGTAGGGCGTCTCTTCGGTGAACTTGCCCGTGGCGCCCAGCGAGCCGAACACCTCGTCGGTCGAGATATGGTGGAACCGGAACCCCTCGGGCCGCCCCTGGCCGACCCAGTACTTCCTTGCCGCCTCAAGCAGCGTGTAGGTCCCGGTCACATTGGTCTCGATAAAGGTCCCCGGCCCGTCGATCGACCGGTCCACATGGCTCTCCGCCGCAAGATGCATCACCGCGTCGGGCTTGTGCGCCGCGAAGATCCGGTCGAGCGCTGCCGCATCGCGGATATCCGCCTCCTCGAAGGTGTATAACGGGCTTGTCGCCGCCTCCGCCACGTTCTCGAGGCAGGCCGCGTAGGTCAGCGCGTCGAGGTTTACCACCTCGTGCCCGCGCCGCACCGCCAGCCGCACAACAGCCGACCCGATGAACCCGGCCCCGCCGGTGACCAGAAGCTTCATGCCGCCCCCTCCCAGACGAAGGGGCTGTCGAACTCCCGGAAGAGAGGCGCCGCCGCGTCCTTGTCCGAGAGCACCGCCGCGCCCGTGTCGATCCCCCAGTCGATCCCGAGGTCGGGGTCGTCGAAGCGCACCGCCCCGTCACACTCGGGGGCGAAATAGTCGGTGCATTTGTAGAGAATCTCGGTGTCCGGCTCCCGCGTGGCGAAGCCGTGCAGGAACCCCTCCGGGAGGTAAAGTTGCTTGCCGTTCTCGAAGCTCAGCTCGACGCCCATCCATTGTCCGAATGTCGGGCTGCCCTTGCGGATATCGACGGCCACGTCGAACAACCGCCCCCGGCCGCAGCGCACCAGCTTGGCCTGAGCGTGCGGCGGCGCTTGGAAATGCAGGCCCCTGACAGTGCCCGCCTTTGCCGAAAGCGAATGGTTGTCCTGCACGAACTCCGCCGAAATCCCCGCCTCCTCAAGGCGGCGCCGGTTCCAGCTCTCCGAAAAGAACCCCCGCGTATCCCCGTGCCGCTGGGGCGTCAGGATCAGAACACCCCCAAGCTTCGTGGTCTCAACCTGCATTGTAAAACTCATTGATCTAATTCTGCCTTCGCTTACCAAGCCATTTTCAGACTGTCACCCCCAGAACTGAAAACCCTCTGACCTAAGATCCTTCGACTCCAGCAATTGGGGAGAATCCGTTCAGGAGCGATTAATTTTTGGGTGACGACGGGGGAAGAGCAACTCACGATCAAACTGGATAAGGTGATGCGTCACGCGAATTGTTGAAAGTGCAATGGACACGTGATCTGACAGGATTCCACAATCCAAATGCCTCTGAAAATACTGCCTTATTCCCAGACTTCTAATCAGCAGGTTCGGGGTTCGACTCCTCGCGGGATCGCCAGTTTTTCAAAGACATTGCCAAGGCTTGCATGGCGTCGGATTGCCGGTGTTCTATGTTTGATCCAACTATTTCTTGTGACGAATCTGCAAATTTTGGTTCGCACCGGCAATGCGATACCGTGCATACTGGTCTGTCGTCGAAACGCTGGCATGCTGAGCGGCGTCTCGGAGAGCGAAAGGAACGCCCCCAAGACCCTTCGCTTCCGTCACAGCACCCGCCCTCACATCCATCATCCAGAGGTCCTTCGACAGGCTGGTATTTAATTCTGCTCCACCCCGACCTTCGGCGCGTCTGCCGAGCCTGTAAATGCCATGAAGGTCCACGGTTAGTCTGGTGATTCCGCCTAACAGTATGCGGGATATGGGGCACGATTACAAACGCCTTGAAGCCCTCGATCACATAAGCGTTTCGGGACAAGGCGCAAAAACCGGAATCCCACATATTTACGTCCAGTTAAGCAAAGATCGGCACGACCGCAAAACAATTGTTCGATCGCTTTAGAAATGCCTTGCAATACCCAACGCCTGCCGAGAAAATCTGGAGTGTGTTGCGGCGATCAATAGAAGCCAAAGGGCCATCTGGTAAATTTCGCGTTCATTTATTGGAGGAAGCGAAAATGGCTTCAGATAACCCATACAAGCACTTTGAAAGCAGAGCATTTTGGAAACCTGCCGTCGGCAGTCGCAACAACCTGACAATCAACGAGCTGTGGCACCCGAAATTCCGTTTGAGCCAGGAAGATCTCGTGCTCACGGCCGGATCCTGTTTCGCCCAACATATTGGCCGGGCGCTTCGTCAGCAGCGTTACAACTGGTACATCGCCGAGCCGGGTCCCAAGGCGTTCACGCAATCTGAACGGAAAAGAAACCAACGGTTCGGTTATGACGTCTTCTCCTTCAGAACCGGAAATATCTACACGGCGGCACTGCTCAAGCAGTGGCTGCAATGGGCCATTGATCCATTGAGCCAGTCGACCGAGGTCTGGCAGGAAGAGGGCGCCATCTATGATCCGATGCGGCCCGCGATCGAGCCTGACGGGTTCGAAACGATGGAGAGCTTCCTTGCCGCCCGAGAGGCGACCCTCACGGCAATGCGTGAAGGGATCGAGCAAGCCCAGGTGTTTGTATTTACAATGGGCCTGACCGAAGGGTGGGAAAACGCGCAGACGGGTGATCCTTACGCGATGTGCCCGGGCACGATTGCAGGCGAATTCGACCCCGAACACCATGTGTTCTGCAACTACACGCATGCACGGATCAAGCAGGACTTCGAAGACGTTCTGAAGCTTACCCGCTCGATCAATCCGGACCTCAAGTTTCTCTTGACCGTCTCGCCTGTCCCTCTGACCGCAACAGCGAGCGGCGATCATGTCCTTTGCGCGAGCATGGCATCGAAATCGACTTTGCGTTCGGTCGCGCACGAGCTCAAAGCCGAACATGAGTTCGTGGATTACTTTCCCTCCTATGAAATAATTTCGAGCCCCGCATACCGCGGAATGTTCTTTGAACCCAACATGAGAGAAGTGTCTCCCAAGGGCGTCGAACACGTGATGGAGCACTTCTTCGAGGGACAAGCACGATGGGGCGCACCCAAGAAGGTCAAACGCGGAAAGCGGGACCGCGTGGCCGCCCCCCCTCCTCCTCCGCAATCCGAGGATGATCTCGTTTGCGAGGAAGCCGTCCTCGAGGCATTCGGAAAATGAGAATTTGCATTATTGGCAATTCCCACGCTTCAGCCTTGAAATTGGCAATGGATGCCGGGTGGTCACGTTCCGATTTCGAGATTGATTACGTCGTGCTACCGGGTGGCGGCGGGCCATATCTGAGCCGTGAAAAAACCCGGCTGAAACCCAGACGCAATTCCTTCAAGATGGCGAGCAACGTCGAAGGAAGCGCCGAAAACGGTGTGGACGTCGTAAACTACGACGCAATCTGGGTCAGCGGCGTCGGCTTCAATGTATCGCTCCGCGGCAATTCAAACCAGGAAGCCAACCCGCTCATGACCGCTCGCGTCAACACATGGCCAAGGGGCACTTCAGGATTGCCCCGTATTACGGAGCGGTTCATGCGAAACTTGGTCAAGAGCGATATCGCCTCCTCTGCGGCGTGGAAGGTTTGTCAGGACGTGGTCGACATAGGATCGTCACGCTTGATCATACATCCGGCCCCCAGGCCCGGCGCGGCTGCTTTCTCGGATGACACGCACCCGCTTGTCGCGGAATACGGAGACACGGACGCCGAACAACCCATCCAGGAGATGATGAACATCGGGGATGCCATGCTCGACGAACTGGCACTCGAGGCAGATGAAAGCATCCAGGTGGCCCGATACCCTGATGAAATTTTGCAAGACGGCTTCACCAAGCCCGAATTCCTTCGGAAGAACGACGTGTCACACGTCGGGTCCGAGGTCGGTGCAGCCATCCTGGACCAGATGGCTCGTCTCTCCACGGGGTCACACCAAAGCTGAAATCGGCGGCAAATTGAGCCGGGCATCAGGTCGTTTGTGCTGTCATTTTTTCAGGAACGGTTTCATCGATTCCCGCAACACCTCTTCATCGACAAAGTCGTCCAAATCCTCCGAAACCTCAGGGTACATGGAGAAATCCCTCGAGAACAGGCGGTCCTTCTCCTGGAAGAATTCTTGCCGCAGTCGTTTGTTGTTTCCGGCAAATCCCCGGTAAAACCTCACGGCCCTTTCGTGGTCCGGCTTTGGCAGGCGCTTGCCATCGGCAAGGTGCGATATCGACCTGACATACCGGCTTCTCTCTTCGTGAGAATTCTCGACCTCGCCCTTCCGGGCAAGCTCGTTGAATCGACGCAGGTACGCGGCAATGTTCTTGGAAAGGCTCGTGTTCTTCCGATCGGCGCTCAGCCGCCCCTGAAGCACTTCGAGACCGTCGACCGATGCAAAGTCATCGAGTATGTCCCACCCCTCCGGAATATGGTCCGGATAGAGTTTCACCCGCATCGCGTCCCGGCCGAACACCTTGGCCCAGTCCTTGCTCACGCGGAAGTAGTTCAGGCCCCGCTTGCTGCGATCGCCGAATTTTTCAGACATCAGGGTCTTCGAAATCCCGCCCCCCTTCAGAGCCGTGCTGTAGTGGCTGACCGCAGCGAGATCCTGACGCCGGATGTAATAGATAATGCAGAATTCGTCGAAGACGTCCGGGATATCCTCCTTGAACGCCATGATTTCCCTGAGCAGGAAATCCGACAGGGATTCCGCGGTGATAATCGCGCTGTGCCCGCCCTTGTTCCTGATGAAATCCACCGCATCTTCGTACCAGGAACTCACCGCCCCGGAGGAGGTCTCATTGCCACGGTAATACTCGGTGAATGCCTTGTCCTCCAGCTGTCCGGCCAGCGTGGAGACATAGATGCCTTCCTGAATCAGGACGTCCCTACAAGCCTTCAGTGCCGCCTGTATCGTCGTCGTGCCTGTTTTCTTGGCGCCTATGTGCACATACAACCGCGTCATTTACCTGTTTTTCCAGTTTTTCGTTTACGTATTGTAGTTGCCGGGCTTCATTCTGTTTGTTTCCGCAAGTGCATCATACTGCATCGGCTTCCCTATCCGGCTTTCGCCTATGGCTCGTACCACCTGCCTGCGAGACGGGCAGTTTGGTGTCATCCCCCGGGGCCAAGCCAAAGCCACCCCGTGCCCATTAACGCGCAAAAGGCACTCGGCGACGCGATCGTTCAACGCTTTGCTCCCTTTCCCTAATACTCCCGCGTCATGTAAACCCTGTTTTCAGCGACGCGCTGCTTCACGTTGCTGTCCGTGGTATCGTTCTTCCAGGTGGACTCCTCCGACGTCTGGGCGATGTGGTCGCACAGATCAGGCAGAACAAGCGATATGCGGTTCTGGTTCAGCAGAGAGTTCGGCGACTCCTTCCACTGCCACAAGTCGAAATGGCTGCCGCGGTGGGGTCCTGGATTGCCCCGGCGGCTGCCGTCGTCGAACCACCACGGCAGCCGCCCGACACTGGCCAGAACTTCCGGCGTGGCCATGAAGTTCTTCCCGTCCACGGTATCGCTGGCGACCACCCGCTCACCGTTCCAGTCGAAATCCGCAAAGCCCGGATGGACCTCGGTGAAATACCCCGAGACGTAGCCCAGGTATCCAGGCATGGCTTCATGCGCGATACCGACCATCGTGCTGAAATACGTCGACGGATCCCGGATCAGGCAATCGTCCTGAATATAGCAGACATAGTCGGGCCGTTCCTCGGTCCGGCTGGTGATGTTCTTCACCAGATCGAGCATGCTGTTCCAGAGATACGGCAGGCCATGCTGGCTGTTTGTCCAGACCACGTGGTCGATCTCGGATGCATGCTCGGCAATGACGCTCAATGTCTCTTGGTCCAGCGTGTCGACCGCCAGCATCAGCCGGTGGCGATACGGCGAGGAGTGAATGGATTCCAGAAGCATCTTGAAGCTTTCGCGCAGGCACCAAGGACGCTTGGACGTCGTCATCATCACATCAACAAGGTCAGGTTCCTTTCGGAACGGATGCCACGAACTGTCGGAAAACATCAGTTTCTTCACGCGACTGCCTGATCGCGGCTTCCAGTCTTCGCCCTTCGACGGCATATGCGCATGCTCGACGCGCAGTCGCAGACCTTTCGTTCGAATGCCGCTCATCAGCGCACAGGAGACGACGGCGTGCTCGAGGTCGCGTTCACGCTTGACGAGATCGTCCCGCATGGCAGAGACCACCGCCATTTTTTCCTGCACGACCTCCGAGTCGAGCCCGTCGAGAAACCCGCAGATACGGTCGCTGTCGGTTTCGTAGAGAGGCGCATATTCCTTCTGGCCGTTCTGGATCGCATCGATGCGGAAGCTGTTTTCGGGAGAGGTCACATCGGTCATCGGGTGACCGTCCAGCACGGCCGGTATCGTGCCCGAGGCCCAGGACTCGAGTATGGAAAGCCCGTTGCCCTCACAGGCGTTGGGGATCAGGTTGACGTCGGCGGTCTCGTAAAGCTTGGCTATGACGTCATGGCCCGTGGGCTTGTCGATCAGCTTGTCGACGCGCGGATTGCTGAGCAGGCTGTTGCGCACCACAGCCGGCAGGGTCGACCGGAACTTCAGATCGAAGACGATATCGTCGCGCTCGAGCTTCTCGATCGCCTCGATTACGGCGAACGGGTGCTTGCGAGAGCTCTCGTCATAGTCATTGCCGACGTAAAGGATGCGAATGCGCTTGTCGTCACGCTTGCCCTCAAAGGTTTCCTGTGGGCTGAACTTCGACGGCCAAGGGAGGTGCACGACCTTGGAGTTCCGGAAGGTTTCGGTCAGTTCGTCCTGACGATAGGGGGTCGGGCACAGGACGACGTTCGCAAAGACCTTCGCCATCGACAGCGTCGGCCGCGACAACCAGTCAAGGTTCATGTAAAAGACCTTGAATGTCTCATCGAAACCGCGGTCGAACTCGACGAAACGCTCAAAGAATATCGTCATCTTCGGCTGATCGATATCGACCGGATCGACCCAGTACTTGGTCAGCGGGTGATCCTTGAGCGGGCTGGTGTGATAGGAAATCCGGAAATTGAACTTGTTCCGCTTGAGTATCTCCGCCACCTGCTCAAGCTGGATCGTCAGCCCCGAGATCGAGATCGGCCCCCACAACAGGACAACATGCTCCTGCCGGTCGCGCGGCATTTTCGACTTTTTCGGCACCGGGATGGTGTATGTCTGCGAAACCAGCGAGGTCTTTGGCCAAACCGGTTCTCGGGCACTTTCGGCGTTCAGGATCATGATCGAGAAGCTTTCCGGCGGGGCGGGGGCGAGGGGGAAATCGAAACCGTGCTTCAGGGTGATCTTGTCGATGGTCTCGACGCTCTCGTCGGGTTGGAACGGGTGGCGGGGACCGTCAATGCTATCCGCCCAGTACAGGGTCTTGGCACGGGTCAACGCCCAACCGCGCAACCTGCCTTCGAATTTCTCGATTGACGAACCGAACACCGCCGGCGCCTCGAGCCACGTCGAGAGGTCTTCAACCCTTCGGGCTGCGAAATCGGCGAGCGGCAAAGCCCGTTTCGTGCGCAGTTCCTTTTCCGCCTCCGGCGTAACTTCGGCATCGAACCCGTCAACCGAAACATCGGCCAACAGCACGTCGACCCCCTGGGGCAAGTCGACCACGAAATCGGCCCGGCGCCCGTCCGTCAACGGTGGACAGTGGAAAGCCCCGGACAAATCGTGCCATTCCCCTGTCTTGAGTTGCATCCGCTTGCCGGGGGCGCCGGGGAATTCCCCTCGCTTGCCGGTCTCGACGGTAGTTTCAACGATGAAAGGCTTCACCGAAAAGTTCGCCGCGCTCCCGTCGATCCGCATGACGAGACGCAAAGCGTGGACCGGTTTGGCCGTGTGCGCGGGATTGATGACAAGCCGTAGCCAGCCCTTGCCGGCCTTGGTCGACAACCGCAACACCGACCTGCCACCCAATTCAACCCTGCTGAAATCGACCGGCGCATCGGCCACCGAGGCTGCGGGTTGCTTCCATTCGACGGCCAGCACGTCATCAATTTCAACAATGTTTTTTTTAACTTCGACGTCTTGAAGACAGGTAGTCATTGAATGTTGATTTCCCCGCACATCCCGCGGGTAACCGAACAATCGCCCGACGAGCCATTTACCTAGAGAGGGCCATGGAGTTGTCAGGGCGTCGACAATCAGAATTCTTCCTGTCATCAACGAAAGACCTTCAGACTTGTTCTTTCCGTCCTCCGGACTCTCCATGTCAGAAGTTAAGAAAACCTTTCCGGAAATTAACGTAGTTGAATGTTGAGCGAGATGATCCCGATACATCGCTTTTCCGCCGCAAGCGTGGCGTTTCCGGCTGGCCTTGCCAATCACCCTTTTGAAGCCGCCGAGATCGGGTCGCTCTGACAGCCACATGAATTTTTCACACGGAAGGTTGGTCAACCGTCCGGCGTTTTTTCTTCATTTCCTCTTGTGTTACGTGTCGCCCAGCCTGAACAAATGTATTTATTGGGGTTTTGCGCCAAAAGCCTCGGGGCGGGTCAATCTAGTGGGAGCATCGGGCTTGAGGGTTGTTTTCCATATCGGGACGAAAAAGACCGGCAGTACGACGCTTCAGCATACATTCCATGCGCAGGCACCGTTTTTCCGAGACAAGGGGATTCTGTACCCCGTTATCGGCAAACGGGTGCATCACACGCAGTTGCTGTTCGATATTGCAGAAAAGAACGAACTGCCGGGAATTTTCGGACGGAACTCTCCCGAAAAGATTGCCCGAAGCCAGGACATATCGCGGGACTTCTGGGCCGATGTCGACAGGCAAATAGCCGAGAGCGATTGTGAAACGGTCGTGTTCTCGTCCGAGTATGCCTTCGGTCTTCGCTCGCAAAGCCTTGCCCGGCTCATACAACGGCTTCGCGCCTATTCAAATTCGATCCATCTGGTTGGCTATTTTCGATCGCCTGTCGTTCTTTATCGATCGGCCCTGCAGCAGAACCTGAAATACGGCCACGTCATTCAGGATCCGCGGGACCCGTTCGATTATGGCCGTCGTTTCAGAAAGATCGCGCGTCTCGACTGCGAATCCGTTTCGGTGCGCTGCTTCGAACGCCCCGCACTGTTGAATGGATGTATCGTTCAGGATTTCTGTGTTTCCACGTTGAACATGGACCCGGACGAAGCTGCCGAGGTTCCGGTTACAAGCGCCAACGAAAGCGTATCCGCCCCCGCGATGAACCTTTTGTACAATTTCAATCGCGTCCTGTTTCCCGGACGAAGGCAACCGGGCCGACCGATCAACAAACGCCTGCTGACAGAGATACAATCGCTTGAAGCCGCCGACACCTTCTCGAACCCCGCGCTCAGGGAAGAGGTGGTAACCGACATCGAATTATCACACCGCGATCAACTTTTGTGGCTTCGCGACAAGGCCTCGATCACCTTTACCGACGTCGATTACGAACGGATTTCCAGACTGCAGATTGATAGCACCAAGCAGCCACCGGTCCCCGAGGCCCCCGGATTGGCGGACGTCATGAAGGTCGACACGTCCGAATATGAAAGGTTTCGGTCAGCGCTGCTGGTCCAGACGCTCAAGAAACTGACCCCAGTGGTCAAGGATGCTCAGGTCGGTGGCGAAAAAGCGCCTCCCTTGCGCATGGACGCATCGCGATCAGTCGTCAATCGAGAGATAACGGCACTGAAAGGGCACACACGGGAGGATGAGGTGGCAGCAACTCTTTCGGCTCTTGCCGCCAATGCGGAGGGCCATCTCAAGCCCGATCTGGCCGCCGACGCTGAAACTCAAATCTATTCCCAGATGATTCGCCTGGCATTGGTGCAACTCGGCAAGGATATGACGGAAAGACCATAGTCCCTGTGGCGTGCAACCCGGATACGGATTTCCAATTCGGAAACGAAAGCAAATTGAACGCCTTCTTCGCCCACGGTGAAACCAGCAATGTCGGCTTTGGCACCTCCCCCCCTCTGGCGCCTTCGAAATCAGCGACGACAACTTCTTCCGCGTCACCGCCACCGGCGCGTTCCAGTACAACATCGTCGATGACAACGGGCCGGAAATGCGGCTCGACGCCGATGGAGACAGGATCATCGTCTGAACGCTTGTGGCTAATCTCCGCGCCCCCGCATGCAAATGAAAACGCCGCGACATGATCGGGCGGAACGAGGGAAATCCGCCCTCACCGCTATGGAAGTGGAACGCGTCACGCGCTACCTGTCATGCCGACCGCATCGACAGGAGCCCCCGATCGCACAGAACGTGAAACCCGGACGGATCGAAGAACTCGACATCGCCCGCGCCGTGGCGCTCGTCGCCATGGCGGTGTTTCATTTCACCTTCGATCTCGAACTCTTCGGCATCGCGCCGCCCGGCACGATGCACACGCCGTTCTGGCGGATCTTCGCCATGCTGACCGCCGGAAGCTTCATCCTGATCGCCGGGCTGAGCCTTCGCCTCGCGCATCCCGACCGAATTCGCTGGCGGCCGTTCTTCGGACGCTTTGCAAAGGTCGCCCTTGCGGCCGCCCTCGTGACGGGGGCGACCTATGTCTTCATCCCGCAGGGCTTCGTCTACTACGGCATCCTCCATTCCATCGCGGTCTCAAGCCTCGTGGGACTGGCGGTTCTCCGTTTCCCTGTCCTGCTGCTCCTCCTGCTCGCGGCGTTCGTGACATGGCTGCCCGCCACGTTCCGCAGCGACACCTTCACGGCGCCCTGGCTGCTCTGGACGGGCCTTGCGCCCACCATCCCCTACACCGTGGATTTCGAACCGTTCTTCCCGTGGTTCGCGCCTTTCGTGCTGGGCATCGCACTGATCGCACTCGCCGAACGGCGCAACCTGCCCGCGCGACTCGGCGCGCAGCCGCCAAAGACCTCCCGCCTCGCCCGGGCGGCGATCTGGGCGGGCCGGCACAGCCTGCTCGTCTATCTCATCCACCAGCCCATCCTGCTCGCCCTGACCTGGGGTTTCGCGAAAACGCTGGGCACCCTCTCCTGAACCGTCAGGACGAGACCGAACGATCCACCTCTTCCTCGTCGCACACGATGCTGGCGGCATCGCCATAGGCCTCGCTCTCCTCGCGTCGCAGCGCCATGTCGGTCCGGCCATCGCCCTCTTCGGTATAGGCCGCGACGAAACTGCGCATCGCGTGGGCGACACCGATGGAATTCACCTCCCGGCTGTCCTCTTCGAAATACATCCCCCCCGTCGGGCTGCCGGTGATGATCTCGTAGGACGGGAAGTAGTCGACCCTGTCCGAGCCGTCACACGCCGCCTGCGCCGCCACCCGAAGCACCGATTTGCTGTAGGTGGTCGAGACCAGAACGTGCCGATCCTCAAACGTCGCGATCAGCGGCACGGGCGACACCGTCAGCAATACCCTTACCCCGGGATTCACCGTCCAGAGCCCGTCCAGAAACGCCGCCAGTTCCGCGCGGGTCTCGTCGATCGTGTAGTTGTGAAACGCGTGCCGCGCCTCGTCGAACACACCTCCCGCCACGCCCGGCGCCAAGGGGAAAACGGCGCCGTCCTCCCTTGACCGCCACGCTTCGGTCAGGCCAAGGGTGAAAACGAAAATGTCGGCCTCCGCAAACACTTGCCGGACGTGGCCCAGATGCTCGGCCCGCGCCTCCGCGACCTCGCCGGGCGAGGCATATCCCGCGGGCGCCACCGTGGGACGATAGGGATCGACATACCGTCCATCCTCTCGCTGCCATGCGGTCTCGTGCTTGCGCTCACCGTGCATCGCCTCGCGGAAGAGCTGGTTCAACTGGTGCACGGTGTAAAGGTTGCCGTAACGGGCAGAGAACACCCCGTACTGCCGCCGCGCCCGCTCCTCCGGCTCCAGCCCGTCACCGGCTTCCGGCACGAAATAGTTGAAGCCGAGCGCGTCCAGCCGTCTCGATATATGCTGCGCAAAGCAACTGCCCGCCGTGGCGATCCTGTCGGTCCGGGTCAGGGTGAATTTCGGATGCGTCACCGGGTCCACCAGATGCGCCTCGGTGCGCGACACCGCGCGCCGCCAGAACTGGTAATCCTGCCCCGATGCGTAAGGGTTATCCGCCATCGTCAGCCTCCAAACCGGCCCAAGATCAACGCCTCGAACGCCTTCGTCTTACGCGGCGGCCAATTCCGCATGATCAATGACCCGTGCGGAAATTCCGAATAGGTTTCGTAACACATGGTCACGAACTCCGTCAGTGTCATCAACTCGTCCAGCAGGGCCGGTTTGAAATAATAGCTCCCCCGCGCGCCATTGGCCTCCGCGATCTCGGGATAACAGGGAAAGCTCGGCCCGTGGGCAAGCTTGTCGGCAACGGGCAGGCCGACATCCCTCCGTTCCACCGGCAGCCTGGCGGCAACGAGCCGCCCTATATCGACTAACACATGCGCATGGGGGTGATTGACGGTATGCATGAAGCACCCCTGCCGCGCCCAGTTCCGGAACAGGGGATCAATCGGCATCCCGGCATCGGAAAAAGCCCCCAGCAGATTGTCCCGCCCCGTCTGCCACGCCGTGAAATACTCCAACTCCCGATACACGTCTTCGGTAAAGAGCGAGACGGTATCCGCGATGCCGAGACCGGCCTGATGCGCCAGAAAGCAGATGCTCGAATGATAGGCGCCGAACCGCGTGGTGACCGAGGTTCTGTCGGGCTTGGCAAGATACACCGTGTCGGGATGATATCCGGTGAAGTAGAACGGCGGCAACATGATGATCTTGTTCTCGTCGACCCCGTCCTGCACGGCGGCGTCCCGCCTCAAAGGCGTAAGAATGACGCTATCGTTCTCGGCGCAATCCTTCAGGAATTGCGCGTGCCCCTGCTGCGCCGTCCGATCGTCATAGGCCGTCACCCTGATCGTGGGGCACAAGCGTTTCAGAACCGTTTCATAGATCGAAGTGGCACAGTTCGACACCAGAAGCACATTGTAGCTTCCGCTCTCTCTGGGCCGAGCCTGCGGTACGGACCGTACGCTCCGCCGATCCGGCTTCAGCATGCCGGCCACCGGCCTTAACACGCCCTTGACCCGTTGCAGCAGTCTTTCACGCATTTCGCCGGACATGCCTCTTTTCAACGCGGTATGGACACAGGCAAGCGCCTCGATGCGGTGCCGTGTAATTTCGGATTTCCCCGGGCCTAGCGCAATGCGGTACGGGCTGCCAGCCGTTTCTACCCGTGCGTCCGGGCCCGGCGACGACCCACCACCTCGGCCACCCGCCGGCGCAGGTCATCGCTGATCTGCCCCGGTCGCGGGGGATCGCGCAATGTCGTCAACAGATGCGACGGCGTCGGCCCGCGCGACCGGCGCGTCCATGTCAACCCGGCCAGCACGTCCTCCGCCGCGGACGGCAGCCGCTCGGGTATCTCGTGGCCGCTCAGCGTGGCCCAGACCCCGGCCCACAACCGGCCCACCGTCCACGGGTTGTAACCACCACCGCCCAAGCCAAGCAGGCGCGGCGCCAGCGGCATCAGCGCCTTCAGCAGCGTCCAGTGCGCATTGTTCGACAACTCCAGCCGGGACAGCGGGTCCTCGGCCACCGCATCCGCCCCGCACTGGAACACGATCGCCTGCGGACCGAAGGTTTCGATCGCGGGCAGGATCACCTCGTCACGGACCATTGCGAACCCGTCATCGCCGGTGCCGCGCGGCAGGGGGACATTGATGGCATTCCCGCCCGCATCGTCCTCCACCTCCCCGGTAAAGGGCCACCGCCCGGCCTCGTGGGTCGAGATCATCAGCACCCTCTCGTCGCCCGCAAACGCCGCCGCCACCCCGTCGCAATGATGCGCGTCGATATCGACATAGGCGACCCTGTTCAGCCCCTGCCGCAACAGCACTTTCATCGCCAGCACCGGATCGTTGAGATAACAGAACCCCGAGGCATGGTCGGGATACCCGTGATGCGTACCGCCGCCGGGGTTGTAGACCACCCCGCCCCGCGCCAGCAGGTCGGCGCCCAGCATCGAACCGCCCGCCGCTGTCGCCGGACGGCGGAACATCTCCGGATAGACCGGGTTCGACAACGTGCCCAGCCGGTGCCGCTCGCGCACGGCATCGCTGACCCGCCCTTCCGCCTCGGCCCGCTGCAGGGCCCGGATATACTCGGCGGTATGAAACAGCTCCAACGCCCGCGGCTTGGCCCGCGGGCTGCGGCGGTATTGGCCCGTGGCGAACCAGCCCATCGCCTCGCAAAGGTCGATCACCGTCGGCACACGAGGAATGCTCAACGGGTGTTTCGGCCCATAGCTCGACCCCCGGTAAATCTCCGATCCGATGAACAGCGGCTGGTCCATTCCGCTAAGCTAGCCCCCGCCACGGCGACGAAAAGACGCCGGGGGCCACCTGCCGCGCCCGCCTCTTCCTGATGTCAGACGTCCACGCCGGAACATCAGCCTCACGGCGCGTCGCCGAGGCATATCTCACCCGCCCCGCAGCCTCGCCAGCAGGACCACCTCGCTGTCGGGCTGAATCGGTGTGAACCAGCTGTCGTTATAGACTTTCCCGTCGATCGCGACAGAGACGCCGCGGTCAAGCTGTGGCTTCAGCCCCGGATACTTCTCCGCCAGCCCGTCCAGCAATTCGCGCAGCGTAGACGCCTCGATCTCGACCTCGGTCTGATCGTCGGTCGCCGAGGCGAGCGAGCCCCAGATCCGCACCTGCACCATTCTGACCAGCCTTTCCAAAGCCCGCCCCGGCACCACGCCGGGACGGGCTTTCAATTCACCCGTTCTGAATGGCCTTCAGCACCTTGGGCGGCGACATCGGCAGGCTGGTCATCCGAACCCCCGCCGCGGCCGAGACCGAATTGGCAACCGCCGCCAGCGGCGGCACGATCGAGGTCTCGCCCACGCCCCGCACGCCATAAGGGTGCCCGGGGTTGGGGATCTCGAGGATCACCGTGTCGATCATCGGCAGGTCCGAGGCCACCGGAACACGGTAGTCAAGGAAACCGGGGTTCTGCAGTACCCCGTCCTCGCCATAGATATACGCCTCGTTCAGCGCCCAGCCGATGCCCTGCACCGCCCCGCCCTGAAACTGGCCCTCCACGTAATCGGGATGTACCGCCTTGCCGGCATCCTGAAACACCGTGTAGCGTACGATTTTCACCGCGCCGCTTTCGGGGTCCACCTCGGTATCGACCATATGCGTGGCAAAGCTCACGCCCGCCCCTTCCGCGTTGACCTCGGAATGGCCCGCGATCGGCCCGCCGGTGTTCGACGCAATGGCCGCGATATCGGCCAGCGTCATCGGGTCATGCTTGCCCGCGTTCGGCCCCGAAGGCCGCGCCGCGCCGTCTTCCCAGACAACCGCCTCCTCGTCGATCCCCCAGACCATCGCCGCGCGCTTGCACATCTCGCGCTTGGCCGCACGGGCGGCCTCGATGGTGGCCAGCCCCACGGCAAAGGTCACCCGGCTGCCGTCGGTCACATCGTTGAGCCCCAGCGAAGCGGTATCGGCGATCACCGTGCGCACCCGCTCATACGGCACGCCCAGCTCTTCCGCCGCCATCATCGACATCGACGCGCGGCTGCCCCCGATATCCGGGTTGCCCTCGATCACGTTCACCGTGCCGTCCGGCGTGATGTTCAACGTGACACAGGTATTGCCGCCGAAATTGAACCAGAAGCCACAGGCCACGCCCCGCCCCTGGTTCTCGCCCAGCGGCGCGGTCCAGTGCGGGTGGTCCTTCGCGGTCCGCAGCGTCGCCTCCAGCCCGATCGCCGGATAGGTCACGCCATAGGCCGCCTTGGTCCCTTCCCGCGCGGCGTTCTTCAGCCGCACCTCCAGCGGATCAAGCCCAAGCTCCTTGGCCAACTCGTCAATGGCGCTTTCCACCGCAAAGGCCGCCATCGGCGCGCCCGGCGCACGATAGGCCGCCTGTTTCGGGCGGTTGGCAACAATGTCCCAGCCCACCGTCTTGACGTTCTCGAGGTCATAGGGCGCAAAAGCCGACATCGACCCGAATTCCACCGGCGAGCCCGGATAGGCCCCGCCCTGATAGCGCAGTTCGGCAAACCCGGCGGTGATCTGGCCATCCTCGGTCATGCCGAGACGGACATCGATCGAGCTCGACGCCGTCGGACCCGTGGCCCGAAGCACTTCCGACCGGCTCATCACCATCTTCACCGGGCGGCCCGACTTCTTCGACAGCGCCAGCGCCACCGGCTCGATGAACACCGTCGTCTTGCCGCCAAACCCGCCGCCGATCTCCGACGCGGTCACCTTCAGGCGGCTCTGGCTCAGCCCCATGATCGCGGCACAGGTGTCGCGTACCATGTACTGGCCTTGCGTACAGCACCACAGGTCGGCCTGCCCGTCCGTGCCCACCTGCGCCAAGCAAGCGTGCGGCTCGATATAGCCCTGGTGCGTGGCCTCCGTCTTGTAGGTCCGCTCCAGCACCTTACCGGCCTGTTTCAGCCCGGCCTCGACATCGCCATGACCGAACTCGTATCGGGCCACCACGTTGGCGCCCATGCCCTCGGGCACGTTCTCGACCTGCCGGCCGTCATGCAGCACCGGCGCATCGGCCTTCATCGCGTCATCCACGTCGATGACATGCGGCAGGGTCTCGTACTCGACCTTGATCAGCTTCAGCGCCTTCTTCGCCACGTTTTCCGACGAGGCGGCGACAGCGGCGACGGCATGCCCGTCATAGAGCGCCTTCTCACCGGCCATGCAATTGTCGAGCACGTCCCACGTGGCCTCGTCCAACTCCACCTCCGGGAAATCCGCCCGCGTCACGACCGCGTGCACACCTTCCAGCGCCTCCGCCGCCGAGGCGTCGATCGTTTTGATCCTCGCATGGGCGTGCGGGCTGCGCAGGACCTTGCCCACCAGCATGCCGGGCGCCGTCATGTCGGCCCCGAACCGGGCGCGGCCCGTCACCTTGTCGACGCCGTCAGGGCGGTTCACCCGCGTCCCGACGACCTTGAAATCCAGCTTGCCGTCCATCTTTGCGTCAAGTGCCATTACGAAGCCTCCCGCATTTCTTCGGCCGCGGCCATCACGGCGCGAATGATCTTGTCATACCCGGTGCACCGGCAGAGGTTGCCCGCCAGCCAATAGCGCGCCTCCTCTTCCGTGGGATTGGGGTTGTGTTCCAAAAGCGATTTCGCCGCGACAAGGATGCCGGGCGTGCAGATACCGCATTGCAGGGCGGCATGCTCAATGAACTTGCGCTGCAGCGGGTGCAGCGTCTCGCCCTCGGCCATGCCCTCGATCGTCTCGACCTTGCGGCCCTCGGCCTCGGCCCCCAGCATCAGGCAGGAACACACAAGCCGGTCGTCGACGGTGACCGAACAGGCCCCGCAATCGCCCGTGCCACAGCCCTCTTTCGAGCCGGTCATGCCCAGCCGGTCGCGCAGAACATCCAGCAGCGTCTCGTCCGGCTCGCAGAGGTATTCCTGCGAAACGCCGTTGATGGTGGTGGTGACGTGGATCATGCTCATGCTGCGCCTCCTGCGCGTTTTTTCGCGATAACAGCCGCGCGGCGGGCCAGAACACCGGCCATATGCACCCGGTACTCGGCCGTGCCGCGCTTGTCGTCGATGGGTTTGGCGGCCTCCGAACAGGCGGCGGCCAGCGCCGCCAGCGCGTCCTCGTCGACCGACGTGCCGACCAACGCCTCGGCGGCTTCGGGCACCTCGATCACCGTCGGCGCCACGGCGCCCAGCGCCACCCGCGCCGCGACACAATTGCCCGAGGCATCCAGCGTCAGGGAAACGCCACAGCCGACCACGGCAATATCCATCTCGGTGCGCGGAATGAACCGCAGATAGGCGTCACCCGACCGTTCCGGCCGCGCCGGCAGAAAGATCGACGCCACAAGCTCTCCGGGCTTGAGCGAGGTCTTGCCGGGGCTCACGGGCACCTCCCCCACGGGAACGTCGCGAATGCCGTCCGGCCCAGCGATCCGCGCCATGGCCTCGGCCGCCACCAGCGCCGGAACGCTGTCCGCGGCAGGCGAGGCGTTGCACAGGTTCCCGGCGATCGTGCAGCGGCCCTGGATCTGGGTCGACCCGATCAGGTTCGCCGCTTCCACCACGCCCGGCCAGTCGGCCACAAGCCCCTCGTTCTCGCCCATCTCGGCCGCAGACACCGCCGCGCCGATCCGCCAGCCGCCATCCTCCTGCGAAATCGTCCGCAGGCTGTCGATGCGCTTGATATCCAGCACGGTATCGGGGTCGGCCATGTCCGAATGCATCCGCACCAGAAGATCGGTGCCGCCGGCGAGGATACGGCAGTCGCCCTTGGCGCCCGCCAGAATATCCACGGCAGCGTCAAGAGACGTTGGAGCCTGGTAATTCATATCGTTCGTTCCCTGTCGTTATCGCCGGCCCGCACCCACTGAAGACTCGGTCACTTTCCGAAAGTATCAGCCATTATAAAGGCGCGGGCAAACGCTTCCTTGTCCTACACCGTCCTAGACCTAAGCGGCCTGCCGCTTGCGGGCAAGCCTGATCATTTCCTGCGCAATGCCGATGGCGTCGCGCCATACGCCCCTCGGATCGCCCGGGTCAGCGCGGCAGGGCTGTCATACCCGCACCGCAGCGCGATCTCCGAAATCGACTGGCGGCTGTCCTCGATCAGCTTGCGCGCCGCCGACAGCCGCAGATGCCGGTAAACCGTCCCGGGCGGCGCCCCCAGCCGTGCGCGGAAATGCCGATCCAGCGTCCGCTGCTGGCACGACAGCCGTTTCGCCAGTTGCTTCAGCGGCAGCGGCCGTTCCACCGTCTCCCGCATCACCGCCAGCGCCCGCCGCACCAGCGGGTCGGCCACCGCCTCGTCCGCCTTGCCCACCGGCGGGTCGCCATGCAGGAACAGCGCCTCCACGTCCAGCCGCGCCGACAGGCCCAGATGCTCGGCAATCAGGTCGAGCGTCAGGTCCAGCGCCGACATCGCCCCCGCGCAGGTCATGTAAGGTCCATCCTTCAGCACCCTCGCCTGGCTCGCCTCCACATCCAGAAACCGCTCGGTGAACGCATCCAGCAGGTCCCAATGCACCGTCGCCCTCCGCCCGCTCAGCAGGCCCGCCGAGGCCAACAGCCACGGCCCCGAATCAAGCCCCACCGTCACCTCCGCCCGCCGCGCCGCCGCCCGCAGCATCCGCCGATTGGCCGAGATGTCGTGGCTTTCATGGGCGTAACTGGACAGCACGAACAGGTAATCCACCGCCCCCACCTGGCTCAGCGCCGCGCTGGCCAGAATGTCGATACCGCTCGATGACCGCCCCGTCCGCCCATCCATCGTCACGATCCGCCAGTCGAACGCGTTGACATGGGTCAGCGTGTTCGCCGCCCTGAGCGGTTCGATGCAGTTGGCAAGGCACAGGTTCGAGAACTCGTCGAACAGCAGAAAGGCGATCCGCACCGGACGATCCGGCGATTTTGTCCATTCAGGCATGATATTTGTCCATTACCGCAAAATCTATCGCCACGCCAGCACGATACGGTGGCGCAGAACCGACGCAACAGGAGGGGAAGCCAATGCCGCTTGCCATGAATCGTGAGGTCTTCATCACCTGCGCCGTGACCGGATCGGGCGGCACGCAGGACAAGAGCCCGCACGTCCCCCGCAGTCCCGAACAGATCGCCGACAGCGCCATCGCGGCGGCCAGGGCCGGGGCCGCCATCGTCCACTGCCACGTCCGCGACCCCGAAACCGGCGCGCCCTCGCGCGATGTGAAAATGTTCCGCGAAGTCACCGACCGCATCCGCGCCTCGGACACCGACGTGGTGCTCAACCTCACCGCCGGCATGGGCGGCGACATCACCTTCGGCAGCCCCGAAAGCCCCCTGCCGCTCAACGCCGCCGGCACCGACATGATCGGCGCGACCGAGCGCGTGGCCCATGTCGCCGAATGCCTGCCCGAAATCTGCACGCTCGACTGCGGCACCATGAACTTCGCCGAGGCCGATTACGTCATGACCAACACGCCCGGCATGCTTCAGGCCATGGGCAAGATGATGACCGACCTCGGCGTCAAACCCGAGATCGAGGCCTTCGACACCGGCCATCTCTGGTACGCCAAGCAGCTGGTCAAGGACGGCATCCTCGAAAGCCCGGCGCTGGTTCAGCTTTGCATGGGCGTGCCATGGGGCGCACCGGACGACCTCAACACCTTCATGGCGATGGTCAACAACGTCCCCGATGACTGGACCTTCTCGGCCTTCGGCCTCGGCCGCAGCCAGATGCCCTATGTTGCGGCCTCCGTCCTGGCTGGCGGCCATGTCCGCGTCGGGCTCGAGGACAACCTGATGCTCGACAAGGGCGTTCTGGCCACCAACGAACAACTCGTCGCCCGCGCGAAGGAAATCGTCGAGCGCATGGGCGCCAAGGTGATCGGCCCCGATGACGTGCGCAAGAAGCTCGGCCTGACCAAGCGGGCCCCCAAGGGATGAGCCAGCGCGTCGTCATCACCGGCGGCGCATCGGGGATCGGGCTGACTCTGGCCAGACGCTTTGCCGAACGCGGTGACCGGGTCGCGCTTTGCGACGCCGACGCCACGGCGGTGGCCCGGGTCCAGACCGATCACCCCGACATGCTCGCCCGTCAGGCCAACGTCACCGAAGAGGCCCGGATGCAGGCGTTTTTCGCCGAGGTCGAGACGGCACTCGGCGGCGTCGACGTCCTTTGCGCCAATGCCGGCACCGGCGGCCCCGCCGGCCGGATCGAGGATCTCGACTATGGCGAGTGGCAGGCCTGCATCGGCGTCAATCTCAACGGCGCCTTCCTCGCCTCCCGCTGGGCCGCGCGGCTCATGCGGGCGCAAGGCTCCGGCCTGATCCTGTTCACCACCTCCACGTCGGGCTTCCACGGCGTTCCCCACCGCAGCCCTTACGTGGCCGCGAAATGGGGTCTCGTCGGCATGACCAAGACGCTGGCGATGGAACTCGGCCCCGCCGGCGTCCGCGTCAATGCCATCGCCCCCGGCGCGGTCGAGGGCGCCCGGATGGAACGCGTCGTGCAAATGGAGGCCAAAGCCAGCAACCTCACCGAGGAAGAGGTTCGCGCGATCTACGTCAAGGGCACTAGCCTGCGCACATGGGTCACCGGCGACGACCTCGCCGACATGGCGCTCTTCCTCGCCTCGCCCGCCGCCGGCAAGGTCTCGGGGCAGGTGCTCGCCGTCGACGGCTATACCGAAAGCATGGTGCCATGACCGCTTTGCCGGCCAAAAGACACGCGCGCGACCTGCGCCGTTCTGCCCTGCCTGCGGTGCTGGCGCTCATGCTGGCGGCCTGTGGCTCCGGGACCGACACCGGTGCCATCCGCGATTCCGACGCCCGCATCTCCAGTCAGGTCAACGTCACCGCCGACCGTCTCGCGGGCAACTGGCACATCCGCACACGCTGGCCCGGCACGCCGAACCCTGCCGGCCCCCTGCGACTGGTCCAAAGCGCGCAGACCCTCACCCTCACCGGCACGGCCACCAATGGGCCCGTCACGACCACCCTGACCCCGCTCGGGCAGGGCCGCTTCCGCGCCGGCAACTCACAAGCTTTCGGCGATAGCCCCCTCTGGGTGCTCTGGATGGACGCCGACAACAGAACCGCAGCCATCGGCACACCCGATGGCCGCTTCGGCTGGATCATGGACCGCGCCCCCACCGGCGGCGCCGACCGGATCACAGCCGCAAGGGAAATCATGGAATGGATGGGCTACGACCTCTCCCTTTCAAAGGAGACATCACAATGACCAAGACAGCAGCAATCATCGGCGGCGGCGTCATCGGCGGCGGCTGGGCCGCCCGCTTCCTCCTCAACGGCTGGAACGTGCGCGTGTTCGACCCCGACCCCGAGGCCGAACGCAAGATCGGCGAGGTGATGACCAACGCCCGCGCCGCCCTGCCCATGCTCTACGACGTGGCCTTGCCCGACGAGGGCGCACTCACCTTCCACGGCTCCATCGCCGACGCGGTCGAGGACGCCGACTGGGTGCAGGAAAGCGTCTCGGAACAGCTCGCCCTCAAGCACAATGTCGTGGCCGAGATCCAGGGCGCCTCCACCGCCCCCATCGGCTCGTCGACCTCGGGTTTCAAACCCTCCGAACTGCAGCAAGGCGCCCCCGACCCCTCGCGCATCATGGTCGCCCACCCGTTCAACCCGGTCTACCTGCTGCCGCTGATCGAAATCGTCCCCTCGCCCGAAACCGACGAGGCGGCGATTGCCGAGGCCGAAGAAATCCTCACCTCCGTCGGCCTCTACCCCCTCCGCGTCCGCAAGGAGATCGACGCCCATATCGCCGACCGCTTCCTCGAAGCCGTCTGGCGCGAGGCGCTCTGGCTGGTCAAGGACGGCGTCGCCACCACCGAAGAGATCGACAACGCCATCCGCTACGGCTTCGGCATCCGCTGGGCCCAGATGGGGCTGTTCGAAACCTACCGCGTCGCCGGCGGCGAAGCCGGCATGCGCCACTTCATGGCCCAGTTCGGCCCGGCCCTGAAATGGCCCTGGACGAAACTGATGGACGTCCCCGAATTCACCCCCGAACTGGTCGACATGATCGCCGACCAGTCTGACGCTCAATCCGGCCACCTGTCGATCCGCGAGCTGGAAAAGAAACGCGACAAGAACCTGATCGCCATGATGCGCGCGCTGCGCCAACAGGGCAACGCCGCCGGCCGCCTGATCAACACCCACCAGAGGACGGTCCGGCGCCTGCCCGAGCCCGCCAACCCGATGATCACGCAGGATCGCGTCGTCCCCACCGACTGGACCGACCTGAACGGCCACATGAACGAAGGCCGCTATGGCCAGCTCTTCTCGGATGCCGCCGAAGAGGTCATCGCCTATGTCAGCGCCAAAGAGGGCACTCCCGTGGCCCCCACCAGCGCGGATTACGCCGCGCGCGGGTTCAACTACTTCACCGTGGAAACCACCACCAGATACCTCGCAGAGGCGCATGCCGGCGAACGCATCCTCGTCCACACCCGCGTGACCGAAGGCCGCGGCAAGAAACTGCGCTGTACCCACGAGATGAAACGCGCCAGCGACGGCGAGGTCATGGCCACCTGCGACCAGCTCATGCTGCACGTGAGCCTCGAGACCCGCCGCACCTGCGAGCCGGCCGAGGACGTGCTCGCCAAGGTCGAGGCGCTGGCCGCCCTGCACAAGGAGGACTGACATGCATTTCGGACTGACCGACGAACAGGAAATGATCGTCTCGACGGTGCGGAGCTTCGTCGAAAAGGAAATCTATCCGCACGAAGAGATCGTCGAACGCACCGGCGAGGTGCCCGCGGAAATCGCCGACGAGATCAAGCGCAAGACGCTCGATCTGGGCTTCTACGCCTCCAACTTCCCCGAGGAGGCGGGCGGCCCGGGGCTCAGCCACCTCGAATTCGCCCTTGTCGAGCGCGAATTGGGCCGCGGCTCGATGGCGCTCACCCACTTCTTCGGCCGCCCCCAGAACATCCTGATGGCCTGCGAAGGTGAACAGCGCGAGCGCTACCTCATGCCCGCCGTGCGCGGCGAACGGATGGACGCGCTGGCGATGACCGAACCCGACGCGGGCTCGGACGTGCGCGGCATGAAATGCACGGCGCGGCGCGACGGCGGCGACTGGGTCGTGAACGGCACCAAGCACTTTATCTCCGGCGCCGATCACGCCGATTTCGTCATCGTCTTCATCGCCACCGGCGAAGACATGACCGACAAGGGCCCCAAGAAGCGCATCACCGCCTTCCTCGTCGACCGGGGCACGCCGGGCTTCACCATCCGCCACGGCTACAACTCGGTCAGCCACCGCGGCTACAAGAACATGATCCTCGACTTCGACGACTGCCGCCTGCCTGACGCGCAAGTGCTGGGCGAGGTCGATGGCGGCTTCGCGGTGATGAACGAATGGCTCTACGCCACCCGCATCACCGTCGCCACCATGAGCGTCGGCCGGGCGCGCCGCTGTTTCGACTACGCGCTGCAACACGCCGCCGAGCGCAAACAATTCGGGCAGCAGATCGGCAAGTTCCAGGGCGTCAGCTTCCAGATCGCCGACATGATCACCGAGATCGACGCCGCCGACTGGCTGACGCTGGCCTCCGCATGGCGCCTCGACCAAGGGCTGCCCGCCAACCGCGAGATCGCCTCGGCCAAGCTCTACGCCTCGGAAATGCTGGCCCGTGTCACCGACGCCACGCTGCAAGTCTATGGCGGCATGGGGCTGATGGACGACTTCCCCATCGAACGCTTCTGGCGCGATGCCCGGGTCGAGCGCATCTGGGACGGCACATCGGAAATCCAGCGCCACATCATCAGCCGCGAGCTCCTGCGGCCGCTGGGAGCGTAAAGAACTTTCATGCCTCCGGCGGGGATATTTCTGGCCAGAAGAAACACGGGGAAGCCCTCAGAGCCTCCCCGTGAGCGGAAACACCGCAAAGTGCTTCTCCTGGCGCGGTCATCGGCGTCCCCGCCTGTACCGCAAGGGAAGTATCGCAGGGCGCGGTTAACAAACCGTTGCTTCTTCTGGCTGAAAATATCCCCGCCGGAGGCATTCATCTCTTCAATGATACGGGGGCCACATGCCTGACCTCTCCCGCCTGCTGCAGCCCGGATCCATCGCCGTCATCGGCGGCGGCGCGTGGTGCGCCAGCGTCGTCGAGCAATGCCGCAAGATGGGGTTCGCCGGGCCGGTCTGGCCCGTCCACCCCACGCGCGCCGAGGTGGGCGGCGTCGCCGCCTTCCAAAGGCTCGAAGACCTGCCAGACGCTCCCGACGCGGCCTTCATCGGCGTCAACCGCAACCTTACCATCGACACCGTCCGCCACCTGCGCGAGCGCGGCGCCGGCGGCGCCGTGTGCTTCGCCAGCGGCTTCCGCGAGGCGCAGGCAGAGACCGGCGACGGCGGCGACCTTCAGGCGCAACTGCTCGAGGCCGCCAGCGAGATGCCGATCATCGGCCCCAACTGCTATGGCTTCATCAACTATCTCGACGGCGCCCTGCTCTGGCCCGACCAGCATGGCGGCGCCCGGGTCGAGCGTGGCGTGGCCGTGCTCACCCAAAGCTCGAACATGGCGATCAACATCACTATGCAGACCCGCGGCCTGCCGCTGGCCTATGTCGCCACCGCCGGCAATCAGGCCCAGCTCGGGCTCGCCGAAATCGGCACCGCCCTCCTGCAAGACGAACGCGTCACCGCCCTCGGCCTGCATGTGGAAGGCGTGGGCGACCTGAGCGCCTTCGAAACGCTGGCAAGCCGCGCCCGCGCCCTCGGCAAGCCGATCGTCGCGCTCAAGGCCGGTCGCTCTGAACAGGCACAGGCGGCGGCGGTCTCGCACACCGCCTCGCTCACCGGCTCCGACGCGGGCGCCCGCGCCCTGCTGAAACGCCTCGGCATCGCCCGGGTCGACAGCCTGCCGGCCCTGCTGGAAACCCTGAAACTCCTCCATTTCACCGGCCCCCTGCCCACGAACCGTATCGTCTCGATGTCCTGCTCGGGCGGCGAGGCCAGCCTGATGGCCGACACCGCCCTCGGCCACGACGTCACCTTCCCCACCCTTGACGGCGCCCAGCGCCAGGGCCTGCGCGATGCGCTGGGGTCCATGGTGGCGCTGGCCAACCCGCTCGACTACCACACCTTCATCTGGACAGATGTGCCCCGGATGGCCGCCACCTTCGGCGCGATGCTGGGCGGCGACATCTCCCTCGGCTGCCTCGTCGCCGACTTCCCCCGCGAGGACCGCTGCGACCCGACCGCGTGGGATTGCATCTACGAGGCCGGCGAGAAGGCCACCGCTGAAACGGCCAAACCCCTGGCCATCGTCGCCACCCTGCCCGACGCCATGACCGAGGCGGTGACCGGCCGGATCATCACCGGCGGCATGGTGCCGCTCTTAGGCCTCGACGAAGCCCTCACCGCCATCTCGGCGGCGGCATGGCTCGGCCAGCCCCGGCCAGAGCCCGAAGCGCTGCTGCCCCCCGGCGAACCGGCCAACCTGCACACGCTCAGCGAGGCCGAGGCCAAGGCAGAGCTTGCGGCCCACGGCGTCACCATCCCCGCCGCCAAACGCGCGGCAACGCAGACCGCCCTGTCCGAAGCCGTCCACACCATCGGCATGCCCCTTGTCATCAAGGCCGAAGGACTTGCCCACAAGACCGAAGCCGGCGGCGTCGCCTTCGCCCGCGACGATCCTGCCGAGGCCCTGGCCCAGGCCGCCGCCATGCCCTGCGAAAGCTGGCTGATCGAGGAATTGATCGACGGCACCGTCGCAGAGCTTCTGATCGGCGTCACCCGCGACCCGGCCCATGGCTACGTGCTGACGCTGGCCGCCGGCGGCATCCTGACCGAGATCATGGGCGACAGCACCTCGCTCCTGCTGCCCGCGACCGAAGAGGAGATAACAGACGCTCTCCAGTCCCTCCGCATCGCCAAGGTGCTGCGCGGCTATCGCGGCAAACCCGGCGCCGACATCACCGCCATTGCCCGCACCGTGCTGGCGGTGCAGTCTTACGTCACGGCCCATGCCGGCCGGCTGGAGGAAGTCGAAATCAACCCGCTCATCTGCACCGGAACCCGCGCGGTGGCGGTGGACGCACTCATCACCATCGGAGGAACCACATGACCGCATCACCCGTCAGAACCGAACGCCGCGGCCACGTGCTCGAGGTCACGCTCGACCGGCCCAAGGCGAACGCCATCGACCTCAAAACCAGCGTCATCCTTGGCGACACCTTCAAGGAATTCCGCGACGATCCCGAGCTGCGCGTCGCCCTCATCACCGGCGCGGGCGAGAAATTCTTCTGCCCCGGCTGGGATCTCAAGGCCGCCGCCGACGGCGACGCGGTCGACGGCAATTACGGCGTCGGCGGCTTCGGCGGGCTGCAGGAGATGCGCGCGATGAACAAGCCCGTCATCGCTGCCGTCAACGGCATCTGCTGCGGCGGCGGCTTCGAATGGGCACTCTCGGCCGACATTATCCTCGCTGCCGACCATGCCCAGTTCGCCCTGCCGGAAATCCGCTCGGGCACCGTGGCCGACGCGGCCTCCGTGAAGCTGCCCAAGCGCATCCCCTATCATATCGCCATGGAAATGCTGCTGACCGGCCGCTGGCTCGATGCCGAGGAAGGCGCGCGCTGGGGCTTCGTCAACCAGATCCACCCCGCCGACACGCTGATGGACGAGGCCCGCAAACTGGCCGAGCACCTCGCCTCCGGCCCGCCGCTCGTCTATGCCGCGATCAAGGAGATCGTTCGCGAAGCCGAGGCGCTCACCTTCCACGACGCGATGAACCGCATCACCCGGCGACAGTTCGAATCCGTCGACATACTCTACGATTCCGAGGACCAGATGGAAGGCGCCCGCGCTTTTTCCGAAAAGCGCGACCCGGTCTGGAAGGGCAAGTAAGCCTCGGTCAGACCCGTCTCCCCTCCCCGGCGCGCCAGTCATCCCCGGAACGCCATCCTTCCGGAGCGCCGGGCGCGCCCTTTTGGCGACCATGCCCACCGGTTTTTGCCGAGCCGGCGCAGCATTGTTGCAATCGGCGTGCAAATGAGAAAGAAACCGGGAAACGGCGGAAACCAGTCCGCTACCCGCAGTCTGACCAGGGTTACGTGGAATGAAGATCACGCCTTTGCTCCTTTGCGGCGGCTCGGGCACGCGGCTCTGGCCCCTCTCGCGCAAGAGCTACCCCAAGCAATTCGTGCCGCTTCTGGGCGAAACCACCCTGTTCCAGTCCACGGCGCAACGGCTCAGCGGGCAAGGCTTCAATGCCCCCCTCGTCGTGACGAACACCGCCTTCCGCTTCATCGTCGTCGAACAGCTCGCCACCGCTGGTATCGACCCCAGCGCCATCATGATCGAACCCGAGGGCCGCAACACCGCCCCCGCGATCCTCGCCTCCGCGCTATGGCTCTCGCGGAACGACCCCGACACGCTCATGCTGGTGGCCCCGTCCGATCACGTGGTGCCCGACGCCGAGGCGTTCCACGACGCCATCCTTGCCGGCATCCCGGCCGCGGAAGCAGGCAAGCTGGTCACCTTCGGCATCACCCCGGACCGGCCGGAAACGGGCTACGGATACCTCGAACTTGACGCCCCGCCCACCGAAGGAAAGCCCGAGGCCTTCGGCCTCAAGCGCTTCGTCGAAAAACCCGACGAGGCGACGGCCGCGAAAATGCTGGCCTCCGGCAATTACCTCTGGAATGCCGGCATTTTCCTCTTCTCGGTCAAGTCCATCCTCGACGCCTTCGAAACCCATACACCCGAACTCATCGGCCCGGTCACCGAAGCGCTCGATCAGGGCGAGTGCGACCTCGGCTTCCTGCGGCTCGCGCCCGGCCCGTGGTCAGGCGCGGCCGACGAGTCCATCGACTACGCGGTGATGGAAAAGGCCAGCAACCTCTCTGTCGTCCCCTATTCCGGCGGCTGGTCCGATCTCGGCGGCTGGGATGCCGTCTGGCGAGAAGGTGGGGTCGACGATCGCGGCGTCGGCACCTCCGGTCATGCCACCGCGATAGACTGCGAAAACACCCTGCTGCGCTCCGAGGACGACACGCTCGAAGTGGTCGGCATCGGCCTCAAGGACATCATCACCGTCGCCATGCCCGATGCCGTGCTGGTCGCCGACGCCTCCCGCGCGCAGGACGTCAAGAAGGCGGTCAGCGCCCTGAAAGAAAAGGGCGCCAAGCAGGCCACCGAATTTTGCAAGGATCACCGCCCGTGGGGCTGGTTCGAAACCTTGGCCCTCGGCGAACGCTTTCAGGTCAAGCGCATCCACGTCCACCCCGGCGCCTCGCTGTCGCTGCAATCGCACCATCACCGTGCCGAACACTGGGTCGTCGTGCAGGGCACCGCCAAGGTGACCGTGGGCGACGACGTGAAGCTACTGACGGAAAACCAGTCCGTCTATATCCCCCTCGGCACCGTGCACCGGCTCGAGAATCCGGGGAAGGTGCCGATCGTGCTGATCGAGGTGCAAACCGGCATGTATCTGGGCGAAGACGACATTATCCGGTATGAAGACATATATGCACGTAACTGACCTCGTGCGAAAATCGATGTCTGACACGGGCCGCAGGGTCCGTACGGGGTAATGAGGTTGACGGCACCGGCACAACAAAACGCCTCTGCCGAGGCGGCGACCGGCAGGCTTTCCGACACCGAAAGCCCCCGCATCGACCGCCTGCTCGAACTGGTCAGCCACCCGCTCACCTGGGCGGCCGATTACCTCGACGACTCGGCTGCGCTGCCCGCGCTGCCCCTCGTCTTCTGGCTGACCGATATCTTCCGGCCCGACGCCGTGCTGACCGTGGGCGGCACCACCGGCACCGCGCATCTCGCCTTCTGTCAGGCGGCGAACCGCCTGAACCTGACCACCCGCTGCTGCAACGGCGACAGTGCGGCGACCGGTGTGCCGGCCTTCGACACCGCGCGCGCGGCTTATGGCGGCAATCGCTCGGTCCCGATCGAGGCCGAAGTAAACAAGGTCAAAGACTTCGCCATTATTGCCGTAAACCTGTCTTGCGAGGCCGCGCGCCGCGACAGCGACATGGCGCGCGTGGCCCCCCATATCGACACCGCCGCCGCCCTGCTCCTATATGGGCCCGGCCTCTCCGAGGGGCTTGTCGCCGGCATAAAGGCGCCCGACCGGACGGTGATGGTCTTCGGCCAGAGTGCGCCGCAAATGGCGCTCGTCCTCGCCCCCGGCGCCGCTTCGCCCCTGTCGCAACTCGCCGCCCTTCCCGCCGACAGCGCCGAGCGGCGCGCCTTCGATACGTTTCTCGACCGGCAGGGCCGGATGCACCGGCTTGACCTGATGGCCCGCGGTGCCGGCCCGCGCCCGCTCGAAACCACCCGCGATATCGCGCCCCCGCCCTCGCGCCATTCCGAGGATGTCGAGCGCCTGCTGGCCAAGCTTCTCGAACTCGAGGAAGACCGCATCACCCTGCGCCGCAACCGACCGGAACCCCTCGCCGCCGAACCCGAACCCTCCGCCGTGTCCGAGGCGGGCGACGGCTTCAGCCTGTCGGACCGCCTGCACGACATGGAGGCCGAAATCGCATTCCTGCAACAGCGCGTCCAGCAGAGCGAGCGCCAGCTCAGGGATACCCTCGCAAGCACGAGCTGGCGGATCACCGCACCCCTGCGCCTCGCTGTGCGGGCGGTCCGCCGCTTGCTCCGGAGGTAACGCACCGTGCCGGACGACCGGATTCCATTGCCCTGCAGCCCCCGCAATGCATGGGGCCAGATCGCCGAGGCCCTGCGCCTCGGCAGCCTTGGCGAGGCCACGGCCGCGCGGCGGCACCTCGACGGCATCCGTTTTCACCCCGACATCGACCCGGGCCTCTTCGAGATGTTTCACCGCCACGTCGAGGCCCGCATTCCGCCCGGACACCGGCTGCCCAAGGTCAACATGCCGGCCGACTTCACCGCCAATCCTACCGGCCTCCTGCGCGTGCCGTTCCGTGCGGTCGAAGCCGACCGTTACGTGCCGCGGCCCTACCCGTCGGACCTTGCGCTGCCCGAGCTCGCGGGCCACGGCAACGACACCTATTTCCTGCACACCGCCGCGGCGGGCCTCGCCCCCCTCTCGCAGGATGCAATAACCCGCATCCACGTCTTCTGCGGCGCCGAGAACGACGGTCAGGCCGAACGCCTTCTGACCCAAATCGACCGACAGCAATCCGACGCCCCCCTCAAGGTGACCCTCTTCACCCCCTCGCGCGGCCCGACGCTCGACGCCGCCATCACCGCCTCCCCGCACAAAGTGGACCTGCTCGAAGCACCCCTCCTCTCGCCCCGCGCCGCGCAATACATGACCGAGGCCTTGCCACAGGCCGACCTGTTCCTCTTCCTCTCCGGCGAGGTCACGCTCGACCCCGGTGCACTCGCCCGCGCGGCGTATCTGGGCCGGGTTTCCGACACGGTCGTCCAGCCCCTGCTGCAGATGCCCGAGATGCGGCTGCCCACCCCCTACGCGGTCAAATCCTCGCCCCACCCGTTCGGTCACGACCTGCCGTTCCGGCATGTCGACGGGTTGAACCTGATGGTGCCCCGCGCCCTGCTTCAGCGGGCCGGCGGCCCCGACACCAACTTCACCTCGCCCACCCATGCGGCGCGCGAGATGGCGTTCCGCTTCTTCAACCTCGGCGCCTATTTCTCGCCACTTCTGGTGCCGCTGCTGCGTCCTGCCCGGACCTCCGGCAACACAGCCGCGGATAACCGGCTGCTGACCGATCTCTGCCCCGACCACCTCGACCGGCCCAAAGACGGGCGCTACCGTGTGCCAAAGGTCAGCGTCTATATCCCCGCCTTCAATGCCGGCAAGTACATCGAACGGGCCGTGGAAAGCGTCCTCGAACAGGACATGCAGGATCTCGAGATCTGCATCGCCAATGACGGCTCACAGGACAAGACGCTCGACATTCTCGAACGCGCGTTCGGGAGCGACCCCCGCGTCCGCTGGCAAGATGGCGAGAACGGCGGCATCGGCCACGCTTCCAACCATGCCGTGCGCATGACCCGCGGGCTCTATGTCGGCCAGCTCGATGCCGACGACGTGCTCAAACCCGGCGCCCTGCGCCAGCTTGCCGACTATCTCGACGCCCACCCAAGGACCGTCTGCTGCTACAGCTCGGCCGAGCGCATCGACGCGGACGGCAACCACATCAAGAACGAATACAGCTGGCCCGTCTTCTCGCGCGAAAAGATGATGATCACCTCGATCGCCCACCATTTCCGCATGTTCCGGCGCGCCGCATGGGAACGCACGACGGGCTTTCGCACCGACATCCGCAACGCCGTCGATTACGACATGTTCCTCAAGCTCAGCGAGACCGGCGCCTTCCACCACATCGACCGGATCCTCTACCAGCGCCGCTGGCATGGCCGGAACACCTCGTTCCTGCACGAACGCTCGCAGACGGCCAACACCTACCGCGTCCAGACCGAGGCGCTGAAACGGCAGGGCCTCGACCGCCACTGGGAGGTGCATCTCCCCAACCCGGACGAGCCGCGCTGGGTCAGCTTCCGTTGCAAGGCCCAGAAACCCCGCGTCTTCTTCTACCCGAACTATGACCGCGCCAACCCCTACCAGAACCTGCTCTACCGCAAGGCCAGCCGCGACCACGAAATCGTCGAAGCCCCGATTGCCTCGGCACTCCGGACCCTGCGACAGGCAAACGGTGCGCAACGCATCATCTTCCACCTGCACTGGGTGAATTTCCTGTTCAAGGATGTCCGCCTGCTGGGTCAGGCCCGGCGCAACGTCTCGGCCTTCCTCAAAGACCTCGCGGCGTTCAAACACGAAGGCGGCCGCATCGTCTGGACGGTCCACAACGTCATTTCCCACGACGCGGCCTTTCCCGACCTCGAAGCCGACCTGGCCCGGCGCATCGCCGAACTGGCCGACGTGATCCACCTGCATTCCGCCGCCTCCCTGCCCGAGGTGCGCGCGGCCTTTTACATCCCGCCCGAAAAGGTCCGCATTTCACCGCACGGCAATTATTTCGGCATCTACCCCGATTTCGTCACCCGCGACACCGCCCGCGAAACCCTTGGGCTGGCGCCCGACGACGACGTGATCCTCTTCGCGGGCCAGGTCAGGCCATACAAGGGCGTGGGCCGGCTGGTCACCGCGTTCCGCCAACTGCTCGCGGAACGGCCCAAGGCGAAACTGGTGATCGCCGGCGCCATGCACCACAAGGTGCTCCGCAAGATCAAGCCCTCGCTCAGCCGGGCCGAGCGCGACCGCATCCTCGCCACCAACCGGTTCCTCGATGAACCGGAACTTCAGCTCTTCTTCCGGGCCGCCGACCTCGCCGTCTTTCCCTATTCGCGCATCCTCACCTCGGGTTCGCTGGTCCTTGCCCTCAGCTTCGGCCTGCCGACGATCGTGCCGCGCGTCGGCATGACCGCCGAGGTGCTCGACGGCACCGATGCCGGGATCGTCTACGACCCCGAAGACGACGGCGCATTGCCGGGGGCATTGCGTTCCCTGCTCGCGCGCAAGGACGCGGGCACGATCGGCCAAATGGCCGACGCCGCGCTGGCCCGCGCCCGCGAACAGCACTGGCCCGATCTGGGCGAAACGCTCTATGCCGACTTATGATCGTGCGGTTTGAGAGGAATCCGGCCTCCCGCCCGGCGCGGGTCTTGAAGTCGCGCGCCGGGTTGTCAATAAAGCCGGTATTTTGGCGCAAGCCGCATCTGATTTCCGGGATGCCGACGACACAATGAAAACGCGGGCATTTGACCTTGACCATCGCTGAACAGCTCAAAGACCAGCCGCGCAACGCCTGGACCCGATTCCGGATCGTTCTGGACCTGATCGAAAAGGGCGACACCGACCTCGCCGAACGCGTTCTGGACCAGCTCAGCTATCACCCGCGCATCGATTCCGAGACCCTCGATATCTACGCGGGCCACCTCCGCCGCGCCCAGCGCGCCGTGCGGGTGCCGCGCAAGGTCAACACGCCGTCGGATTACCTCGGCTATCCGGGCGGGCGGCTCAACCCGCCATTCCGCCGTCTTGAGGCCCGGCGCAAGCTGCCCGGTGGGTTCCCGCCGCTCCTCGCCCTTCCCGACTGGCCGGGCGCGCGCAACGATTTCGCCTTCATCGACGACGCCACCACCACGCTGCTGCCCGAGGGCACGGAGACGACCACCCGCCTGCACGTGATCCATGCACCGGCAGGGCCGGACGACACCGACCTGCTTCTAGACCGGCTGGCGCAAATGGACTTTCCCGGCGACCTCTCCGTCACCGTCTTCGCCGGCGCGAAGGGCACCGCCGCCACCCACGATTTCAGGGCCAGCGGCACCTGCCACATCCTGGCCGCCGACATCCTCGGCAGCGAGGCCCAAGCCGAAATCCGCCGCATCGCCGCCAACAGTGATTTCGTCCTGTTTCTCAACGGCTTCGTCGCCCTCGACGATCTCGCGCTCCGGCGCATGGCATGGCGGGCGTCCCTGACCGACACCATCGTCCAGCCCCTTGTCCGGTTTTCCGGCGCCGATTCGATGACGACCGGTTTCTCGGGCGAGGTCAACGCCAGCACGTTCAACAGCCGCTTCCCCTTCCGCGAGATGACGGGGCTGAACATGGGTGTCCCTTCCGCGCTGCTGCGGCGGGTCGGCCCCCCCGACATCCGCTTCGAAGACACGTACCACGCCGCGCGCGAACTGGCGTTCCGCATGTACAACGCCGGCGCCTATTTCGCGCCCCAGCCCGCCCGCCACCTCGCCGGCATCTCCCACGCCAAGGCATACCCCGCCGACGCCGACCTCTACCGCAGCCTCTGCCCCAACAACTGGGACCGCCGCAAGGACGGCGTCTTCGAGGTGCCAAGGGTCAGCGTCTACATCCCCGCCTACAACGCCAGCCGCTACATCGAGCGCGCCATCGACAGCGTGCTGGCGCAGGATGTCCGCGATCTCGACATCTGCATCGCCAATGACGGCTCGAGCGACGACACCATGGCCCGCCTCGTGGCGCGCTACGACACCGAACCGCGGGTCAGATGGTCCGACAACCCCAATGGTGGCATCGGCTTTGCCTCGAACCAGGCGGTGCGCATGTCCAACAGCCTCTATGTCGGCCAGCTCGATTCCGACGACACCCTCAAACCCGGCGCGGTGCGGGCGATGATGGAGTATCTCGACACCCACCCCGACACCGTATGCTGCTACAGCTCGGCCGAGCGCATCGACGAGAAGGGCGACCACGTTAAGAACGAATACAGCTGGCCGGTCTTCTCGCGCGAGAAGATGATGATCACCTCGATCACGCATCACTTCCGCATGTTCCGCCGGGCCGCGTGGGAACGCACCGGCGGCTTCCGCGAGGATATCGTGAACGCCGTCGATTACGACATGTTCCTGAAGCTCAGCGAAATCGGCGCGTTCCACCATGTCGACAAGGTCTATTACCAGCGCCGCTGGCATGGCCGGAACACCTCGTCAGTGAACGAACATCACCAGACCGCCAATACCTACCGGGCCCAGCGCGAAGCGCTGCGGCGGCTTGGGCTCGACACCCTTTGGGACGTCCACGCGCCCGACCCCGATGCGCCGCGCAATATCACCTATCGCCTGCGCGAGGGAACGGGCATGGTCCTGTTCTGGCCCGACTATTCCTATTCCAACCCCTACCAGAAACGGCTCTATGCCCGGATGCGCCGCCACACCGAGGTGGTCGCCGGTGATATCGACGCCGCCCTCGAGGTGCTGCAACGGCCCGACCGCCCGCCGCGCGTGACCTTCCACCTGCACTGGCTCAACCTCCTGTTCGCCGAGGTGACCGACAGCGCCGCCGCGCGGCAGATCGCCGAAAGCTTCGCCTCAAGGCTCGAAACCTTCGTCGCCGGTGGCGGGCGGCTCGCCTGGACCGTGCACAACACCGTCTCCCACGACACGGCCTTCCCCGAGATCGAAGCAGAGCTTTCCGCCCGCATCGCCCGGCTCGCCCATGTCATCCACCTACATGCCGAGGCCTCGAAGGCCGAGGTCGAAACCCATTTCCCCCTGCCGCAGGACAAGCTTCGCGTCTCGGCCCATGGCAACTATATTGGTAGCTACCCCAACTACATCCCCCGCGCGGCCGCCCGGCGCGCCCTCGATATCGACCCCGCCGACGATGTCCTTCTCTTTGCGGGACAGGTGCGGCCCTACAAGGGCGTGGAACAGCTCGTCGCCGCCTTCCGGCAGGTGCTGAGCAAACGCCCGAACGCGCTTCTGATCCTGGCCGGCCGGCATTCCTTCGATCCGCTGCCGGCGGTCGATCCCCCGCTCCGCAAAGACGAGCTGGCCCGCATCCGGGTGGCCAACCGGTTTCTCGACAACGCCGAGCTACAGCTCTTCTTCAACGCCGCCGATGCCGCGGTCTACCCCTACCGCAACATCCTCACCTCCGGCTCCATGCTGCTGGCGCTCAGCTTCGGCACACCGGTCGTGATCCCCTCGGTGGGCCACACCAGAGAAGTCCTTGCAGGCCGCGACGCGGGTGTGCTTTATGACCCGGACAACGGCGAAACAGCCCTGACAGGGGCCATCGAGACACTCCTGTCCCGCAAGGATTCCGGCGATGGCAACGCAATGCAACGCGCGGCTCTGAGGCTTGCCAAAGACTACGACTGGCCGGATTTCTCCCCGGTCCTAGAGGCGTGACATCGCCAGACAACAAGGCCATTGAATGCATCTCTATCTCCACATCGGAACCGGGCGGACCGGAACACAATCGCTGCAGGACTTCCTCAAGAAGAACAGCGAACAGCTTGCGATCAACGGTGTGTTCTACCCCCTGACGGAGGGCAAGAATCACCATAACGCGCTGGCCCTGCCGGTCTGCGGCAACCGCCCGCCGCGCTACCTGATGCACCGCTACGGCAATGACGTTGAAAAGAACCTCAAGGCCTTCCATGCCTATTTCGACGATATCGAGGAAAAGATCCGCAAGGTCGATCCGGACCACGTGATCCTGACCTCCGAGTTCCTCGGCCGGGAATTCAAGCCCGAACTGGGGCAACCCCTCTTCGACCGCCTGACCGCTCTGTTCGAAAGCATCTCGGTCGTCGTCTACTTCCGCTCACCCGCCAGCTATTACCTCTCGGCCGCGCTTCAGACGCTCAAGGCCTCCGGTATCCTCAAACCCCCGGTCAAGCAGACCGCGCGCAAGATCCTCGAATCCTACGACCCGCTCGGCGCCGAGCTGATCCCGCGCGAATACAAGCGCGAGGCCCTCGTCAACGGCGACGTGTGCGAGGATTTCATCTCCGTCGTGGCCCCCGACCTCGTCGGCAAGCTCCCCGCGCCCAGCCGCGAAAAGAACGAGACGCTCAGCGCCGAGGTGATGAGCATCATTCAGGACTACCGCAACACCATCTGGCCCAACGACAACAACAAGTTCAACGAGGAGACGAACGGCCTGCTCGCCACGCTGCTCGACGTTTCCAACCGGAACGGCATCTACCAGCCGCCCCAGCTCAAACCAGAGCTGGTGGCCGAGCTCAACGCGCTCGACGACGACATGCTGTGGCTGCGTGACACCCACGGCTTCAAGTATTCCGATGTCGATTACACGGCCGAACCCCGGACCGCGGCCACGATCGAGGGAACCTATAACCGCGTCTCGGATATCTGCCCGGTCAAAGGGGGCACAAGGAGCAGGATCATGCTGCTGGCGCTTGCCAGCTACACGGCGGACAAGGCCGCGGATAAAAGCACCCCGACACAGGTCGCCCCCGTTGCCCAGACCAAAACGGCCGGCGCTGCCGCCCGGCCCGGCAAGAAACCCGAACTCGATGGCAGCAAGCCCGGCGAGACCTTCCAAGAACAACCGCCGGCTGACAGGGCCAAGGCGCCCAAGCCGCAAAAACTCTGGCCCGGCGAGATCGCTCGCATCAAGAAAATCGAACCGCTGCTGCGACTGCCCGAGCGCGAAGTCTACGACGCGCCCGGGCTCAACAAGCTGTTTCGCAATGCCGGCCTGATCGAAATCCGCAACACCTTTCCTGAATTCGACCTCGCCGACCTGACCGACTGGACGGTGCACCCCACCGGCAATCCGGTCTGGCGCATCTATTTCAACTCCATGGCCTGGACAAGCGTCCTCACCGACGAGGACATCAACGGCAATCCGCAAGAGCCGCACTGGCAAAAGGCGTTCGACGTCCTCGAGGCGTTCGTCCGCCACGTCGAGGCCGAAGGCCACCGGCCCAAGAACGACATCTGGGATGACCACGCGACCGGCTACCGGGCCTCCTACATCGCATGGCTCTACACCCGGGGTCTGGCCGAGCGGATCACGCCCGAATTCAACGCCCGCCTGCGCAAGGTGATGATGCTCCATCGCAAGACGTTGATGGATTACCTCGATTCCGAGAAATGGCAGTTTTCCAATCACACCCTGTTTCAGGCCGAGGGGCTGGCCGACATGGCTATGATCTTCCTGACCGACGATCAACGCCGCAGCCGCACCCTTGAATTCGCGCGAACCAAGGTCGACGACTTCATCGAGCGCGCCGTCAGCCATGCCGAAGGCACGGTCAAGGAACACTCCATCTTCTACCACGTCTTCCTGATGGGCCGTCTGCACGAGACCTGCGAGTATTTCCGAAGCATCGGCCACCCGCTCACCAACGCCTCCGACGACATGTTCACCCGCATGAACGAGTTCCTGCACGACATCATGCCGGTCTTTCACCGTCTCCCGGGCATCGGCGACAGCAAGCACTTCCAGCGCTTCGACAAGAAATACATCGCCGCCTTCGAAGAGCCGCCCTACCAGACGCCCCGCGTCCGCTATCACCGCAGCGCCGGCGCAGAGGGTGAACCCTACCCCTTCCTCAGCCAGTACAAGCAGGACGGATACTTCATCTTCCGCAGCCCCGAGCCGCCCGAACAGCAGTTGCAGTCAACCTTCCTGCACCGGCCGTTCCGCGGCCCGCACGGGCACTGGGATGCCATGTCCTTCATCTGTCACTGGCACGGCAAGCCGGTTTTCATCGATTCCGGCGGACCGTACAAATATTCCAACCCGATGCGGTACAAGTATTTCCAGACCCAGCTTGCGCATAACGCCCCGATCTTCGACCGCGACCCGGTCGAGATCAAAAGCGATATCCTCGATGTGCAATCCGGCGACGGCTTCTCCGCCGTGGCGCTCGGCGCCCGTATGGGACAGGGCCGAAGCTGGGTCCGCATCTTCGGCCAATACCGCAACAGCCACCTGATCCTTGTCGACATCCCGCTCAGCGCCTCTTCCAAGTCCAGCCCCGAGATCCGCTTTCACCTCGATCCCGAGCTCGACCTCTCCGAGGACGGCCTCACCCTGCGCACACCCGACGGCGATGTTGCGATCCGGCAGAGCTCGCTGAAGCTGACCGCAACCGCAACGCGCGGCCTCGGTGCCGCCCTGCCCGGCGACGCCGACGCCAATATCCAAAGCCATCAGGCGGCTCGCAGCGAACGCAAGGATGACGGCCTCGAAGACGACTTCGACAGCCGCTCCTTCGTCACCTACAAGGATAACGAGATGATCGAGGGCAAGCTGCTGACCTTCGATATTCCGCTGGCACAGGCGACCCTGACGACCATCCGCTTCGGCGACCACGCGGAAGAGGTCTCGCTCTCCCGCAAGGGCAGCGTCCTCTCTCTCGGACTGGCAGGGAGCGACACGCCCGAAACGCTGCTGACCTTCGACCTCTCGAAGGCAAGGCTCGGCTGATGACGGCGCCACTGGACGAGGGTGCCCAGCCCGAAATCGTCCAGTGCTCCAGCGCCGTCCACAGGGTCATCGCCGGGAAAACCGGCAAAGACGTCACGCGCGGCATCCGGCCGTCATAACGCTTCCCGACATAGGCAGCGTCAGGTCAGGATTTCGAGTGTCGAACAGACTTCACGATCTTGCGGATCGGGGCGGTCACTTTCCAAGAGGTGCTGGCCAGAATCGCATTCCGATGGTCCGCCACCTCCTTCAGGCTCTGCTCGGCCAAAGCGGCCCGTTCCTCAGCATTCCTCGCCCGCGCGGTCAGCTCCGTCGTTTCCTCGAGCCGCTGGCCCTCCGCCTGTTCCAGCAAACCCGTCAACCGGGACAGCTCCGCCGACCGGCCCGCCGCCTCGCGGCGCAGCTCCGCCAGTTCCGCGGTCAGCTCCTCGATCTCCGGCGGAGTAGCATCGGAATCGTCCCACTCCCGGTCCGGCTCGCCCTCCCCGGCAGGCCCGGTCCCAGAGGTCAGATCCTCCCGGCCAAGCCGCGCATTCTCCTCCGTCAGCCGGGCCAGCTCCGTTTCCGCCGCCGCCAACCGCTCCCGCAGCGCCGTCTCCCGCGTCTCGCGACCCCGGCTCTGCCACTCGTATTCATGCGTTGCCCCCAGCCGCCGGAACACATGGCGTATCTCCGAATACCCGCGCATCCCCGGCTGCAAATCCGTCAGCCGCAAAAGCCGGTCCTGCCGCTGCGCGCCATACAGCACCAGCATCAACCCGTCGCCCCCCTCGAAGCTGACATGCGGAAACGTCGCCGTGACCCGGTCGAGGAAGCCCGCCGCCACCCCGTCGGCAAACCGCGTGGCCGTGCCGTGAAACAGCACCACCGCCCCCTCCGAAAGCTTCCGCGGCCAGTCATGCGTCAGCCGGTCGATCATCGCCTCGTCGATATCCACATCGACGATCAGCAAATCGACCGAGCCATCGGGAAACCGGTTGACCGCTCGCCGCAGATCGGTGCGCAGGATCTGCGAGAACTCCGCGTAATTGTCCTCGTTATACTGCCGTATGCCGTCGCGGTCCGTCTCCGCCCCGCCCTCGCCATCGCCGGTGTCGATCGCCACACAATCGGCCTGCGTCTCGAGCTTGTCCAGCGCCTGACAGGCAGCGAAATACGACACCCCGTCCCCCAGCCCCAGCTTCACCACGCATCCGGGCCGGCAGGTCTCGATCAGCCAGAACAGGAACGGCACATGGGTCAGAAACCGCGACTCGCGCAGGTATCGCGCCCGCCAGAACAGCGTGCGCGATGACAGTGGCGCGACGATTTCCGAACTGCGGGGTGGCGTGGCACTGTGATTGGAATGGGAAATGTCATCGGCCATGTAGAGAACAACCCGCTTTCTTCATGTTCCTGGGGTGGCCACCGGGGCCTCCACCGCTCAGGTTCCGCTTTAGGGCGCACCCGGTATCCAATGTCAAGCAGCCTCGCAACCGCGCGGCTCAGCCCTCCGCTTGATCAGCCTCCGGCGCCCCGTCCTCCGCCCCCGGTGCCCGTGCCTCAGCCAGCTCCCGGCGCAGCTCCGCCACCTCGTCCCGCAACTGCCGCACCTCGCGCTGCAAAACCACCAGCCCCATCATCAGGTCTTTCTCTGTCACCGCGTGTCTCTCCTTCCCCGGCCCTCTCCGGCCCGCCCCGCCAAGCTGCTCCACCGCGTAACCGGCGGTCAGCCGCGCCGTCCGGCGCAACCCGGAATGGCGCAGATGATACAGCCCCACCGCCCAAAGCGACGTCCCTTTCGTCCGGCCCGGCCGCGCCCCTTCGGTCACCGCGCCGCGCCGCGCCTCCACGGACTTTCGAAACGCCTCAAAATCCCCGGCTTTCAACGCCTTCAGCAAGGGCGCCATCCCGAACGGCGCGGCACTGGCACAGAACCTGTCGATCTCGGCCGCGTCATACTGCGCCACCACCGGCACCAGCCTGTCATACAATCCACGCACCACGTCGCCCCGGACACGCGCGCTCACCCAGGCAAGCTGCGTCGCAAGCCACAACAGCAGATCGCCCCGATGCGCCGCCTCGCGACCCTCCCGCCGCAGCAGGTCGCGGATCGTGTCGTGATGCGCAAAGATCTGCGGCAGCCGGTGATCGGCGGTCTCCATCGTCTGCCCCGGCCGGCCCACCCGGTGCCGGCACAGGTGCTCGGGAACCATCACCACCCGGCTCGCGCCCAGAACGGCCGCCCAATGCACCGGATTGTCCTCGAAAAAGAATTCCCCCTCCGGAAACCGCAGGCCCGTCCGCTCCACCAGGTCGCGCCGATAGATCTTCCGCCACGGCACCGCGATAAACCGCAAAAGCTCGCTCCGCCGCGCCGCGTCCAGCGTCACCGCCGTGGTCTCGCGATAGGGCTGCCAGAACCTTGCCTCGTCGGGCTCTCCCAACTCTCCGGTGGCGTCATCCATGAGGTGATACCGGCACATCGCCAGATCGGCGTCATGCGTCACCGCCGCATCATAGAGTTCGCCGAACATCTGCGGATCATACAGGTCGTCGCCATCCGCAAAGCCAATGAAATCCCCCGTCGCCTCCGCCAGCCCGGCATTGGCCGCGGGCCCCACTCCACCTTGCGTGTTCTTCCCGAACCGGATCGGCCGCACCCGCGCATCCGCCGCGGCATAGGTCTCGATGATATCTCCCGTCCCGTCGGTCGATCCGTCGTCGACCACGATCACCTCGATATCCCCGATCGACTGGCCCAGTATCCCGTCAAGACAGGGCCCGAGATACCCCGCCACGTTATAAGCGGTAACGATGATCGACAGCTTCGGCATGTTTTAGGAACCTTGCGGGGCGAGCAGGTGATTGGCAAGCGCGTCGGCCAGATCGGGATCGTGGCGCAGGCGCAGATCGGTGTAATCGCCAAGGTCGATCCGCCCGATCAGCTCCCGCCACGCCGCATCGAACCGCGTCACGATCCCCGGCTCCAGCCTCGGCCTCGCCCAGCAGAACAGCTGCTGCGCCACGCCCCAGAACCGGTGCGCCTCGCGCCGCCGCAGATCGGCGTCGCGTTCCAGCATGTCATAGACCTCGCCCAGCGCGGCCAGCATCTGCAACCGCTCCGCGCCGAACTGGTTGGTGATGTTCGGCCCCTCCGGATCGACCAGATGGGTACAGATCACCTCGTCCGACAACATCACCCGCCGGGCCTTCACGATCATCTCCCAATGCGCGCGAATGTCGTTGTTCACGTATGTGGTGCCAAAGCGCAGCCCGGCCTGCCGGAAATGCGCCGTTCGGATCACCTTGTTCCACGGGTAATTCGTCACCATCAGCAGCGCGCCCATCTCACCGGGCGTGCCGATGGCCGGCGCCCCGGCCCGCAAAAGCCGGCGAAACACCCGCGTATCCTCGAACGACATCTCCAGCCCGGTATTCGCCCGCCCCCGCTCGTACCGATAGGCCAGCATGGCGGTATCCACCTGCGGATGCGCCTCCATCCGCTCGATCGTCAGGCCCAGCACGTCGCCATGCAGGATGTCGTCGGCATCAAAAAACAGCGTGTAACGGCCCGTCGCATGCGGCCAGCCCGTCATCCGCGCCACCCCGGCGCCCGCGTTGACCTCATGCTGCAGGAAAAGAACCTCGGCATGCTCCGCCGCCAGCCGCCGGGCAAGCACCCCGCTGTTGTCGGTCGAGGCATCGTCGACAAGTACCACCTGGCACCGCAGCCCCAGCCCCCGCACCGCCAACACATCGCTCACGACCCGTTCCAGCGTGGCGGCGGCATTGTAGACCGGAATGATCACGCTCAGGTCGCAGGGCGCCTCGCTGCCGTCCATCTCAGGCACCCCTGTTCCCGCACCGCGCCATGGCGCTCAGTCGATCCCGAACAGGTCGCGCGTATAGACCCGCTCGGCCACATCCGAAAGCTCCGGCGACTTGCGGTTGGCGATGATCAGATCGGCCTCGGCCTTGAACGTGTTCAGATCCCGCTCGACTCGCGAATGAAAGAAATCGTCATCGGGCAGCGCCGGCTCGTAGACGATGCATTCGATCCCCTTCGCCTTCACGCGCTTCATGATCCCCTGGATCGAACTGTCGCGGAAATTGTCCGACCCCGACTTCATCACCAGCCGGTAGACCCCCACCACCTTCGGGGCGCGCGCGATGATCTGGTCGGCAATGAAATCCTTGCGCGTCCTGTTCGACTGGACGATCGCCGCAATCAGGTTCTGCGGCACAGCCTCGTAATTGGCCAGAAGCTGCTTGGTGTCCTTCGGCAGGCAATAGCCGCCATAGCCGAAGGAGGGGTTGTTGTAATGCGCCCCGATCCGGGGCTCGAGGCTGACCCCGTCGATGATCTCCTTCGGGTTCAGCCCGTGCGCCACGGCATAACTGTCCAGCTCGTTAAAGAACGCCACCCGCATCGCAAGATAGGTGTTCGAGAACAGCTTGATCGCCTCCGCCTCTGACGACGACGCGAACAGCACCGGCACGTCGTCCTTCTCGGCGGCCTCCACCAGCATGTCGGCAAACCGACGCGCGGCCTCGCCATGATCGCCCACGACCACCCGCGACGGGTAAAGACAGTCGTAAAGCGCCTTGCCCTCCCGCAGGAACTCGGGCGAGAACAGAATGCCTTCATACCCGGTCTCGGCCCGCATCCGCGTGGTAAAGCCCACCGGGACGGTCGACTTGATGACGATCGTCGCATCCGGCGCATGGGCGCGCGCCTCCGCGATCACCGCCTCCACGCTCGACGTGTCGAAATGATTGGTCCTGGGGTCATAATTGGTGGGCGTCGCGATCACCACGTACTCGGCCCCGGCCAGCGCCTCGGCCGCCTCACTCGTGGCGGTCAGGTCAAGCGCCCGCTCGGCCAGATGCTGCGAGATCTCCGCATCCTCGATCGGCGACACCCGCGCCTGCACCTTGGCCACCCGACCCTCGTCGATCTCCAGCGCCGCGACGCTGTGATGCCCGGCCAGCAGAACGGCGTTCGACAGCCCGACATATCCCAGCCCGGCAACGGTGATCTTGCATTTCGGATTCTGAGGCATTGCCACTCTTCGATGGAGGATGAAATCTGAGGGTCAAAGACCAGAAATCCGCCCCGGACGCAAGGCTCCGGGGGGGCCGCTCAAGCCCCTGCGCCCGCTCCCCCCTCCTCGACAAGCTCGACCACCCTGATATCGGGCACCCGTGCCACCGACAGCGTCCCAATCCCCGAGCACACGGCCAGCCCCCCCCCCCCCGCAGGATCATCCGGGCCCGCCCCCGGGGGTGACGGCTCCGCTCCCGTCGCCGCAAGGTCAGTCAAACCCCCGTCAAATTCACCAATTCCCGCCGCCGACACGAAAATTCAGCTTGCACCGGCCGGGACAGGCTGGTCAGCTTACCGCATGATACCGGGCGGCCCCCAAACTCGATCAGGGCCGTGCCCGGCAAGTCAGAGATACCAGCAAGGAGACACATAATGGACAGAAGAAAGTTCCTCACAGCCGGCGCCGTCGGCACCGCGGCCACCGCCCTCGCCGCCCCCGCCATCGCCCAGGACGTGCGGCAATGGAAACTGGTCACCGCATGGCCCAAGAACCTGCCCGGGCCGGGCGTCGCGGCCCAGATGCTCGCCGACCGGATCACCACCCTCTCGGGCGGCCGGATCGAGGTAAAGCTCTTCGCCGCCGGTGAACTCGTCCCCGGCCGCGGCGTGTTCGACGCCGTCAGCGAAGGCACGGCGGAACTTTACCACGCCGTCCCCGCCTACTGGGGTTCGAAATCCAAGGGCATCCTGCTCTTCGGCTCGCAACCTTTCGGCCTGCGCGCCGATGAACAGGTCGGCTGGCTCTACCATGGCGGCGGACAGGAGCTTTACGACGAAATGTATGGCCGTTTCGGCATCAAGCCCTTCCTCTGCGGCAATTCCGGCCCGCAATGGGCCGGCTGGTTCCGCGATGAGATCAACTCGGTCGAAGACCTCAAGGGCATGAAGTTCCGCACCACCGGCCTCGCCTCGGAAATGGCCAGCAAGCTGGGCATGGCGGCACAGGCGATGGGCGGCCCCGACATGTTCCAGGCGCTGCAGACCGGCGCGCTCGACGCCGGCGAATTCATCGGCCCGTGGACCGACAGCGCGCTCGGCTACCACCAGATCGCCAAGAACTACTACTGGCCCGGCGTGGGCGAGCCCTCCTCGGCCGAGGAATGCGGCGTCAATGCCGACATCTTCGCCGAACTTCCCGAAGACCTGCAACAGGCCGTCAGCCTTGCCTGCGAAAGCCTCTACAACCCGGTCTGGACGGAATACACCACCAAGCACGCGCAGGCGCTCAAGACCCTTGTCGAGGAACATGGCGTCAACGTGCGCAAACTGCCCGACGACGTGATCGCGGCGATGGGCACGGCGGCCGAGGAAGTCATCGACGAGCTGCGTCAGGACGACGACGAGCTGGTGAAACGCATCACCGAAAGCTTCATCGCCTATCGCGACCTCATCGGCGGCTACATGACCTATGCCGATAACGGCCAGATGAACGCCCGCGCCAGCGTGATGGGCTACTGATCGCGCAAACCACCGGTGCGGCGCCCAGCGCGCCGCACCGTCTTTTTCCGGGGGACAGATGAACCGCATCGCCGCAACGCTCGACGGCCTCAACACCATCGTGGCGACCGTCACGAAATGGCTGGCGCTGCTGATGGTGCTGGTGCAGTTCGGCATCGTGCTGGGGCGCTACGTTTTCGGCGTCAATTCCATCGCCGTGCAGGAAAGCGTGCTCTACATGCACGGCACGCTCTTCATGCTGGGCGCGGGCTACACCCTCTTGGTCGACAAGCACGTCCGCGTCGACATTTTCTACGCCAAGGCCAGCCGCCTGTCGCGCCGCACCATCGACCTCTTCGGCCATGTCTGCCTGCTGATGCCGTCGATGGCGGCGCTGCTCTACTGGTCATGGCCCTCGGTGCGCAATTCGTGGAAGATCCTCGAAGGCCCGATCTCCGTCGGCGGGATCGAGGCGGTCTTCCTCCTGAAATCCCTGATCCCGGCCTTCTGCATCCTCGTGATGCTGCAATCCCTGTCGGAGATCCTCAAGCTGATCCTGAGTAAGCCGTCGTGACGCAAAACCTCGACCTTCTGATGTTCGCGGCTCTCGTGGCGGTCATCCTCTGCGGCTTCCCCGTCGCCTTCAGCATCGCGGGCGTGGCCATCGCCTTCGCCTATCTGGGCTGGCTGGTGGGCGCGATGGACATCTCCCTTCTCGGCGCCATGGGTCAGCGCGTCTTCGGCCTGATCAGCAACGAGGTGCTGATCGCCATCCCCCTCTTCGTGCTGATGGGCGCGATACTTGAAAAAAGCCGCATCGCCGAGGTGCTGCTCGACACGATGGGCCGCCTCTTCGGACAGTTGCGCGGCGGCTTGGGCATCTCCGTCGTTCTCGTGGGCGCCCTGCTCGCGGCCTCGACCGGAATCGTCGGCGCCACAGTGGTGGCGATGGGCATGATCGCCCTGCCGACCATGCTGCGCAGCGGCTATGACCCGCGCGTCGCCTCGGGCATCGTCTGCACCGCCGGAACCTTGGGCCAGATCATCCCGCCCTCAACCCTGCTGATCATCCTCGCCGACGTCATGTCGAACGCCTACCAACAGGCCCAATACGAACAGGGCAAGTTCTCGGTCGAGGCCCTTTCCGTGGGCCAGTTCTTCGCCGCCGCCCTGATCCCCGGCCTCATGCTGGTGGGGCTCTACCTCGCCTATATCCTGCTGCGCGGCCTGATCCGCCCGCAGGACATGCCGCCCGCGCCCGCCGACCTCGCCAAACCCGACAGCGCCGAAATCCTCGGCGCGGTCGTCCCACCCGTGCTGCTGATCTTCGCCGTCTTGGGCGCCATCCTCGGCGGCGTCGCCACCCCGACCGAAGCGGCCTCCGTCGGCGCCGTGGGCGCGATCCTGATGGCCGGCCACCGCCTCGGCTACAGCCCGCGCCTGATCATTCTCGGCGCCGTCGCCCTGATCCTCCTCGGTGTCCTCTCCGGCGCCTTCCCCGTCCGCCTGCAACGCAACGACCTGTCCACCGGCGCCTACGCGCTCGGCGCGCTCTACGCCCTGCTCGCCGTGGCGGGCATCGTGGCCCTCCTCCTCGCGCTTCGCGGCACCATCCGCGCCAAGGTCATGCACGAGGCCGCCACCTCGACCCTCACCATGACCGCGATGATCTTCGCCACCATCCTCGCCGCCGGCATCTTCTCCCTCGTCTTCATCGGCTTGGGCGGCGAAGAGCGCGTCTCCGCCCTGCTCGAAGACCTCCCCGGCGGCCCCACCGGCGCGCTGCTCTTCACCATGCTCTTCGTTTTCGTGCTGGGCTTCTTCCTCGACTTCGTGGAAATCTCGGTGATCGTCCTGCCGCTGGTCACGCCCACCCTGATCCTGATGGGGCATGATCCGATCTGGCTGGGCATCCTGATCGCCATCAACCTGCAGACCAGCTTCCTCACCCCGCCCTTCGGATTTTCCCTCTTTTACCTGCGCGGCGCCGCCCCGCCCGAGGTCAGCACCGGCCACATATACGCCGGCGTGGTGCCCTTCATCGGGCTTCAGGCCATCGGCGTGCTGCTGGTCTGGATGCTGCCGTCTCTGGCGACATGGCTGCCCGGCACGCTGTTCTAGTCAGCGTCGGGCCGTCAGGATACCGCCACTTTCCGATCCTCGAGGATCATGTCCGAGGCCTTCTCCCCGATCATGATCGCCGGGGCATTGGTGTTGCCCGACACGATCTCGGGCATGATCGAGCAATCCGCCACCCGCAGCCCGGCGATGCCATGCACCCGCAGCCGCGCATCGACCACCGCATCGGGCCCCGGCCCCATCTTGCAGGTGCCGGTGGGGTGATAGATCGTCGTCGAATTGTTCCGCGCCCAGTCAAGCGTGCCCTCGTAATCCTCCAGCGCCAGCCCGGCATCGGGCCGGAACTCCTCTGAAATCTTGTGGCTCAGCGGCGCATGGCGCGCGATCCGGCGGGCAATCCTGATCCCCTCCACCACCGTCCGGCAATCGGTCTCGGTCGACAGGTAATTCGGATGGATCGTCGGATAGACCCCGGCATCCGCCCCCGCCAGCCGGATCTCCCCCCGGCTCTCGGGCCGCAACTGACAGACCGACATGGTAAAGGCCGAAAACGGATGCACCCCCGCGCCGGGGCTGTCGGCCGACCACGGCTGAACGTGAAACTGGATATCCGGCGTCTCCACATGCTCGCCCGTGCGCATGAACCCCGTCGCAAGGCTCGCCGCCATCGCCATCGGCCCCGAGCGGAACATGGCATACTTGACCGCAATCCGCGCCTGATTGAACAGGCTGCGCACCTCGTCGTTCAGCGTCGGCTCGTTGCATTTGAACACCAGCCGCGCCTGCAGGTGATCCTGCATGTTCTTGCCCACGGCGGGCACGTCCCGGCGCACCTCGATGCCATGCTCGCGCAACTGCTCCGCCTCGCCGATCCCCGACACCATCAGAAGCTGCGGCGACCCGATCGCCCCGGATGACAGGATCACCTCCGCCCCGGCCCGCACGACATGTTCCTGCCCCGCCCGGTCACGATAGGCCACGCCCACAGCCCGGCTGCCTTCGAACACGATCCGGCTTGCCGCCGCATTGGTCAGAACCGTCAGGTTCGGCCGCGACTTGACCGGGTTCAGAAACGCCACCGCGCTGGAACAGCGCCGGCCATTCCGGGCGGTCAGCTGAAAATACCCCACGCCCTCCTGGGTCGCGCCGTTGTAATCCGGGTTGAACGCATAGCCCGCCTCCTGCGCCGCCGCGACCCACGCATCGCAGATCGGCCGCCGCAGCCGCATGTTCGACACCGACAGCGGGCCCTCGTCCCCGTGAAACGCGTCCGCCCCCCGCTCCTGCCGCTCCGACCGCTTGAACAGCGGCAGCACGTCATCCCAGCCCCAGCCCGGATTGCCCATCTGCTGCCAGCGGTCGTAATCCTGCGGCTGGCCCCGCACATACAACAACCCGTTCAGCGACGACGACCCGCCCAGCACCTTGCCGCGCGGCCAATCCAGCCGCCTCCCGTTCAGCCCCGGGTCCGGCTCCGTCCGGTAGCACCAGTCAACCGAGGGGTTGTGCATCGTCTTGAAATACCCGACCGGAATATGGATCCACGGGTTCCAGTCCCGCCCCCCCGCTTCCATCAGAACCACGCTGACCGACGGGTCGGCGGACAATCGATTCGCCAAAACGCATCCCGCAGAGCCAGCACCGACAATCACGTAATCCGCTGACAATTCGGGCATTTCCGGGCGACCTCCTCCAATCGTTGTGCAGGAAAAAGATTTTCCTTGCCAGATCGAACATAGGTCGACCAATATTGAGACTGCAAGTATCAAAAATACGCAACGTGGGAGGAGACCATGAAAGTATCCAAAGCCCTGAGCGGGATCAGCCGCCGGGATCTGTTCCGACTGTCGGGGCAATTCGGCATGTCGTCGGTGCTGCTGGGCGCAGGCGCGTTCGCAGGCGCCGCCAGCCTGCCGTCGCTCGCAAAGGCCGCCGAAAGCACCTATGACAAGCGCTTCGCCAAGGAACCCAAGCACACCCTGAAAATGGGCGCCTCGGGTTTCAACGCGCGCAACCTGCTCATCGAACGGATGGGCGCGCTGGAATTCTGCCGCGACCTCGAAGAGCGCACCGAGGGCGAGATCCGCGTCGAATTCATCGGCGACAACCAGATCTGCGGCCAGCTTTCCTGCGTCGAGAAAACCCAGCTTGGCGTCGTCGACATGTACGCCGCCTCCACCCAGAACTCGGCCGGCGGCGCGCCCTATCTCAACGTGCTCGACTACGCCTACATGTTCCCCACCCGGGCCTCGCAATACCATTTCCTCTACAGCCCGGAATCGATGAAACTCCTGCGCGAGCCGCTGGAAAAACGCCACGGCCTGAAATTCCTCTTCAGCCATTGCGAACTCCGCGGCCTGCAGATGGGCCAGTCCTTCGCCGACAAGCCCACCGTCACCAAGCTCGAGGAACTCTTCGGCACCAAGAACCGCGTCACCGGCACCCAGCTGGGCCGCATCGCGATGCAGCTTCTCAACCTCAACCCGGTGCCCGTCGCATGGGAGGAAACGCTCGACGGTCTCAAGCAGGGCCTGATCGACGGCGCGGAAACATGGGCCTCGGCCGTGGCCTATGCCAACATGTCGCCCGTGGTCAGCCAGTCGGTCGACCTCAAGTTCTTCTGCGGTACCGAACATACCTCCATGTCCGCCAAGGTCTACGACAGCATGGAGCCGCACCTGCAGGACGCCATCATGGAATCCGCCTACTGGGCCCAGGCCCATGTGCAGGCCGCCAACGAGGCCGCGCTGGTCAAGACCGTCGGCTTCTCCGATCCACAGCTTCCCGACACGATCTTCGTCAAGGAAAATGTGCGCCCGGCCTTCCTCGCCGACGACCAGATCAAGATGGCCGAGGAAATGTGCTCGCCCGAATACAACCCCGAGCCTTGGGCACAATGGCGCGAACGGCTCAACAACTGGGCCGGCGGTCTCGACACCTATCAGGAGATCTACGACGTCGCGCGTCAGATCCCGCAGGATACGAAGCCCGAAAACGTCGAGCCGCGCCGCTGGTGGCGTTCGGCCTAAGCTGCTACCGATAAGACCGGCGCGGGCCGTCAGCCGATCCCGGCGGCCCGCCCCTGCATACGCGGCATCCAAGACCGCGCAGGCACACCGCGACCCGACAGGAGGAACAGGCAATGACCGGCTGGTTTGACGGCGCAGGCGAGATTCTCAGCGCCCTCGCCCAAGGCGATTCATGGATGCTCAGCGAGGCGATGCGCCACCCCGCGGTCTGGCCGATGGGGCTGGCCGCGATGCTGGTGGCGGCCCTGCTGATCCTGCTGATCTACCGGCTCAGCCCGTGGTTCGAACGCAACTTCGAATCCACCGTCATGGTCGTCTCCTACCTCGCCATCGGCGGCATCATCTTCGTCGAGGTCTTCCGCCGCTTCGTCCTCTCGCAACAGGCGCCATGGTCGACCACGCTGCCCCCCTTCCTCTTCCTCATCATGACGTGGTTCGGCTGCAGCTATAACGTCAAGCTGCGCACCCATCTCGCCTTTGCCGAGTTCCGCACCGCCATGCCGCGCGCCGGACAGATGGCCTGCCTGCTGCTCGACGCCGCGCTCTGGATCGGCTTTTCATGGGTGGTCGTGGTCACCTCGACCCGGGTCGTGGCCAATTCCGCCTCGAACTTCCAGATCATGCTGGGCACCGACAACATCATGCAATGGTGGTTCCTGATCTCCGTGCCGCTGGCCTTCACGGTGCTGGTCGCGCGGGTGCTGGAAAACCTGTTCGAGGATCTTGCCAATTACCGCAGCGGCGACCCCCTTCTGAAACAAGCCGTCATCGGAGGAGACTGACATGAGCGACCCGATGATCATCACCCTCATCTCGGTCGGGGTGACGTTCCTCTTCATGCTCGGCGTGCCGGTCTTCCTCGTGATCGGCTACTGGGTGCTGGGCATGTCCTTCCTGCTTCCCCTGCCGCTCGACAATATCGGCGCGGCGCTGGCGGATGTCTTCACCGACGGCTTTGCCCTGCTGGCCATGCCGCTCTTCATCCTCACCGGCGACCTGATAAACCGCTCCGGCATCGCCCGTCGGCTTTCCGATTTCGCCTATGCCTGCCTCGGCTGGATCCGCGGCGGGCTGGCCATGGCCTCGCTGGGGGCCTGCGGCCTCTTCGCGGCGATCTCCGGCTCCAACTCCGCCACCACCGCCACCATCGGATCGATGCTGCACCCCGAAATGGTCAAGGGCGGCTATGACGAACGCTTCTCGGCCGCCACCGCCGCGGCGGGCGGCACCGTAGGCATCATCATCCCGCCCTCGATCATCTTCATCGTCTACGGCTTCCTGCTGAACCTGCCCATCTCCGAGTTGTTCGTGGCCGGCATCATCCCCGGCGCGATGATGGTGGGCGGCATGATGTTCGCCTGCTTCCTCGTCTGCTGGAAAAACGGCTGGGGCCACCTGATCGCACTCAGCCCGCTGCGCGTGATCAAGACGGCAATCGGCGCATGGCTCGGCTTCTTCGCCATCGGCCTCGTGCTCTGGGGCATCTACACCGGCAAATTCTCCCCGACCGAGGCGGCGGGCGTCACGGTGGGCTTCTGCGTCATCGTGGGCTTCGTCTGCCTGCCGATCCACCGGCTCATCGGCGGCAGGCAGGACAAGGACGTGTCCGAGAAATCCTTCTCCGAAATGCTGGTCGTGCGCGGCTTCGGGCCGCTCGAACTGCCCTCGATCACAATGCGCTCGGCCCAGATCACCGGCATCCTCGCCCCGCTCATCGCCGTCTCGGTGGTCATGCAGCAGATCCTCTCCGTCCTCGGCGCGCAACAGGTGATCGGCGATTTCGTCACCTCGATGGGCGGCTACCACGCGGTGCTCTTCACCTCGATGGCCATCGTCTTCATCCTCGGCATGGTGCTGGAAAGCCTGCCGGTGACGATCATCCTCGCCCCGATCCTCGCCCCCGTCGCCCATTCCGTGGGCGTCGAGCCGGTGCAATTCGCCGTCATCTTCCTCGTCGGCGCCTCGATCGGCTTCATCACGCCGCCCTATGGCCTCAACCTCTATGTCGCCTCCGGCGTGACGGGCGTTCCGTATTTCCGGCTATTGCGGTATTCTCTGGTCTATCTTATCGCCCTGATCGCGGTCTGGATCATCGTGGCCCTTGTCCCGGCCCTGTCGACCGCTCTGCTGCCGCAACGATAAAGAAGATAAAACCGATGGATGGGGAAAAATCCGGATCGATCCCGACCAACCTCAGGCTGCTGATGGTGATCGAACAGATCGCCAGCGCCGGGGTCCCGGTCACGCCGACCGAGGTCAACGCCCAGATCGGCCTGCCCAAGCCCACCATCCACCGCCTCTTCAGCACGCTCGAAGAAGAAGGCTTCCTCCAGCGCGACATGGACGGGCGCACCTATTCTCCCGGCCCCCGCCTGCGCACCATGGCGGGCGGCATCCTGTCCTCGCTGCGCATCCGCACGGCACGTCAAGCGGTGCTCAAACAGGTCAGCCGGGCCATCGGCGAAACCTGCAACATCGCCCTGCCCGACCGCGATTGCATGACCTATCTCGAACGGGTCGAAACCGAATGGCCCCTGCGCATCCAGCTGCCCATCGGGACGCGCGTGCCCTTCTACTGCACCGCCAGCGGCAAAATGTATCTCAGCTCGCTGACGACCAACCACCTGAAAACCTATCTCGACGCCACCGACCTCGAACAGCGCACCCCCAACACCATCACCGATGCCGGCGCGCTCTTCGACGAGATCGCCGAGGTCCGCAAGACAGGCTACGCCCTCGACCGCGAGGAATTCATGGAGGACATGATCGCGCTGGCCGTCCCGGTTCAGGACACCAGCGGCCGCCTGATGGCCACCCTCTCCTTCCACGCCCCCACCCAGCGCTTCGACACCCCCCGAGCGCTGCATTATCTCGACGCCCTGAAAGACGCGGCAAAGGATCTCTCCAACCTCGTCACCGACACGCCCTGAACCTCCCGGAAAGGGCGGGACACGTCACCGCAACGTCAAAAAAGCACCGACAGGCTCACCTGAGACCGCGCAAAAGCTCCACCGACGGCTCGCCTGTCACCGGCAGCCCCCGGCTTGCCTGATACCCCCGCAGGGCCTCGCGCGTATCGGGGCCGATCACGCCATCGGCGCCGCCCGTGTCGAACCCGCGCCGGGTCAGCCCCCGCTGCAGCGCGATCCGGTCATCCTTCGTCAGCCCGTTGGCATCCGGCGGAAACTGTGTCTCAAGGGGTCCCGCGCCACCAATCCGATCCGCCAGATGCCCCACGCCGATCGCATAGGCGTCAGAGTTGTTGTACCTCTTGATCACCTGAAAATTGCGGTTGACCGCAAATCGCGGTCCGCCCGGCTGGGGCTGCACCACACGGCCAGACGTGCCCGCAGGCACCTCGCGCCCCCAGCGCTGACCACGGGTCCAGCCGTTGCGTGAAAGATAGGCCGCCGCAGAGGCAAGCGCATCGGATGGATCATCCGACCAGATATCCCGACGCCCGTCCCCCGTGAAATCCACGGCAAACGCCTGATAAGAGGTCGGTATGAACTGCGTGTGCCCCATCGCCCCTGCCCAGCTTCCAGTCATCCGCGCCGGGGTCACGTCCCCGCTCTGCAGAATGCGCAGGGCGGCAAGCAACTGCTTCTCGAAAAAGGCGCCACGACGCCCGTCAAAGGCCAGCGTCGAAGTGGCAGAGATCACCGGCACATTGCCCCGCCGCGTGCCATAGAAACTTTCCAGCCCCCAGATCGCCGTCACGATTTCAGCATCGACACCGTATTTGGCTTCAATCGCGCTCAGCGTCGCCCGTTCCCGCGCCAGAGCGGCCCGCCCCTGCCTCACACGCTCCTCCGAGGCGGCAATCGAGAGATAATCCTCGAGGCTACGCTTGAACTCGGTCTGGTTGCGATCCCGCTTTATGACACCGGGCAGATAGCCCGTGCCACGAAATGCCGCGTCCAGCGTCGCCTGACTGATCCCCTGCCCCGCGGCCCGGCCCCGAAACGACGCAACCCACGCATCATAGCCCGCGTTGCGCACAGGCCGAAGATCCGAGGGCAGCGCATCGGCGTCACCGGCATCCTCGGACCGGATGCCACTGACACCGCCACAGGCTGACAGGCTGAGAACTGCGGCCCCAAGGCCGAACTGACGGCGCGACAAAATCATGCTTCAAAGGCTCCTACGGCGGTTGATGATACGGTCGTTCCACGGGCAACTTTGGCTCAGCTAACCCACTTACACCGCAAAACAAGCTCGCCTGCAACTCGGGCGTTCCCGACCGGCGCCCGCCTGCTGAACAACGGAACCATCCCCAATTGCCGCAAAGCATCCCGACTACCGCCCCGACGGGCTCGCAGACGGCCACGGCCGCAAAAATCAACAACAAAGGTATGATGGCGGAGACGAAGGGATTCGAACCCTCGAGACCCTTCCGGGCCTACTCCCTTAGCAGGGGAGCGCCTTCGACCACTCGGCCACGTCTCCGCCGACCCGTTTAGAGGGACAGGGACCGAGAAACAAGGTGAAAAACGCCATTTCTTGATCACCGACACAACATGCCCAAAGCTGAATATGTTTCCTGCCAACGCCCTGAAATTCCCCCGCGTTTGACAACGATGCCTGGCAAAGTTCGGCCCGGGCATTGCTTCTGTTAGACGCCTGCCCTCCGGCCAGTGCTGTCCGAAACTGGAAGCGTATACCAGATCGGCGAGAAAACCGGCCACCGGCCTTCCGTGCCAGGTTTTGCTGGGTATGGTATCGGCATCTCATGTCGGAAGCGCCGCGACCTGAGTATTGTTATAATTCTACCTGAAATGGGATTCGTAGGTCGTGGTGATGGTCCGACGAGGGGGGTCATCTCGGGCTTGTTCGATTGAGTAGCTGTAGTATCCGGCAAGACCGAACAATGCGAAAGCGATGAGGAAATACCAAAGGGCGCCTGGATTGCCGAACGAGATCATGCCGCGGTAATCGATCCGCCCGACAAAGGATATGAATATCAACCGGACGATAAAGAGAACGAGGAATACCCCGATAAGCACGACCCAGTGCCCCACAAAGCCCTCGGCCACGCCTCCGACGAAGGAAGGGAGAATGGTATCGGCGAGTTCCTTGCTGGACTCGCTGAACGCGCCGGCATCCAGCATTGTACCAATCTGTTCCGAGAGGTCTCGCATCCCCGACGCGTCAGAGAGGCCGCTGATTGTGCCCCGGACTCCGTCAAACATATCGCTCGAGGGGGTCTGGAGCTGGGTTTCATAGGACTCGACCTGTGCATCAAGGGTGGCGCTCAGAGCGTCGATGTCGGATTTCATGTCGGGGTCCATCCGATGCTCCTCAAGTAATCGGTCTTTCCCGCGGCGGAGGCGACGCGAATAATCTACAAAGACGTATCAACTCTATGCGGCTATCTCGACAAAGGCCTTTGACCTCAGCAGCGGATATATGTTGACGCAAAACCCCGGTTGTAGATGAGCAATCCGTTCTCACCATTCTTGCCGATGAACGTCCGCTCCGACCAAGTCATGCCCTCGCCACTGCATTGCATGTCGAACAGCCGCGCTTCGGGCATGTCTCGAACACCCGTTGGCTGCGTCAGCGTGCAGACGGATTCAACGAACTGGATGCGGTCGCCGGATATCGCAAGGCGTCCTTCGGCGTAGGCGGCCGTACATTCGCCCTCGCTCGACGCCCATTTCCCATCAAAGGGCGTGGCAAGTGCCGAGGTGGCGACCAGGAATGTTGCGAGCAAAGTGGTGGCGACTGAACTCAAAAAATTCATCCAGTTTTGTCCTTTATGCGGGATTGTTCTGGTCTGAGTGACAAGGAAGTTCGGCAACATTATGGCGAGCCATTGGGTTTTGATTTCCAGTTATTTTTATATTTTTCAAATACTTCTTACCAGATGAAGTATTAACGTTCGATTAATTTCGGGGGGTGTCCGCAAACCGTATTGGTGCGCTTCGTTGTTTCGCAAAATGGCCTGTATCGCTCCGCTTCTGACGCGGAGGATAGCGCCACTGAAAGGCACTGAACGCCACCGGGTTTGGGCAAGATCCGGTCATTCTTGCGTCCAGCAACAGCGCCCTCTGCCGCGTCATGCGCCAGACCGGCGCCCCAAAGACCCGCCGCCGGCCCCCCTCGGCAAACCCTGCGATCCGTGGCGCACAGCGCGACCCGCAGCGACCGGGAACGGGTGAACGCCCCCCGTTGCGCCCCCCACCACATCTCGTGGCACCCCCCACCGAACGCCACATCAACCCGGCCTGCCACCGCCGCCGGCACCGATGCGATACCGACAAAATACCGACGTTATACCGACGTCGCCATTTCTGCCTCAAACCCCTTGTTAACCGGGCTGCACGGCATGATTCGCCACGCCCCGCCAGACCATCGGCGCTCGACCGGCGTAACCAATCGTCAAGACTGTCGCGATCTCAGTTGTTGAACAGAAAATGCAGCACGTCGCCATCCTTGACGAGGTAGCCCTTGCCTTCCGAGCGCATCTTGCCCGCGTCCTTGGCCCCCTGCTCGCCGCCCAGCGCCACGAAATCGTCATAGGCGATGGTCTCGGCCCGGATGAAGCCTTTCTCGAAATCCCCGTGAATGACCCCCGCCGCCTGCGGCGCCAGCGTGCCGCGCCGGATGGTCCATGCGCGGGCCTCCTTGGGGCCGACGGTGAAATAGGTCTGCAGGTGCAGAAGGTCGTACCCCGCCCGGATCAGCCGGTCGAGCCCCGCCTCCTCCAGCCCCATCTCTTCAAGGAACATCGCCGCTTCCTCGGCGTCGAGCTGGCTGATCTCCTCCTCGATCTGGGCCGAGATCACCACGCTCGCCGCGCCCTGCTCTTCGGCCATAGCGGCCACGGCGGCGGAATGGGCGTTGCCCTCCGCCGCGCTTCCCTCGTCCACGTTGCAGACGTAAAGAATGGGCTTCGTGGTCAGCAATTGCAGGTTCTTCCAAACCTTCGCATCCTCGTCGGAAACCTCGACCAGCCGCGCGGGCTTGCCCTCGTCCAGCATCGCCTGCGCCTGCGCCAGAAGCCGGTCCTGCGCCACGGCTTCCTTGTCATTGCCCTTCAGCTTGCGCACCAGACCCGCGCGCCGCTTCTCGATGCTCTCCAGATCGGCCAGCTTCAGCTCGGTCTCGATCACCTCGGCATCCGCCACCGGATCGACACGGCCATCTACGTGCGTCACGTCGCCATCCTCGAAACAGCGCAGCACATGGGCAATCGCATCCGTCTCGCGGATATTGGCCAGAAACTGGTTGCCCAGCCCCTCGCCCTTGCTCGCGCCCTTCACCAGCCCGGCAATGTCGACAAAGGTCATCCGCGTGGGGATCACCTGTTTCGACTTGCCGATCTCGGCCAGCTTGTCCAGCCGCGCATCGGGCACGGCCACCTCGCCCACGTTGGGCTCGATCGTGCAGAAGGGGAAGTTCGCGGCCTGCGCCGCGGCGGTGCGGGTGAGCGCGTTGAAGAGCGTGGATTTCCCCACGTTCGGCATGCCCACGATACCCATCTTGAAACCCATCTCGCGCCCTCCTTTACGGCAACGCGGCGCTTCTATGCCGCAACCGGGCGCGTTGCAAGGCGCGCCGTTGCACCAGCCGTTGCGCCAAAGGGCGCTCCGGCCCTTAACCGGCTGGAAAGGTCACCGACCCATACAGGTGCTCTCCATCCGGTCCAGCCCCGCGCACCGGACCCACGCCGCGCGACGACCGGCGTTAACGAACCATTAACCTCTCCCTCCTCCCCCCGTTACCCGTGGCCCGGTGCATGATCGTTATTGCACTCCGGCGCCGTTTGCGCGAAACCACCGGGAACCAGACTGCAGGATGCCCGGATGACCCGTATCGACGCCAAGTTCGCTGAACTCAAAGCCGCCGGAAAAAAGGCCTTCGTGGCCTATGTCATGGCCGGCGACCCCGATTACGAAACCTCGCTCGAGGTGGTAAAGGGGCTGCCCGGCGCCGGCGTCGACATCATCGAACTGGGCCTGCCCTTCACCGACCCGATGGCCGACGGCCCGACCATCCAGCTCGCCGGCCAGCGCGCCCTCGAAGGCGGCATGACCCTCCAGCGCACGCTCGACATGGCGACCGAGTTCCGCAAGACCGACAACACCACCCCGATCGTGATGATGGGCTACTACAACCCGATCTATAACCGCGGCGTCACCACCTTCCTCAAGGACGCCAAGGAAGCTGGCATCGACGGGCTGATCGTGGTCGACCTCCCCCCCGAGGAAGACGACGAGCTCTGCATTCCCGCCCAGCAGGCCGGCCTCAACTTCATCCGCCTCGCCACCCCCACCACCGATGACAAGCGCCTGCCCAAGGTGCTGACCAACACCTCCGGCTTCGTCTATTACGTCTCGATCACCGGCATCACCGGCGCCGCCGCCGCACAGGCCGCCGATGTCGCCCCCGAGGTCGAGCGTATCAAGGCCAAGACCGACCTGCCGGTCATCGTGGGCTTCGGCATCCGCACGCCTGAAACCAGCCGCGAGATCGCCCGCGTCGCCGACGGCGCGGTCGTGGGATCCGCCATCGTCGCCAAGCTGGCCGAAGGGGAAACCCCGGCCCAGGTGCTTGATTTCGTGCGCGGCCTCGCCGACGGGGCGCATAGCGCGTGACACAGGATCCAGACGCGCCCGGCCTGGCCGCCGCGTTGCTGGAGGCCTATGACAGCGGCCGCTTGCTCGCCCCGCTGTCAGGCCGCATTAACGGGTTCGACGCCCTCACCGCCGCCCGCGTCGCCCATGAGATCACCGCCCGCCGCATCGCCCGCGGCGAGCGCATGGTCGGCCGCAAGATCGGCTTCACCAACCGCTCGATCTGGCCCATCTACGGCGTCACCGGCCCGATCTGGGGGCCGGTCTGGAACACCACCCTTCACGACCTCTCCGACGCCCCCGTCCCCCTGCCCAACCTCCCCGAACCCCGGCTGGAACCAGAAATCATCTTCGGCCTGAAATCCGCGCCCTCCGCCGGCATGACGCCCCAAGACCTCGCCCAATGCATCGACTGGGTCTCGCACGGGTTCGAAATCGTCTTCTCCCCCTTCCCCGGCTGGAAATTCACCGCCCCCGACTGCCAGGCCGGCTTCGGCCTGCACGGCGCCCTTTTCGTGGGCCCCCGCCTGCCGCTCACACCCGACCGCGCCGCCGCCCTGCCTGACCTCTCGATCACCCTGCACGGACCTGAGGGAAAACACCTCACCGGCCGCGGCTCCGACGTGCTCGACGGCCCGCTTCACGCCCTCGCCCACCTGCTCGACACCCTCGCCGCCGACCCGCAGGCCACGCCCCTCGGAGCAGGCGAAATCGTCACCACCGGCACCCTCACCGATGCCGTCCCGCTCTCCCCCGGCGACACATGGGAAACCCGCCTCGACGGCATTGACCTGCCGGGCGCGAAGATCACCCTCCGCTAAAGACCCCTACCCCAGGATCACGTCGAGCAGCATCATCAGGATCAGCCCGGTCAGCAGCCCCGTCGTGGCCGAACTCTGATGCCCCCGCCTGTGCGTCTCCGGTATGATCTCGTGGCTGATGATAAACAGCATCGCCCCGGCGGCAAAGGTCAGCCCCGGCGGCAGTATATGCTGCGACATCTGCACCGCGCTCACCCCCAACAGACCGCCCACCGGCTCGATCAGCCCGGTCATCAACGCCACCATGAAGGCATAGCGCCGGCTGTACCCCTGCCCCCGCAACGCCACCGCCACGGCTAGCCCCTCGGGCGCGTTCTGCAACCCGATGCCCGTGGCCAGCGACATGCCGTTGGTGGTGTTCCCGCCACCGAACCCCACCCCCACGGCCAGCCCCTCGGGAAAATTGTGAATGGTGATCGCAAAGATGAACAGCCAGATCTTCGGCAGCGCGCTCGGGTCCGACCCTTCCGGCCCCGACACGAAATGCCGGTGCGGCACAAAGGCGTTCAGCGCCGCCACCGACCCCGCACCCAGCGCAATCCCCAGCCCCGCCACCAGCGCGGCCCATTCCGTCGAGCCATAAAGCCCCTCGCCCGCCTCGATCCCCGGCAGGATCAGCGAGAAATACGACGCCGACAGCATCACCCCCGCGGCAAACCCCAGCAACGTATCGCTCAGCCTCGCCGAAAGGCTCCGCCCGAACAGCACCGGGATCGCCCCCACCGCCGTCATCAGCCCGGCCCCGAGGCTCGCCAGCAGGCCGATCAGCGTCAGGCTCATGGCGAACCCCTCACGCCCGGCGTCGCAGGATATGGATGGCGCTGTAACTCATCACGATCTCGTCGCCCTGGTTGAGAACCTCGTAAAGGATCGTCGTCCGCCCCCGATCGGGGCGCGAGGCCGAGGCGCGGCTCGCCGTCACCGTCGCCTTCACGCGCAGCGTATCGCCGGGCCAAACTGGCAGCAACCAGCGCACCTGCTCCATGCCGGGCGAACCCATCGACGCTTCCGTCCACACCCCTGTCTCCAGCGTCAACCGATAGGCCGTCACCAGCGTGTGAAACCCGCTCGCGATCAGCCCGCCATAGGGCGAGGCGCGGCCCGCCTCCTCGTCGAGATGGAACTCCTGCGGATCCCACGCCTCGGCAAACCCGATCACCTCGTCGCGCGGCAGGGTCCGCGCCCCGGTCTCGTAGGTAAACCCCACCGGCATATCGTCGAAATACATCGCGCCCCCTGTCATGCTCGTATTTGTCACAGCGCCTTCCGCGGTCCCGCCATTGTACAAGCCCTCCTCATTTGGCTAAGAAACCTTACCAGTCAAATCCGGAGCGCCCTCATGCCCCCCATCACCTGTATCGAAGACCTCCGGCGCCTCTACGAACGCCGCGTGCCGCGGATGTTCTACGACTATGCCGAAACCGGAAGCTGGACGGAACAGACCTTCCGCGAAAACACGACGGATTTCCAGAAGATATACCTGCGCCAGCGCGTCGCCGTCGACATGGCCGGCCGCAGCACCGCCAGCCAGATGGTCGGACAGGATGTCTCGATGCCCGTGGCGCTGGCGCCCGTTGGTCTGATGGGGATGCAATCCGCCGATGGCGAGATCAAGGCCGCCCGCGCCGCAGAGAAATTCGGTGTGCCCTTCACCCTGTCGACCCTCTCGATTTGCTCGATCGAGGACGTGGCCGAGAACACCTCGGCCCCCTTCTGGTTCCAGGTCTACACCCTGCGCGACGAGGCTTTCATGAAACGCCTCTTCGAACGCGCGAAGGCTGCCAATTGCTCTGCCCTCGTGATCACCGTCGACCTTCAGGTGATGGGACAGCGCCACAAGGACATCAAGAACGGCCTCTCGGCCCCGCCCAAGCTGACGCTCAAGTCGATGGCCAACATGGCCACCAAGGTGCAATGGGGCCTCGGCATGCTGGGCACCAAGCGGCGCGAGTTCCGCAACGTGGTGGGCCACGCCACGGGCGTGAGCGACGCCACGTCGCTGACCCAATGGACCGCCGAGGCCTTCGACCCCTCCCTCGACTGGGACAAGATCCGAGAGTTCCGCCGCATGTGGGACGGGCCGGTCATCATCAAGGGCATCATCGACCCGCGCGACGCGAAAGAAGCGGTCAACGCGGGCGCCGACGCGATCGTCGTGTCCAACCACGGCGGCCGCCAGCTGGACGGCGCGCTCTCCTCGATCCGCGCCCTGCCGCCGATCATGGATGCCGTGGGCGACAAGATCGAGGTCCATCTCGACAGCGGCATCCGCACGGGTCAGGACATCCTCAAGGCCCTCGCCATGGGCGCCAGCGGCGTGATGGTCGGCCGCTCCTTCGTCTACGGCCTCGGCGCCATGGGCGAGGCGGGCGTGACCCGCGCGCTCGAAATCCTGCACAAGGAACTCGACACCTCCATGGCGCTTTGCGGCCGCCGCGACGTGAAAACCCTCGACCGCGATATCCTCATGATCCCCGAAGGGTTCTCGGGCCGCTGGGAAAGCTGACAGGTCCGGATTTGAGTATTTGAAGAAAGATGAAACGGGGGCCAGCTCCCTGCTTTCACTTTTCCGAAAATACTCAAATTCCGACGCCCGCCACAGGGCGCCCCGGTTGCGGCCTCATCCCGCAATTTAAGGCTTTTCAAGACCGCCTATCCGGTCTATACGCGCGACTTCACGCGGGGTTACAGCCTTGGAGGAACCCCGCCCCAACTTTGGAGACTTTAATATGGCTGGAGAAATTCCTGATCTTCACGCCCAGGAACGCACGGGGACAGGCAAGGGCGCCGCTCGTGCAGTGCGCCGCGAGCACATGGTTCCGGGTATCGTTTTTGGTGGCGACGTCGATCCGCTTCCCGTAAAAATTCCGTTCAACGTCCTGCTCAAGAAGCTGAAGGACGGTCGCTTCAAGTCGACCCTCTTCAACCTCAAGGTCGACGGACATGACGACGTCCGCGTCATCTGCCGCGACGTGCAGCGCGACATCGTGAAAGACCTGCCGACGCATTTCGACCTGATGCGCCTGCGCCGCAACACCAAGATCAACCTGTTCATCCCCGTCGAGTTCGTCGGCGAGGAAGAAGCCCCCGGCATCAGCCGCGGCGGCGTGCTGACCGTGATCCGCGGCGAGATCGAGCTGATCGTGACCGCCGGCGAAATCCCCGAGAAGGTCACCGTCGACCTGTCGGCCATGGATATCGGCGACACCGTCACCATCAGCCAGGTCGAGCTTCCGGCGGGCGCCAAGCCCACCATCGACCGCGACTTCGTGATCTGCAACGTGTCCGCACCGTCGGCCCTGCAGGCCGAAGAAGACGAGGAAGAGGCCGACGCGGACGAAGTGCCGACCGTTGGCGACGAAGAAGCTGGCGAAGAGGGCGCGGAAGAGTAAGCACTCCTCCCCTCTCAAAGATATCGAACGCGGGGTCTGCCATGGCGGGCCCCGCGTTTTTCTTTGCCCCACGCTCCCAGGCAACGGGCGTGGCTGTTGATTTACCCACCTCCCCGCCCTACACCTCTCCCAATTCGAAACGGGCGGGGCACAGCCATGCAGATCTTCGCGGGGCTCGGCAATCCGGGCGCGAAATACGCCGCCAACCGGCACAATATCGGCTTCATGGCGCTCGACCGCATCGCCCAAGAACACGGCTTCAGCCCGTGGAAGGCCCGTTTTCAGGGCGAGGTGGCCGAGGGTCGGCTGGGTTCCGAAAAGGTGCTGCTGCTCAAGCCCGCCACCTTCATGAACCTCTCCGGCCAGTCGGTGGGCGAGGCCATGCGCTTCTACAAGCTTGAGCCCGAAGACGTCACCGTTTTCCATGACGAGCTCGACCTCGCGCCCGGCAAACTCAAGGTCAAGACTGGCGGCGGCCATGCCGGCCATAACGGCCTGCGTTCGATGCATGCCCATATCGGCGAGACCTACCGCCGTGTCCGCCTCGGCATCGGCCATCCGGGCCGCAAGGATCTGGTCAGCCACTACGTGCTGCACGATTTCGCCAAGGCCGATCAGGACTGGCTCGACGACCTGCTGCGCGGCATCGCCGACGGCGCGCCCGAACTGGCCGCGGGCCGCAACGACAGGTTCCTCAACGCCGTGGCGCTGCGCACCGCCCCTGCCCGCTCGTCGAAATCCCCCGCGAAGCCCGCCGAGGCCGACCCCGCGAGCAAACCCGCCCCCCAGCCGGAAGACCCGCCCGAGGCCGAACCCCGCTCCCCCCTGCAAAAGCTGGTCGACAAGTTCCGCTGACCCGCCGCCGCGTCACTCTGGACAGCCAGCGCCCGCCCTGCTTTCCTGCCCAAGGAGGGACATGAACCATGCGCACCATTCTGAAATGGCTTTTGCGGATCCTGCTGGCCTTCGTGCTGGCCGCCGTCGCCGTCGGCATCTGGAAACGCGAGGAGATCAGCCGCCTCCTCGCCGTCAACAGCCTCTTTGACGAAGAGAACATCGTCACCAACTTCTCGCACATGAACGGCGCCTTCCTGACCACGCCCTTGCTCCGCGGCGACACCCCTGTCACCCCGCTGCCCAACGGCCCCGACGCCACCCTGCCGGAAAGCATCGGCGCCTGGATCGACGACCGCGCCGTCACCTCCCTGCTGGTCCTGAAAAACGGCGAGATCGTCCACGAAAGCTATCACCAGGGGACCGGCACCGATGACCGCCGGATCAGCTGGTCGATGGCGAAAAGCTTCCTCTCCGTCCTCTTCGGCATCGTGCTGGAAGAGGGCGCCATAGACTCGCTCGACGACCCGGTCACCAAATACGCGCCGATGCTCAAGGACAGCGCCTATGACGGCGCCACCATCCGCAACGTGCTGCATATGGCCAGCGGCGTGAAGTTCGACGAGGATTACCTCGACTACGACTCCGACATCAACCGCATGGGCCGCGTGCTTGCCCTCGGCGGCGCGATGGACAGCTTCGCCGCCGGCCTGACCGAACGCGAGGCCGAACCGGGCGAACGCTGGCTCTACGTCTCGATCGACACCCATGTCATCGGCATGGTCATCCGCGGCGCCACCGGGCGCGACATTCCCTCGCTCCTGTCGGAAAAGGTGATCGCGCCCCTCGGCCTCGAACAGCCGCCCTATTACATCACAGATGGCGACGGCGTGGCCTTTGTCCTCGGCGGGCTGAACATGACCACCCGCGATTATGCCCGCTTTGGCCTGATGGTCGAACAGGGCGGCACCATCGCCGGCCGGCGCATCGTCTCGCAAGACTGGCTGGAACGCTCGACCGCCGCCACCGCCCCCACCGAACCGGGCAAGATCGGCTATGGCTACCAGTGGTGGATTCCGGCAGGCGCCGAACCCGGCATCTCGCTGGCCCGCGGCATCTATGGCCAGTTCATCTATATCGACCGCGCCCGCGACGTGGTGATCGTCACCACCGGCGCCGACCGGCAGTTCCGCCAAGAGGGCGTGCACGACGCCAATATCGCCATGTTCCGCGCCATCGCCGAAAGCCTCTGAGACCCGCTTGCCCCGCCGCCCGGCCTGCTGTTACATGACCCGCGAACGGCCAGCCTGCCTTCGCCAGCAAAGTGACGAACAGTTCCAAGCCAGAAGGGGCAAGACATGAGCTTCATTGCGATGAACCGGTTCAAGGTGCGCGCCGGGTCCGAGGCCGATTTCGAAGAGGTCTGGCGCTCCCGCGAGAGCCGGCTGAAAGAGGTGCCGGGCTTCAAGGAATTCCGCCTGCTCAAGGGCCCCGAGGGCGAGGGCTACTGCCTCTACTCGAGCCACGTGATCTGGGCCACGCGCGAGGATTTCGAGGCCTGGACCAAATCGGATGCCTTCCGCGAGGCGCACAAGAACGCCGGCCAGTCCTCGACCAAGGACGCCCTGATGGGCCCACCGCAATTCGAAGGGTTCGAGACCGTCCTGCACGAAGGCTGACAGGCGGAGGCATGGGCCGGCATGGCGCAGGCGCCCCGTCGCTCGGCTTGTCACGGCGTGCGAAAACGCTACGCTCTGCGGGCGAAAGGAAATGGCGATGATCGAGAAAGACGCGCCCGTCAACGTGCTCGGCGGCGAACTGGCCCACTGCTCGGACGATCCCATCACCGGGTTCTTCCGCGACGGGCATTGCAACACCTGCGCCGAGGATCAGGGCAGCCACACGGTCTGTGCCCTGATGACTGCCGAATTCCTCGCCTATTCCAAATATGTCGGCAACGACCTCAGCACCCCGCGCCCCGAATTCGGCTTTGCCGGTCTCAAGCCGGGCGACCAATGGTGCCTGTGCGCCGCCCGCTTCCTGCAGGCCCATGACGAGGGCTGCGCGCCGCAGGTCCGGCTCGAGGCCACGCATGAGCGCGCCCTCGACATCGTCCCGCTCGACATCCTCAAAAAGCATGTACCAAGCTGATTTTCCGGGCCCTGCCCGAACATTTCCGCCCCTCCCGCGTTGGTGATCCACGCCGGGGCTGAACCGGCGGGATGCGCAATATCAGAGGTGGTGCTATGTTCACATGGCTATCGGAAAACGCCGGTTCCGTGCAGGCGATCGCATCGGTCGTCACGGCCGTGATCTGGCTGGTATACCTGCAAATCCTCGTCGGCGGCATCCGGCGAAACAAGCGCGCGTGGCTCAGTATCAACCGCGGCGCGGGCAACGGCATGAACGCGCATGTTCTCGTGTCCAACCTCGGCAACGAACCCGTATATCTGCGTGACATCCTGATGAAGGTCCGGACCGATGAAAAGACCATCCCGGCTTTCATCACCGAACGGCAGGAATACTCCCGCGAAGAGCTCAACGACGCCCTGAGCGGCACGCTGCAGGGCCCGCTTGAGGGCGGCGGCTATCGCTCGCTGGGCGAGTTGCGGGAGATATTCAACCGGGTGGGCCTGTCCATCGAGCACGACGAACTCGAGAAGATCAAGGAGATCGAGTTCGTGGTCTTCGGCGCCACCCATACCACCGCCGGGGCCTGCAAGACCTACCGCGTCGCGCGGGACGACGATGGCAATATCCGGCTTGATCCGACCCGGATGCAGACGCGTCGCCTGTCGCGCTGGCGCTGCCGCCGGATCGGCCGCCGCGCGGCGGCCGAAGGCGCCTAAGCGGGCAGCGCGCGGTGGTTTAGCGTTTTGCAAGCAAGGCCGGGGCAGGATACGCCAAGCTCACGCCCCGGCCCCATCGCGCCCGTCCGGTCAGGCCACCGCGATGCGCACCGGCCTTAACCGAATTTTAACCTTCTGGGTCCGGCTCAGTCGTCGTCCATCCCGAAGCCCAGATGCCGGGCCACGGTATAGATGTCCTTGTCGCCCCGCCCGCACATGTTCATGCAGATGATGTGATCGGCAGGCAGGTCCGGCGCGATCTTCATCACATGCGCCAGCGCGTGACAGGGCTCCAACGCCGGGATGATCCCTTCCTTCTCGCAGGACAGTTGGAACGCCTCCAGCGCCTCCATATCGGTGATCGCCACATACTCGGCCCGCCCGCTCTCGTGCAGCCAGCTATGCTCGGGCCCGATCCCCGGATAATCGAGCCCTGCCGAGATCGAATAGCCTTCGATGATCTGCCCGTCATCGTCCTGCAACAGGTAGGTCCGGTTGCCATGCAGCACGCCGGGCCGTCCGCCGGTCAGGCTGGCGCAATGCTCCATCTTCTCGTTCACACCCTTGCCACCGGCCTCGACCCCGATGATCCGCACGTCCTTGTCATCAAGGAACGGATAGAACAGCCCCATCGCGTTCGATCCCCCGCCGATCGCGGCGATGATCGTGTCGGGCAAACGCCCCTCTGCGGCCTGCATCTGTTCCTTGGCTTCCTTGCCGATGATCGACTGGAAATCCCGCACCATCGCCGGATAGGGGTGCGGCCCCGCCACCGTGCCGATGCAGTAGAACGTGTCGCGCACATTGGTCACCCAGTCGCGCAGCGCGTCGTTCATCGCATCCTTCAGCGTGCCTCGCCCGGATGTCACCGGCACCACCTCGGCGCCCAGAAGCTTCATCCGGAACACGTTGGGCCGCTGCCGCTCGACATCATGCGCGCCCATGTAAACAATGCATTTCAGCCCGAACTTGGCACAGACCGTCGCGGTCGCCACGCCATGCTGCCCGGCGCCCGTCTCGGCGATGATCCGGGTCTTGCCCATGCGCCGCGCCAGCAGGATCTGCCCCAGCACGTTGTTGATCTTGTGCGCGCCCGTGTGGTTCAGCTCATCCCGCTTGAGATAGATCTTGGCCCCGCCCAGATGCTCGGTCAGCCCGGCGGCATAGTAAAGCGGGCTGGGGCGGCCCACGTAATGGGTCCACAGATCGTGCATCTCGTCCCAGAACGACTGATCGGTCTTGGCCCTTTCATACTGCTCTTCGAGTTCGAGGATCAGCGGCATCAGCGTTTCCGACACGAAGCGCCCGCCGAATTGCCCGAACCGGCCCTTTTCGTCGGGCCCGGTCATGAAGGAGTTGAAAAGGTCGTTCATCGCTTGGTGTTCCCTTGTATCACTGCGCTTGAATATGGGACGCAGGCGGCTTTTTCCAGAGGATTCCTGCCACACCGGGGTCATTCGCCGCAGCGGTGGGGATTGAGTATTTTTGGAAAAGTGAAAGCCGGGAAGGATCAGCCGCGTGCGTCGCGATAGACGAAGCTGCGCGCGCCGATGAAATTCCCCCCAAGCGCCACGACCGAGCCACAGGCCAGCGCCAGCACCGCATGGGCGGGTGACGGGGTCAACAGCGACAGAACAAGCGCATAAACGGCATAGTTGATCGCCACGCCCACCGTCTGAACCGAGAGATAGGCGGCATATTCGGTCCGCACCCTGCGTTGGCCACCTTGCGCGAAGGTCCAGACCCGGTTGAGCGCCCATGTGACCGTCACGGCCAGCGCAAAGCTGAAAAGCCGCATCAGAAGTGGCGCGCCGCCCGTCTCGACGAGCAGGTAAAGCGCCACGGCATCGACCACGAAGCCGACGCCCCCGACGGCGGCAAACCGCAGGAATTGCTGGCCCGTGGCCGTCATCTCAGGTGCTCAGGCTACGGCCCGGCACGGGCTGGCCGGTCTGCATCGTGCTCAGCACACCGGGCACGGACAGGTAATGCATCCGCTTCACCTCCTGCCGCCCGCGCGTCACCGTATCGAGGATCAGCCCCACCGCCCCCATCAGGAAGGCGAGGATCATCACGCTGGCCGACAGCACCGCCGTCGGCAGACGGGGCACAAGACCGGTGGCGAGATACTCGGAAATGACCGGCGCGGCCAGCCCGAGCGACACCATCGCCAGCAAGCACGCCGTCGCCAGAAAGACCGGCAGCGGCCGCTCCTGCTTCAGCAGCTTGGTGATGGTGAACAGGATGCGCACCCCGTCGCGGATGCTGTTGAGCTTGCTTTCGCTGCCGTCCGGGCGATCCTTGAAGTGACAGCGCACCTCGTCCGCAGGCATCTGCAACTCCAGCGCATGAATGGTCAGCTCCGTCTCGATCTCGAACCCGCGCGACATCATCGGGAAGGTCTTGACGAACCGGCGCGAGAACACCCGGTAGCCCGACAGCATGTCGGTGGCGCCCCGCCCGAAGATCGAACGCACCAGCCCCGACAGCATCTTGTTTCCAAAGGCGTGGCCGGGCCGGTAGGCCGTGCCGCTGCGCGCCACGCGGACGCCGTTGACGATATCGAGCCCGTCCTCGAGCATCTTGTCGACCATGAACCGCGCCGCCGCCGCATCATAGGTATCGTCACCATCGACCATGACGAACACGTCCGCCTCCACATCGGCGAACATGCGGCGCACCACATAGCCTTTGCCCTGCCGGGGCTCGGTGCGCACAATGGCGCCGGCCTGCCGGGCGATGGCCGCCGTGTCATCCGAGGAGTTGTTGTCGTAGACGAAAATCTCCGCCTCGGGCAGCGCCGCGCGGAAATCGCGCACGACCTGCCCGATGGCCGCCGCCTCGTTGTAGCAGGGGATCAGCACCGCCACCCGTAACGGCGATGCGCCGGGCTGGTGCCTGTCTTCTCTGAACCGGTCGGGAAAGATGATCGACATCCGCTTGACCCTAACTTTCTGCGCCGGAGGTATCTCCAGCCTGATTTTTCAATGGATATGACAGGGTCAAGCTGGCAAAATTACGGCAATTGAAGGGATCAATCACGTCACGTCGGGCGAAACCGGCGATCTGAGCGCCCCGAGAGGCGTCAGCGGGGCAGGGCAAATGACGGCAGACGACACCGGCCGGGAGACGCGGCTTTTCATCACGATACTGGTGCTGACCATGGCGATGATGGTGATGAAGGCGGTGCTTGCGCCCGCCCCGCCCATCGACACGCTGGCCATGTCGGACAATGACGACATCATGCGGTTCCTGTCGGTGCGGGCCCTTCTGGACGGGCAGGCGTGGTACGACATGACGCAATACCGGATGCTGCCGCCCGCCGGGCTCGACCTGCACTGGTCGCGCTATGTCGACGCGCCCATCGCGGCGCTGGTCTGGATGGCGGCGCAGGTGGTGCCGATGGCACAGGCCGAGGCGGTCGCGCTGGTGGCATGGCCGACGCTGCTCTTCCTGCTCTTGCTTCTGGCCACGGGTTTCACGGCGCGACGCGTGTTGGGCACACAGGCGGCGATCGTCAGCATGATCGCCCTTGCGCTCTGGCCGCCGACGGGGCTGACCTATTTCGGACCGGCGCGGATCGACCATCACAATGTGCAGATCCTGCTGACCTGCGTGGTGCTTAGCACGCTGCTTTTGCCGGGGCGGCCGATCAGGCTGGGCCTTGCCGGCGGGCTGGCGGCGGCCCTGTCGCTGGCGGTGGGGCTCGAGATGCTGGTGACGCTGGCGCTGGCCGGCGTGGTGCTGCTGCTCCAGACAGTGCTGAGACAGCCCGGCAAGGGCTGGCAGCTTGTCGTCTTCGCGCTGGCCCTGTCGGTCGGGGCGGTGCTGCTCTTCGCCGGACAGACCGCGCCGGTGGAATGGCCGGTGCCGAAATGCGACGAGCTTTCGCCGCCCTTTCTGGCCTTGGCGGGGGTGGGCGCGCTGATCTGTATCGCCGCCGCGCTGATCTCGGCGGGGATGGCGAACCTAAGCCTGCGCATTGTCGCGGTGCTGGGCGTCACGGCGATCGGCCTTGCGGTGATCTACCCGCTGATCCAGCCCTGTTTCGGCGGGCCTTACGGCAACCTGCCGGCGGACGTGCAGGCGCTGATCTCGACCCGGATCACCGAGGCGCGCCCGGCCCTGCCGCCTCTTCTGGCGGGGGACGAGATGGCGTTCCGCTTCGTCTTTCCGGCGGCGGCGGCGGTGGGGATCGCGACGTTGGTCTGGGGCGTTCGCGGCCTCACCGCGCGCGACGAGGCGCAGACCACGGGGCGGGTCGCCATCCTGCTGGCGTTTGGCTGGCTGGGCGTGCTCGCCTGCCTGTTCCAGATCCGGCTGGTGCTGATGGGCGCGGCGGCGATGCCATTCCTGATGGGCTATGCCATCGCCGCGCTGCTGCCGGGGCGCGAGGGCGGCGGGGCGCGGGCCGGAAAGACGGTGGCGCTGGCCGTGACCGTGGGGCTGACGCTGCTGTCGCCGACGCTCTTCACGCTGGTCAGTTCGAGGGCGGCGCCCTCCGGCCCCACCGCGGGCGACCAGCCCGCGACGGCATTGGGCACCTCGAATGCAAGCGATTGCCGCACGGCCGATCTTGTCCGAAGCCTCGATGCGGCCCAGCCCGGGTTGGTTCTGACATCCAGCAATTTCGGGCCGGTCCTGCTTCTGCTGACCAATCACACAGCGCTCGCCGGCCCCTATCACCGCAGCGCCGATGCGGTGGCCAACGGCGCCCTGCCCTTCGATGGCGACGAGGCGGCGCTGCGCAATGCGCTGGCGCGGACCGGGGCGGATTACCTGCTGCTGTGCCGGGATGCGCCCTATGGCGACGGCACCTCCTTTGCCACGGAACTGGCCCGCAGCGGCGCGGCGCCGGGGCTCGATCCGGTCGAGGGGCCTGACCCGGCGCTGATCCTGCTGCGGGTAACCGGGGAGGAGGCCGGGGCTGGCTGACCCTGCCCCGCGCGGCCAGTCAGAGCATTTTTACCACGTAGGCGCGCGAATAGAGGTCGGGCTCGCCCAGCATGAAGGGCCGGAAGGGCGGCGTGACCTGTGCCACCTCCCACGCGCCGTCAGCGGTCAGCTTCTCCATCACCGGGGGGAAGCCCTGTTCGACATAGGAATGTTCCAGCAGGTTGAAGACGCCGAAGCCGCCCGGCCGGGTGACGCGGGCGAGGTGCGTCAGGGTCGAGGGCGGGGCATGGCCCGGCCCGAAAGAGCCGACGCAGACAAAGCCCGCGAAATGGTCGTCGGCATAGGGCAGCTTCTCGCCCATGTCGGCCTGTTCGAACCCGGAATAGGCGCCGGTTTCATTGGCCCGCGCCATCATCTCCTTCGAGATGTCGCAGCCGAAGACATGCATGTAGCCCATGACCATCAGCGTCTCGCCCACCAGCCCGGTGCCACAGCCCGCATCGAGGATCGGCCCTGTCGTGCGCCCGACATGGCTGGCCAGCAGCCCCGCGCCGAGGGCCGGCAGGCGAAAGCCCTTGGCAAGGTTGTCGGCGTCGTAGCTGCCCGACCAGTCGTCATAGAGCGTGCGGGCTTCATCCGGGGAGTTGGCGCCATAGACGCCATCGAGATCCTCGCTTTTCATTCGCAGTTCCTCCTTGGCTTTCAGGGTCGAAGGCCGAGGCTCAGGCGCGGGCGTTGTCGATAAAGGCGCGCATGCGCTCGGCATCCTTGACGCCGGGCGCGCTTTCCACGCCCGAGGCGACATCGACCTGCCGCGCACCGGTGAGCCTGATGGCCTCGGCCACGTTGTCGGGGGTCAGACCGCCGGCCAGCATCCACGGCACGGGCCAGCGGCGCCCGGCGATCAGCTTCCAGTCGAAGGCAATGGCATTGCCGCCGGGCCGGTCGGCCCCTTTCGGCGGCTTGGCATCGACGAGGATCTGGTCGGCGACCTTGGCGTAAAAGTCGATCTGGGTCACGTCCTCGGGGCTGGAAATGCCCACCACCTTGATCACCGGCAGGCCGTAGCGTTCCTTGACCTCGGCCACGCGGGCCGGGCTTTCCTTGCCGTGCAGTTGCAGGAAATCGAGCGGCACCGTGGTGGTCAGCAAATCGAGCGTCGAGTCGTCCGCATCGACGGTGAGGCCCACCTTGCCCACGCCCACCGGCACCGAGGCGGCCATGAAGGCCGCGGCCTCGAGGTCGATATAGCGGGGCGATTTCGGGAAGAAGTTGAAGCCGAGATAGGACGCCCCCGCCACGATCGCGGCGGGAATGTCGGCGGGGTCGGTGAGCCCGCAAATCTTGACCCTGGTGTCTGACGGCATGCCAGCGTCTTAGCTGGCTTCGTCCAGAAGT
>JAVJTX010000023.1:0-280509 GCA_040220035.1 Roseovarius sp. | reverse complement strand
CATGAAATACCGGAACATCCGCTGCTTGAGCCGGCTGGCATCCTCCATCCGGATCATCACGTTGGTCAGCTGCGTCTCGAACACCCGCGGCGGGGCAAAGTAATAGGTCGGCCCGATCTCGCGCAGGTCGGTCTGCATGGTATCGGCGCTTTCGGGGCAGTTCACGCAAAATGCGCACCAATAGGCCTGCCCGATCGAGAAGATGTAATCGCCCACCCACGCCATCGGCAGGTAGGCCAGAACCTCGTCTTCCTTGCGCAGGTGGTCGAACTCGGCCGAGGATTTCGACGCCTCGATGATGTTGCGGTTCGACAGCACGACGCCCTTGGGCTTGCCCGTGGTGCCCGAGGTATAGAGCATCACGCAGATGCTGGAATAATCCAGCTTCTCGCGCCGGGCCTTCAGCTCGTCAAAGAACTGCTCGCGCGCGGCACGGCCCTGGTCCTGCATATGGGCATACTGATGCAGCTTGCTGTGATCGTATTTCCGCAGGCCGCGCGCATCGATATAGATCATGTGCTCGAACTGCTGAAGCTTGTCCTGAATGTCGATAATCTTGTCGACCTGCTCCTGATCCTCGACGATGGCAAAGCGCGCGCCGCAATGTTCCATCACATAGGCCATCTCGTCGGCCGCCGCGTCCTGATAGACCGGCACGGGAATGGCGCCGACCGATTGCGCGGCCACCATCGACCAGTAGAAATGCGGCCGGTTGCGCCCGGCAATGGCGATAAAGTCGCCCTCGTTCACCCCGAGGGTCAGAAGACCCAGCGCCAGCGCCTCGATCTCCTTCTCGGTCTCGGCCCAGGTCCAGCTTTGCCAGATGCCGAATTCCTTTTCCCGATAGGCGGGGCGATGTGCGAACTGGCTTGCGTTTCGCTGCAATAGCGCCGGAATGGACCGAAGCCCATCCGTCGCCTGTGACGACTTACCCAAGTTTTCTCCTCCCTTTGTCCGCAATGCGAACAGACCGCCTTTTGGCGATTCACTCCCCAATAAAGCGTGGTCCCGACCGTTGCCGTCAACTTTTTCCGGAAGATTTCTCAAACCTTACGAATTGTAACAGGCCGTGCGGGAAGGCTTGACACCACCCCGCCGCCGCCGGAAATCTGCAGCGTCCCCTGCAACCCGCCGCGGAAGGAGGATCGCATGGCCCGACCCAAGCTGGACTTCTGGTTCGAATTCGCCTCGACCTATTCCTATCTCAGCGCGATGCGCCTGCCCGGCCTTGCGCAGGCGGCGGGCGTCGACGTGGTCTGGCGCCCCTTCCTGCTCGGCCCGATCTTCAACAGCCAGGGCTGGAAAACCTCGCCGTTCAACATCTACCACGCCAAGGGCAACTACATGTGGCGCGACATGGCGCGCCGGGCCGACCGTCTCGGGCTGGACTTCGACCGCCCCGATCCCTTCCCGCAGAACAGCCTGCTCGCCGCCCGCGTGGCCCAGGCCGCGCCCGAGGGGGCGGCGAGGGTGGCGTTCTGTCAGAACGTCTACCTCATGGAATTTTCCGAGGGTCAGGATATTTCCGACCCCGAGGTGATCGCCGCCTGCGCCGACATGGCCAAGCTGCCCGAGGCTATTCTCGACACGGCCCAGAGCGATGAGAACAAGCACGCCCTGCGCCTCGCCACCGAAGAGGCCGGCCGCCGCGGCATCTTCGGCGCGCCGAGCTTCACCGTCGGCGACGAGCTTTTCTGGGGCGACGACCGGCTGGACGATGCGCTGGAATGGGCGGCCCGCGATGGCTGACACGCTCCAGACCGACCTGATGACCATGGCGGGTCTGAACCTGATCCAGCAGGCCCTGACGATCTATGACCGCGACCTGCAACTCGTCACCTGCAACCAGCGTTTCCGCGACATGTTCAACCTGCCCGAGGCGCTGTGTACCCCCGGCGCGTCGTTCGAGGACACGATCCGCCACCTCGTGACGCGCGGTGAATACGGGCCCGTCGACGACGTCGAGGCGGCAGTCGAGGCGCGGGTCGAAACCGCGCTGGCCTTCAAGACGCATTACATGGAGCGGACCCGCTCGAACGGGCGGATGATCTCGGTCGAGGGTTCGCCGCTGCCGCAGGGAGGATGGGTCGCCGTCTATACCGACATCACCCGCGTCAAGCAGCAGGAGGCCCTGCTCCGCGCCCGGTCGGAGGAGTTGTCGGGCCAGCTTCTGGGCTATTCCGAGGAACTGGCCGCCACCAACCGCCGGCTGCAGGCCACCATCACCGCGCTGGAAGAGGCGCAAAGGCAACTCACCGAATCCGAGGCCCGCACCCGGCTCACGACCGAGATGATGCCCGCCCATATCGCCCATGTCGGCGGCGACCGGCGCTACACTTATTCCAACCGGCGGCTCAGCGCCGTGCTGCCCGGTTCCAAATCCGACATCATCGGCCTGCCCATCGACGAGGCGCTCGATCCGGCGGCCTATGGCATGATCCGCGAAAGGCTCGATGCGGCCTTCGCGGGCGAACCCTCGGTTTTCGAATTCACCCACGAGCCCAGTTCCCGGCGTATCCGCACGGCCTTTACGCCCGATGAAACACAGGGCGGCGTCTACCTGCTGTCGATGGACGTCACCGAAGAGGCCCAGACCCGCGCTGCGCTGCAACAGACCCGGCGGCGCGAAATGGCGGCGCAAATGACCAGCGGGATGGCGCATGACTTCTCGAACCTGCTGACCATCATTCTCGGGATGCAGTCCAAGCTGCAACGCATGGACCTTCCCGAAGACGCCAGCGGCCTGATCAACGCCACCATCTCGGCGGCGCGAAGGGGCGGCGGGCTGCTCAACCGGATCGCCGACATGACCGGCCCGCGCGAGCACACGGCAAGGGCCACCAACCTGCCGGCCTTCCTGTCCGATCTGGAAACGCTGTCGCTGTCGACCCTGCCCGACGGGGTGCAGCTTTCGATCAACAACCTGACCGACGCCCCGGCCTACGGGCTTGATGCGGGCATGTTGCAGGATTCCCTGCTCAACCTCGTGATCAACGCGCGCGATGCCTGTGGCGCGTCCGGCCGGATCACCCTGACCGCCCGCAGCGTGCGCGACACATGGCTGGAATTCACGGTCGAGGATACTGGCCCCGGCTTTTCCGAACAGGCGCTGCAACACGCGCTCGACCCGTTCTTCACGACAAAGGGCGGCGAGGGGTCGGGGCTTGGCCTTGCGATGGTCTATGACATGACCAAGCTGGCGGGCGGCCGGGTGCGCCTGTCGAACACCGAAAGCGGCGGGCGTGTCACCCTCCGCCTGCCCCTGCGGGTGGCCGAGGGGGGCACGGCGCCGGGGTTGGTGCTGTTGGTCGAGGATAGCCCCGACCTACGCGACACGATCCGGGACATGCTGCGCGAGGGTGGCCACCTCGTGATCGAGGCGTCGAGCGCCAATGAGGCGCTGTCGCTGGTCGAGGAGCTGCCGGAGATTTCGGCACTGCTGTCGGATATCTCGCTCGAGGGCGACAAGACCGGGCTCGACCTTCTCGACGCGCTGCCCGATGGGCATTGCCCCGCCTACCTGATGACGTCGCTGCCGCCCGACGACCCGCTGCACCGCGCCGCTCGCGACCGCGCGCCGGTCCTGCGCAAACCCTTCGCCGCCGCAGAGCTCGCGGCGTTGCTGGCCACCGGGGCCACCGCATGAGCGCGCCGCTGGTCACCATCCTCGACGACGAGCCCGCGATCCGGTCGATGTTGTCCGACGCGCTGGAAGAGGCGGGATTCCGCACCATGGCCTTTTCCCGCGCGACCGAGTTCGAGGCCGCGATCCGGCAGACCAAGCCGGATGTCTGCCTCGTCGACCTGTCGCTGCCCGACCGCGACGGGCTGACACTGGTGCACCGGCTGGCGCTGGAGCAGGGGGCGACGGTCATCATCATCTCGGGGCGCGCGCAGGTGCAGGACCGGGTCACGGGCCTCGAACTGGGCGCCGATGATTACATCATCAAGCCCTTCGATCCGGCCGAGGTGGTCGCCCGTATCCGCGCCCGCCTTCGGCGCGATACCCCGGCGCAGCAAACCGGCGATACCGCGCGCTTCAACGGCTGGACCGCCCATTTCGATCGCTACGCGCTGGAGGACGAGACCGGCGCCGAAACCCCCTTTTCCCATGCCGAGGGCGAGGTGCTCCGGCTGTTCCTCGAACGGCCCAAGCGGCTGATCTCGCGGCAGGCGATGCAGGAGGCGCTGGGGGGCGCGGCGGGCGACAGTTTCGACCGGGCGATGGACGTGCGTATCTCGCGCCTGCGCACCAAGCTGCGCGAAGACCCCAAGAACCCGCGCCTGATCAAGACGATCTACGGCGCCGGCTACATCTTTCTCGGCGATGTCGACTGGGGCTGACGGTCAGCCGACCACCTGCCGGATATAGGGCAGCAGGCCCGCAGCCGCGATGCCGACCGCAATGCCGACGGCCACCCGCACCGGCGCCTCGCCGATCCTCGGGCTGACCCCGCCCAACACGCCGCAGACGACGCCGTAATAAACCAGTCCAATGATATCCATGATTGTCCCCTCCCGGTTGCTTGAGGGTGCTATCATGCCGGCCCCCCTGCTTTCACTTTTCCACAAATACTCATGGACCAGCGATTGCAGCAAGCGCGGTGGCGCCGGTTCGTGTTACTCCGCTGCCACCTGCTCCGGATCAACCGCCTCGACCCGCACCGCCGAGTATTTGAACTCGGGGATCTTGCCATACGGATCCAGCGCCGGGTTGGTCAGGATGTTCGCCGCCGCCTCGACATAGGCGAAGGGCAGGAATACCATATCCGGCGCGATGGCCCGGTCGGCGCGGGCCATGACCTCGATGCTGCCCCGCTTGGTGGTCAGCCGCAGCATGCCGCCCGGTTCCACCCCCAGCTTGCGCAGGGTCGCGGGGTGCAGCGAACAGTTGGCCTCCGGCTCGACCGCATCCAGAACCGAGGCGCGACGCGTCATCGACCCGGTATGCCAGTGTTCGAGTTGCCGCCCGGTGGTCAGGACCATCGGGTAATCCGCATCCGGCACGTCATCCGGCGGGATGACACTGGCCGGGGTGAACCGCGCGCGGCCCTCGGCGCGCGGGAAGCCATCGCCAAAGACGATGGGCTGTCCCGGATCCTCGGGCGAGAGCGACGGGTAGGTCACCGCGTTCTCTTTCGCCAGCCGGTCCCAAGTGATGTTGTCGAACGACTTCATGTTCAGCTTCATCTCGGCGAACACGTCCGCCGGGCTGTCATAGCGCCAGTCGAGGCCGAGACGCTGCGCCAGCTCGACCGTGATCATCCAGTCTTCGCGCGCCTCGCCCGGGGGCGAAACGGCGGGGCGGCCCATCTGGACCTGCCGGTTGGTGTTGGTGACGGTGCCCGACTTCTCGTAGAAGGCCGAGGCGGGCAGGATCACATCGGCATAGTTCGCCGTTTCGGTCAGGAAGATGTCCTGCACCACCAGATGATCCAGTTTGGCCAGCGCATCGCGGGCGTGCTCGACATCGGGGTCCGACATGGCCGGGTTCTCGCCGAGGATATACATACCCCGGGTGTTGCCCGCGTGGACGTCATCCATGATCTCGGTGACGGTCAGGCCCTTCTCGCTCGAGAAATCGCCCGACTCCCAGACCTCGGTGAACGCCTTGCGCACGCCGTCGTCGGTGACCGGCTGGTAATCGGGCAGGAACATCGGGATCAGCCCCGCGTCCGAGGCACCCTGCACGTTGTTCTGGCCGCGCAGCGGGTGCAGCCCGGTGCCGGGCCGGCCCACATGGCCGCACATCAGCGCCAGCGAAATCAGGCAGCGCGAGTTGTCGGTGCCGTGGATATGCTGGGAAATGCCCATGCCCCAGAAGATCATGCCGCGCTTGGCGGTGGCGAAGTCGCGGGCCACGGCGCGCAGGGTATCCGCCGGGATGCCGCAGAGCGCCTCCATCTTCTCGGGCGGGAACTGGGCGAGGTGTTCCTTTTCCGCCTCCCAATTCTCGGTGAAGGCTTCGATATATTGCTGGTCGTAGAGTCCTTCCTCGACGATTACGTGCATGATCGCGTTCAGCATCGACACGTCGGCGCCCGGCTTGAACTGCAGCATATGGGTGGCGAAGCGGCGCAGGCCCACGCCGCGCGGGTCCATCACGATCAGCTTGCCGCCGCGCTTGGTGAACTGCTTGAAATAGGTGGCGGCGACGGGGTGGTTCTCGATCGGGTTGGCGCCGATGACGATGGCCACGTCGGCATTCTCGATCTCGTTGAACGTCGCGGTCACGGCGCCGGAACCCACGTTCTCCATCAGCGCGGCCACCGAGGAGGCGTGGCACAGCCGGGTGCAATGATCGACATTGTTGTGGCCAAAGCCCTGCCGGATCAGCTTCTGGAAGAGATAGGCCTCTTCGTTGGTGCATTTGGCGCTGCCGAAGCCCGCGACCGATTTGCCGCCGTGCTCGTCCTTGAGCTTTTGCAGCCCGCCCGCGGCAAAACCCATCGCCTCGTCCCAGTCGGCCTCGCGGAAGAATTCCTGCCAGTTCGACGGATCGACATTCAGCCCCTTTTCCGGGGCATCCTCGCGCCGGATCAGCGGTTTGGTCAGGCGGTGCGGGTGATGGATGTAGTCAAAGCCGAACCGGCCCTTGACGCACAACCGCCCCTCGTTCGCCGGGCCGTTGATGCCGTCGACGTATTTCACCTTGCCATCCTTGACCTTCAGGCTGACCTGACAGCCGACGCCGCAGAACGGGCAGACGCTTTGCACCTCATCGTCGTAGTCGGCACTGTCGCCAACCTGTGCGTCGTCCAGAACGGTGGCTTCCATCAGCGCGCCCGTGGGGCAGGCCTGCACACATTCGCCACAGGCCACACAGGTCGATTCGCCCATCGGGTCGTCGAAATCGAAAACGGGAAAGCTGTCATGCCCGCGCCCGGCCATGCCGATCACGTCGTTCACCTGCACCTCGCGGCAAGCGCGGACGCACAGGTTGCATTGGATACAGGCATCGAGGTTGACGCGCATGGCGACGTGACTGTCGTCCAGAAGCGGCACGCGGTCTTTCTCGAGCTTGGGAAAGCGGCTTTCGGTGACGCCCTGAAGCTTTGCCATGTCCCACAGGTGGCTCGACTTGTCGTGCGCCTCTTCCTGCTCGGGCTGGTCGGCCAGCAGCATTTCGACCACCAGCTTGCGGGCGGTCTCGGCCCGGGCAGAATTGGTGGTGACGTTCATGCCGTCCTTGGCTTCACGGATGCAGGACGCGATGAGTGTACGTTCGCCCTCGACCTCGACCATGCAGGCGCGACAGTTGCCGTCGGGGCGATAGCCCGGCGCCGGCTTGTGGCACAGGTGCGGAATCACCAGCCCGCGGCCATGGGCCACTTCCCAGATCGTCTGGCCGGCCTGGGCTTCGACTTCCTTGCCATCCAGCGTGATCTTGATTGTCTCGGACATGGGGCGCCTCCTTTGTCGGCACCTTACACCATGGGTGCGCGGGTTCGAGTCCGACAATCCCGACACCTCGCAACAGATTTGCGCCACGCGCGTCTCATCTTGTTTCCGATGGGATACGCAAGCAAGGGTCGTCGCGCCGGGTGACGAGGTTGCACCATGAGTATTTGGAGAAAGGTGAAACACACAACCCGACTTTCAGCTTTCCCGAAATACTCCCGCCGGAGGCGTCCCGAACTCGCAACCCGCGCTGATGCCGGGTTTTTTCGCTAACGGCGCTTCACCCTCACGGTGCGGGGCGCTAGGGTGCGCCGCGACATATTTTTAGGAGAGCCGGGTGGCCGAAATCATTCTGGTGCGGCACGGGCAGGCGAACAGCCATGCCACCGACGACGAAAGCTATGACAAGCTGTCCGATCTCGGGCGGGAGCAGGCCCGTTGGCTTGGCGCGCATCTGCGCGACACCAATCCGCATTTCGATGCCGTCATCACCGGCACCCTTTCGCGCCAGACCGAAACCGCGCTGGAGATGGGGTATGACATTTCCAAGCAGGACAGGCGGCTCGACGAGCTGAGTTACTTCGCCATGGCCACGGCGATGGAGGCGCAGCACGGCATCCCCTCGCCTCGCGACCCGACCGAATTTGCCACCCATCTGCCGCAGGTCATCACCCACTGGACCGAGGGGCGCCTGACCACTGTGCCCGAGACCTATCCGCAGTTTTCCGAACGGGTGACGGCGGTGGTCGATGAGCTGTGCGGCGGAAACGGGCGCATCCTGATCGTGACCTCCGGCGGGGTGATCGGGATGGCGATGCGGCACGCGTTGGGGCTGGAGAACAGCGGCATGGCCAAGGTCATGCTGCAAATCATGAACAGTTCGATGCATCGGCTGCATTACGTGCATGACATGCTGATGGTGGGCACGTTCAATGCCACCCCGCATCTGGACGCGCCCGACCGGGCCCATGCACGCACATTTGTCTGAGGGAACAGTATGACGCATTTATGGGTCCGCGCCGAGCAGCGGGAGAACGAGGAACGTGTGGGGATCACGCCCGCCGGCGCGGCCGAGCTGATCGCGCAGGGCATGCGCGTGACGGTGGAGGACAGCGCCACGCGCATCCTGCCGATCGACGGCTATGCCGACGCGGGCTGCGATGTGGCGCCCGAGAATAGCTGGCCCGAGGCGCCGCGTGACTCGATTATCTTCGGGCTCAAGGAATTGCCCGATGACGGCACGCCGCTCCCGCATCGGCACATCATGTTCGGCCATGCCTTCAAGGGTCAGTTTGCCGGCAAGCGCCTGCTCGAGCGGTTCAGGGCCGGGGGCGGGACGCTGTATGACCTCGAATACCTCGTGGATGAAAGCGGCCGTCGCGTGGCGGCCTTCGGCTACTGGGCGGGATACGCCGGGGCGGCGGTGTCGCTCAAGGCGTGGGCGGCGCAGAAACAGGGCGGCATTTGTCCCCCCGTCAACACGTGGCGTGACAAGGGTGCCCTTTTGTCCGACCTGACCGCCGATCTCGACAGCGCGGGCGAGATGCGGCCCACCGCCATCGTGATCGGTGCGATGGGGCGGGTCGGCTCCGGTGCCGCGGACCTGTGCGAGGCGATGGGCATCACGCCCACCCGCTGGGACATGGACGAGACCGCGTCGGGCGGCCCATTTCCCGAGATCCTTGCCCATGACCTGTTCTTCAACTGCATCCTCGCCCGGCCCGGTACGCCCGTCTTCGTGCCGCAATCGGCGCTGACCGCCGACCGCCGGCTTTCCGTCGTGGGCGATATCGCCTGCGATCCCGACAGCGATTACAACCCGGTGCCCGTCTACGACGAAGCGACGACATGGGCCGCGCCGGTCGACCGGGTGCATGACGCGCCGCCGCTCGACGTGATGGCGATCGACAACCTGCCGTCGCTCTTGCCGCTGGAGTCGTCGGAAGACTTCGCCGAACAGCTCTTGCCCTCGCTCAAGGCATTGGACAAGTTGCATGACACTGTCTGGGGCCGGGCCGAGGCCACGTTCCGGACCCATCTGAAGGAGGTCTGAGATATGACGATACATTGGTGCGGCACGGGTCTTTCCGCCATTCCCGGCCTGCGGCGGCTGATCGAGAGCGGGCAGCCTGTCAGGGTCTGGAACCGGACCGTCGACAAGGCGCGGGATGCGGTGGGTGACCTGACCGACAATATCGCCGCCTTCGATTTCGATCAGCTCTCCTCGGAAACCGAGGAAGGTGATGTGGTCGTCTCGATGCTTCCGGGCGACTGGCACGTGCCGATTGCCGAGATGTGCATCAACCACGGGGCGCATTTCGTCTCCTCCTCCTACATTGCGCCGGAGATGCGCGAACTGCACGCCAAGGCGCTCGTGCGCGGGGTGTGCTGTGTCAACGAGGTCGGGCTCGACCCCGGCATCGACCACCTGATGGCGCATCACCTCGTGACCGATTACCGCGGATCGGACGCATATGCGCCCGAGAACGACCTGTCCTTCACGTCCTATTGTGGCGGCATTCCGAAACACGCCAACGCGTTCCGCTACAAGTTCAGCTGGTCGCCGCTTGGCGTGCTGAAGGCGCTGCGTTCGCCCTCCCGCTCGGTCCGCAACTTCACCGAGTTGCAGGTGGCCCGGCCGTGGGATGCGATATCCAGCTATGACGCGCCGCTGCCGACGCCGGAAACCTTCGAGGTCTATCCGAACCGTGACAGTGTGCCCTTCATCGAGGATTATCGCTTCGACCCGTCGTGGCGGGTGAAGGAGTTCGTGCGCGGCACTCTGCGGCTTAACGGTTGGGCGGACGCATGGAAGGACATTTTCGCCGAGGTCGAGACGCTGGAAGGCAAGGCCGGTGATGACCGCCTGCGCGAGATGTCCGAGCAGTTCTGGAACGAGCACGCCTATGAAGAGGGCGAGCCCGACCGCGTGGTGCTCTGCGTCTCGCTCAAGGCCGAGCGGGAGGGCGTGCCGGTCTGGCACAAGACCTTCGTGATGGATGCGTGGGGCGACGAGCGCGGTACGGCGATGGCGCGGCTGGTGTCGATCCCGGTGTCGCTGGCGATCGAGGCGGTGCTGAACCGCGAGATCCCCGCCGGCGTGTCGCCCGCGCCGCATGATCCGCGGCTGGTGCTCCGGTTTCTGGGCGAGGTCGACCGGCTGGCGCAGCATCTGCAGGTGGTCAACCACCTCTGACGCCGGTCAGCCGGCGAAGCTGGCCTCGGAATAGAGCAGTGTCATGTGCGGGTTGATGGTGCGTTCGCCGTCGTGCGGCGTGCCCTTGAGAAGGGTGCAGACGGCTTCGTGCAGGGCCGCAAGGTCCTCATGGCCCAGCCGGGGCATGTCATCGGTGCCGTCTTCGGTCTGGCCATGCGCGCCGAGGATTTCGACATCCCCAGGCAGCATGTTCAGCAGCGTTTCGAGAGTTTCCCTGTAGTCCGGAAGGGAGGCGGCGGGCGTCTGGGCATAGAGTGCCCCGCGATAGATGAGATCGGCGGCATAAAGACGGTTTCGGGCCGGCTCCCAAAGTGACACCGAGTCGGGCGAATGGCCGGGGGTGTGCAGCACGTGCAGATGGCGCAGGCCCACTTGCAAGACCTCGCCGATGCCGGCCCAATGACCGACGGGGAAGCTCGGCGGCGAAAGGTTCTCGTAATGGCCGAGATGCGCCTCGTCCGTGGGCGTCAGCATGTCCTCCGGCGCCATCGCACGAAGCATGGGCAGGTCGGCGACCGTGGCCGGGCCAAAGGCGTTGACGCCGCCAAGGTGGTCGAAATGCATATGCGAGGGAAAGGCCCGGATCGACGCGGCAGCACGACGTGCCACCAGCGGGCCGATGGTCCGCCGGCCGGAGCCGGTGTCGAACAGCAGGCTCTCGCCGCCATCGGTGATCAGGTAGCTCCAGTTCTTCTGGTGATAGGCCGGCTCTCCGACCGCCAGCTTGTCGGCGTCGACCGCGCCCACCGCGAACCAGCCGTCCTCCCACATCAGCCCTTCGGCAAGCGTCACGCTTTCGATCGGCTGTTCCAGTTCATCCACACCGCTCATCCGGCATCCGCGATGAAACCCGCCGCCTCGATCCCGGCCACGGCGAAGGCCTCGTCAAATTCCCCGGCCTCGCCGGCGACGCCGACGGCGCCGAGCACCGTACCAGTTGCACCTCTCACGAAAACGCCGCCCTTGCTGGCCGTCAGCGGCAGGCCGGCGCGGGACAGGGCCACCTCGCGCACCCCGTGAAACCAGTTCGGTGTTTCGTCAGCCCATTCCATCACGGTCTTTGTGGGTTTGCCGTACATGATGCATGTGCGGGCCTTGGCCTCGGCGATATGGGCCAGAAGCGGCGCCGCGTCAGGCTCGCGCTGCATGGCCAGCGGATGGCCGCCCGCATCGACCACGCAGACCGCGATTCGCCGTTCCGTTCCCGAGCGCGTGCCGGACAGGGCGGTTTCAATGATCCGCAGCGCGGCGGGCAGGGAAAGGTCAGTCATGGGCCGGGCCTTGCTTGGGGCTGTCCCGCAAAGCCTAGCACGGAGTGACGGCGTCCGAAGGCGTTTTCTGCCGCTTCAGCCGCCGCGCACGAGGTCGTCTTCGTCGTCGATGACCGAAATGCCCAGCTCGTCGAGCCCGTTTTCGAGATGGTCCGACAGGTGCGGCGAGCCGAGAAGGTAATCTGCGGTCGGCGTCGTCGCCTCGTTCATCGCGGTGGCTTTCGCCTCCTCAAGCTCATCGGCGCTGAAGCTGCCCCTGCCGATCCACATCACGGCCACAAGGCTGGCCTGCTCCTCTTCGGTCAGGCGGTCGATGAAGGCCCGAAGCTCGCCCTCGGCACGGCCAAGTTCGCGGGCCATCAGGATCACCTGGGCGATCTTGTAGCTGCTGATATCAAGCATGGTTCCACTCCGGTTATCGCGTATGACGAGGTTCTTCGCCTGTCAGCTTAGCGGGAGTCCTTGATCTCACGCAAACAGCCGGTAATAGACCCAGTTCGGCAGGAACCGCGACAGCCGAAACACCCAGCTGAAGGCGGCGGGAAAATGCCGGTCGAAGGCGCTCTCGTCGCGCATCAGGGTCATCATCTCGGACGCCGCCTGATCGGGGCTCATCAGAAAGGGCATGCGAAAGTCGTTCTTGTCGGTGAGCCGGGTCTTGATGAAGCCGGGGTTGGCCAGTTGCACCCGCACACCCGTGCGCCACAGATCCGCCCGCATCGATTGGGCCAGCGCCATCACCCCGGCCTTCGACGGGGCGTAGCCCACAGCGCCGGGCAGGCCGCGAAAGCCGGACAGCGAACCGGTCAGAACGATATGCCCATGGTCGCGCGCGACCATGCCGGGAACGACCTGCCCGAGCACGCGAAAGGCACCGGTGAAGTTGATGTCGGCCATCTTCACGCCGTGTTCGGCGTTCCATTCTGTCGCTGGCATGGGCCAGTAGACGCCAGCCAGGTAAACAAGCCCGTCAACCTCTCCGACTTCTTGCACCGCCTTTTTGACGCTGTCCTCGTCGCTCACGTCGATCGTCACCACCCGGGTGCGGCCGGGCAGTGCGCTCGCCACCTCCTCGAGCCGGTCCCGATTGCGTGCCGACAGGATCAAGGTTGCCCCCTCGATGCTCAGCTTGTGGGCCAGTGCCACGCCCAGCCCTTCGCTGGCGCCGATCAGCCAGTATGTCTTGCCTGAAAATGAGGTCATTTTGCTCCTGATGACTTGTTTGCATGCGGGCGGGTACACATCATCGGCTCACCCCTTGCGTGGGCGGTTCCGGGGGCGTGCGGAACCGTGCGCCCTTCCACCAAAGCTTCAGCGCCTGCCAGTGTATTAGCGCCAGAACCCGGCGAGAGCCGAAGGGGCGTCGCAGACAGGCGCGGATGAGGCTCAGACTGCTCAGCCGCTCACGCTTGCCCACCAGTGTCGCCGTGACGCCGCCATTGCCGCCGGTGAAATCGATCCAGATGCCGATATGGTCAGCGCGCAGGTCAAAGCGGAATTCGTAGGTGCCCTCGACCCGCTGGAAGGGCGATACGTGCAGGACCTTATGCGCGGATAACCGATCCTGCGCCTCGATCGGGGCAAGGTCGTCGCGATGGCAGAGATAGGAATGCCGGTCGCCATAGGTGTTGGTTACCTCGGCGATGACCACCGGCACGTTGTCGTCGCCGTCGCGACAGATCCAGAATGCCACCGGATTGAACACGTGGCCAAGGATGCGGGGCTGTGCCAGAAGCTCGATGCGCGCGGGGCTGCCCAGCCCATGCGTCTCGAGCACCTCGCGCACCCATGCCGCGCCGCGCCCATGTTTGGGCGGGCCGCCATGATCGCTGTCCCAGACCGAGGCCAGCCCGGCCCGGTTGCGCCCGAACAGCCGGGGCGCGTCCGGCGTGGCCTCGGCATCGAGCAGCACATAGTCGATACCGTAGCGAAACGCGTTGTCGACCGCGCCCTTGCGCCCGTGCCACGTGTGGCCGGCGATATGATCGACCCTGTTCATTCCGCCGCCATGGGGGCCGCGCTCTTGGCGACGATCGCATCCGCCACCTCGAGCCCCGAGGCCAGCCCGTCCTCGTGAAACCCGTCACGCATCCACGCGCCGCAAAACCACGTGCTGCGCGCCCCGTTCATCGCCCGCAGCTTTGTCTGCGCCTCGAAAGCCGCAAGGTCATAGACCGGGTGGCGCAGGGTGACCTGGTCGTAGATCAGCTCCTCGCGGATTGGCCTGTCGGAGTTCAGGGTCACGAAATGCGGGTCGTCCGCCGGGATAGGCTGCAGCCGGTTCATCCAGTAGGTGATGTCGATCTGACCGTCGCGTTTGGCCGGGCTTTCGGAATAGTTCCACGACGACCAGACCGGGCGGCGCCTCGGCATGACGCTGGCATCGGCATGCAGCACCACGTCGTTCGGCTGGTAGCGTACTGCGCCCAGCGCGGCCTTCTCCTGCGGGCTGGGGTCGCTCAGCAGGGCGAGGGTGTCGTCGGAATGGGTGGCGAAGACGATATCGTCGAAACGCTCCCACTCGCCGCCGCGTGTCTTCAAGGCGACGCCGGTCGGATCGCGCCGCACCCCTTGCACCGGACAGCCGAGCCGAATGACCGCGCCTTGCCGGAGCAACGCGTCACTGACCCGCTCGACATACTGCACAGAGCCGCCCTTGACCGTGTACCACTGATGTTGCCCGTCATAGGACAGAAGGCCATGGTTCTTCAGAAACCGTACCATTGCCTTTGCCGGAAACGCGCCCACCTGCCGCGTCGGCGTGGACCAGATCGCGCCGGTGAGGGGCAGGAGGTAGTATTCGCGGAACCAGCGGCCCGTTCCGACTTGGTCCAGAAACTCGGTGATCGAGAGATCGGGGCAGGCGCCGACCGTATCCAGCGCACGGGAATTGAAGCGGAAGATATCGCGCAGGAGCGAAAGGAACCACGGATTCAGCGCATTCCGCTTCTGCGCAAAGAATGCCGCCGCTCCGGCAAGGCCGTATTCCACCGCGCCGCCGCGCACCGACGCGCCGAAGCTCATGTCGCTTTTCGTGACGGGCACATCGAGATCGTCGAAAAGACGGGTCAGGTTCGGGTAGTTGGCATGGTTGAAGACGATGAACCCGGTATCGACCGGCTGATCGCCGTTCTTTCCGGCGATGACGGTACGGGCGTGCCCGCCCAGCCTCGGCTCTGCCTCGAACAGGGTCACATCATGTGTCTGCGACAGGGCATAAGCCGCGCCCAAACCTGAAATTCCTGCTCCGACCACGGCAACTCGTCTGCGCGTCATCGCGCCACTCTCAAACGGCATCCGTTCCCCAATACCTTGCTTCGTTGTTCTTGAGGGTTTTACGCGGGGCGGTGAAAATCGGATGAAAACAGAGAATTTTTTCTTCGCGGTGATCCAACGCCCGGCGACGTCCGTAGATTGACCATGTACAGTGAATCCGCACCGTTGGTAGAACCGAGAGTATCGCCCGCCGTGATCCGGCGTGCTATTTACCGGGGACGCCCCAGAACGGTGATGGAACCGGTGAAAGTGAAGGACGAACCAGAACATCCAGGCCTCGAGTGGGCGGCGTGCATACTTCGCATTCGGGAGTCGCGCGACAGGGCGGCTTTCGCAGCGCTGTTTCGTCACTTCGCCCCGAGGGTGAAGGCGTTCCTGATGCGCTCGGGCGCGGATGCGGCCATGGCCGAGGAGTGTACGCAGGAAGTGATGGCCGCCGTCTGGCAGAAAGCGCACCTGTTCGACCCCACCCGCGCCAGCGCGGCCACCTGGATTTTCACCATCGCGCGGAATCGCAAGATCGACGCGCTGCGCAAGATGAAGCGGCCCGAACCGGAAGACCTTCCGTGGGGCCCGGAAGAAGAGCCGGACCAAGAGGATATCCTGGCGCTGCAACAGGAAAGCAAAAAGCTGGAAGAGGCGGTTGCTGCGCTACCGGCGAAACAGAGGGACCTGATCGAGAAGGCGTATTTCGGTGACCTGAGCCACCGTGAGATCGCCGAGGAAACCGGGCTGCCGCTCGGCACGATCAAATCAAGGATAAGGCTGGCGTTGGATCGCCTGCGCCATACCATGAAATAGAAGATGATGACCAAGGACATGATCAAACATCACCTGACTGACGCGCTGCTGATGGCCTATTCGGCAGGCACCTTGCCCGAAGCCTTCAGCCTGACCGTGGCGGCGCATATCTCCATGTGTGACGAATGCCGCGCGCGTCTGGGGGCGTACGATACCGTTGGCGGCTCTCTGATGGAGGCCGAAGACGCGGCGGAGCTGGCGACAGGCAGCCTCGATTCCACGCTGAGATTGATAGAACTGTCCGAGACACGACCCACCGAGCCGGGCATCGACCCGCACAGGGAGGAGGGCGTCCTTCCCGTACCGGTGCGCGCATATGTGGGCGGCGACCTCGGGTCGGTTCGCTGGCGTTCCGTCGGGATGGGCGTGAAGCAGGCTATTCTGCCGACGGCGAGCGATGCGACCGCGCGGCTGCTTTATATCCCTGCCGGGGCGGCTGTGCCGGATCACGGGCACAGGGGCACGGAGCTGACGCTGGTTCTCAAGGGCGCCTTCGAGGACAAGGTCGACCATTTCGGCCCCGGTGATATCGAGGTTGCCGATGAGGATCTCGACCACACGCCGATTGCCGATATCGGCGAGGATTGCATCTGTCTCGCCGCGACCGACGCGCCGCTCAGGTTCAACAGCTGGCTGCCGCGGATTGCGCAGCCCTTCCTGCGGATCTGACGCGGGGTTACTGCGTCTTCAGCCGATTGAGCACGTCCTGTGACGGATTGCCATCCGGCCCCATGCCCACCGAGCGTTGGAAAGCGGCGATTGCCGTGCGGGTATTCGGCCCGATGAGACCGTCGACCTTCTCAAGCGCATAGCCCCGGCGCTTGAGCAAGCGCTGCAGCTCCATCTTCTCGGTGAAAGACAGCGGTTCGTAGCCACGCGGCCATGGCCCCTGAATGGGCGGTCCGCCTTTCAACCGGTCCGACAGATGGCCGACGCCCAAGGCGTAGGCATCAGAGTTGTTGTAACGCTTGATGACCGAGAAGTTCTTGAAGACGAGGAACGCCGCGCCGTTGCGCCCGGCGGGCATCAGGAGCGAAGCACTGCCATGGTCGCGCACCGGCCGCCCGTCTATTCCCACCACGCCGAGCTGAGCCCATTGCGACGGCATCCGTTGTCCGCCCGTGCTGCCGAGGCTGCGTGGAACGCGCACCTCGACCCCCCAGGGCTGACCCGTGATCCAGCCGAAGCGGCGCAGATATGCGGCCGTGGATGCCAAAGCATCGCCGGGATCGCTTGACCAGACATCGCGTTTGCCGTCGCCGTCGAAATCGACCGCATAGGCCATGTAGGAGGTCGGGATGAACTGCGTGTGCCCCATCGCGCCGGCCCAGGAGCCGTCGAAATCGCGCAGGGCCACGTCGCCCGATTGCACGATCTTCAACGCGGTGACCAACTGTTTCTCGAAAAAACTGCCGCGGCGTCCGTCAAAGGCGAGTGTGGCCAGAGCGTCCACCATGGGGTAGGTGCCCATGCGGGTGCCATAGCGGCTTTCCAGCCCCCAGACCGCCGACACGACTGCCTTGTCGACGCCGTAGCGCTGTTCGATCCGCCGCAGGGTGCGGTCGTGGCGGCGCATGGCCTGCTGGCCTTCCTCGACTTTCGGCGGCGCGGCGGCATTATCGAGGTAATCCCAGATGTTGCTCTTGAATTCGGTCTGGTTGCGATCCTTGGCAATCACGTCTGGCGTATAGCGTGCATTCCGGAACGCCGCATCGAAGACGCGCGAACTTATGCCTTGGGACAGCGCGCGGCCACGGAACCCGGCGACCCACCTATCGAAAGCGGGGTTCGAGGGCGACACGCGCGTCACATCGGCTGTCTCGAGATCGTCCGGGCGCGCCAGCGGTCGCACGCTCTTGGCCAGCCCGGCGTATATGGTGGCCTGCGTGTCGGCGACGGCCGTGACCTCTGTGCCGCCGGGTCGCGCCTTGGGTCGCAAGGATGTCTCGAGCGGGGACGCCAAGGCCATCCCGGCCGTTGCGAACGCTGCCAAGAAGGCCGATATCATTGTGCTGCTCATGCCTGACCCTTTGACCGGGTGTTTTGTCATATTGTAACGCGAAGTCGGTTTTCGCGAAAGCGTGCATTCCGCCAAGGCGTGATCCTGCGCCCTATCCGGCCTCTCGTTCGTGCACTTGCCTGCTCATTTCGGTCAGATAGGTGCGCAACATGGGCACCCTGCGGGGCCGGAACGAGGCACCGGTGAGCGACAATTCGCGCATTCTGTCCAACCGGAAGGCGCGGAAATCGTCGCGCAGGTGACACCATGCCAGCAAACAGTGCGAGGCCTGCATGTAGATCACGGATAGCGGGTCGACCTCGCGCTGTGTCTCGCGCGCCTCGGCATCGGTATAGTCGAAGCGGATGGTGCGTTCGTCCCACGTGGCCTGCCGCAACAGGCTCACGTCGATTCCGGGCTCGGGCAGCGGGGAGAACCGCTGGGCCGTCAGCACCGCATGTTTCAGGCGATGCGCCTGACTGGCGGGAAGGCGCGCGCCCAGCTTTGCCAGTGCCGAACGGGCCGCGGCCGCAAGGACCGGGTCGCCTACCTGATCGACCTCGCGCAAGCCCAGTACCAGTGCTTCCAGCTCGTCCGTGTCGAAGCTGAGCGGCGGAAGCGCGGCATCCTCGATCAGCGTGTAGCCAAAACCCGACGCGCCGTCGATCACCGCACCCAGCCCCCGCAAAGTATCGATATCGCGATAGATCGTGCGCGGGGTCACGTCCAGCATCGCGGCCAGCCGCGCCGCTGTCGCCGGGGGCGGCACGCTGCGCAGTGCTTGCATCAACTGGAACAATCTGTCGGTGCGGCTCATGGTGGTGACTATCGCTGGTACTCCTGACAGATAATGTCATTAAGTATTGCTAGGGTCCAGATGACCCTGTCCGCACCCGAGTACGCCCATGCTGACCCTGCTTTCCTTCCCCGGCGACGACCGGCACCCGAGCTTCAGCCCGTTTTGCCTGAAGGCGATGTGTCTGCTCGACATGTCCGGCGAGGATTGGGAGCCGAGCTTCACGACCGATCCGTCGAAAATGCCCTATGGCCGCCTGCCCGTGCTGAAGACGGCCGAGGCGCTGATTCCCGACAGTGGCCGGATCCAGGTCTGGCTGGAGGAGCGGGGCGCCGGGTTCGACGACGCCCTGACAGCGGGCGAGCGGGCGCACAGCCACGCGCTCGTGCGGATGGTCGAGGACGGGTTGCGCTATGGTCTCGTGCATGACCGCTGGCTGCGCGACGAGTGCTGGGAGGTGCTGCGAGAGCAGTTCTTCGGGGCGCTACCGGTGCCGCTACGCGGTACGATTGCGGGGACCGCGCGCAAACGGGTTCGCCGCATGCTCGAGATGCAGGGGACCGGCCAGTTTTCCGAGGCCGACCGGCTGGGCCGTCTTGCGCGCGACCTCGAGGCGATCCGGGAAACGCTCGGCAATACGGAGTACCTGTTCGGCCCGACACCAAGCTCCGCCGATGCGGCGATCGTGCCGGTGCTCGACATGATCCGCGCGCTGCCTTGCGAGACGCAATTGAAGGCGCTGGTTCGCGATGATGATCGCATCGGGGCCTATCTCGATCGGGCCGCCGCTGTGCTTTACCCGTCATGAGCCTCGAAGGCATGCCCGACCCGGTGCGCGAGGTCATTGATGGCTACCCGCCCGAGGCGCGCGTCGGCGTGCTGGCGTTGCGCAGGCTGATCTTCGATGTGGCCAACCGATCGTCCGAGGTCGGCCCTCTCGACGAGACACTCAAATGGGGGCAGCCCGCCTATCTTCCCCGGCGGCCCCGCACGGGCTCCCCGCTTCGGATCGGCCTTCACAAGGAGGCGCTGTTCGCGCTCTTTGCCCATTGCCAGACCACGATAATATCGAGCTATGTCGAGACTTTCCCGGCGTGGGACAGGTGCGACGGCAATCGCGCCGTCCTGTTCGACGCTCCCGGCGAGGTGGAGCCCGAAAGGCTGTCGCATCTTATCAGGCATGCGCTGACCTACCATCTGCGAAGCCCCCAAAGCGCGGTGCGAAATTCGCCCGGGGCAGCCCTTGAAAGGCAGGGCTGACACACGCATCTGTTTAGCCTGAACGCCCAGACCCCGGGCGCCAAGTCGCAAGGGAACACGGGTTATGGACATCGTCCTCGTTCTGGCCGGGTTGGCGGCGCTGCTGGTCGGTGGCGACATGCTGGTGCGCGGTGCCGTGGCCCTGGCGCGGGCGTTTGGGGTCTCACCGCTCCTGATCGGCCTGACCATCGTAGGCTTTGGCACCTCGGCACCGGAACTTGTCACCAGCCTGCAAGCAGCCTTTGCCGGCTCGCCCGGCATTGCCTTTGGCAACATCGTGGGCAGCAACAGCGGAAACATCCTTTTCATCCTCGGCATCGGGGCCCTGATCGCGCCCATCAGCGTGGCGCCCGAGGTATTGCGCCGCGATGGCAGCGTTCTGGCGCTGGCAACCCTCGCCTGCGTCGGTGCCGTCATGGCCGGGGGCGTCGGGCGGCCGGTTGGCGCCGCGTTTGTCGCCGCCTTGCTCGCCTATCTCCTGGCGACGGTTCTCATCGAGCGCCGCCGCCATACCGCCGCCGCCGGCATGTACGAACACGAGGCCGAGCTTCTGCCCGCACCGCACGGCGCCACATGGCGAGCGGGCCTGATCCTTATGCTCGGTCTCGCCGCCACGCTGCTGGGCGCCCGGTTCCTTGTCGATGGTGCCATATCGCTGGCCCTTCGGTTCGGCATGCCGGAGGAGGTGATCGGCCTGACCATCGTTGCCATCGGCACCTCGATGCCCGAACTGGTGACCTCCGTCATCGCGGCGCGCAAGGGGCAGGGAGACGTGGCCTTCGGCAATATCGTGGGCAGCAATATCTTCAATATTCTCGGTATTCTGGGCATCACCGCCATGGTGTCGCCTCTGGCAGTGCCGGCCAGCATTGCCGGTTTCGACATCTGGGTCATGTTGGCGGCGACTGTGGCATTCCTGATTTTCGCGCGTACCGGCTGGCGCGTCGGGCGGCGAGAAGGGGCCGTGCTGGTTGGCGTCTACGTGGTCTATATCGCCTGGCTGATCACGACCATCTAGCGCCGGCTGCGCTTGACCTTCCGCTTGACCTTGGCGTCCTTCTTCGCGGCACGTGCGGGCTTGCGCTTTGCCGGTTTGCCCCGGGACTTTCCGCGCTTGGCGCTTTGGCCCTGTTGCACCGTCTTGCCGTCGATGCTGATCAGGTCGAGCGCGATGCCGCCGGTGACCGGTGCCGCCTCCGAAAGCCGCACTGTGACCCGCTGGCCAAGGCCGATGGTGAGGCCTGTATCCGCCCCCATCAGGGTGCCGGCATCCCGGTCGAAATGGAAGAATTCACGCCCGAGCGCGCGCATCGGGATGAGGCCGTCGGCCCCGGTTTCGTCCAGCCGGACGAAGGCCCCGAACCGGGCAACCCCGCTGACCCGCCCGGTGAATTCCTCGCCCACCCGTTCCGACAGGTAAGCCGCGAGGTAGCGGTCATTGGTGTCTCGCTCGGCTGTCATCGACCGGCGCTCGGTCTCGCTGATATGCTCGGCCGTGCTTTGCAGGCGCTCTTCGTCGTCCCGGCTCAGCCCGTCGTCGCCCCAGCCATGGACCGATATCAGCGCCCGGTGCACGATCAGGTCGGCGTAACGCCGGATCGGCGAGGTGAAATGCGCATAGGCCTGCAGCGCCAGCCCGAAATGCCCAAAGTTCGACGGGTGGTAATAGGCCTGTGTCATCGACCGAAGGGTCGACATGTTGATCACGTCCGAATGGTCGGTGCCCTCGGCCGCGTGAAGCAACTGGTTGAGGTGCGACGTGCGCAGCACCTGCCCCTTGGCCAGCACCAGCCCGGCGGCCTCGGCCACCTCGCGCAGGGTGTCGAGCTTTTCGGGCGGCGGCTCTTCGTGGACACGGAAGAGCAGGGGGGATTTCTTGGCGATCAGCGTTTCGGCGGCGGCCACGTTGGCCAGCACCATGAACTCCTCGATCAGTTTGTGGGCGTCGAGGCGATCGGCGAAATTGACCGACAGCACCTTGCCCTCCTCACTGAGCACGACCTTGCGCTCGGGCAGGTCGAGGTCAAGCGGCTGGCGTGTGTTGCGGGCATCCTGAAGCGCGGCGTGGGCGGCGTAGAGCGGCTTGATCACCTCGTCCATCAGCGGGCCGCACTTGTCGTTCGGCTCGCCATCCATCGCTTGCTGCACCTCCTGGTAGCTGAGCGAGGCGGCGGAGCGCATGAGCCCGCGCACGAAACGGTGGCCGACCTTCTGGCCGTGCGCGTCGATCTGCATCCGCACGGCGATACAGGCCCGCGGCACACCCTCGTGCAGGCTGCACAGGTCGCCCGACAGCCGGTCGGGCAACATCGGCACAACCCGGTCGGGGAAGTAACTGGAATTGCCACGCTTGCGCGCCTCGGCATCCAGCACCGAGCCGGAGGTGACGTAATGTGCGACATCGGCAATCGCCACCCACAGGACATGACCCCCTTGGTTCTTGGGGTCATCGTCGGCATGTGCCCAGACCGCGTCGTCATGGTCGCGCGCATCGGACGGGTCGATTGTGACGAGGGGCACCTCGCGCAGGTCTTCGCGGCCCGACAGGCCGGCAGGCTTCATACTGTCCGCCTCGGTGATCACCTCGTCAGGGAAGTCGTCGGGAATGCCGTGCTGATGGATGGCGATGAGCGATACCGCCTTGGGCGCCGAGGGGTCGCCCAGCCGATCGGTGATGCGCGCCTTGGGCAAACCCATCCGGCCCTTGGGCCCGGCCTGTTCGGCCTCGACCAGTTCGCCATCCTTGGCACCGCCGGCCGCATCGGCGGCCACTGTCCATTCCTTGCCGTCGCCCTTGTCGATGGGCACGATGCGACCGCCTTCGGCGCCCTTGCGAAACACGCCGAGGATCTTTCGAGGGTTGGTCCCGATGCGGCGGATCAGGCGCGCGTCATAGTGGTGATCTTCGCCCTTCACCTCCTGCAGGCGGGCAAGGATGCGGTCCCCCTCGCCAAGCGCCGGGTCCGAGGCGCGCGGGATCAGCAGCACGACCGGTTCGACCCCCTCGCCATGCCATTCCAGAGGTTTGGCCAGAAGCTCGCCATCGCTGGTCTGGCCTGATACCTGCAACACGCTCACCGGCGGCAGCTTGTCGGGGTCGCGGTAGGTCTTCTTGCGTTTCTCGAGATGTCCCTCGTCCTCGAGTTCCCTGAGCACACGTTTCAGGTCGATCCGCGCAGCGCCCTTGATCCCGAAGGCCTTGGCGATGTCGCGTTTCGAGGTAAGGGTCGGGTTGTCGGAAATCCACTTCAGGATTTCGTCTTTCGAGGGCATCTGGCTCATGGGAATGAGGTAGCACGGTTGGGTAGGAGCGTCATCCGGGAAAAACGCGGGCCTTGCGCGACTGTTCCCGTCCGATCTCCACTTCAGCCCTGTCTGAGCATCCGGAACGCGGCCGACGCGCCCCAGCCGGCGGCAATGGCGATGGCCAGCGACATCAGCCCGTAGATCAGCGGCTGATTGCGCGACATGTTGTAAAGCCAGCGTTCCAACCCGACCTTGCGCACGTCGATCGTCGTTTCGTAGACCGACACGACCCTGCCTTCGCGGGTGAGGAAGATGCGGGTGGAATATTCTCCCTCCGTCAGGTTCGCTGGCATGTCGATGGCGGTGCGAAACAGCGTCTGCTGGTCGACGGCCACCGAATCCTCGACGATCTTGTAGAGCCCCGAGCGTTCGCGGATACGCACCACGGCATCGGCAAAGTTCTGAGCGCCGCGGATATGCATCGCCGCCCCGACCGAGCGGATCGCCCGTTCGATGGACACCCGGTGCCGCAGGTCCTCGACATCGGTGAGCACTTCGTCGAAAGGCCCGCTGGTAGCGACGGCATAGAAACTCGGCGCACTGTCCACGAGCACGCTGTCGATGTTCACCCAGATCCCAAACCGCCGTTCCTTTCGGCGCACGAGCACGGGCTTCGACGGGCCCGAGACCGCGACGACAACCTGAAGCGGCGGGCCGGTCGGGATGGGCACTTCCCGCTTCACCGCGCCGAAGACGAGGATGTGAGACCCATCGAAGTTAGCGGTGATCGCCACTTCATCCTGGCTGAGGCCCAGCACGACTTCCTCTGCCCGGGCAGGGAGGGCGATCAGCAGGAGGATGACCAGAAGGCGCGCCACCTCTCAGTGCCCCCCGAGCGAGCCAATGGAGTAAAGCTCACTCGGCTGTAACAGAAGGTCGAGGGCCAGCTTGAAGCAGACGACCAGAACCATCAGGGCCAGCAGGATGCGCAATTGCTCGGCCTTCATCTTGGTGCCGATACTGGTTCCGATCTGCGCGCCGATCACACCGCCCACAAGCAGCAGAACCGCCAGTGCCACGTCGACCGTGTAGTTGGTGGTCGCGTGCAGCATGGTGGTGAAGGCGGTCACGAAGATGATCTGGAACAGGGAGGTGCCGACAACCACCTTGGTGGGCATTCCGAGGATGTAGATCATCGCGGGCACCATGATGAACCCGCCACCAACCCCCATGATGGCGGCGAGGATACCGACAAGGATGCCGACGATCACGGGTGGGATGACGCTGATGTAAAGGCCCGAGGTGCGGAACCGCATCTTGAAGGGCAGGCCCTGCACCCATGTATGCTTCCGCCGGGTCGGTGCCCCGCCGCCACGGCGCGATTTGCGAATCGCGCGCAGGCTTTCGAAGAACATCATCCCGCCGATCACGCCCAGGAAGACGACGTAGCAAAGCCGCACCAGCAGGTCGACCTGGCCCAGGGATCGCAGGTAGTTGAAGACGACGACCCCAAGCGCCGCCCCGATCAGGCCGCCGATCAGCAGCACCGTACCCATGCGAAGATCGACCGTCTTACGCCGCAGATGCGCCAACACGCCCGAGAAGGACGAGGCGACGATCTGGTTCGCCTCGGTCGCCACGGCCACGGCGGGCGGAATGCCGATGAAGAACAGAAGCGGCGTCATCAGGAACCCGCCGCCTACGCCGAACATACCCGACAGCACACCGACCAGCCCGCCCAGCCCGAGGAGAAGGAAGGCGTTGACGGATACCTCGGCGATCGGAAGGTATATCAGCATGAAGCCCCTTAGCCCCATGTCCCTGTTCAATGCAAGCGGGCACGCCACTGCAAGTGCTTCTGGTCGGATCACATGTTGTGAACTGGATTTACAGTTGCGTGATAATGCGACTCGTTGGTCCCGGGCTGAAAATCGACGGTTTTGCGCCTCAGACACGCCGAGGGGTGGCATTACAACCGATGGAAGGGGGGTCGTCTACCGCTCTTTTACATATGGCTGTCCGCCGGCCCGTGGCGGAATGGCCCGACCGACGAATCCGGCAAGGATGATGACCGTCAGGATGTAGGGCAGCGCATCCATCAACTGAACCGGTATGATCAGCCCGCCCAGCTCGATATTCTGATACCGCAGTGCAACGGCCTGCAGGAAGCCGAACAACAGCGTCGCCGAAAGTGCGTACCAAGGCCGCCATTTGGCAAAGATCAGCGCGGCGAGCGCGATGTATCCCCGCCCCGCCGTCATGTCCTTTACGAACCCGGCCTGCAACGACGTGGCAAGGTAGGCACCCGCGATGCCGCACAGCGCCCCGCAGATGCCAACGGCCGCATAGCGCATCCCGACCACCGAGATACCCGCGGTATCGACCGCCGCGGGGTTTTCACCCACGGCCCTGAGCCGCAGGCCAAAGCGGGTCCGGAAGAGCACCCACCATGTCGCCGGTACGCAGAATAGCGCAAGGTAGACAACGATCGTGTGGCCCGAGATGAGTTCGGCATAGATCGGCCCCAGCACCGGCACGCTGCGCAGCGTCTCGGCGAGCGGCAGGGTGACCGGCTCGAACCGCGCCGCCCCCATGAGTGAGGGGGTGCGCCCGCCTTCCGCAAACCAATCCTGCGCGATGAGCACCGTCATGCCGGCCGCGAGGAAGTTGATCGCCACGCCCGAAATAAGTTGATTCCCCCGGAAGGTGATCGAGGCCAACCCGTGCAGCCCCGACAGCAGCATCGATGACCCGATCCCGGCCAGCAGACCCAGCCAGACCGACCCGCTGGTATAGGCCACCGCGGCCGAGAAGAAGGCCGCGATCAGCATCTTGCCTTCCAGACCGATGTCGAAGATGCCCGCCCGTTCGCTGAACAGCCCGGCAAGGCAGGCCAGGAGAAGCGGCGTAGCCAGCCGGACCGTGCTGTCGAGCACCTGCAGGGCGGTCATGAAATCCATCGCGCTACCTCTCTGCCGTGGCGAGCTTGAAGGCTGCGAAGGCAAAGAAACTGCCCAGTCCCGCCTCGATCCACCGCCGGCCACCGGAATAGGCCGCCCGCACCGGGCGGGAGGACAGCACGATCGCCCAGGCCGCATGCATCGCGAAGGATATGACGAACGCACCGGCCACGAATGCGGCGATCACCGGCGCGGGTGCCCCGTTCACGGCACCCACGGCCGCAATGGCCAACCAGAATGCAATGGCCTTCGGATTGGTCACCTGCAGCAGGTAACCCTTGACGAACAACGCCTGCGCCGACTGGGCAGGTGCCGCCTCTGCCGTCACTTTCGGGGGGTTCAACGCCTTGCGGAACGCCCCCCATGCCAGCCAGAGCAGATATGCGGCACCGATCAGGCGCAGCAGGTTCATGGCCCATGCGGCCTGCGACAACAGCAGGCCGACACCGACCATCGTCAGCAGGTTGATCGTCATGCTGCCGGTGGCGATCCCGAAACAGGTAACCAGCGCAGGCCCGCGGCCCTGCGCCGTGGAAATTCCCAGCAGCATCGCTACCGCAGGGCCTGGTGAAGCCGCACCAAACAGCAAGATGGCATAGGCGGCGACGAAGCCGGGCAGGTATGGCGCCAACTCTGTCATGCCCGCCTCCGCTTGCGCATCGTCATGAAAATCCGTTCCAGCGGCATGCGCACCATGTTGTCGAGCGCCCCGGTGAACAGGATCACCAGCGCCTGGATCACGATGATCAGCTCGCGCGGAATGGACGTCCAAAGGGCCAGCTCCGCTCCGCCCTGGTAGAGGAAGCCGAACAGGATCGCGGCGAGGAAGACTCCCAGTGGATGGTTCCGGCCCATCAGTGCCACGGCGATGCCTATGAACCCGGCCCCCTCGGTCGCGTTCAGGATCAGCCGTTCCGCCTCGCCCATGACATTGTTGATTGCCATGCAGCCGGACAGCGCGCCGGATATCAGCATCGCCACCACCACGATCTTTACCGGCGGAATCCCGGCATAGCGCGAGGCGCTCTGCGAATTACCCAACGCGCGGATCTCGAACCCCAGCCGGGTGCGCCAGATCAGCAGCCACACCAGCACACAGGCGGCAACCGCCACCACCAGGCTGATATTCGCAGGCGCAGATTTCGAGAACGCGATGCCGAAGGGCGCCAACAGGTCGTGCAGCGTGGGAAGATGCGCCCCCTCAGGGAACTTCGCCGTCGCCGGGTCCATCGACCCGGCCGGGCGCAGGATGTTGACCAGCATGTAATTCAAAACCGCTGCGGCGATAAAGTTGAACATGATGGTCGTAATGACGATATGGCTGCCGCGCTTCGCCTGAAGCCATGCCGGAATGAGCGCCCAAAGCGCACCGAACGCCGCTGCGCCGACGATGGCGGCGGGCAGGGCCAGCGCCCAGTGCGGCCACGGGATGGCAAGGCAGACCAGCGCCACGCCCAGCCCTCCGATCATCGCCTGCCCTTCCGAGCCGATGTTGAACAGCCCCGCATGGCTCGCCACGGCAAAGGCCAACCCTGTGAACAGGAAATTGGTGGCGTAGTAGAGCGTGTAGCCCCAGCCATAGGTCGACCCCAGCGCACCCGTCACCATCAGCTTGACCGCGGCGATCGGGTCTTCGCCGATGAACAGGATCACCAGCGCCGAAATCAGCGCGGCAAGGATGATCGAGATGAGAGGCACCAGCACAGCATCGGCCCAGGCCGGCATCCTATCCATGATGTTTTTCCTCCTCCGTTTCGGCAGCCTGCGCAAACTGTGCTTCCTCGACCGCCTTGAAGGCGTCCTCGGGCGTGCCCTCGATCCCTGCCATCAGCAGGCCAAGCTCGGTTTCGTCGGTCTCCTCCGGGCGCCGCTCGCCCATGATCCGGCCGTCGAACATCACCGCGATCCGGTCCGAGAGTGCCATGATCTCGTCAAGCTCGACGCTGACCAGCAGGATCGCCTTGCCCTCGTCACGCAGGCGGATGATCTGGCTGTGGATGAACTCGATCGCGCCGATATCCACGCCCCGCGTCGGTTGCCCGATCAGAAGGATATCCGGGTTCCGCTCGATCTCTCGCGCCAGAACGATCTTTTGCTGGTTGCCGCCACTGAAGTTCTTGGCCGACAGCTTCTCGTCCGGCGGGCGCACGTCGAACCGGCCCATCTTGTCTTTTGCCTCGGCCATGATGGCGGCGTTGTTCAACAGTATGCCACCCCCGGTAGCCGGGTCACGATGATAGCCGAAGATCATGTTTTCCCACGCCGTGTAGTCCATGATGAGGCCTTCGCGCTGCCGGTCTTCCGGCACGTGGCCAATCCCGGCGGCCCGACGATCACGTCCGTTGGCGCCATGCCCCTTCAGCTTGAGCGGCCGACCGTTTACCCGAATATCCCCCCGTGCCTCGCGAATGCCGCCCAGCACCTCCAGCAATTCCGACTGCCCGTTGCCGGCCACACCGGCCAGTCCCACGATCTCGCCCGCCCGCACGGTCAGATCTACCCCCCGCAATCGTTCGACGCCCTGACTGTCGGTGACCTTCAGCGCTTCGACTTCCAGCACTGGCTTGCCGGGACGGGCCGGCGATTTCTCGACCCGCAGCAGCACCTTCCGCCCGACCATCAGTTCGGCCAATTGTTCGGGGCTGCTTTCGGCGGTCTTTACCGTCTCCACCATCTGGCCCTGCCGCATGACGCTTACCGTATCGGTAATCTCCATGATCTCGCGCAGCTTGTGGGTGATCAGGATGATCGTCTTCCCCTCTTCCTTCAGGCGCGACAGAATCCGGAAAAGCTGGTCCGCCTCGGCGGGGGTCAACACGCCGGTCGGCTCGTCAAGGATCAGGATGTCGGCCTGCCGGTACAGCGCCTTGAGAATCTCGACCCGTTGCTGCATGCCCACGCCGATATCCTCGATCAGGGCATCGGGCTTTACGTGCAGTTCGTATTCTTCTGCCAACGCCTGCAACGACCGGCGCGCCTTGGCGAGACTGGGCTTCAGAAGGCGGCCATCCTCGGCACCGAGGATCACGTTTTCCAGAACGGTAAAGTTCTCGACCAGTTTGAAATGCTGAAACACCATGCCGATGCCCGCGGCGATGGCGGCTTGGCTGTCGGTGATGCGCGTTTCGCGGCCTTTGATGAAGATCTTGCCGCTGTCTGCCTTGTAGAACCCGTAAAGGATCGACATCAGGGTCGATTTGCCCGCCCCGTTCTCGCCGATGATCCCGTGTATCGTGCCTGGCGCCACGGTGATCGAAATGTCCTTGTTCGCCTGAACCGGGCCGAACGCCTTGGAAATGCCCCTCAGTTCAATGGCCGGGGCGGCAGATGCCTGCCGCCCCGTATCGTGTTCGCCGGTCATCTGCGGTTATTCGACCGGGCAGGTATTGTCGGACATGTAATCATGCACCTCGAGTTCGTCGGCGGCGATCTTTTGGGCGGCCTCGTCGACGGCTGACTTCATCTCGTCGCTGACAAGGCTTTCGTTGTGCTCGTCCATGGCATAGCTGACGCCGTCGTTGGAGATGCCCATCACCTGGATGCCGGTTTCCATGTCCGGTCCGGCGCTCATCGCGTCATAGACCGCGTTATCGACCCGCTTCACCATGGAGGTCAGGACCGAACCGGGATGCAGATGGTTCTGGTTGCTGTCGACGCCGATGCCGAGAACGCCTTCGTCGGCGGCCGTCTGTAGCACCCCGGTGCCGGTGCCGCCGGCGGCGTGATAAATAACGTCGGCGCCCTGGCTGATCTGCGCCTTGGTCAGTTCCGAGCCCTTCACCGGGTCGTTCCATGCGGCGGGCGTCGTGCCGGTCATGTTCTGGATCACGGTGGCATCCGGGTTCACCGCTTTTACGCCCTGCACATAGCCGCAGGCGAACTTGCGGATCAGGGGAATGTCCATCCCGCCGATGAAGCCCACGGTGCCGCTTTCGCTGGCTTGCGCGGCCATCATGCCGACAAGATAGCTGCCTTGGTGCTCATTGAAGACGACCGAGCTCACGTTCGGCTCTTCGACCACCATGTCGATAATGGCGAACTTGGTTTCGGGATAATCCGACGCGACCTCGCCGAGCGATTCGCCGAAGGCGAAACCAACCATGACGATCGGATTGTTGCCGGCCTCGGCAAAGCGGCGCAGCGCCTGTTCGCGCTGGGCTTCCGACTGCAGTTCGACCTCGTTGTAGCTGCCGCCGGTTTCCTCGGCCCAGCGTTGCGCCCCGTTGTGCGCGCTCTCGTTGAACGACTTGTCGAATTTACCACCGAGATCGAAGATCAGCGCCGGGTCGGCCAGTGCGGCGCCCGCGCCTAGGGCCAGCGTGGCCGCCGCGCCAAGGAAGTGTTTCATCATCGTCATTGTGTCTCTCCCTGAACATGACCACGCGCGCCGGGCCTGAGTGGCCTCTCCCTGCGCGGTGCCGATGTGATGGGGGCAAGTAAGCCCGCACTTGCCGCCCCGGGTCAATAGAAGATGCGGCCTGCCCCCGCGTCAAAGTCCGGAGCCCCGCAAAGCCGGGTCGGTCTGGCAAGCGCCGCGTCTCGAAACTATCAGTCAAGTTCGCCCGATAGGCCCGGTTGACCATGCATGACAGGAATGAAGTTCAGCCGAGGAGCTTCTCCATCAGCAGGGCATCCTCGCGCCCCTCTCGAGTCTGGTAATACCCCTTGCGTCGTCCGGCTGTCCGATATCCAGCGCTCCTGTAAAGCGAAATCGCGGGTGCATTTCCCGCCGCGACTTCAAGAAACAGGCGCATGATGCCTCGTGTCGCTGCCACTGCCTCGAAGGCTGTCAACGCCGCGCGCCCTAGACCCTTACGCCGATGCGCCGGGTCGGTAGCGATGGTGAGTAGTTCCGCCTCGTCTGCTATGGCCCGGCCAAGTGCGAAGGCACACGCATCGCCGACGGAAAACACGTGGTTGCTTTCGAGAAGGTCGGCGAACTCTTGTGCTGACCAAGGCCGACCCTGCCCGGCGAAGGCACGGGCATGGCAGGCAGCCATCTCTTCAGGCGTCATCGTCAAGGATGACCGGTGGTTTCTCACGCGGCGGCGCCGCGTCGGCGGGGCGGATGTATAGTGGGGCGGGGGCAGGGGCGGGCAAATCGGCCTTTGCTGCCACCCGAGCTATGGCACGGACCAGGTGTTCTGGCCCGGGCGGGTAAACCAGGGGGGGGCCGAACCGCTCCGCTTCCTCGACCGGAACGAGGCGCGGGTCTGCCCCTTCAGGCCGGATATAGACCTGATCCCTCGGTGCAGGAACAGCGGGCAGATGCTGCCCGTCGGCTGCAGGGCCGATCGCGTCGAAAGTGGAAACGCCGATCACCGGAATGTCGAGTGCGAAGGCGAACCCGCGCGCCGCTGAAACCGCAATTCGGATACCTGTGAAGTTCCCCGGCCCGATCCCTGTGCCGATCCGGCTGAGATCGCGCCAAGCGACGCCGGCTTCGGTCAAAATCTCTTCAAGCAGCGGCACAAGCCGCTCCGCCTGTCCGCGTCCCATCTCTTCGGCACGCGAACTCAAAACCCGGTTGCCAGATAGCAAAGCGGCCGCGCAATGCGCGGCCGATGTATCAATGCCCAGAACGAGGTTGTCAGACCCCAACTGGGCGCACCTCGGTCACCTCGGGGATGTAGTGGCGGAGCAGGTTCTCGATACCCATCTTCAACGTGATGGTGGACGAGGGGCAGCCCGCGCAGGCGCCCTGCATGTGCAGATAAACCACGCCGCGTTCGAACCCGTGGAATGTGATGTCGCCACCGTCCTGTGCCACGGCGGGGCGCACGCGGGTATCGAGAAGTTCCTTGATCTGGCCGACGATCTCGGAATCTTCCCCGTCATGCTCGGCGTGCCCCGAATTGGCGACGGCTTCGCCCGACATGACGGGCTTGCCCGACTGGAAATGCTCCATGATCGCGCCGAGGATGGCCGGCTTCATGTGGTCCCACTCGGTTTCGTCCGCTTTGGTAACGGTGACGAAGTCATTGCCGAAGAACACGCCCGTTACGCCTTGGACCTTGAAAAGGCGTTCGGCCAGCGGGGACTTGCCTGCTGTCTCGGACGTGGGAAAGTCTGCGGTGCCGGCATCGAGCACGGTCTGTCCGGGCAGAAATTTCAGCGTCGCGGGATTCGGGGTGGATTCGGTCTGAATGAACATGGGGCACGCCTTTCCGTAGGTCTCCCGGATATGCGCCCCATGGCTGCGACTGTCAAGGTTTGGAACGATTCTAAATGATAGGGAGGCCCTGCCGAATGGCCTATTCAACTGGCCGGATCAGCTTGCGTTCAAGAACCCTGAGCACGGTTTTCAGGTCACTTCCGCGCTTCAGGATCTGCCCATCCATGCCAATGACCGCGTACTGGCCTTGCCGCGCCCGGAGTTGAGGGCGTTTTTCGATGCGGTAAAGGGGGGTCTCTGCCGTGCGCCGGAAAACCGAAAACACCGCCACATCCCTCAAGCAGGAAATGCCGTAGTCGCGCCATTCGCCGGCGGCGACCATGCGGCCGTACAAGGAGAGGATAATGCCGAGTTCCGATCTCTGGAACGCTACCTGCGCGGTACTAGACTGCGCGGGAAACGGTGTGGATTGGAATGTCATGCGGTCAGAGTTGCGCCAAGCGGCGCACAAATCAAGAAAAATACGCTTTGCGGTCGTTTGACGCCTCAATAGTCCTTTTCGTAAAAGATCCCGAGGCCGGTGTCGCCGTCACTGCTGGCACTGCCTTTGACGGTGACCGACGAGCTGAGATCGAGGTTCAGGTTGATCTCGTTATTGCCGTCGCTGTCAGCGCTGAACTCGGAATAGATGTTTTCTGACAGGTAGGTGCCTGCGCTGAATTGCGTTGCGCCGGAGTCGGTGGTGGTGACGTCGAAATCGCTGAGCCCAAGCGCGCCGCGGAGGCGCCCCGTCAGCCCGCCAGAGCCCCGCCCCGAGAGGGTGGCGACGGCGCTGACGAGTTGGGCTGCTTGAAAGGCCGACATGGAGGTGAAGCTGCGCCCGAAAAGAAGCTGGGCGAGAATCTCCTCCTGCGGAAGGTCGGGGGAGGAGGTGAAGGTGATGTCGGGATCGCTGGCGAGGCCTTCGAGGACGATGTCGATGGTCATCTCGTCGGTTTCTGTGCGAGCGACGAAGCGCAGGTAAGGGTCGAGCGCGCCGCGCAAGTCGATGAGCCCCTCGGTGAGGTCGAGCCGCTTGGTGAGGATGTCCATCCGGCCGCGGATAAGTTCGAACGTGCCGCTGGCGTTGACATCCGCGGTGGTACCGCCGAGGCGGATGGCGCCGCCCAGTTCGGCGTCGAGGCCGCGACCGCGCACAAAGACCTGGTTGGGGGCGTTGATGATGAGGTCGAGGGGGAAGGCGGCGGAGGGGCCACTGCGTCCGCCTGTATCGATCATCCCGGCGCGCAGGCGGGTGCGGCGCACGGCGGCGGGTTCGTTGACATGGCGCAGGTCGGGGATGGTGCCGGGGGCGGAGCTGCCGCCGGAGGGGACCTGTATTTCGGTACGGCCCAGCATGATCGCGCCGCCGATGCGAGCGCCGCCGGTCAGCGGGCCGGTGACGGTGACACGGCCGTCGACGATGGTCTCGAACAGCGAGGGATCGATCACGCGGAGGCGGTTGAGCCGGGCCTCGAGCGAGGCGTTGTAGGGCGCGCTGAGGGCGATCGGGCCGGTGACGCGGAAATTGCCGCCGGTGCCGGTACTGCCGGTGATGTCGGCATTAGCCTGCCCGCCGGAAAGGTTGACGGTGCCGGTGAGCCCCTCGATCGCGGTGGCGAGGCCGGGGATCGAGACGCGGGCGTTGTTGATGGAAGCCTGCCCGGAGAGGGCGGAGAGGCCCGGCCTGCCGTCGACGCGGAGGTCGAAGCGGGCCGGGCCTTCGATCGAGCGTGGCTGGATGAAGCTGTTGGCCAGCGCCAGCGGCGCGTTGCCGTTGATGGCGAGGGAGACTGTCTGGCCGAGGTCGTTGATCTGTCCGGTGATGCGGGCGCCGACGCCGCCGGGCCCGTCGAAGTTCAGGTTCACGTCGAGGTCTTCGCCGCGGCTGTCGAGGATGGTGACGCGCCCGTCGAGCGTGGCCGGGCCGTTGATGCCGGGGGCGAGCAGGCCGAGATCGGCGAGGCGGGCTGAGATGGTAACGGGCTCGCCCGGCGCGGCGCTGGAGGCCGAGGCGGAGAGGCGGGCGGCGGTGAGTTCGAGGGTTTCGACGAAGGGGGTGCTGTCACCGTAGGCGAGTTTGGTGTCGAGAGTGATGTCGGAGCCGAGGATGCGGTCGACCTCTGCGATGCCGGAGCGGAAGCCCGAGGCGTCGAGCGAGATTTCGGCGTCGGCGCTGCGGCCGTTGATCTTGCCCGTGCCGGCGATGTCGAGGTCGATGGTGCCCGCCAGCGGACGCCCGGCGAGGCCCGCGAGGCGGGAAAGGTCGGCTGCGTCGAGCGAGAGCCTACCGTCGACGGGCAGGTCGGGGTCGCCGGTGCCGATAGTGCCCTCGGTATTCAGGTTCGCGTCGAGCGCGTCGAGAGACAGGCGGGAGATGGAGACCTGCCCGTCATCGGCGCGCCATGTGAGCGCGGTGTCGATATTGGCCGGGCCGGACAGGGTGGGTTCGACGCGGCCAAGGTTGTCGAGCCGGGCCTTGAGGGCGAGAGCGGCGCTTTCGCTGGTCAGTTGTGCCTCGGCCTCGGCGGTGAGGGCGTCGCTGTCAATCATCAGCCGGTCGATGGCGGTGCCGTCTTCGGTGCGGCTGGTCTCGATCTCGACGCGGGCGTTGCCGCGGAGGATCGGGTCGAGCCGTTCGATGCCGGTCACGAGATCCTGCGAGGTGGCGGCGAGGTCGATTTCAAAGCTGTCGCCCAAGAGATTCTCGATCTGCGCAACGATGGAGTCGATGCCGTCGGGCAGGGTCTCGGGTTCGTCCACCTGTTCGGATTTTCTAATCGTGCCGGTGCCGGAAAGGTCGAGGTCGATGGCGCCGTCGAGCGGGCGGTCGGCAAGGCGGGCGAGGCGGGAGAGGTCGGCAGCTTGAAGGTTGAGGCGGCCGTTGAAGGGCAGGGTTCTGGCCTGCGTGTTCAGCGAGCCTTCGGCGGTGAGGGTGGTGTCGACCGCTTCGAGCAGGAGGCGATCGACGGTGACCTGACCGTCGGCTTGCCAGCCCAGGGCGGTGTCGATGGTGGCCGGGCCCGAGATGCGGGGCTCGACAAGGGAAAGTTCCTGAAGCCGGCCCTTGAGGGTGAGCGCGCCGCTTTCGGCGTTGAGCCGCGCCTCGGCGGTGGCGTCGACGGAGGCGTTGTCGATGATGAGCCGGTCGATGAAGGTGCCTTCCTCGGTGCGGCGGGCGTCGATTTCCAGCGTGCTGCGACCGGTAAGCAGGGGATCGAGTCGGTCGGTGCCGGTTTCGAGATTCTGGGTGGCGGCCTCGATTTCAACGTCGAGGGCGCCGCCGAGGAGATTGCCTTCGCCCTGTACGGTGAGGTTGGCCGAGCCCGCCAGCTCGCGCCGGGTGACGCCGGCGAAGCGGCGGAGGTCGTCGGATTGCAGGGTGGCGCGGCCGGAGACGGGGAAGCCGTCGGCCAGCCCGTCGACGGTGCCCTGCGCGTTGAGGGTGGCATCGCCGCTGGCGACTTCGAGGGTCTCGATCTGGGTCGGTCGGTCAGGCTGGTAAGTGAGGCGGAGCTTACCGCTCGGGGCGCCGCCTATGGCGCGGGCGAGCGCCTCGTCTCGGTGGGTGACGCCCTGTGTGCTGAAGGTGAGGTCGGCGGAGAGGCTTTGCTCGTCGCCGCGGCTGATGGTGCCGGTGCCCTCGATATTGGCGCCGTCGATTTCGAGCCCGTCGCGGGTGAGCCCGTCGAGCGAGATATCGGCAGTCCACTTGTCGCCTTCGGCGGCGTTGTAGCGGGCGGTTATGCGTCCACCCTCGATGGTGGTGATGGGCTCGGAGATGGGCAGACGCAGGCGGCCCTCGCCGCCGACGCGGCCGTCGAGGTTGAATTCGCCCGGCCAGCCATCGGCATCAAGGGCGAGGTCGCCGTTGAGTTCCATGCCGCCCGCGTCGAGCGCGAGCGTGTCGAGGGTGAGGCGGCCGTCGGAATAGGTCTGGCCCGAAACGCGGAGCGAGGCATTGTCGCCGAAGAACGGATGCAGGTCCGGCGTGAAGAGCTGGCGGAGGTCGCCGGAGAGGTCGGTGGAAAAGGCGTAGCCGGTTTCCTCATTGTCGGCGTCGAGCGCGGCGATGCTGATCGCGCCGCCAAAGCGGCGAGTGCCGTCGGAAGAGAGCGCGACCTGAGCCTCGAAATCCGAAAGCGGCGCGTCACCCTGCATCTGTAGGCGCATGGCGGGTTCGCCGGGGATGTTGAGCGCTTTGGAGACCATGCCGCCCTCGCTTTCGTCGAAGTCGAGGTCGATGGCGAGCACGCGGGATTCGTTGTCAAAGGCGGCGTCGAGTGTGATCTGGTCGGGCCGGTCGGTGCGTTCGATGGCGAGTTGTGCCTCGCCGGCTCCGCCGGCAAGCTGCACGGTGGCCTCGACCGACATGGTTGCGGGTTCGCCGAGGATCGGGGCGCCGAGGCGGACCTCGTCGGCGCGGAGGTCGTCGATGGAAATGGAAACGGGCAGTTCGGGCAGGGCGAAGGCCGTGGCCTCGGCATCGTCGGGGGTGACCTGATCGCCGCCCTCGGGAAGGCGGGCGATGTCGATGACGGCGGCGCTGAGTTCGGTCACGTCGACTTCGCCGCGCAGAAGCGCGGAACGGGACCAGTCGAGCGTGGCGTCTTCCATCGTCAGCCAGACGCCGTCATCGTCCGAGATCGTCATCTTTTCCAAAGTGGCGTTGGACGAAAGTGCGCCGCGGAAGCCGGTGATTGTCACTGAACGACCGGCGCCGGAAAGCGCGTCTTCGATCCAGCCTTCGAGATAGGTTTTGTCGGCCTCGTTCTCTTCCTGCGCAGCGGCGGGTAGGGCGGTGAGGGTCACGAGCGCGATGAGGCGGAGGAAACGCATCAGAATGCCTGCCCTATCCCGATATAGAGTTCGATGTCTTCGCCCGCGTCGCTTCCGAGCGGGGTGGCGAGGTCGACGCGGATCGGGCCGAGGCCGGTGTCGTAACGCAGGCCGACGCCGGCGCCGTAATGGGTTGAGCCATCGTCCCACCAGCTGTCGGCGCCGACGAAGCCCGCGTCGGCGAAGCCCACGACGGACCACTTGTCCTTGACGCGGGCGCGCAGTTCGGCGGAGAGCGCGGCGAAGGAGCGGCCGCCGATGCGCAGGCCGGGGCCGAGATTGACCGCGAGCGACTTGTAGGACTGTCCGCGCACAGTGCCCGCACCGCCGGAGTAGAACAGCATGTTGGGTGGAACCTCGCCGATGCCTGCGCCGCTGACCGAGCCGAACTGGGCGCGTGTGGCGAAGGTCAGGCCGTCGCTCTTGCCGAAGGTCAGGTAGTTGCGGGCGTCAAAATACAAACGCGCGCCGAGGCTGTCATTATCGAGCCCGACGAAGGGGGTCAGTTCGAGGTTGGCGTAGACACCCTTCTTGGCGTTCAGCTCCTCGTCGCGGGTGTCGTATTCGAGGCTGGCGGGGATCAGGAAGTGCTCGAGCGTGCGCGAGCCGAGATCGTCGTTGATGTCGGAGTACTGGTAGGCGACGCCGATCTCTCCGGTGAGCTCGTCGGAGAAGCGGTGGAGGAAACCGCCACCGACGCGGATGCTGCGCTCTCGGAAGTCGGGCTCGTCGAGCTCCTGCGCCTTTGCGCTGAGATAGAGGTCGGTGTCGGGGTTGAAGGTAGCGGGGCGTTCGAAGCGGGTGGAAAAGATGTAATCCATCCCGCCGGAATCGCCGCCGATGCCGCTGACCTCACCCTCGATCCGGAGGCGTTCGGCGCCGCCGAGCAAGTTGCGGTGCAGCCAGAAGCCCGAAAGGGTGAGCCCTTCGAGCGAGGAAATCTCGGCGCCGAAGCCAAAGCGGCGGGGCTTGGTATCAGCCAGCGTGGCGTTGATGTCGAGCGTATTGCCGGGACCGATGTTTTCGGCGTCTTCCAGCACCACGGAGGAGAAAGCGCCGGTGCGGCGGAGGCGCTCGCTGGCCTTGCGGACCTCTTCCGGGGAATAAACCTTGCCCGTGGGCAGTCCTGCGATGGCGCGGATGCGCTCGGGCCGGACGGCGCCCGGTCGCTTGATGAGGAGGTTGCCGAAGGTGAGGCGGGGGCCGGGGGCGATCGTGATCTCGGCCGAGAGGCGGGCGCCGGCATGGTTGGCGGTGATGCGCTGATCGGCGATGGCGACCTTGGCATGGCCGCGGTCGCGCCACGTGTCGCCGGCGATGTCGATCGACTGGCCGATGACGGCGGAATAGGCCGGGGCGCCGGGGCGGAAGCCCTCGGGCAGCTCGGTTTCCGGGGCGAGCGGGGCGATGCGGGTGGTGGAGAAGCTGAAGAGCGGGCCGGGCTGGACCTGGATGACGATCTGGCGGACCTGGCTGGGTCTGGCGAGGGGCGAGATTTCGGTCACTTCGCGCCCGTCGACCTTGACGCTGACCACGCCGCCGTATCGCCCGACCTCGTAGAGGGCGCCGACCATGCGTGCATAATCGGCGCGGGCCGCGGCGAGCAGATCCTGTGCGGTGACGCCCTCTTCTTCAGCAGTCTGGACGCTGAGAGAGGCGTCACGAAGCTGACCGTCGAGGCCTTGGGCGTCGGCGGGTAGCTGGATGAAGACCTCGGCCGCCGCAGCGATGCGGGCCACGCCGAGAAACGTCAGTAAAAGAAGGCAGCGCGCAATCTGTCGAGTTGAAAGCAAGGGTGAAACTCCACTGTCGCCCTCAATATATCGCAAGTTCCGCCGGGATCGACCACACAATGCGGTTGACGGCGTCGAATCCGGTATCTTATCCACGCTGTCTGCGGCTTACGTTTGGGAAGAGGTTTCGCTTTGTACGGCGGGCACCTGTCGATCTGCGCGAATGAAGAATACGTAATAGAACACAGGGGCCGCGATCAGCGTGAGGACCGATGCAAAGGCGAGCCCGCCCATGATGGTGACCGCCATCGACTGAAAGAACGCATCCCATATCAGCGGGATCATGCCGAGGATGGTCGTCGCAGCCGCCAGAACCACCGGGCGAAGCCGCGAAACCGAAGCTGCGACAATCGAATCTTTCAGCGGCTGCCCCGGTTTGTCGCGGCGTTCGATGTCGATCTGGTCGACGAGGACGATGCCGTTCTTGATCAGCATCCCCGATAGCGACAGCAGCCCGAGGAGCGCAGTGAAGGTGAAGGGCATGCCGGTGCCCAGAAGGGCGAGGCTGACGCCATTGACGGACATCGGCACGAGCAGCCAGATGATCAGCGGTTGGCGGACGGCGTTGAAGAGCAGTACCGAGATGGTGACCATGATGATCAGGCTGAGCGGAAGCTGCCGGCCGAGGCTTTCCTGTGCCTCGCTGGAGCTTTCCAGCTCGCCGCCCCACTCCATGTCGTAACCCGAGGGGAGCTCCATTTCCTCGATGGTTTGGGTGACTTCGGACTGCACCTGTGCAGCGGTGAGGCCTGCGGAGATGTCGGCGCCCACGGTAATAGTGAGCACCCGGTCACGGCGTTTCAGAAGGGTGTTCTGGGGGTCGAAGCGCAGGCCGTTGGTCATCTGCTCGAAGGGCACGAAGGCCTGGGCGCTTTCGGAGTAGATGACAAAATCGGTCAAAGCGAGATCGGCGTCGCGGTCGGCGCGCAGGATGATGGGAATCTGGCGCTCGCCCTCGCGGTAGACACCGGCCTGAATGCCGTCTGTGGCAAAGCGCAGGATGCCGGTGACGTCGTCGCGGTGGATGCCCGCCTCTTGTGCGCGGTCGTTGGCGTATACGGGGCGGAGGACCAGTTCCTGTTCGCGCCAGTCGACGCGGGGCGCGACAATGTTGTCGGTGGCGGCCTGAAGCCGTTCGGCGGCCCGGTCGGCGAGGTCGCGCAGGACCGCCGGGTCGGAGCCGGAGAAGCGCACCTCGATCGGGTTGCCGCCGCCGGGGCCGAAGGCGAGGCGCTTGGCGCGGAATTCGCCCTCGGGGAGGGTTTCGGCGGTGTATTCCTCCATCCGGTTGATGACGAAGGCGTTGGTGTCGATCGTTTCGGTCCGGACGATGATGTGCCCGTAGGAGGGGTTTGGATCTTCCGCCTGATTGGTGAGCATGAAGCGGACCGCGCCCTGTCCGGCATAGGAGGTGGTGGAGACGACCTCGTCCTGCTGCATCAACCAGTCTTCCATCACGCGCAGGTCCTCGGAGGTTTCGTCGACAGAGGCGCCCTGTTCGAGCTTGTAGTGAACGAAGAAGAGCGGCGTGTTGCTGTCGGGAAAGAACTGTTGCTTGATCTGACCGAAGAGCATGAAGCAGATCACGGTGATGGCGAAAAGGCCGGGGATGACCAGCCACCAGAGCCGCAGACAGGCACGCAGGAGGCCGGCATAGGCGCGGAAGATCACGCCGTCATAGCTGCCGCCGCCATCGCCGGTGCCGCGCTTGAAGAAGTAATGCCCGAGCAGTGGCGTGACGGTCAGCGCCAGCGCCCAAGAGAGCAACAGCGAGATGCCGATCACCGCGAAGAGCGAGAACAGGAATTCGCCGGTCGCGTCCGGGCTAAGGCCGATGCCGGCGAAGGCCATGATGCCGATCACCGTGGCGCCGAGTAGGGGAACCTGGGTCTGGCCGGTGGCCTCTTCCGCGGCATCGTGGGAGGATTTGCCGCGCAGCATGGTCATCTGCATCCCCTCGGCCACGACGATGGCGTTGTCGACCAGCATACCCATGGCGATGATCAGCGCCCCGAGCGAGATACGCTCCATCTCGATCGAAAAGAGTCCCATGAAGAACAGCGTGCCGACCACGGTGAGGAGCAGTGTCGCACCCACCACCACGGCGGCGCGCCAGCCCATGAAGAGCGCCAGCACGATGACCACGATGGAGACCGACATGGCGAGGTTGGTGAGGAAGTCGTTGGAGGCTTCCTCGACCACCTCGTGCTGCTGGTAGATCGGGTGGATGGCGATGCCGAGCGGCAATTGCGGGCCAAGCTCGTCGAGCTTGGCTTCGGCGCGCTTGCCCACGTCGACGATGTTTTCGGAGCTAACCCCGGCGATGCCGAGGGTGAAGGCCTCCTGCCCGTTATGGCGGATCAGGAGGTCGGGGTCTTCCTCGCGGTCGCGGTAGACGTTGGAGAAGTCGAAGAGGTTGAGCACCTCGCCGCCCACGCCAACGGTGAGGCCGGCGATCTCGGAGATGGTGTCGCTGCCCTCTGGGCCCTGGATCAGGATGCGGCCGGTTTCGGTTTCGAGGGTGCCGCCCTCGGTGACGCTGTCGGCATTGGCGATGGCCTGCTGAATGGCGCCGGGGGGCACGTTCTGGTTGGTGGTTTGCACGAGGTCGGGTTCGACATAGACCACCTCTTGCGGCACGCCGGAGATGTCGACATCGGCGACGCCCTCGACGGTGAGCAATTCGCGCCGGAGGAAACGGGACAGTTCGTAAAGCTCACGGTCGGAATAGCCCGGGGCGGTAATGGCGTAGTAGATACCGAAGACGTCGCCGAAGCTGTCGTTGACAAAGGGCGTTCCGGTGCCCGAGGGCAGCCGCGCGTCGCTGACCCGGGTGCGCAGCTTGGTCCATATCTCGGGCAGTTCGTTACCGTCATAAGTGTCTTTCATGTCCACCGTGATGCGCGATTCGCCGGGGCGGTTGACCGAACGGATCTCGTCGACCTCGGCCATCTTCTGGATCTCGGATTCGAGCGGTTCGGAGACCTCTCGCGCCACCTGCATGGCGCTGGCGCCAGGATACTGGGTCACGACCACGGCGGTCTTGATGGTGAAGGACGGGTCTTCGAGGCGGCCCACGGTGGCAAAGCCCCAGATGCCCCCCAGCAGACAGGTAAGGACGAGTATCCAGACATAGATCGGCCGGGCGATAGAGAAGGTGGCGATGTTCATGGCCGCCGGCTCATTCGGGGAAGGTGCCGAAGCGGGCAACCCGGTCACCGTCCTTCAGGCCGGCGGCGCCGGAGGCGACAATTTCCTGCCCTTCCTCAAGCCCGTCGCTGACGCGGACGCGGCCGGTATTGGTGGGCTCGACGGTAACGGGGCTGCGGGTCACGGTGCCGGCAGCCTCGTTGTCTTCGTCGGGGGTGAACAGCATGACGTAGGGGCTGCCGTCATTGCTCATGACAACGGCCGTCTTGGGAATGGTTATCGCGGCGCCGGGCTTGCGCAGGGTGGCGGTGACCTCGACCGAGGAACCGGGCAGGACGATCAGGTCATCGGGCGGCGGCATGGCCAGCGTGATCCGGAAGGTCTGGCCGATATCGGAAGTCTCGGCGTTGAACTCGCGCACGGTAAGGGGGAAGCGTTGGCCGGACGCCGGGAAGCTGGCGAACAGTTCGATATCCGGATCGCGGCCCGCCTGCTGGAAGAGAACCTCTGGCACGTCGATCTCGACGTGGAGTTCGGACATGTCGTGAAGGCGGACGATGGCCGTACCCGCTGCGACGGAGCTGAAGTTGGACACCATGCGGCGGGCAACTAGTCCGTCAAAGGGCGCCTCGAGCGTGGCTTCTTCGAGTGAGCGTTCGGCATTGCGCACGGCGATGCCGGCGAGGTTGGCTTGGGTTTCGGCGTCTTCGACCGAAACTTGGCTTACGGCATTGCCTTCTAATTTGCGCAGACGTTCGAGGGTACGATCGGCCTGCTGCTTTTCGACGCGCGCCTGTTCGAGCGACAGCTCGAAAGGTTCGAGGTCGAGTTGGGCGATCAAATCGCCTTGGGTGATCGGGTTACCCTCGACGACCGGCAGCTTGACCACCTGTCCGCCGACCTGAAAGGCCAGATCGACGGTTTCCTTCGCGGCGACATGGCCGAAGAACTTGCGGGTGACGGCGGCGTCGCTGGCCTCGACCGCGATCAGCTTGGCGAGCGGCAGGCGGTCTGCCTGCTGGGCAGTTGCTGCGCCCGGCAGGGCCACGACCAAAAGCAGCGCGGTCAGGAATCTTCGCATGAGTGTCCCCCGAAATCCGGTGGCTGTTGTCGCATCGTTGCCCCGGCACGGAGCTCTCCGTGCTTTCCCTAGGTTCCTATTACGTCAGGTACGGTTCAGTTGAAAGACTGACCTTGGGACAGAGATGGGGCTGAGGAAAGACCTGACAAGTCGCAGATGGCGTCGAGCACCGCCTGCTGACCTTCGCGGTGGCGCAGGGAGGTGAAGAGCACCGGGCGGGGGCCGCGCATTTTTGCGGCGTCGCGGGCCATGACGTCGAGCGAGGCGCCGACATGGGGCGCGAGGTCGGTCTTATTGATGACCAGCAGGTCGGAGCGGGTGATGGCGGGGCCGCCCTTGCGGGGGATTTCCTCGCCCGCCGCCACGTCGATGACGTAGAGGGTGAGGTCGGCGAGTTCCGGGCTGAAGGTGGCCGAGAGATTGTCGCCGCCGGATTCGATGAGGACGATTTCGAGGTCGGGATGGCGGGATTGCATCTCGGCCACGGCGGCGAGGTTGATCGAGGCATCCTCACGTATCGCCGTATGGGGGCAGCCGCCGGTTTCGACGCCGAATACCCGGTCGGCGGGGAGGATCTGCATCCGCATCAGCGCCTCGGCGTCTTCCTGGGTGTAGATGTCGTTGGTGATGACGCCGATGGACCAAGTGTCTTTCATCAACTCGGCGAGGCGGGCGGTGAGGGTGGTCTTGCCCGCGCCGACGGGGCCGCCGATGCCGATGCGGAGGGGGCCGTTCATGCGTGTCATGACTGGAAGAGCCTTGGTTGCAGGGTTTCGTGGGTCATCGCCGCGACATCGGAGAGGAAGGTGTTGCTGTAGAGGTCCGACGGGCCGGCACCGACGGTTTCGGTGACGAGGCGCTGGCAGAGCGGGGCGAGGCGGGAGAGGGTGCGCTGGGCCTCTGTCTGGCCCAGCGGCATGAGGCGTTGCGCGGCGGAGGTGAGGTTGGAGGCGAAGCTTTGCAGGTAGAGCATGGTGGTGATGTCGGCGTCGAGGTTGAGGAGGCCGGCGGCGCGGCCGACGGCGACGGCCAGCAGGAGGTCGGGCAGGTCGATGGACCAGACCGGGCCGGTGACGCGGGCGAAGGCAGTGCCCTGGCGCTCAGCCTCACGCAGGCGCTCAGTGGAGGGGGAGAGTGCGCGGGCGGTGGCGTTGATGTCGTCGAGGGCGTCCGGGCCGGGGGCGGCATGCGCGAGGCGCAGGAGAATGGCGTCGTTGTGGCCGGAGCCGTCTGTCAGGAGGTCGGCGAGCCAGTTTTCAAGGCTCTCGGCATCGAGGACCCAGCCCGCGCGGACGGCGCTTTCGAGCCCGTGGGAGAAGGCAAAGCTGCCCAACGGGTAGGCGGGTGAGAGCCATTGCATGAGGGTGAGAAGGCGGGGGTCAGCCTGCATCAGCGGTTTCGTCCGGGTCATGTTCGGGATCGTGTTCCTGGTGGCGGTCGGGGCTGTGGCCGTGATCGTGGGAATGGGTGCGGCCATGGCCATAGGCGCCGCCCTCGGGTGTGAAGGGGTGGCGGGCCTCTTCGATGGTGGCGCCTAGCAGGTCGAGCATGCGGCGTATCACCGGGTCGCGCTGGATCAACAGGCGGTCGGGGTCGATCTGGCAGGGGGTATGGCGGTTGCCGATATGCCAGGCGAGGCGCGAGAGGCTGGGGCCGGTGACGACGAGCACGTCTTCCTCGGCCGCGCGGATGACCACGCGGGAGCCGTCATCAAGCTCCAGCGCGTCGCCGTCTTCGAGCGAGGTGGTCTTTTCGAGGTCGACCACGAAAGGGCGGCCGGTATCGGTGCTGAGCCGTTTGCGGCGCAGGAAACGGGTGTCGTAATCGAGCGTGACGATCTCGGCCACGCCGCGCCAGTCTCCGGCGCGGAGGACGCTCTGGGCTAGGGGTAGGTCGGTCATGCGGTTGCCTTTCGTGGGGTGAGGGAGAGGGGGCGTGGCAGGCTTGGCATGGGCTGGCTCTCTCAGAACAGGAAGTAGCGCTGGGCCATCGGAAGGGTCTCGGCGGGTTCGCAGGTGAGCAACTCGCCATCGGCGCGAACTTCGTAGGTTTCGGGGTTTACGTCGATGGCCGGGGTGGCGTCGTTGAGGATGAGGTCTTTCTTGCCGATGTTGCGGGTGTTGCGGACGGCGAGCGTGTCCTTGGCGAGGCCGAGGGCGGCGCCGATGCCTTCGGATTGCGCGGCCTCGGAGACGAAGGTGACGGCAGAGCGTTCGACCGAGCGGCCATAGGCGCCGAACATGGGCCGGGAATAGACCGGCTGGGGGGTGGGGATGGAGGCGTTGGGGTCGCCCATCTGGGCCATCGCGATGGTGCCGCCAAGCAGGACCATCTCGGGCTTCACGCCGAAGAAGGCGGGGTTCCACAGAACGAGGTCTGCGCGCTTGCCGGGCTCGATGCTGCCGATCTCGTGCGAGAGGCCGTGGGCGACGGCGGGGTTGATGGTGTATTTCGCGACGTAGCGGCGGACGCGGAAATTGTCGTTCTCGCCCGTTTCCTCGGCCAACCTCCCGCGTTGCTTCTTCATCTTGTCGGCGGTCTGCCATGTGCGGATGATCACCTCGCCCACCCGGCCCATGGCCTGGCTGTCCGACGCGATGATCGAGAAGGCGCCCATGTCATGCAGGATGTCTTCGGCCGCAATGGTTTCGCGCCTGATGCGGCTTTCGGCGAAGGCCACGTCCTCGGGGATGGACTTGTCGAGGTGGTGGCAGACCATGAGCATGTCGAGATGCTCTTCCAGCGTGTTGACGGTGAAGGGGCGTGTGGGGTTGGTGGAGGAGGGGAGCACGTGCTCTTCGCCGCAGATCTTGATGATGTCGGGGGCGTGGCCGCCGCCGGCGCCCTCGGTGTGGAAGGCATGGATGGTGCGACCTTTCATGGCCTTCACGGTGTTTTCCACAAAGCCGGATTCGTTGAGCGTGTCGGTGTGGATCATCACCTGCACGTCAAGCGCGTCGGCGACGGAAAGGCAGCAATCGATCGTGCCGGGGGTGGTGCCCCAGTCTTCGTGCAGCTTGAGGGCACAGGCGCCGGCCTTGACCTGTTCTTCCAACGCGGCGGGGAGGGAGGCGTTGCCCTTGCCGGCGAAGGCGAGGTTCATTGGGAAGGCGTCGGCGGCTTGTAGCATGCGACCGATATGCCACGGCCCCGGCGTGCAGGTGGTGGCGAGCGTGCCGTGGGCGGGGCCGGTGCCCCCGCCGAGCATGGTGGTCAGGCCCGAGTGCAGCGCATCCTCGATCTGCTGGGGACAGATGAAGTGGATATGGCTGTCGAAGCCACCGGCGGTGAGAATGCGGCCCTCGCCCGCGATGGCCTCGGTACCGGGGCCGATGACGATGTCGACGCCGGGCTGGGTGTCGGGGTTGCCGGCCTTGCCGATGGCGGCGATGCGGCCATCCCTGAGGCCCACGTCGGCCTTGATGATGCCGGTATGATCGAGGATGAGCGCGTTGGTGATGACGGTGTCGACGGCCCCTTCGGCGCGGGTGGCCTGAGACTGGCCCATGCCGTCGCGGATGACCTTGCCGCCGCCGAACTTGACCTCTTCGCCATACGTAAGCGTGTTGTTACCGGAGCCGCCTGTCGCCGCTGCGCCGGCGCGTTCGGCAATCAGGTCGCGCTCGACCTCGATGATGAGGTCGGTGTCGGCGAGGCGGAGCCTGTCGCCGACGGTGGGGCCGAACATCGCGGCATAGGAGGCGCGGGAAATGGTGGCGGGCATTGGGCGCTATTTCCTTTTCGGGCCGCGCCTGACCAGGCGGGTGACATTGGACCTTGTGGTCTTGCGGATGGGCTTGAGCGCGTGGCTCAGGGTTTTCTGACTTTCCTGCCCTTTCATGATGCCCAGCATCATGCGGGTGCCGGCCTCGGCGAAGGCTGTCTGTTTCTCGGTGACCATGCGGGCGTTCTCGGAGGGGAGTACCGACCACATGCCGGCCATCCCCATCATCCGCATCCAGATGACCGCGCCGGCCTCCATCGCCATCAGCGTCGCCTGTGTCTGGAGTTGCAGGAGGGCGAAGGGGTTCGGGATCATGCCGGGTTTCATAGCTCCCCCATCACGTTCTGGTTGAAGCCGAAGATGCGGCGGGCGCCGGAGACGGGGATCAGGCTGACCTCGCGGCGCTGGCCGGGCTCGAAACGGACGGCGGTGCCGGCGGCGATGTCGAGGCGCATGCCGTGGGCGGCGTCGCGGTCGAAATCGAGGGCGGAATTGGCCTCGGCAAAATGGTAGTGGCTGCCGACCTGCACGGGGCGGTCGCCGGTGTTGGCGACCATCAGGGTGATGGGTTTCGCATTGACATTGAGCGTCAGGGTGCCGCCTGCGGTAAAGAGCTCTCCGGGAATCATGGGTGGGCCTTTCAGCGGATGGGGTTATGGACGGTGACGAGCTTGGTGCCATCGGGAAAGGTGGCCTCGACCTGCACTTCGTGGATCATCTCCGGGATGCCGTCCATGCATTGATCGCGGGTGATGACCTTTGCGCCGGCCTCCATCATGTCGGCGACCGAGCGGCCGTCGCGGGCGCCTTCGACGACGGTGTCGGTGATCAGCGCGATGGCCTCGGGGTGGTTGAGTTTCACCCCGCGTGAGAGCCGTTTTCGGGCGATCTCGGCGGCCATGGCGACCAGAAGTTTGTCTTTTTCCCGGGGGGTGAGGTTCATCGGGTCACAGTCTCCATGACGTGGGGAGGGCGCCGCCACTGAGGCGATCGAGCGCGGGCAGGAGGTGGGTGCGGAGCGCGTGGCCGTCGGGGGCCGTAAGACGTAGCGCGAGCATGTCGGGGGCGAGCAGGGAGGCGCCGCCGGTTTCGGGCAGAAGCGCGCGGAGCGGGTCGAGATGGGCCTCGGCGTCGGGAGCGACGTAGAGAAGGGATACCATCGCCGCCGCGCCGTTGCCCGAGGAGGCGCGGGCAAGGCGGGCGGCGAGATCGCCGGTGAGGGAGACACCGTCGAGGTAAAGCGGGCGGCCGGCGCTGGTGATGCGAATGCGGTCGCGGAAACTCGCAGTGGTGAGGGCTTCGCCCATGGCTTTTCGGCCGAAGAGAACGGGTTCGACCATCAGCAGGCGGGCGTCGGGGGCGAGGTCGATTTCGAGCCGGCGGTCGAGGGCGCAGCCGTTGTAGAGGATGAGTTCCTGCGGGAGCCAATGGAGGGTGGCGCCCGCGCCCACGGTCAGGCGGCTGCGCATGTGACCGATTTCTCCCGGCATGGCGCGGTAGGCGCGCTCGGCGGCCTGTGTCGTCAGGGTGGCGTGGGTGTGGGCCCCGATATGGCCGGTGACGTGGAACCGGTCGCCGCCAGTGACGCCGCCGGAGGTATTGATCAGGATAGCTTGCAGCCCGTGCTCTGGGCGGGGGAAGAGGGCCTTGAAGGCGCCGGACTGACGAAGGGTGTCGAGCACGCTGCGCCCGGCGACCGGCTTGGTCGAGAGGGCGATCTCGCCCCGGGCCCGCGGGAGGACGGGTGGCAGAACATGGGTTGGATGCAGCGTGATGGTGGTTCTCCCCCCCGAAGATTGGAGCGATGCTCCGGCGATGGGATCACGCGGGTGACCGAGCGGCAAGATTCGGGGGGAGTGTGCCGGCGGGTGCCGGGGTGGTTGCGTAAATGATGGGCGGCATGCCCGGTTTTGAGGCGGAAGTGGCGTGGCGGTTCGGGCGTTCTCATCCCGGCTGTTTTGCGCTAACACGCGGGGCGTGTTGTTTGGAAACAGGGATGAGGTCATGACGGAATTGCAGTTCGCCGGGAACTTATCGCGCCTCGGTACGGAATCGGCCTTTACGGTTCTTGCCAAGGCCGGGAAGATGGCTGCCGAAGGACGCGATATCATCAATCTCGGGATCGGGCAGCCGGATTTCCGGACGCCCGAGCATATCGTCGAGGCCGGGATCAAGGCACTGCGCGACGGGCATCACGGGTATACGCCGGCCAACGGCTTGCCCGAGTTGCGCGAGGCGGTGGCGGCGGATCTGCACCGGCGGCACGGCGTGGAGGTGAACCCCGATCACGTTGTGGCGGTGCCGGGTGGCAAGCCCACGATGTTCTTTGCCGTCTTGATGTTCGGCGAGCCCGGGGCGGAGATCATGTACCCGAACCCGGGATTTCCGATTTATGAAAGCGTGATCAAGTATTCCGGGGCAACGCCGGTGCCGATCGGGCTGAAGGAGGAGAACGGGTTCGCGTTTTCCGCCGAGGCGGTGCTGGGTCAGATCACGCCTAAGACGCGCCTTATCATCATCAACAGCCCGGCGAACCCCACCGGGGGCGTCACACCGAAGGAGGAGATAGACAAGCTGGTTGCAGGGCTGGCCGAGCATCCGCAGGTGGCGATAATGTCGGACGAGATCTATTCCAACATGCTTTATGGCGGGCGCGAGCATGTGAGCCTGTTGCAATATCCCGAGATCCGCGACCGGCTGATCATGCTGGACGGGTGGTCAAAGACGTACGCGATGACGGGCTGGCGGCTTGGCTATGCGGTGTGGCCGGAGGCGGCGGTCGATCACGTGACGCGGCTGTGCATCAACGACCATTCCTGTGTGAACGCGGCGACGCAATATGCGGGGATTGCCGCGCTTGACGGGCCGCAGGATGCGGTGCGCGAGATGGTGGCGGAGTTCGACGCGCGGCGCGCGGTGATCGTCGAGGCGCTGAACGGCTTGCCGGGGGTGCGCTGTGCCGATCCGGCCGGGGCGTTCTATGCGTTTCCCAATATCGAGGGCACCGGCCTGACCAGCCGGGAGGCGCAGGACCGGTTTCTGGAGGAGGCCGGGGTGGCGGCGATTGCCGGCACGTCCTTTGGCAAATACGGCGAAGGGTATCTGCGGTTCTCTTATGCCAACAGCACGGAGAATATCCGTGAGGCGATACGGCGGATCGGAGAGTTGCTTTAGGCGTCGGGCCCGACTTAACCTTGCTGGACGTGTTCTGGCCGAAAGTGGACCTATGCCCGCGCCCCGCACCCCGGTGCAGCTTGCCATTCTGGTGACGCCGCATTTCAACCTTGCCGCCACGGTGGGGTTCATCGACCCATTTCGCGTGGCCAATTACCTTGACGGGCGGATTCAGTTCCGGTGGGACGTGGTGTCGGAGGCCGGCGGGGAATGTGCGGCGAGCAACGGCATGGTGATCGGGACGCGGCCGCTGTCGGAGATTGCGGGGCAGCGGCGGGATATCGTGGCGGTCTCGTCGAGCTGGACGCCAGAGGCGCACAAGTCGTCGCAGCTGCACGCCGCATTGTGGCGCTGGGCGAGGGCCGGGGCGACGATGGCGGCGCTGGATACCGGCGCGTTCATCCTGGCCGAGGCGGGCTTGCTCAAGGGGCGGCGGGCGACGGTGCATTACGAGCATATCGATGCCTTCGGCGAGATGTATCCGGATGTGGAGGTGACGGAGGACCTGTTCGTTTATGACGGCAACCGGATCAGTTGCAGCGGGGGAAGTGCGGCGACGGATTTCGCGCTGAACATCCTTCGGGGGACGCATGGGGATGCGCTGGCGAACCCGGCGGCAAGGTATCTGTTTCATCAGAGTGTCAGGCCGGCGGGGAGCCAGCAGAATGCGGACCCGCTGGAGCCGCTGGGCAATACCGCGCCGAGGAATGTGCGGCAGGCGATTGCGCTGATGGAGAAGCATTTGGAAAACCCGCTGTCGATTGCGGAAATCTGCGAGCGGATGGAGATTTCGCACCGGCAGCTGGACCGGCTGTTTCGCCGGTACGTGAAGAAGGCACCGGCGGCCTATTACCGGGATATCCGGCTGGACCGGGCGCGGGGGCTGGTGACGCAGACCGGGATGGCGCTGGCGCAGGTGGCGCTGGCCTCGGGGTTTGCGAACCAGGTGCATTTTTCGCGGGCCTACCGGGCGCGGTTCGGGCTGCCGCCCCGGCAGGACCGGATCGAGGGGCGGGTGCCGTTCGAGTTTCGGGCGTGGCCGATGCATCGCAAGACGGTGTGATGTCTGGTTTGATCAGTTTGGCGGCGGGTTTGGTATAATTCGGCGGGGTCTTCGGGGTGATCCTGTGGGGCGGTCGGGGCCTGAGTCGCGCCCGGCGCGCGTAAGATGACAGGAGGGCTGAGCCAATGAGTGACATGCCGCAACGGGCCGATTTCGAGCGGATCAGGCGTGGGTATTCGGCGGATAGCGGGGCCTCGATGTCGTTGCACGCGGATACCTATACGGAAACCGGGTGGTACAAGGCCGATCTGGAGGCGGTGATCGCGAAGACGTGGCAGTGGGTGTGCCATGTCGAGAAGCTGCGCGCGCCGGGGTCTTATGTGACGGTGAGCATTGCCGGGCGTCCGGTGGCGGTGGTGCGGGACCGGGACGGGGTTCTGCGGGCCTTTTACAACGTGTGCAAGCACCGGGCGCATGAATTGTTGAGCGGGGAGGGCAATACCAGCCGGATCATGTGCCCCTATCATGCGTGGGTGTACCGGCTGGACGGGCAATTGGTGCGCGCGCCGGAGACGGAGCATCTGGTGGATTTTGAGCCGGGGGAAATTTGCCTCGATGCCGTACAGGTGGAGGAATTCTGCGGCTTCGTGTTCGTCAATCTGGACCCGGCGGCAAAGCCGCTGCAGGAACAGTCGGGGAACCTTGGCACGGAGATCCGGCATTGGGCGCCGGATATCGAGGATCTGACCCTTGGGCATCGGCTGACCTACGATATCAAGTCGAACTGGAAGAACGTGGTCGACAATTTCCTCGAATGCTACCACTGCCCGACGGCGCACAAGGATTTCTGCGACCTTGTGGACATGGACACCTACAAGGTGACCACCTACGAGAGTTATTCCAGCCACATGGCGGATGCGGGGCAAGGGGCGAACAGCGCCTATGACGTGTCCAACGCGACGGTCAGGACGCACGCGGTGTGGTGGCTTTGGCCGACGACCTGTCTGATGCGGTATCCGGGGCGGTCGAGCATGATCGTGCTGAACATCATTCCCGTGGGGCCGGACCGGACGCTGGAGACGTATGATTTCTTCCTCGAAACGCCGGAGCCGGATGCGATGGAGCGGGATGCGATGCGGTATCTGGATGAGGTGCTGCAGGTGGAGGATATCGGGCTGGTGGAGAGCGTGCAGAGGGGCATGAGCACGCCGGCGTTCACGCAGGGGCGGATCGTGAATGACCCGAGCGGGTCGGGGAAGTCGGAGCATGCGGTGCATCATTTCCACGGGCTGATGCTGGAGGCGTATGAAAGGGTTTTGGGATGAGGCTTGAGGGGAAGGTGGCGCTGGTCACCGGCGGGCGCGGCGGGATCGGGCGGGCGATCTGTGCGCGGTTCGAGGCGGAGGGGGCCATGGTGTATGCGGCGGATTTGAGCGAGGCGGGGTCGCTCGGTGCGCCTGACGGTGAGGCTCGCTTTGTTCGGCTGGATGTGGCGGACGAGGGCGAGGTCAAGGCGGCGGTGACGCGGGTTGCCGAGGAGCAGGGCAGGTTGGATGTGCTTGTGAATGCCGCCGGTATCGAGATCGAGAAGACGATCGAGGAGACGAGCCTCGAGGAGTGGAACCGGTCTTTCGCGGTGAACGTGACGGGGACGTTTCTGACGTCGAAACATGCGCTTCCGCTGATGCGGAAGGCGGCGGCAGGTGGGGTGAGTGCGTCGATCATCAATTTCGGGTCGTATGACGGGTTCATCGCCGATCCGGGGCTGGCGGCCTATTGCGCCACCAAGGGGGCGGTGCATGCCCTGACACGGGCGATGGCGTGTGATCATGGGCCGGAGGGGATCAGGGTGAACGCGATTTGCCCCGGCTATATCGACACGCCGATGTTGCAGAGCTTCTTTGCCGGTGAGGGCTCGGGCGGGGGCGGGAAAGACATTGGCGCGTTGAAGCAGGCGGTGCGGGATGTGCACCCGATGCGGACCTATGGCACGCCGGAGGATATCGCCAATCTCGTGACGTGGCTGGCCAGTGACGAGGCGCGCTATGCGAGCGGGCAGTTGTGGGTTCTGGATGGCGGGCTGTCGGCGCAGGTTCAGCAGATGCGGATTTGAGCGCGGTGTGTCGGAACTTTTAAAAAGTTCCGGGACGTTTTCTTTTCAAGAAAACGGGGCCGGGTGGATGTTCGGGAGTTAATGATGCGAATTGAAGGAAAACGGGCGCTGGTGACCGGCGGGCGGCAGGGGATCGGGCGCGCGATCGTAGAGGCGTTTCTGAGGGAAGGCGCGGAGGTGGTGACCTGTGGGCGCGGTGATGATCCGGGGGATCTGCCGGAGGGCTGTGGTTGGGTGACGGCCGATGTGTCGGATCCTGCGCAGGCGGCAGCGTTGGTGGCGGCCTGCGGGGCGCTGGACGTGCTGGTGAACAATGCGGGCGTGCAGGTGGAGAAGACGGTTGTCGAGAGCTCGGACGCGGATTGGGATCTCGTGGTGGCGGCGAATTGCCGGGGGGTGTTCAACATGTGTCGCGCGGCGATACCGGTGATGCGCGAGGGCGGATCGATCATCAATATCGGGTCGATTTCGGGGCATCAGGCGGACCCGTCGATGGCGCTTTACAATGCGTCGAAAGCGTTTGTGCATGGGCTGACACGGTCGGTTGCGGTGGATCACGGGCCGAAAGTTAGGTGCAATGCGATCTGTCCGGGGTGGATCAATACGGGGATGCTGGAGGCGGGGTTTGATCTAGCAAGTGATCCGGAGGCGGCGCGGCGGGATGCGATTGCGAGGCACCCGGTCAGACGGTTCGGCGAGCCGAAAGACATTGCCGCGATGGCTGTGTGGCTTGCGTCAGACGAGGCGGGGTTTGCCAATGGCCAGTTGTTTACAATCGACGGGGGGATGACCGCGGCTTCCCCCCTCAATCCGGGGATGTTCTGAATGAGTGATGTGACGCATTGCGCCATACTGGGCGCCGGGGTGATCGGGGCGAGCTGGACGGCGTTGTTTCTGGCGTCGGGGCGGTCGGTGGCGGTTCATGATCCGGTTGAGGGGGCCGAGGCGGCGGTCAGGGCTTACGTGGAGCGGGCGTGGCCGACGATGGCGGCGCTGGGCCTGACGGAGCGGGGCGACCCGGGACGGGTGACGTTTCACGGCTCGGCGGCGGAGGCGGTGAGTGGGGCGGGGTTCGTCCAGGAGAACGTGCCGGAACGGGTGGCGGTAAAGCGCGCGACATTTGCCGAGATCGAGCCGGTGTTGGCGCCGGGGGCTGTGGTGGCAAGCTCGGCCTCGGGGCTGACTCTGGGGCGGATGCAGGAGGGTTGGCGGGCGCCGGGGCGGTTCATCCTTGGGCATCCGTTTAACCCTCCACACCTGATCCCGCTGGTGGAACTGATGGCGAATGAGCGCACCGACGCGGATGTGCTCGGCCTGGCGGAGGCGTTCTATTCGGATATCGGCAAAGTGACGATCCGGGTGAAGCGCGAGGTGCCGGGGCATGTGGCGAACCGGTTGCAGGCGGCGGTGTGGCGCGAGGCCATTCACCTTGTCCAGAGCGGCGTGGCGAGCGTGCAGGACGTGGACAAAGCGATGAGCGCCGGGCCGGGCCTGCGATGGGCGGCGATGGGGCCGACGATGCTGTTTGGCCTTGGGGCTGGGCCGGGCGGGTTACAGGCGTTTTGCGACCACTTTGCCGAAACGTTCAACGGGTGGTGGAATGACCTGGGGCAGCCGGTGCTGGACGAGAAGACGATCGCGTTGCTCGTCGAGGGGCTGGAGGAGGCCAATGCAGGGCAGTCGGTGGAAGAGCTGAGCGCGCGGCGGGATGCGATGATCCTGGCCATGCGTCAGGCGTTGGTGGGAGTCCAGTCGGCGTAGCCGCGGTTTGACAGGGCCTTATGCAGGGCGGCGTGCAAGTCGTTGGTGAGGGTTTCGGGATGCGCGGCGAGGTCGGCGAGGCGGCTGTGGACGTCGAGCGCGAAACGGGTGTCGTGGCCGAGGGCGGTGGCGAGCTGCTGGACGGCGGTAACGGCGGGGGCGAGGGCGATGTCGGTGAGGATGAGGGCGTGGGCGAGGCAGGTGTTGCCGCGCCAGCGTTGCGCCGTGCCGACGATCTTGCGGCCTGAGACGGCGAGGTTGTAGTCGCCGTCGCAGAAACTGCCCTCGACGGGTTGGGCGCTGGAGGCGATGCCGAGGGATTGGAAGGTTTCCGTCAGGGGTTCGGTGATTTCGGCATAGCTGCCGCGTATGTCGCGGCCATGCGGCGGGGCGACGGTGAAGGCCAGCGCCACGTTGAGCACGCCGGGGCCCTGGGGCGTGATGCCGCCGCCGGTCTTGCGGGGGGTGACGGGCCAGCCTGCGGCGCCGGAGGCGCGGGCGGCCCGCGGATAGGTTTCGGTGCGGGTGTAGCGCTGGGGCAGGACGAGGCAGGGGGAGGTCGCGGACCAGAGGAAGGCGGAGCGCGGCGCCGCGCCGGAGGCGACGGCGGAAAGCAAGGCCATCTCGGAGGCGAGGCCTTGATCTGCGGTGTCGAACTGGATGGCGGCGGCGGGCAGGGCGGGTGTCCTTGGGGTGAACGGGCGGGGTGCCAGTTAAGGCAGGCGCCGGCCAGAGGTCAAGGTAGGGTCATTTTACGTGCGGGCCGTAGGGGGGGGGCGTTGAGAAGCTCGGCGCCATCTGGGAGCAGGACGGTGTTCGAGACGAAGCAGTTACCGCGGCCGGTTTCGGTGAGCCATGACATGAGGCGGAACGTGATGCCGGGACGGGTCGGGAATAAGCTGGAAGTTGCCGAATAAATGATAAGAAAACATGAAGTAATTAAAAAGTAAAATAAGCCATGTTGACCATACAAGTGGAGTTTTCTACGGGTCGAAGCAGGTTACAGGCAACATGGACAGGCAAGGCATGCCATCGACTTACAAAATCGTCCTTGGGATCATCGGGGCAGAGCAGCAGACGGTCGGCAATTGCGTGATGGCGCAGGTTTTGACCGATCACGGGTTCGACGTTGAGAATATCGGCTGCTGTGGCAGTCGGGCCGAGCTGGTCAGGGCGGCGGTCGAGACAGGGGCGGATGCGATCTTGGTCTCATGTGCCGACGGGCTGGCCGAATCAGAGTGCAAGTGCCTGCGCGAGACCTGTGCGGAGAGCGGGGTCAGAGACATGCTGCTGTATCTGGGTGGCCGTTTCCTTGCCGCGACGGGCCGCTGGGACGAGACCGAGGCGCTGTTCCTTGCCAAGGGGTTCGACCGGGTTTTTCCGCCACGTGCGAACATCACCCGCATCGCCGCGAAGTTGCGGGACGATATCGACATGCGCCGCCCCGGCGCGCTTCTGTACGGTGCGGGGGCTTTCGGCGTGGCGCCGGCGGTGGCGGCCTACGACTAGTCGGGTGCGAGTGTGGCGCCGAAGAAATCCCGCATGAAGCGCGGGCCGTTCGCCTTGATAAAATCGCGGAACTGGCGGGCGGCGGCGCCGAGCACGGCCTCTTTCGGGTAGAGCACGAACCAGTCGCGCAGCTCGGGCATGCCCTCGGCGTCGAGGATGGTCAGCTTGCCGGCCTCGTATTCCAGCGCGATGGTATGTGCCGAGATGAAGGCAAGGCCCATATTGGCCATCACCGCCTGCTTGATGTTGGCGTTGCTGTCCATTTCCTGCGATTGCGGGAGGGGGAGGCCGTCGCTCTGGAAATAGCGCTCGTGGACCATGCGGGTGCCGGAGCCGGGCTCACGCACGAGGAAGCGGTGCGCGGCGAGGTCGGCGCGGCGGATGCGGCGGAACCGGGCGAGCGGGTGGTCCGGGTGGCTGATAAGCACGTAGGGGTGGCGGGCGAACTGGTGCGCCGTCACCTCGACCCGGCGGGGAGGGCGGCCCATCAGAGCAAGGTCGATCTGTCCGGTTTCCAGCGCCTCGATCACGCCGCGACGGTTGGCGATGGTGATCTGCAGGTCGATCCGGGGGTGATTTTTCTGGAATTCCTGAAAAAGCTGCGGGCCAAAGTTGCGGGCGGTCGAGACCATGGCGACGCGGACCCGATTGTCGAGCTCGCCCTGCATGGATTTCACCGTCTCGACCGCGTCGGTCAGGGTTGTGGTCATCTGCCGGGCGTAGGGCACGAGGGCGTTGGCGATCTCGGTCGGCTGGATCGAGCGGCCATCCTTCTCGAAGAGGGTGGCGCCCAGTTCCTCGCCCAGCTTGCTCATTTGCATCGAGACCGCCGGGGCGGAGAGCGACAGGGTTTCGGCCGCCGAGGCGAAGCTGCGTTTCTCCACGGCGGCGAGAAAGATTTCAAGCTGGCGGAGGGTGATCCTGGAGCCGTCTTTCGACATGGCAGGCGGGCCTTTCATTTGTGACGCGATGATTAGCGGAAGCGGCCAGTAGGTTCAAAAAAACTTATCGGTCAGGCCTGGCGCGGGTTGGCGTCATCGGGGCTTGCCCGTGGGGGCGCCAGTGCTAGCATCCGGTTCATGTGCAACCTGCATTCCAACATGACCACACAACAGGCGATGCGCCAGTTGTTCGATGTCGCTGCCGGGTTCGACGGGCTGGGCAATTTAGCGCCCCTGCCGGCGATCTTTCCGCGATACCGTGCGCCCGTCGTGCGGATTGGCGAGGGCGGGCAACGGGAGCTGGTGTCGATGCACTGGGGGTTTCTGCTGCCGCAGGTATCGAAAAAGACCGGCAAGCCGATCATGCCCAAGGCAGTGAACAACGCCCGGGACGACAAGGTGCGGCATTCCAGCTTCTGGCGGGCGAGTTTCGAAGAGCGACGGTGCCTGATCCCGGCCACGTCCTTTGCCGAGGCGAAGGGGCGCAACCCGGCCACCTTCTTCTGGTTCGGAATGGAGAGCGAGGACCCCGATGCCCGTCCGCCTTTTGCCTTTGCCGGGATGTGGCGGGGTTTTCGCGGCGAGTATCGCGGCGAGATGGTGGATATCGAGACGCATACCATGGTGACCTCGACACCCAACGAGTTGGTGAAGCCGGTGCATCCGGACCGGATGCCGGTGATTCTTGAGCCCGGTGATTATGAGACCTGGCTGACCGGGTCCACGGAAGCGGCGGCAAAGCTGATGCGGCCCTATCCGGCCGGGAAGATGCGGATCGTGCAGAAGGGCCAGGGGCTCAGGGAAGACCCGTCGGGATGAACGGAGCGGGCCCTTGTCATCGGTGCCGCGTCTGGTAATATGTCTGCACATAATATCATGAACGGGACGGGCGAGACATGCCGACAATCTGGTCGAAACAGGCCCTGACTGCCGAGGGCTGGCAACGGGACGTGGCGGTGGAGCTTGACGATGCGGGGCGTATCGCCAGCGTCAGGGCGGGCCAGCCGGGAAGCGGCGAGCGGGTGGAGATATTGATGCCGGCGCCGGTGAACGCGCACAGCCACGCCTTTCAGCGGGCAATGGCCGGGATGACCGAGCGGCGCGGCCCCAGCGGAAGCGACAGTTTCTGGACGTGGCGGCAACTGATGTTCCGGTTTCTCGACCAGTTGACGCCCGACCATGTCGAGGCGATCGCGGCGTTCGTGCAGATGGAGATGCTGGAGGCGGGCTATGCCACCAACGTGGAATTCCATTACCTGCATCACCAGCCGGGCGGGGTGCCCTATGAGGATCTTGCCGAGACGAGTGCAAGGATTGCCGCCGCAGCGGCCGAGACGGGCATCGGTCTGACGCTGCTGCCGGTGCATTACCAGTATGGCGGCTGTGACAAGCGGGAGCTTGGGGCCGGGCAGATCCGGTTCGGGAATGACCCGGAGCGGTTCGCGCGGTTGCATGAAGGCGCGGGGCAGGCGCTGAAAAGTCTGCCCGGCGATACCGTGCTGGGCGTGGCGCCGCATAGTCTGCGGGCGGTGGGCCGGGATGACCTTGCCGCGACCGCGAATCTGGCGGGCGATGGGCCGGTGCATATGCATCTGGCCGAGCAGGTGGCCGAGGTCGAGGAGGTCGAAGCGGCGTGGGGAAAACGGCCGGTGGAATGGGTTCTGGACCGGGCGGAGGTCGATGGACGGTGGTGCATGATCCATTGCACGCAGATGCTACCGCATGAGACCGAGGGGCTGGCCGAAACCGGCGCGGTGGCGGGGCTGTGCCCGATTACCGAGAGCAGTCTGGGCGACGGGATATTCGACGGCGTGCGGTGGTTCGATGCCGGCGGGAAGATTGCCATCGGGTCGGACAGCAACATTCGCATTTCGCTGAGCGAAGAGCTTCGGGTGCTGGAGTACTCCCAGCGACTGCGAGACCGGTCTCGGGCGGCGCTGGCGTCTTCCGGTCAATCGACGGGCCGGCGGATTTTCGAGGCGATGGTGACCGGCGGCGCGCAGGCGGCGGGCCGGGGCACTGGCGGGATTGCCGAAGGGAGCTGGGGCGATCTGCTGGCGCTTGATGGCCGGGCGGTTGATTTGCAAGGGCGCGAGGGGGATGCGGTGCTCGATGCCTATATCTTCGCGGGCGATGACCGGATGGTCTCGCGCGTGTGGGCGGCCGGGCGACCGGTGGTCGAGGGCGGGCGGCATGTGAAACATGCCGAGATCCGCGGCCGGTACGCCAAAACGATGGCCAAGCTGAGCGCGGCGCTGTGACGCGACGGGAATTCAAGAACTGGCAGGCGGTGCAGGACGAGGTGCGCCGCCGCATCCATGCGCGAATCTGGGCGCCGGGCGAGATGATCCCGAACGAGCAGGACCTCGCGGAGGAGTTCGGTTGCGCCCGGGCGACGGTGAACCGGGCGTTGAGGAACCTGTCAGAGGCCGGGCTGTTGGAACGCAGGCGCAAGGCGGGCACGCGGGTGGCGCTGCACCCGGTGCGGAAGGCGACGCTGAACATCCCGATGATCCGCAAGGAGATCGAGGATCGCGGGCAGAGCTATGGCTACGAGCGGCTCTTCTGCCGACGGAGCACGCCGCCCGAGGCGTTGTTGAGGCAGTTGAAGGCGCGGGAGAGCGACAATTTCGTCCGGGTGAAGTCGGTGCAGACGGCGGATGGTGCGCCGTTCGTATTCGAGGACCGTTGGGTCAACCTGACGACTGTGCCCGGCGCGGCGGAAGAGGCGTTCGCGGAGATGAGCGCGAATGAATGGCTGCTGACCCATGCGCCCTATACCGAGGGCGACATTTCCTTCTTCGCGATGAGTGCGAGCGAAGAGGTGGCGGGGATTCTCGGTTGCGAGACTGGCGCCGCAATCTTCGTGATCGACAGGATCACGTGGGACCACGACCGCTCGATCACTTCCGTCAGACAGTATTTCCGCCCCGGTTACCGGATGGAAACCAGCATCTGAGTACGGCAACCAAGGCCGGGGGCTCAGGCGTTTTCATCTGCCACGGGAGTGGCTTTCGTGGCCCATGTGCTGTCTTCGGGCGGCGCTGGCGGTTCGACCGCGACGCGGCGGCGGTGGATGGCGACCTTGGCGATGAACATGGCCGACACGGGCGCCGTGACGAACAGGAAGGCCATGATCAGGAATTCATGCAAAGAGCCGTGGCCCCATACGAAGGCGTAGACCATCGAGGCCGCGAGCGTGCTGCCGACGCCCAGTGTGCCGGCCTTGGTGGGGGCATGCAGGCGCGCCATTGGGCTGTCGAGCTTGAGCAGGCCGTAGGAGCCCACGAGGATGAAGAGAGCGCCGATCACGATCAGCGCGCTGACAAGGATTTCGGCCGCTTCAATCATTCGATCACGTCCCGGCGCAGGATGAAGCGCGCATAGGCCACGGTGGAGACGAAGCCGAGCATGGCGATGAGCAGGGCGGCCTCGAAATAGACCTGGGTTTGGCTAAGGATGCCGTAGAGCACGATGAGGGCCACGGCGTTGACGGAAATGGTGTCGAGCGCCAGCACGCGGTCACCCGAACCGGGGCCGATCAGCAGACGCCAGAGGGCGAGCACCTGCGACAGGCCGACCGCCGCGAAGGCGAAGTAGAGGGCGTAGGTGATCATTCGAAAATCTCCTTCAGGCGGCGTTCGTAGCGGTGCTTGATGTCATCGCGGACGGCATCGGGGTCCGGCGCGTCGAGCGCGTGGACCAGCAGAGAATGCCCCTCGTCCGAGAGGTCGGCCGAGACGGTGCCGGGGGTCAGGGTGATGGTTCCGGCAAGGATGGCGATGGCCTCGGGCGTACGCAGGTCGAGCGGGATGCAGACCCAGTTGGGTTTCATCTTGGCGTTGCTTTTGAACAGGACGATCAGGGCGACCTCGACATTGGCGACGACGATGTCCCACACGACGATCAGGATATAGGTGATCATTCGGGGCGGCCGCTGCATGAGTGGGCGCTGGGGCCAGTAGGCTGCCGTCAGGATCGGGATCAGGATGCCGAGGATCAGGCCAAAGGCGACCGCGCCGGTGCTGGGCGTGTTGACGAGCAGGCACCACACGAGGGTGAGCAGCAAGGTCAGGAGCGGATGAGGGAAGATGCGTCGGGTCAGGCGGCTTGCCATGTCAATGCGCCTCCTCTTCTTCGTGCGTCTCGTGGTTGCCGGTGGCGGTTCCGAGCCCGGACTCGGTTTCGTGGCTGTCGTCGGCGTGGCCCTTGTAGGTTATTTCCTTGCCCGGGGTTTCCAGCACGGTCGCGATGTAGGCTTCGGGCGCGAAAAGCTGGTCGGCGGTGGCCGCGAGGTGGCGTTGAAGCGGACCGGCGATGACGGTGACGGCGACCAGCGTGGCCAGCAGACCGCCGATGGCGACTATCGGCAGCGCGGGCAGGGGTGTCAGCACGGCTTCGTCCTCGGGCGGAGGGGCTTCGTCAGAGGTCGCGTCCGAGGCATGGGCGCGCCAGAAGATCGTACTGCCGGCGCGGGCGAAGCCGATGACTGCGATGAGGCTCATGCCGAGGATGACTGCCCAGACCCATGCCATGCGCGCGTCTGCCATCGCGGCGTCGAGGATTAGCAGCTTGCCGATGAAACCGGAAAGCGGCGGCAGACCCGCCATGGCGATGGCGGCAGCGAAAAACATGCCCGCCACCAGCGCGCCGCCGGCGATGGGTGGGGCGAGGTCAAAGGTCAGAAGGTTGCGCTCGCGCCGGTCGCGGACCACGTCGACCAGCAGGAAGAGCGCGGCCGTCGCCAGCGTGGAGTGGATGGCGTAGAAGAGCGCCGCAGCAATGCCCTGCGGCGTGAAGACCGAGACCGCGGCCATCAGCATGCCCATCGAGCCGATCACCGCAAAGGCGACCAGCCTGTCGAGCCGGCGTGCGCCGAGCACGCCCAGCATCCCGAGGATCAGGGTCAACAGAGCGGCAGGCAGGAGCCAGGTGTCGAACAGCCCCTGCGTGGCTTCGAGGTCGGGTGGGAAGATCAGCGTGTAGAAGCGGATGATGGCATAGGCGCCGACCTTGGTCATGATCGCGAAGAGCGCGGCCACGGGGGCTGGCGCGCTGGCATAGGCCGAGGGGAGCCAGAAATGCAGCGGCAGGATTGCGGCCTTCACCGCGAAGACCATCAGCAGCATGACCGAGGCCGCGCGGATGCCAGAGGTGTGTTCGGCCGGGGCGGCGGCAATGCGCTGGGCGAGGTCGGCCATGTTGAGCGTGCCGGTCTCGGCGTAGATCGTGCCGAGAGCAAAGAGGAAGAGCGTGGAGCCCAGCAGGTTGAAGACCACGTATTGCACGCCCACGCGGAAGCGTTCGGGCCCGCCGGAATGGATCATCAGCCCATAGGAGGCGATCAGCAGCACCTCGAAGAAGACGAAGAGGTTGAAAGCGTCGCCGGTGAGGAAAGCGCCGATGATGCCCATGAGCTGGAACTGGAAGAGTGCATGGAAATGCCGGCCGCGCGTATCCCACTTCGAACCGATGGCATAGAGCTGGACGAAGATCGCCAGCAGGCATGTGAGGAAGACGAAGAGCGTAGACAACCGGTCGGCCACCAGCACGATGCCGAACGGCGCGGCCCAGTTGCCGAGCTGGTAGAGGATGATCGAACCGTCCCATGTGGCAATGACAAGCCCGGTGGCGATGCCTAGAAGGGCCACCGTGCCGGCCAGTGAGAAGACCCGCTGAAGCGTTGCGTGGTGCCGGACGACAAGCACGATGAATGCCGCCAGCATGGCGGGCAGGACGACGGGGAGGATGACCCAGTGGCTCATGACTGCGCCCCCTCGTCACCGGATTCGGGCTGGTCGTCGATATGGTCGTCCTCGGAGCTGAGATAGGCGCCGAGCGCCACCATCACCACGACCGCCGTCATCCCGAAGGAGATCACGATCGCCGTCAGCACCAGTGCCTGTGGCAACGGATCGGTATAGGCGGTGGCCGCGTCGTCCAGCACCGGCGGCTGGTGGACTGCGAGCCGCCCGGAGGCGAAGAGGAAGACGTTCACCGCATAGGACAAGAAGGCGGTGCCCACGATCACCGGGAAGGTGCGCTGACGCAGCACGAGGTAGACCCCCGCTGCGGTGAGAACGCCGACGGCGCTTGCAAGCAAAAGCTCCATCTCAGCCCTCCTTTCCGGTGGTTTGCGCCTCGTCGTCGCGCGACGGGTCGATATCCATGGCAAACTCGCTGACCTCGGTGTCGCTGCGGCGGGCGAGGCGCGAGAAGCTTTCCAGCGACAGCATCACCGCGCCCACCACGCACAGGAACACGCCGAGGTCAAAGCCCATGGCGGTGGCCAGTTCGAATTCCTCGAAGGGCGGGATGCGGAAATAGCCGAAAGCGGAGGTCAGGAACTCTGCCCCGAAGAACCATGAGCCGATGCCGGTGAGCCCCGCCACCAGCACGCCGGTGCCGATGATGCCGTGGAACGGGTAGCGCTGGCGGGCAGAGGCCCAGGAATAGCCGGAGGCCATGTATTGCATAACAACCGCGATGGCCACGACCAGCCCGGCGATGAAACCGCCGCCCGGTTCGTTGTGCCCGCGCAGGAAGATGTAGACGCCGACCATCAGCACAACGGGCATCATCACACGGGTGACGACAACCATCAGCATCGGATGCGCATCGCCGGCCACGTCCTCGGTCGGACGGTTGAGCAGGCGCGCGCGGACCGGCCCCGAGAGCAGGGCCTCGGTGATGGCGTAGATGATCAGGGCGGCGATGCCGAGCACGATGATCTCGCCGAAGGTGTCGAAGCCGCGGAAGTCGACGAGGATCACGTTGACCACGTTGGTGCCGCCGCCGCCCTTGTAGGAGTTCTCGAGGTGGTAGGCCGAGATCGACGGCTCGACGAAGTCGCGCAGCATCATGCTGTAGATCAGCGCCGCCGCCCCGACGCCCGCGCCGACAGAGATCACCCCGTCGCGCAGGCGTCGGCCGGCGGTGCTTTCGACCGGCGTGTAGCGGGGCAGGAAGTTGAGCGCCAGTAGCAGCAGGATGATGGTGACCACCTCGACCGAAAGCTGGGTCAGGGCAAGGTCGGGCGCGCTGAGATAGGCGAAGGCCATCGACACGACGAGGCCCACGACACCCATCAGGATCAGCGCGAGAAAGCGGTTCCGGTGGTAGCGCAGCAGCACGGCGGTGGCGGTGACCAGCAGGATCCATGCGGTCATCGGCACCGGCTCGATCGGCAGCGCCTCGCGGCTGGGCGGAGCTACTTCACCGGAGAAAAAGGCGTGGGCCGTGACCGCAAAGACGGTGACGGTGAAGATCGCCGCGTAGCGGGTGAGCGAGCCGTCATGCAGGCGGCCGGTGACGGCCTGTGCGATGGTGACCAGCATGGCGATGATCGCGTCGAAGATCGCCTTGGCGAAGGGCGGGCCGGCCGCGGCCCATGCACGGGAGAGCGGCTTGAACATCAGCAGCAGGATGATGCCGCCCGCGACCGCGATGACAGACATCCACAGCGCCGGGGTGACCCCGTGCCAGATCTTCAAGTGAGCGTCGGGCAGTTCGGCCGTGCCACCGAGGACCGCCGCGGTGACGGTTTTTACCAGCGGCTCAGCGAGGAACGGCGCGACGCCAATGGCGACGACAAGGATGACGAGCAGGGCGGGCGGCCCCCACATGCCGAAGCCGGGGTCGTGCGGATGGCCGGGGTAGCTCTCACGTTGGGGCCCGAGGAAGGTATGAGCGATGAGACGAAAGCAATAGGCCGCCGAGAAGAGCGCGCCGATCGTCGCCAGCACCGGCACCAGCATCGGGTAGCCAAAGAGGGTGGTGTGGGTCGATTCCTCGAGCATCATTTCCTTGGACAGGAAACCGTTGAGAAAGGGGATGCCCGCCATCGAGAGCGAGGCGATGGTGGCGATCACGAAGGTGACCGGCATCAGCCTGCGCAGGCCACCCAGACGGGTGATGTCGCGGGTGCCGGCCTCGTGGTCGATGATCCCGGCAGACATGAAGAGCGCCGCCTTGAAGGTGGCGTGGTTGAGGATGTGGAACACCGCCGCCATCGCGCCGAAGGGTGTTCCGGTGCCCAGCAGCATGGTGATGAGGCCAAGGTGAGAGACCGTCGAAAAGGCCAGCAGCGCCTTCAGATCGTTCTTGAAAAGGGCCACGATGGCGCCGATCACCATGGTCACCAGCCCCGCGCCGGTGACGAGAATGAACCACGCATCCGTCCCCGAGAGCACCGGCCAGAGCCGCGCCATCAGGAAGATGCCGGCCTTAACCATGGTGGCCGAGTGCAGGTAGGCCGAGACGGGCGTCGGTGCGGCCATGGCGTGCGGCAGCCAGAAGTGGAAGGGGAACTGCGCCGACTTGGTGAAACAGCCCAGCAGGATCAGGATCAGTGCGGGCATGTAGTAGGGCGATGCTTGTATCTCGTCGCGGTGCTGGAGGATCACGGTCAGATCATAGCTGCCCGCGATATCGCCCAGCAGCATCATTCCCCCGATCATCGCAAGCCCGCCCGCGCCGGTCACCGCCAGCGCCATGCGCGCGCCCTGCCGTCCTTCGGGGAGGTGTTTCCAATATCCGATCAGCAAGAAGGAAGACAGCGAGGTCAGCTCCCAGAAAATGAGCAACATCAGGACGTTGTCACACAGGACGATGCCCACCATTGCGCCCTGAAAGAGCAGGAGGTAAGTGTAGAACTCGCCCATGTTGTCTTCGCGCGAGAGGTAGAAACGGGCATAGGTGATGATCAGCAGGCCGATCCCGAGGATCAGCCCGGCAAAGAATATGCCCAGCCCGTCGACAAACAGGTTGAAGTTGAGCCCCAGCGACGGCATCCAGTCGAGCCGCGCCGTCACCGTCTCGCCCGCCATCACCGCGGGCAGGTGGGTCATCAGCCCGAGGAAGGCGGTCAGTGTCACGAGGAAGGTGACCATGCCGCATGCCTGACGCCCGGCTCGGATCATCAGCCCGGGCAGAAGAGCACCCAGAAATGGCAGTGCGACAATCAGAAATAACGACATCTTCACCTGTCCCAATAGGTCTGACCGACAATATACGGGTCATTCCGTGATGAAAGCCCCCCAATCGAAAGATTGGTCCCGGAGTCCGGTTTTCCAGAGCTTCATCCCGGGATCAACCCGAAACAGGGGCGCGGTCCCGTTGTCGGGGGCAGCTCCGATCGTCGGGCCGCCCATGTTTCCCTACGTCAACCGGCGGTGTAGGTGACCATGCCGCCACAGATTGTCGCGGCGATCCCGGTCTGATCGAGCTCGTCGAGCGGAATGCTTTCGATGTCGCGATCAAGGATGACGACATCGGCCAGCTTGCCTTTGGCGAGCGAGCCTTTCTTAGTGTCGGTGCCCTCGGCCCATGCGCCGCCGATAGTGTAGCCGGCCAGCGCTTCGTTAAGGGTGAAGCGGTGGTTCGGGACGTCATTCGTCCAGGCCTGCCGGGTGGTGGCGGCGTGCAGGCCGCGTATGATCGAGATGTCAGAGACCGGCCAGTCGGAGGCGAGGGCGATGGGGGCGCCGGCCTTGGCGAGGCGCTGCCATGCGAACGCGTCTTCCCAGCGGTCGCGACCGATATTGCTCAGCGTCGGTTCCAACGGCAGGCCGCAGCAGCCCGGCGCGTGGGGCGGCTGGATTGAGGCGGTGATGCCCATGGCGCCGATGCGCTCGAAGTCCTCGGGCGCGACCAGTTCGAGATGTTCGATGCGGTGGCGCGGGCCAGTGCCGCCGTTGGCCTTGCGGGCGGCGGCATAGCCGTCGAGCACGCGCTGGGTGGCCGCGTCGCCGATGGAGTGCACGGCGATCTGCAGTCCCATCGCGTCGACCCGCGTGGCGAGGTCGGCGAAGCGGTCGGCGTCGAACCTGCCATGCGAGCGATAGCCGGGCTGGCCGGGATAGTCGTTCTTCATGAAGGCGGTGCGGCTGTCGATCACGCCATCCATGAAGAACTTGACGAAGCCGGAGGCGAGCCAGTCGTCGTTCCATCTTTCGTGCATTGCCCTGGCGGTTTCGAGATCGGCCACATCCATCTCGGGCACGAAATGGAAGGGCACGCGGACGCGCACCTGAAGCTCGCGCCGGGCGCGCAGCTCGGTGAGCAGTTCGAGGAGGTAGGTGTTGCCGTCCATGTTGACGATGGAGGTGATGCCATGGTGGGCCGCGTGGTCGAGGCCGCGCTTGAGGTGCTTGAGGTCTTCCTCGCGCTCTTCGTCGGTGGGCCACGGATCGGGGTCGCGCCCGGTCGTGAGGCCGAGGCTCACCCGTTCCTGACCGGCAAGGCGGAGGACAGGGCCGAACGCCTCGGGCTCCAGCAGGGCCCCGTTGGCCAGCCCGTCCTCGCCCATCACCACCTCATGGCCGGGGGATGTTTCGAGCCCGTTGATCAGCCCCGCCTGTTCCAGCGCGATGGTGTTGGCCCAGACGGTGTGGTGGTCATGCGCCATCATCGCCAGCGGCCGGTCGGGCAGCATCGCGTCAAGCACCTCGCGCGGGGAGGTGTCGGCGAAAATGGCGTAATCTGGGGCCTGTGCCATGATGAGCGGCAGGTCGGGGTGGTCGGACGCATAGGCGCGGACATGCTTACGGATCTCGGCGGGGTCATTGGCGCCGTCGAGTTGAAGGTTCTGCAACTCGCAGCCGCCGATTAACAGGTGCATGTGACTTTCGATGAAGCCAGGCAGCACAGTGGCGCCCTTGGCGTCGATCCACTTTGTGTCGGGCCCGGCGAGTGCCTCGACATTGGCGGCATCGCCTATGGCGTCGATATAGCCACTGTTGATGGCGATGGCCTCGGCGCGGGGCTGGGAGCCCTCCATCGTGAGGATCTTGCCGCCTGTAATGATGAGATCGGCTGTCATGTCATACCTTTTCCTACGGTCTGTCGTCAGGCGCTGAGCGCGTCGCGGATCGCGTCGAAGGCGCGCATCGTGTCGCGGGTGAACTCGCTGATCAGGTAGTCCGGCCAGCTTGAAACCAGCGCGATCACGAGGTCGCTTTCTGGATCGACATAGATGAACTGGCCAAAGACGCCGCGGGCACAGATATCGCCGCGGTCTGCATCGCGGATCCACCAGAATCGTCGATAGGCGCCGTTGGGAAAGTTGTCGGACCACGGCGTACCGAAGACGGAGGGGTCGCCGTCGCGCATCTGGTCGATCCATGCCTGCGGGACAAGCTGACGGTCACCGGCGCGGCCGCCGTCGAGGACAAGCTGGCCGAGGCGGGCATAGTCGCGCAGCGTGGCATTGAAACCGCCGTCGGCAAGCGCCGTGGCCTCTTGATCAACGGTGAAATTGGCGTCGCGGGTGGCGCCGATATGCTGCCACATCCGGTCGCTGAGCAAGGTCGCGAGATCGTCGCCAGCCACCCGTTCCATGACCCATGCGGCCATGTCCGTCTCGATCGAGCGGTAGTCGAAATCGCCGCCGTGGGGGCGGATTTTCGGCAGGGAGAGGATGACCTCGCGGATCGTCGGACGTGCCTCGGCCGGGTCGGCGGGCCGCCAGCCGGAGGCGATGTCGATCCGGGTCATGTCGCTGCCGGGGGTGTTGTAATCCTCGGTGAAGCGAACGCCGGAGCGCATGTCGAGCACTTGGTCGAGGGTAGCGTCGGCGTAGCCGCTGTTTCTGAGTTCAGGGATGATGTCGGCCAGTGGCGCATCAAGGTCGAGCAGGCCGTCGGCCCACATTCCGCCCGCGACCAGCGCGGTGACGGATTTCGCCACCGATTGCGACAGGTGCAGGCTGTGGGGGGCCATGTCGTTGAAATAGCGTTCATAAACGGCGCGGCCACGATGCATGACGAGGATGCCGTCGGCATAGACCGTTTGCAGGAAATGCGAGAGGCCGGGCGTATCGCCGCTTTCGGTGGCGACGGGAATAGCGTCGAGATCGGCGGGGGCATCGCGCAGGTCATTTTCCGGGCCGGTGCCGCGGAAGACATCCGCCGTAGGAAAGAGGCGGTGCATGTTCTGGAAGCTCCACCGGTTGTAGGGCGGCTGATCCCAGTTAGTGAGGGTGGGGCGCTTGTCGGAGGGCGGGGGAAATCCCCGCATGATGCCTTGGGCACGCGCCGTTTCTGGCACGCCTGCGGGTGCGGGGGGCGTGGGTCGGGCGGTCATGATCTTTCCTTGAAATACCCTGAAAAAAGGGGCGCGCTGATGGCACCGCGCGCCCCAACAGACTGGCGTTACTGTTTCAGACGCGTCCAGACCTTGTTGTAGAGATCGACCACTTCCTGCGGGCAGGGTTGCACGAAGTCGGGCGCCGGGGCGTCGTCCGGCATGACGATCTCGGGCGCACTCAGCATCTCTTCATCCATGAATTCATCGGACCCGGTGATGCCGTTGGCGTAGCGGGCGAAGTTCGAGGTCATCGCCGCGTTCTCGGGGTCCATCATGAAGTTGATGAAGAGCTTGGCGTTCTCCATGTTCGGCGCGTCGGCCAGAACCGCCACGTTGTCCATCCAGCCGGTGAAGCCTTCCTTGGGGTAGGCGTATTGCAGCGTCGGGCGCTGGGCACGGGCGCGCATGGCGGCGCCGTTCCAGTTCTGCGACAGGTCGACATCGCCCGAGGTCAGCTTTTCGATGGTGGAATAGTCCATCGTGCGCCAGTGCTGCTTGGCCTCGAGGAGAAGCTCGAGCACTTCGCGCATCTCCTCCTCGTTGCCGTTGCAGCGGCCGTAGCCGAGATAGCGCAGGCCGGCGTTGATGACGTCGTTCATGTCATTGAGCATGTTGATCCGGCCCTTGAGTTCCTCGGGCGGGTCGAACATCAGGGCGAGCGTGTTGATATCGCCGTCATAGACCGCCGTGTCCACGGTAAAGGCGGTGGTGCCCCACTGGTACGGGATCGAGTAGTTGCGGCCCTCGTCCCACCACACATCGACCCATTTCGGATCGACATTCCCGAAATTCTCCATCTCGTTGGGTTTCACCTCGGCCAGCAGACCTTCGCCGATCATGACCTTGATCATGTAGTCGCCGGGTACAACCACGTCGTAGCCGGTGTTGCCGGCCTGAACCTTGGCCAGCATGGTTTCGTTCGAGTCGTAGCTGTCGAGGTTGACGGTGACGTCGTGCTCTTTCTCGAATTTCTCGATCATCTCGGGGTTGGTGTAGTTGCCCCAGTTGTAGATGTTGAGTTCGCCCTCGGCGAGGGCCGCGCCGCCGGCAAGTGCCAGCGACGTCGCGGCCGTGAGGGCCTTCAGTGTTGTTTTCATTGTTGTTACCTCCGGTTGGTTAGTTGGTTGGTCTTTTTGGTTACTTCTTCATTTTACCCTGAACTAGGAACAGCACCAGAACGAGCAGCACCGACACGCCCACGAGGATGGTCGAGACGGCGTTGATCTCGGGCGTGATGCCGCGGCGCAGGGCGCCGAGGATGTAGATCGGCAGGGTGGTTTCGCCCGGGCCGGCCACCATCAGCGTGATGATCACGTCGTCGAGCGAGACGACAAAGGCCAGCATCGCCCCGGCAAGGATGCCGGGCATGAGAAGCGGCAGCGTGATATAGCGGAAGGTCTGCCACGGGGTGGCGTAGAGATCGGCCCCGGCCTGTTCGAGCGTCAGCGTCATGTCCTCGAGCCGGGCACGGATTGGCATGTAGGCGAAAGGGATGCAGAAGGCGGTATGCGCCGCCATCAGGTAGCCCACGCCGGTGACGCCGGTGATCTGCTTTACCAGTGAAAAGAGTGACAAGGTCGAAATGGCGGTGACGATCTCGGGGATCATGAGCGGCTGGTTGATGATGCCGTAGGCCAGCCCCTGACCCCGGAACGCGGCGGTGCGGGTGGTGGCCAGCGCGGCCATGGTGGCGGCGATGGTCGAGAAGACGGTCGCCACCAGCGCGACCTTCACCGACATCCAAGCGGCGTTGCGGATGCCATCATTCTCGATGGCCGCCTCATACCAGCGCAGGGAAAACTCGGTCCACTTCACGACCGAGCGGTTGTCGTTGAAGGAAAAGACGACCAGCACGACCAGTGGCAGGTAGAGCGCAAAGATGCAGGCCCAGCCGGCCACCTTGAAGCCGGGCATGGCCTTGAGGTCGCGAGCCCGCATCCTGCGTCGGGTCGACCGGGCGGTGGCGCCCGCGGCGAGGGGAGGTGTGTCAGCCACGGGCGCGCGCTCCCTTGCTTACCGAACGGGCATAGATCAGCAGGGCGATCACCACCAGTGCCATCAGGATCAGCGCCGCCGCCGAGCCGAAGGGCCAGTTGCGCGACGAGCCGAACTGGATGGCGATCATGTTGCCGATCATCAGCTTCTTGCCGCCGCCGAGCAGCGCCGGCGTGATGTAGGCGCCGAGGCCCGGGATGAAGACGAGGATGCAACCGGCGATGATGCCGGGCTTGGCGATGGGCGCAATGATGTGGCGCAGCACCTGGAAGCGGTTGGCATAGAGGTCATAGCCCGCCTCGACCAGCCGGAAGTCGAGCTTTTCGAGGCTGGCGTAGAGCGGAAGCACCATGAAGGGCAGGTAGGTGTAGATCAGCCCGATGAAGACCGCGGTGTCTGTATAAAGTATTGAGAGCGGCCGCTCGATCACGCCGACGCCCATCAGCGAGAGATTGATCAGCCCCTCGTCGCGCAGGATCAGCAGCATCGCGTACGTGCGGATGAGCAGGTTGGTCCAGAAGGGCAAGGTGATCAGGAAGAGCCAGAAGTTCCGCTGTTCCCGCGGCTTGGTGGCGATGAAATAGGCGGTAGGAAAGCCGATGAGCAGCGCGCCGATGGTGGCCCCGAAGGCCAGCCCGATCGAGCGCATGTAGATGGTGAGGTAGGAATCGTTGAACTGGAGTGTGCCGTCGAAGATGTCGCGCTCGAACAGGAACTGTACATAGGCGTTGGGGGTAAACTCCCATAGCACGCCGCCATAGGTGCCGGGCGTCAGGAAGGAATAGAGCGCCGTGATGCCCAGCGGCATGATGCTGATGGTCAGGATGATGATCAGCGCCGGAGCCAGCAGAGCGCGGCGGGTCTGGCGGCGCCGGCGGCGCGATTCCTGTTCGGCAAGCGTCAGGCTGGTGTCGGTCATGCCAGCACCCGCACGCCGCCCGGTGCGATGACGACCCCGACCTGCGCGCCCGGTGACAGGTCGATCCCGTCGGTCGAGCCGCCATGCCGGACAACCAGTTCCTCGCCCGAGCCGAGCCGGAGATGCAGGTTATGGGCCGAGCCCATATACACGAGGTTCTCGAGCTGCCCGGTGAGCGCTGGCGCCTCACCACCCTGCGCCACGCGGATGCTTTCGGGGCGGAGCGCAACCGCGCAGTGGCCCTGCGTGTCGGCACCGGTGGAGCGGGCGAGCATGGTGGTGCCGTCCTTGAGGCGTACGCGCGTCTGGTCGCCCTCGGCGCCTTCTACCTCCGCCTCGAGGATGTTGATGTCGCCGATGAAGTCGGCCACGAAGCGGTGGGTCGGCTTGTCGTAGATTTCCTTGGGCGTTCCGATCTGGAGAATCTGGCCGTCGCGCATCACCGCAATCCGATCGGACATGGTCAGCGCTTCTTCCTGATCGTGAGTGACGAAGATGAAGGTGATCCCGGTCTCGGCCTGAAGACTTTTCAGCTCGATCTGCATGTTCTTGCGCAGCTTCAGGTCGAGCGCCGCCAGTGGTTCGTCAAGCAGGAGCACCTTTGGGGCGGGCGCGAGGGCGCGGGCAAGTGCCACCCGCTGCTGCTGGCCGCCCGAAAGCTGGTCAGTGCGGCGGTTCGCCATGGCTTCCAGTTGGACGAGCGACAGCATCTGTTTTACGCGGTTATCGGCTTCGCCCGATGGTTTGCCCAACATCTTGAGGCCGAAACCGATATTCTCCGACACTGTCATGTGGGGAAAGAGCGCGTAGTTCTGGAAGACTGTGTTCACCGGCCGTACATGCGGCGGCAGGGCGGTGATGTCCTGCCCGTCAAGCTCGATCGTGCCGCTGGTGGGAAGCTCGAAACCGGCGATCAGCCGCAGAAGCGTGGTCTTGCCACAGCCCGATGGCCCGAGCAGAGTGAAGAATTCGTTTTCGCGGATCTTGATATCGACATTGTCGAGAGCCGTGACCGCCGACTCGCCCTGGCCGAACATTTTCGTCAGCTCCCGGGCCGAGATCATGCTGCGTCGGGTCGTGCCGTCTTCGGGGGCCTTCGCGGTATCGCTGGTCATTCCCTGTCCCTGTTTCTTTGTCGCCGCGACATTGTTTGTGGTATTTGTTTATCGAATCGCGATACTGTTATGATAATAACATGACTGGTCCCACGGCAACATCAACTTTCGCACCTGCGGCATCGCTGGAGAAACGCATCGAGGATGTGTGGGACAGCCTGTCGTCTGCTGAGCGCCGGGCGGCGTCGTGCATGCGGGCCCGAGGCAGCCTGCTGCTGCTCGATACCGGCGCCGCGCTGGCGCAGGAGGCAGGCGTCAGCCAGATGACCGTCAGCCGACTGCTCAAGAAGATGGGGTTCCAGGGGGTTGCCGCGCTCAAGCGCGCGCTGCGCGAGGACGAGGCGCTGGACGCCATCGACCTCAAGGACCGCAACGAGCGCCTGCTCGACGGGTCGATTGGCGAATTTCTCAAACGCGAGGCCGAGGCCGTGCTGGCGCTGGCGGAACTGGTGGCTTCGGAGCGCTGGCGCGAGGCTGTCGAACGGATCCACGGGGCCGACGACGTCGTGGTCGCGGGTTTCCAGATGTTGCGCGGGCACGTCGAGGATTTCGCCCGCCGGCTGGCCACCTATCGTGACAATGTGCGCTATGCCGCAACGCATGATGGCTGTCTGTCCGAGCTGATCCCGCCAAAGGGCCGGACGCGACGGCGCGTACTGATCCTTGTCGATATCGTGCCCTACGGGCGCGAGGCCGAGACGGTGGCGACCTTGGCGCGAAAATCGGGCTTCGACGTGGTGATCCTGACCGACGAGCTGAACGAGTGGGCGAAGGCGCATACCGATCTGGTGCTGACGGCCCGCATTTCGACCGATCTGACGATCGAATCCACAGGTCCCTTGGCGACGCTGCTGTCGCTTCTGGCGCAGGCCGTGGCCGAGCACGACCCGGTGGCCACGGCGGCGCGACTGGATCACTGGGCGCTGATCGCGGGCGAACTTCGGTACTATTCGAGGAAGACCCCGCGCCGCCGCCGCCCGTTGTGGAAGGCGAGCTATTCCGGGCCGAAGGGCTAGCCCCGGCCCGGCTATGCCGCGCCTCGCGGTCAGGCAGTGAAATCCATCTGTTCCAGCGCGCTCAGCGCATCGGCGAAGGCATCGATGATCAGATCGATCTCGTCCCGCTCGATGATCATCGGGGGGCAGAAGGCCATCGCATCCATCATCGCCCGCGAGATCACGCCGCGCTCGAACAGGAGCTTGTTCATCGCCGCGCCCAGCTTGCCCGGTTTGAGATCTGCCCCCGCGTCCGGATGCACCAGTTCGACCGCCGCGATAAGACCTATGCCACGTACCTCGCCCACCATCGGGTGACGGGCGAACTGGGCCAGCTTGTCGCGGAAATAGGCGCCGTTCTCGGCGGCCTTGGTCACGAGGTCACGTTCCTCGATGATCTTGATGTTTTCCAGCGCGACTGCGGCGCCGACCGGGTGGCCCGCGCCGGTGTACCCGTGGCCCAGCACGCCGATGCGGCCGCTTTCCTCGGCGATGGGTTCGTAGAAGCGGTCGTTCAGCAGGATGGCCGAGAAGGGCACGTAGCTGGAGGTGATCTGTTTCGACATCACGATCGCGTCGGGCCGGATGCCGTAGGTTTCACATCCGAACATCTTGCCGGTGCGGCCGAACCCGTTGATGACCTCGTCGGCGATCAGCAGGATGTCGTATTTCGCCAGCACCGCTTGGATTTTTTCCCAGTAGGTCGCCGGGGGAACCACGACGCCGCCCGCGCCCATCACCGGCTCGCCGATAAAGGCGGCGATGGTGTCGGGGCCCTCCGCCTGGATCATAGCATCGAGATCCTCGGCGCAGCGGGTCGCGAATTCCTCCTCGCTTTCGCCGTCGCGGCCTTCTTTCCAGTAATGCGGGCAGGTGGTGTGCAGCACGCCGGGCAGGGGCAGGTCGAAGGAACGGTGGTTGTTGGGCAGCCCGGTCAGGCTGGCCGAGGCGATGGTAACGCCGTGATAGCCGCGATTGCGCGAGATGATCTTCTTCTTCTCGGGCTTGCCGAGAGCGTTGGAACGGTACCAGATCATCTTCATGACCGTGTCGTTCGCCTCGGAGCCGGAGTTGGTATAGAACACTTTCGACATCGGCACCGGCGCGATCGAGACCAGTTTTTCGGCGAGGTCGATGGCCGCCGGGTGCGCGCGATGGGCGAAGTTGTGATAGTAGGGCAGCTTCTTCATCTGCTCGGTCGCCGCGTTCACCAGCCTGTCTTCGCCGAAGCCGACCGCGACGCTCCAGAGGCCGGCCATCGCCTCGACATAGCGCTTGCCGTGGTTGTCGAAAACGAACACGCCTTCGCCATGCTCGATGATCTGCGGGCCGTTCTCGGCATGGGCCATGGCATCGGTGTAGGAGTGGAAGTGATAGGCGATATCGCGCGCTTCGGGGGAATTGGGAGCAAGTGTCATCAGACGATCCGTGTTGAATGGCCGCGGTTCGGGGGTTCAGTAAAACACTGGCAGAAGTGGCGGAGAAAGCAAATCGGAAATTTGATCAAAAAAGTCTTCGGCCACGCTTTACCGGTCTTGCCTGTCACATCGTCGGTCAAGCCTGTAGCCAAGCAAACTTGAATATGTTAGCGCTACCATATTCGTGTTAACAGCAACAGGGAGCCTTTACCATGACTGCCAAGCTAGCCATCAACGGCTTTGGCCGCATCGGCCGCTGTATCCTTCGGGCATGGGTCGAGTCGGGGCGGGACGATATCGAGATCGTCGCAATCAACGACCTCGCACCGGTCGAAACCAGCGCCCACCTTCTGAAATACGACAGCGTGCATGGCCGATTGGCCGAGGATGTGTCGGTTGAGGGTGGTGACCTGATCGTGGGCGGCCGGCGCATCCGCGTCACGGCCGAGCGCGCGCCGGAAAACCTGCCGTGGTCCGACGTGGACGTCGCCCTGGAATGCACTGGCGTCTTCACCGCGCGGGACAAGGCGGCGCGGCATCTGGAGAACGGCTCAGGCCGGGTGCTGGTATCGGCGCCGGCGGAGGGGGCGGACAAAACGATTGTCTACGGGGTCAATCACCAGAGTCTGAAGGCCGGGGATACGGTCATTTCCAACGCGTCATGCACGACGAACTGCCTTGCGCCGGTGGCCAAGGTGCTGGACGACGCCTTCGGGATCGAGACGGGCTATATGACCACGGTCCACAGCTATACCGGGGATCAGCCGACACTGGACGCGGCGCATAAGGATCTCTATCGGGCGCGCGGCGCCGCGCTGTCGATGATCCCCACCACGACCGGGGCCGCAAGGGCTGTGGGGCTGGTGCTGCCGCATCTGGCCGGAAGGCTGGATGGCGCGGCGATCCGGGTGCCGACGCCGAATGTCTCGGTGGTCGATTTGACCTTCATGCCAAGGCGTTCCGCGACGGCGGAGGAGGTGAACGAGGCGATCCGCAAGGCGGCAGGGACAGGGTCATTGCAGGGCATCCTCGCGGTGAACGATGCGCCTTTGGTGTCGAGCGATTTCAACCATGATTCCCATTCCTCGGTCTTTTGCCCCGGTCAGACGCGGGTGACGGAGGGGGGCATGGTGCGGGTGCTGTCTTGGTATGACAATGAATGGGGGTTCTCGAACCGGATGCTTGATACCGGCGCGTGGATCGGCCGGAGGTTGGGCCTGCCGGTGAGCGAGCAAAGACTGGCGGGTTAGCGCAGGCCGACGATGGCGAAGTGCGCCCAGCGTCGTGGCAATTTCTGCGGTTGCGGGCAGGCCACCGTCCTCGAAACTGAGCGTGGCTGCGGGCCATCTCGGCCCGGATATTCCACGTCGGTATAACGTCGGTATTTTGTCGGTATTGCGTCGGTGCGTCTTCGGTGAGGGCGACGGGGTTGAGCGGTTCGGCGCCTTGGGTCAGCGGCGCGCGGTAGGCGCGGTGCGGCTGGTTCTGGAAGGTTTCGTAGTGGCCAGATACTGACGATCCTGACCAGTGAGGTTGAAACACTCGGCAAAGGCCAGAGGCGCTCGCAAGGCCGACGCCCGCGCCGCTTTGACAGCGGCACGGGCGGGTTGGAGGGCGCGCGGCAGGCTTGCGGCGAAGGCGAACCCGAGGGCCGCGCGCCGCGTGTCAATAGCCGGACGGATAGACCGGGAAGCCCGCCATCTGCCATGCCGTGATGCCGCCCCTATACCAGTAGACATTGGTATAGCCCGCGGCGACCGCCCGCAGGGTCGCGTTGTAGCTGAGCCAGCATTGCGGGTCGGAGCAGTAGAGAATGATCGGGTAGTCGGCGAGCTGACCGGTAACCTGGCCCAGAAATTGCCCCGTCTGCTGTTGAATCCGGTCCTGATAGGAGCCGGGCGAGGACATCTCGGGGATCATGTAGGCGCTGGGCAGAGCGTATTCGCCGCCGAGCACGTCGATGATGATCATCTCGAGCCCGCTGGCCATGGCATTGGCGAGACCTTCGGTCGAGACGACAGAGGCACCGGGCACCATGGTTGGGGTGGGCGCATGCATGCCGCCATTGCGCAGGTTGCCCGAGGGCGGCACGCCGTAGTCGCGGCTTTCGAAAGAGAGGATCTGGGGATCGACCGTGATCGACTGGGCCTGTGCCTGACCCTGCTGGCCGCCCTGATCCGTTTCCGGCTGAGCCTCGGGTTGGGTTTCGGGCATGGCGGTTTCGGTGCTGTCGCCGGTGTCGGAGCCGGTGATCGCGAAGTCTGGGTCGAAGCTGCCATCCTCGGGTGCGGTTTCCGCCGTCGTGCCGGTGTCGGTGGTGGCGGTGCCGCTGTCTGTCGTGGTTTCGGTTCCCTGTCCGAAACTGCCGCCGAAGCCGTCATCGGTGGCGGCCTGTGCGCCGGTGTCCGAGCCGGCGTTCGGCTCGGGTTCCTTGGCGTCGGACGCCGCCCCGGCGGCGGGCTGTTCTTCCAGCCCGTCGTCGAAGCTGCCGCCGAAGCCGTCGTCGGCGAGGGCCGGGACGCTGAGGAGCGCCGCCAGCGCCGCGCCTGTCGCGGTGCGTGCAATAAAGGTCATACGTTCTCTCTTTCTCGCGGATCAGCCGCGCACATGTGCTGCGATCCAGTCGAAGTAGTTCGACACGCGGGTATAGACCGAGTAGAGGTTTTCATGGCCGCACGGCTCGTTCGAGCCGAGAGGCTTGCGGCCCCAGCTGACGATGCCGACCTGAAGCCAGTCGCCGTCCGCTTCCTTGATCATCAGCGGGCCGCCGCTGTCGCCGTTGCAGGAGGTGCGCTTGCCGCTGGGCACGCCCGCGCAGATCATGTTTTTGGTCAGCGCCTCGCCCCAGTTGTTGAGGATGATCGAGTAGGCCTCTTCGAGGCTGGTCATCGGGATCCGGTTCTCGGTGCCGATGGCGAGGAGGAAGGCGCCGAGATCACGCTGCGACACCTCGGCCATGCCCTTGTTGCAGGTGGCGTTGGAGACGATGTCGATATCGGTTTCCATCAGGTCGACGGGGAATTTGGCCTCTTCCATCATGCCCCAGCCGATGACGACCGCCGGTCCATCGGGCAGTGCGGTCGAGCTGGTCTGCACCGGGATGGCGGCGACCGGGCCGGAACTGTCGCTGATCGGCTCGGCAAGCTGGATCAGGCCGATATCGGCATCGCCCGTGCGGGGATCGTAATCCTCATGGATGATGACCTGGGCCACGGCGCGCAAGTCGCCCTCGCCAAGGTCGGTGGCGCCGGATTTCACCGAAACCTCGCCCGGTGTCACGGCGCGACCCTCGTCATCGGCGATGCAGTGGGCGGCGGTGAGCACCCATTGGCGGGCGACGATCGAGCCGCCGCAGAATTGCGAGCCGTAGATGCCCTCGGTGGTGCCGTCGAGCCGTTCGGTCAGGTGCAGCGACACCTGGTGCGGCCAGGCGCCATCCTGTGCGGCGCGGCCGCCATAGATGCGCGAGGCGGTCTCGCCCGGCACGTTCTCGGCGCGTTCGCGTTCGCCAATGACGTAATTCGCGACCGAGGTGCCCGTGCCCTGAGCCGGCACGGCGACCTTGGAAAAACTGGAATCCTGCGCCATGGCTGGCGGCGCAATCATGCAGAACACGGACAAAGCCGTGGCGCTTGAGATCAGAAATTTCATTGGTAGTCTCCCTTTAGTAATCCTGTTGAGTCCCCTGGTATTCCGTTGGCTCGACTGGCCGCCCGGCGCGCAGGAACGCTTCGCGGCGCGGCAGTACCTGCCATGTCCATGCCTCGACCCAGATGCCGGCGGAGCCGAGCCCGCCAAAGGCACCGCGCGTGTCACCGCGCTGAGCGAGGTCTTCGAGAAAGGCGCGCGGGTCGGTCGCGGTGCCCCGTGTGGGGCCCTCGTTGCAGGTTTCGACCAGCCCTTCGAGGTTGAGCGCCTCGGTGTTGTCGCGGGCCTCGGTGACGACGACGAACAGCCGCTCGGTGCCGGCGGAATAGCCGCCGGGGCAATCGGAGCAGATGGTCATGGCCGGGCCGAGGGGCAGCGCGTTGGCGTTGCCGGTGATCCGTTCGTGTTCGGCATGGACGCAGAACTGGGCGTCGACATGCACGCGGTTGACGTCGAAGGTGCCGCCTGTGGCGCCCTGTGCGCTGAAGGCTATGCCGTCGCATTGCTTGAGCCGGGCGCCGTGGTCGAGGGGGACGGGGGCGTTGCGGCTGGCGGCGCGGTAGGCGGCGCGGCATTCGCGGCGGGGGGAGGTGTCGCTGCCCGGTTCGGCCAGCGCCTCGATCGGGGCGGGCTGGAGCAGGGTTTCGACGTCGATCGGGCTGGGGTTGAGCAGCGAGCCGGAGGCGGAGAGGTTTTCCAGCATCCGGGCAAGGGTTTCGGCGCGGGCGATGCGGGCGAGAATGGCCGGGAGGTCGGGGCCGTCATCGGGGTGCCAGGTGAGGCCGGCGGGGCTGTCGCCCGCTTGGGCGGGCAGGCCGAACCAGAGGGCGCCGTCGGTGTGGAGCACGTCGATATCGGCCTCGGTGGCGGAGAGGGTGACGGCGGGGCCGGTGCCCTGGGCCGTGGCGGCGATGGCCTCGGTGAGGGAGGTGACGAGCGGGTGGTCGTCGGGCAGGGCCGCGCCGGTGGCGAGGTCGCGGGGGCGGGCGAGGGCGATGGTCAGGTCGACCGGGTGAGCGATGACCTGGGCGAAGCGGGCCTCGGGGGGCAGGGTGCCGGCGATGTCGCAGAGCGTGTCGGCGCGCGGGGTGCAGTCGCTGGAGACGGGTCGGAGGAAGGCCTCGGCGGCGTCGGGGTCTTCGACCTGCGCGAAGCCGATCAGCGCGTCGGGCGCATCCGCCGCGTCGGCCACCAGCCCCAGCAGCGTGCCCTCGGCCAGCCCGTGGACCATGCCGGCCGCGACGCTGTCATCGGTGACGGCGAAGCGGCGGATGCCGGCGGTGTCGCGCCCGCCGAAGACGGTGGCGTCGATCAGGTCGCCCTCCCACAGGGGCGTCTGGAGCTTGGCGACGCCGGGCACGTGCGAGGCGTTCATGTCGGAGAGCACCGCCTGAAAGAGCTGGCGGAAGCTGAGCGCGGCGTCGTCCTGAAGCCGGGCGGCGAGGGTGGCGGTGAAGAAGCCGTACCAGTCGTCGCCGCCCTCGGCCTCGGCGAAGTTGATCTCGCGCGCCAGTTCGGTCGACTGCGCGGCGTAGAAGGCGAGCAGCCCGCCCGGCGGTTCGGGACCGGTGGCGGCCGTATCGGTGGCGTCCTCGGTCTGGTGCGCGGGGGTGACGGAGACGCCGAGCGCGGCGGGATCGACGAAGCGGGCCACGGTGCCGGGCGTGGCGGCGCGGGTGCCGGAGCCGGAATGGCAGCTGTCGAGCACGAACCAGACATCGGCGCCTGTCATGCGGATGGCGTGGAGCGCCTCGCCGATCTCGTCGTCGGTGATGGCGTTGGGAATGGCCCCGGCGCCGGGTTCGGCGCGGGCGGTGTCGGCGGGCAGGAACACCTCGTCGAGCCCGTCGGCCTCGTCGCCGTTGCGGTCGGGCTGGCGGGTGCCATGGCCGGAAAGGTGGATGTAGATGAAATCGCCGTCCTGCGCCGTGGCGGCAAGAGAGGAGAAGGCGCCGAGAATGGCGGCGCGGGTGGGGCGCGGGGCACCGTCGATGCCGTCGGCCAGCACGGTGACGTCGTCGATACCGCGGCTTTCGAGGGTGGCGCCGAGCAGGCGGACATCGTTGGCGGGGCCCTTGAGGTCGGCCACGCCGGCGGCATCGTCGTAATCGGACACCCCGATCAGCAGGGCACGCGTTTCCGCCGCCGTGTCGTGGGGCACGGCCAGGAAAATGCCATAGATCAAAAACACCAACAGGCCGCGCATCATGCAGGCCATCCTCCCCGGGAGTCGCGATGCGTACAAATTAACCGAGGGTCAGCTTACGCCGGGTTATCTAAAATCTCATAGCAAAAAATACCCCGACCCGCGCGGAACGCGGGCCGGAAGTGCTGCCATTTACTCAATTCTGCGTGAAACGCCGGTGATCAGCGGTTCTGCAGAAGCTGTGCGATGCGCGACCGGAAAATCTCGGAATCGCGCACGACGGCCGCCCAGCCTGTCGGATCGGTGCGACGGGCCTCGCGCAGGCTGTCGATCGTCGCCTCGAAGGTCGAGGCCAGATCGCCGAAGTCGGCGAAGCCCAGCGAGCCGGCCGATCCGGCGATGCGGTGGTAGACCGAGCGGATCTCGGCCATGCCGGTGTCGATCGGCGCCTCGTCCTGTTCGACCTTGCGGCGGGCCTCGACGATCTCGCGATCGCGCTCGGCCAGAACCTTCAGGAAGAGATCGCGCGTCTTGGCCAGCCTCTGGGCCATGATCTGATCAAGATCTTCCATCTGTGCCTGTGACATGTCTGCTCCCGTCTATGCTCTTGCGGTTTGAAGGTTGGATTTGGGCTGGTTCTTGTGCGGCAGGGGGAATTGCGCCAGCGAGCGGGCTTTTTCCAGCATGCTTGCCGGGTCGCCCAGTTGCAGCAGCGCCGGGCGCACGACCGGGCCGCAGGTGACGACAGGGCGCATCACGTCAGGCTCGTCGAGCTGGTCGTAGAACTGCTCGAGCGAGATGTTGATCAGCGCTTCCAGCTCGCCCGGGTCGATGGCCGCAAGGCGCGGCAGAAGGACGACGAAGTCGCCCGAGCCGGCATAGGCGAACATGTGGTGCATGGTCTGCAGCTCGCCATGGGCGGTTTCGGCCACGTCGCCCAGCATGTCCATGAAGGCGGTGCGGGTCATCAGGCCGAAGAGCTTTTCGGCGTTGCGGATATGCAGGCACATGGCGGCATGGTTCATCATCCGCAGGCGGCCGACGGTCTCGAGGTAGTTCTTGACCGCGACGTAGTGCATCACCCCGTCGACATCGTTGAGCGCGACGGGTTCGTCGAAATCGCGCATGCCCTGCTCGATGGCGTCGTGGTCGCGCAGCATCGCCTTCATCGACTCGAAGCGGCGGCTTTCGCGGACGATCCGCTCGACCGCGCTGAGGCGGCCGCGGAGCTGATTGATGTCGAGCGGCTTGGACAGGTAGTCGATGGCGCCGGCCTGAAAGGCGCCGTCGACGCTGTCGCGGTCGCCCATCGAGGTGATCATCACCACCGGCGCGCGCTTGCCGCTTTCGGTCGAGCGGATGTTGCGGACCAGCTCGATGCCGTTCATGCCGGGCATCTCGATGTCACAGAGAAAACAGTCGAACGGCTGCGCTGCTGTCTGAATGGATTTCAATGCCTCGGGCCCGGAGGCCGCGTAGGTGACGTCGGGATAGCCCAGCCTGTCCATGTAGGACTCGAGGATCTCGCGGAATACGGGATCATCGTCTACGGCAAGAATTCTCATCATCGTGGTTCCATTTCGTAAGCAGGGGCAATCCCTTAACAACTTAAAAACTTGTCGCTCATATTGAGGGCGCAATTTGGGCGATTTCGTGGCTGACACCGTCAGGGTTGCGAAAACCGGCAAGAATTCGCCTGTTCAGGCGCGCCGTTCCCGGACCTGTGGCTCGTCGGTCACCAGATCGCTGACAAGGCGGATAAGTTTCTGCCATTCCAACGGTTTGGCCAGGACCGAGACATTCTCTGGCAGGTGATCGGGCAGGTCCCCGACATTGCCGGACATCAGCAGCGCGGGGGTGCGCCGGTTGGGGCCGGTGCCCTGCCGGATGGTGCGGACGGCGGTGGCGCCATTCATGCCCAGCAGGTTCTGGTCGAACATCATCAGGTCATAGCGTTCCTGCCCGGCTGCGCCGACGGCGACATCGCCGCTGTCGACCGCGCGCAGGTTGGTGATGCCCATGAGGCTCAGCATCTCGGTAATGACGCCGCGCGAGATCTCGTCATCCTCGGCCAGCAGGATGCGGGCGTCGCCAAGGGCGATGTTGAGGATTTCCTCGGGGCGGTCGGTGTCGGAGGTGGTTTCGGCGGCGTCCTCGGTATCGACCCGGTCGAGGGGCAGTTCGATGCGGAAGGTGGCGCCGGCGCCGGGGGCGCTGTGGATCGAGATGGAGCCGCCCATCAGGCGCACCAGCTCGGCGCAGATGGCAAGGCCGAGGCCCGAGCCCTCGCGTTCGCCGCTGCGGCCGTCATCGACCTGCCGGAAGCGTTCGAAGAGGTGCGGCTGGTCGGCCAGGGGGATGCCGGGGCCGTCGTCGCAGACGTTGAAGGTGACGTCGCCGTCGGGGGAAGTGCCGGCGCAGACGCAGACCTCGCCCTCGGAGGAGAACTTGACCGCGTTGCCGGTGAGGTTGATCAGCACCTGCCGTATGCGGCCGCGGTCGCCCATGACGCGGCGGGGCACGGAGGCGTCGACCCGGGTGACAAGGCGCAGGCCCTTGTTCTCGGCTTGATCGATCAGGGTGTCGCGCACCTCGTCGACGAGGGAGGCGACGGCGAAGGGCTCGGCGTGCAGGGTGAGCAGGCCGGCCTCGATGCGGGAAAGGTCGAGCGTGTGGTTGACCAGCTCGTGCAGGATCTCGCAGTTCTTGCGGATGCGGTTGGCGAGGCTGGCGTGCTCGTCGGACAGGTCGGACCAGAGCAGAACCTGGGTGGTGCCGGATATGCCGTTGAGAAGATTGCGGATTTCGTGGGTCGTGTGGGCCAGCGCCTCGGATTTGCGGCGGTCGCGTTCCTCGGCCTGAACGCGCTCGGACTGGATCTTGGTGATGTCGCTGACGACGCCGAGGCTGCGGACGGGGAAGCCGGTTTCGTCATGCACGATGCGGCCACGCAGGCGGAGCCACATCCATGTGCCGTCCTCCTGCCGGAAGCGGCAGGTGACGTCGAGATCGGCGCCGGCGTAGTGGCGCAGCATCGCCCGGTGCAGCCAACGCCGTTCGGAAGGGTGGGCGCGTTGCCGGAGCCATTCGAAGTCGAACTGGCCGCCGCGGCCCGGGGTGCTGCCGAGCATCGACGTGAAATTCTCGGAAAACTCGCAATGGCCGGTGTTGAGTTCGAGATCCCAGAAGGGCAGGGCGCCGTAGTCGAGCGCCATGCGGAGCTGATCGCGGCTGCGCTGAAGCTCGACCTCGGTCTGCTTGTGGCGGGTGATGTCCTGCTGAATGGAGACGAAATTAGTCAACCGGCCGGTGCTGTCGAAGACCGGGTTGATGCGCATGTTCAGCCAGTAGGATTCACCGGATTTCTTGTAATTTAGGATCTCGACATCGACGGGGTCGTGGCTGGCGAGTTTCTGGCTGATCTGGCGTATGGCGGCGGGATCGGTTTCCGGCCCCTGCAGGAGGTCGCCGGGCTTCTGGCCGATGTATTCGTCGGCCTCGTAGCCGGTCAGGCGCTCGAACGCGGCGTTGGCCCAGACGATGCGGCCGGTGTGATCGGCAGTGAGCGCGACGTCGGTGGTGTGGGTGGCAATGAGCGCCGCAGACCCGGCAGGGCCAGCCCCTGCCAGTGCATCCCGCGCAATGGCGCCTTCGTCGGTGCCGGTCTGCTCGCCCTTCAGCCTGCTGTCCACCGTCTTGTGCCTTGTACCGCCTATCGCGGATAATCTTCTTGACGTACTTTCACTGAACATACTCGATACCACTTTTTTAACCAACATCAATCCTCATCGCGGCGGCCGTGACTGTCAGGCGAAGTCGTCGGCCGTGCGGATACGCCCCTTTCTTGCAAGGCGCCGGGGGAGGCGCAGAATGTTGTCTTCCTTTCTTCCGGCTTCCAGGTCGCGGCGGCGGCGTTCGACGCTGAGGAGTGCGCGCTCGAGCAGGCGGAGCGGTTCGTCGGCGAAAAACATCGACGGCGTGATCGGGTTGCCGACGATCACGCCGGGGGTCCAGCCGCCGGCGTTCCGGTGGCTGGCCTGTATCTGTTCGACCAGCCGGTGGGTCAGCACCAGCGGCGTTTCGGAGGGCCGTGCCGAGAGTGCCGCCACGACCTGATGATCGGTCAGCGAGGTGCAGATCACCAGTTGCTTGTCGAAGATGCGTGACAGCGCGTCGACGATGGCGGGGATAATGCCGTCGGGTTCGCTGTCGGAGGTGGCCATGTCGCGGGCGGCCATGTGGTCGACCGCCAGCAGCGTCGTCTTGCGGACCTGCCCGGGGTCGAGGCTGTGCAGGAAATTGAGAAACACCTCGCCGCTGCGATAGGCCTGACCCGAGAGGCCGGGCAGGGCCGGCAGGGTCTGGCGCCGGGGGGCGGGCAAGCTGGCCTTTTTCGTGCACATCTGGGGCTGGGCCACGCTGAGCCGGGCGATCAATTCGGAGGGGATGAACGGCTTTGCCAGGAAGTCGGTGGCGCCGGCACAGAAGGCATCCACGATGGTCGCCTCGTCGTCGCTCTTGGTGACCACGATCATCGGGGTCTCGTCATAGCCGCGCAGGGCGCGCGCCTTTTCCGTGAACTCGATTCCGGTCATGTCGGGCAGGTTGACGTCGATCAGCAGGCAGTCGAACTTGCGCAGCCCCTGCGTCAGCATGGACAGCCCCTGCGCGCCATTATCCGCGAATTCGACCTTGTAGCCGCCCTTGGTCTCGAGCGTGGCCGCGATCATGTCCTGCATGATCAGATCGTCTTCGATACTCAGTACACGTAACACCGGGCGCCCTCGCTCGTTACCCTTTGGTTGTTTTTTGACGAAAATTGGACCGAAATTTCGGTTAGCTTGTGGCAGATTTGAGTATTCTGTTTGTCCATTCTGGCCGAATTGCGGCAGGAAGCGGGCGCCCCGTGTTTCGATGCGGTTTTTCGCCGGTGGAACCGTTTGCCAGTGTGGCCTGAATGCACAATCAAAAAGTGTTAAGCGTTCCTTAACAATCCTCATTTGCGTGTGGGTGTGATCCGGCTCATTGTTCAGATGGGCCTGTTCTATCTGCGCAACATTTAGAGTGCTGAAGAGCAGGCCCGGCCCGCGACCTCTGGCGGTCGGGGGTGGAGCATGCCAAGGGGCCGCGTTGCCGAATTCACCGGTAACGCCGTGTTCTGTAACCTTTCGGAGGGTCCTGCGTGATGTCCGGACCAAGTGTCATTCAGCGAGTTTCCGGGCTGTTGCTGTTGTCCGGGCTGGCCTATGCCGGCAACGTGGCGGCCCTGACCCTGTTCAGCCCGATCTCGTTCGTCTTCGGATCGATCTTTGCATTGGTTGCCGTGCGGCTGTTCGGGCTGGCCGGCGGGTGTGTCGTGGCGCTGATGGGGTCGTGCTACACGGTCTATGCCTGGGGCCATCCTTATGCGCTGATCATGTTCACGGCCGAGGCGGCGGCGGTTTACGTGCTGTCGCGGCGGGTGTCGAACCTTGCCATGGCGGATGCGTTGTTCTGGATCTTCGCCGGGTGCCCGCTTGCACTGGTCTTCTATGGCGGCGCGATGGAGATGGACAACGTGTCGGCCGGGCTGATCGCGCTGAAGCAGGCGACGAACGGGGTGTTCAACGCGTTGGTGGCGGGCCTGTTGCTGATCGCCTTGCGGCGTTGGCTGCCGCAGGGCTTTCGGGCGGGGACGCGGGCGTCGTTCCATTCGCTGGTCTTTTACGTGCTGGTACTGGTGGCGAGTGTCTCGGCCGCGGGCATGACGGTGCTGGAAAGCCGACGCGAGCACGGGCAGGCGCTGGAGCATGTCGATGCGCTGGTGTCGCTGGTATCGGGCTGGGTGCGGCAGGAACTGGCGGCCGGGCGGAGCCTTTCGGAGATCGAGGCGGCTTATGAGCGGGATATCGGCCTGTTCATGGCCAACATGGCCCATCACCAGCCGCGCCGGCCGGATATCGGTCTGGCCCTGATCGGCCCGGACGGGGAGAGCGATGCGCTGATCGGATCGGTCAGCAGCCTGCGTCGCGCGGGCGAGATCACCCGGCTTGACGGCGCGCTGTTGCTTTGGGAGCCGGCGGGCGACATGCCGGCGATGATGCGCTCGCGCGAGAGCCGATATTTGCTTCGGACGCCGCTCGAGGGCGACGCGGCGGGCCGCGAGCTTCTGGTGGAGGTTTCGGCGGAAGCGCTGGTGTCGCAGATGGAGGCGGCGGGGCGCTGGAACATGATGATGCTGGCCATCGCCATCGGGCTGGCCATGATCGTGTCGAAGGTGCTGAGCGAATGGCTGGGCGCGCCGATCGGGCGGCTGGCGCGGCTGAGCGACGGGCTGACCGGGCCGATCACGTCGGGGCAGGATGCCGATGTCATCTTTCCCACCAGCAATATTGCCGAATACGAGACGTTGTCGACCTCGCTGCGCGACATGTCGGCGAGGCTGGGAGAGAGTTTCCGATCGCAAAAGGCGGTGCAGAAGACGTTGGAGGAACGCGTGCAGGATCGGACCCGCGCGCTCGACCGGATGTCGCAGGTGGCCCGCCAGACGACCAACTCGGTGATGATCATGGACACGGATGCGCGGATCGAGTGGGTCAACGAGGCGTTCACCGACATGACCGGCTATACGCTGGAGGGGGTGGGCGGAAAGGTGCCCGGGCAGGTGCTGCTGGGGGCCCAGTCGGACGAGGACGTGGTGGCGGGGATGAACGCCGCGCTGAGCCGGATCGAGGGGTTCGACGTCGAGATCTTCATCTACGACATGGCGCAGCGGCCGTTCTGGGCCGAGGTGCGCTGTAACCCGATGTGGGATCAGGGCGGGCGGCATGCCGGGTTCATCGCGATCATGAACGACATTACCCAGCGGCGGAAGACCTCGCAGATGCTGCAGGATTCGCTGGAGCGGGTGCAGCTGGCGACCGAGGTGGCGCAGATCGGCATCTGGACGTATGACCCGGTGTCGGGGAAGGTCGAGTGGAACGACGGGAATTTCCGGCTCTACGGGCTGGCGCAGCGGGCGTTCAGCGAGACGATCGGCGCGTGGCCCGACCTGCTCAATCCCGATGACCGGGCGCGGGTGGCGGAGGAGGTCGAGGCGGCGCTGGCCAATGGCGCGGCGCCGTTCGAGTCGGAGTTCCGGGTCTACAATCCCGAGAAGGGCACGCGGGTCTTCCGGTCGGTCGCGCGGGTGACGCGGGACGATCAGGGCCGGGCGGTGCGGATGTCCGGGGTGAACCTCGACGTGACCGAGGACCGGCGAGCGGCGGAAGCGCTGCGCAACGCCGCCAAGCGCAATGCCGCGGTGCTGGACAACGTGGCCGACAGCATCATCACGCTGGACCGCAAGGGCGCGATCCAGTCGTTCAACCGGGCGTCGGAGACGATGTTCGGCTATCCGGCGGAGGATGTGATCGGGCGGGACGTCAAGACGCTGTTCCCGTCAGGCGCCGGCGGGCCGGAGGGCGGGTTCATGGCCGAGTACCTGTCGGAGCGGGGCTTCGAGCTGTTGGGGCAGGTGCGGGAGATGGAGGCGCTGAAGCGGAATGGCGAGGCGTTCCCGGTGGCGCTGGCGGTGTCGGAGATCGAGACGCGGGGCGAGACGGTGTTCATCGCCATCATCCGGGACATCACCGAAAGCCGGCGAGTGGCACGGATGCAGGCGGAGTTCATCGCAACGGTCAGCCACGAGCTGCGGACGCCGCTGACCTCGATCAAGGGAACGCTGTCGCTGATCCGGGGCGGGGTGCTGGGCACGCTGGACGAGAAGGGCGAGAAGATCGTCGGCGCGGCGATGGCCAACAGCGACCGTCTCTCGGGGCTGATCGACGAGATCCTCGACCTCGAGCGGCTGACGGCGGGCAAGATGACCCTCGATATCGCGCCCTGCCGGCTGGACGTGCTGGTGCGGCAGTCGGTCGAGGTCAACCACGGCTATGCCGAACGGTACGACGTGCAACTGGCGATCGAGGGAAGGTTGCCGGAACTGAAGGTGGCGGTCGACCAGCTTCGCGCGGGGCAGATCCTGAGCAATTACATCTCGAACGCGGTCAAGTTCTCGGAGGCCGGTCAGACGGTGACCATCACGGTCGAGAAGGCGCGGGGTGCCGTGCGGGTCGTGGTGTCGGACCGGGGGCGGGGCATTCCCGAGAAGTTTCACGGTGCGATTTTCAAGAAGTTTTCGCAGACCGATGCCTCGGACACGCGCAAGAGCGGTGGTTCCGGGCTCGGTCTTGCCATATCGAAGGAACTGGCGAACCAGATGGGCGGACGAGTGGGTTTCGTCTCTCACGAGGGCGAAGGTGCGCGGTTTTGGGTCGAATTTCCGCTATGCAAAACGGGAGTTGACGTAACGGGAGCTTTTGAACATGCCTGAGGCGCAAATGTGTACCATACTGGACCTTGCCGGCAGACAAAGCAAAGGAAGAGAAATGAGCGAGCTGGAAAGGGTCTTGTTCGTCGACGACGATCCGGCCATCCGCGATCTGATCGATGTGGCCCTGTCGATTGTGGGAGGGCTCTCGGCGCGCGGCTTTGCATCCGGAGAAGAGGCCGTGTCGGCCGCGCAAGCCTTTGGTCCGCAGCTATTGCTACTGGACGTGATGATGCCTGACATGGACGGTCCGATGACCATGGCGGCGCTGAAATCGATCGAGGGGCTGGAGGCGGCGCCGGCGGTTTTCCTGACCGCCAAGGTGCATGGCAAGGAGGTGGAGCGGCTCATGGGGCTTGGCGCCGTCAGGGTGCTGCCCAAGCCTTTCGACCCGATGACACTGGCCGATGACCTGCGGGTGATCTGGTCGGAAACGCAGAGCGGCGTCACGGAGTGAGTCATTCCTGTGACGATCTTGACCCAAGGGCAGCCGATGGGTCGACGGGGTTGGTTTTAACATGCTATCAGAAGGCGGTATGCGACCGGATAATGTCGCAAATCTGATTTAAAACCAATAGCATCCTTAAAGATGCCGTATTTGTGTGGTGCATCGCACCCAGTGATTTCCGGAGAATTTCGAATGGACATGACCCATTCGCGCGCAGTGAAAGATCAGGCATTCGTCACGAGGCTTCTTGCCGACCTCGTGCGCGCGACGCCGGGTGATCTGGATGCGCTTCTGGAACAGGGGATCGAACGGGTCGGCGCGATTGCCGGGGCCGACCGGTGCTATATTTTCCGGTTGAACGACGATCTGGAGATGTCGAACACGCATGAATGGGTGGCCGAGGGTACGCATCCCACGATCGACCAGAACCAGGGTCTGCCGCTTGCGCTGGCCGATCCGTGGATGCCCGACCTGATCGAAGGACGGCATATTCATCTTCCGGATGTCGTCAACTGGCAGGCCGAGGGTGGTTTGCCCGAGTTGCTGAGAAGTCAGGACATCAAGGCGCTGCTGGTGGTGCCGTTCATGCATGACGGCGAGCTTGGCGGGTTCATCGGCTTTGACAACACGCGGATCGCGACCCCTTTTGCGGAGCCCACGATCGACCTGCTGAAGGCCGTGGCGGACATCATCTGGGTGACGATCCGGCGGATCGAGTCCGACCAGGCCCGCGAACGGGCCGAGGAGGCGCTGCGCCTGACCACGAACCGGTTCAAGGCGTTGTTCCGGACATTGCCGGAACTGTTTTTCGAGCTGGATGCGGATCGGCGCTATACCGGCATTTCCGCCGGGCCGTCGGACATGATGATCGTGCCAATAGAGCGGCGCGCCGGCAAGACGCCGGCGGATGTGCTGCCGGACTATATCGCGAAGATCCTCGATACCTGCATGGACGAGGCCGAAAGCGCGGGCGTGTCGAAATCGCGCCGGTTCGACCGGGTCGTCGACGGCGGCACGCAGGTTCACGAGGCGACGGTGGCCGCCAGCGGCCGGCCGGGAGATGCCGATTTCCGTTTCGTCGCCGTGATCCGCGACGTGACGCAGGACGCCCATGCGCGCAACCGGCTGGAACGGCTGAGCAAGGTGGCCGAGTTGATGACGAACCTTGTCGTCATCACCGACCGGCCCGGCAACGTGCTGTGGGCGAACCGGGCCTTCGTGGAGAAATCGGGTTATGCCGTCGACGAGATGACCGGCCGTTCGCTGCTGGATTTCACCCGCAGCGACAATACCGATCCGGACACCTCGCGGCAGATCGGCGAGGCGATCCAGAAGGGGCAGACCTTTCGGGGGGAGCTTCTCAATGCGACGCGCACGGGCGAGGAATACTGGGTCGATCTGAACATCAGCTCCGAGATCGATGAGGAAGGCGCCGACGGTATCCTCGTGCATGTGGCAACCGACATCACCGCGATGAAGACCGCCGAGCAGGATGCCGAACTGTCGCGCGGGCTGTTGGAAAATGCGCTGTCGGCACTGCCTGATGCCTTTGCCTATTACGACCGCGACGACCGGCTGGTGATCTGCAACGACAAGTACCGCGAGTTCTACCCGCGCTCGGCCGAAGCGATGGAGCCCGGGGTTCGGTTCGAGGATCTGCTGCGGTTGGGTGTCGAACGCGGTGAATATGCCGAAGCGATCGGCCGGGAGGAGGCGTGGATCGCCGAGCGGCTGGCGCGTCATGCCGCGGCGAGCGAGCATTTCGAGCAGACCATGGCGAGCGGGAGGTCCATCCGCGTCCTCGAACAGCCCACGCCGGATGGTGGCCGTGTAGGGATGCGGATCGACATCACCGAGCTGAAACGAGCCGAGGAGCGGCTTGCCGAGATCATCGAGGGCGCGCAGGTGGGCACCTGGGAATGGCGCCGCGGCGTGGACCAGGTGATCACCAATGATCGCTATGCCGGGATCCTCGGACATGACCGAGAGGAGATTTCCGGGACACCGGTGATGTCGCATTTCGGACTGGTCGCCCCGGATCAGCGCGAGGATGTGTTGCAGCATTTCGAGATGCTGTTGAACGGTCATCGAAACCAGGTGCGGCGTGAGTTCCGGATGCGGCATGCCGGGGGTCATTATGTCTGGGTCGAGATGCGCGGACGGATCACGTCGCGCGATTCCGAGGGGCGCACGCTGCGCATCTCGGGCGTGCTGATCGACATTTCCGCGCGCAAGGCGTCGGAAGAGGCGCTGCGCCAGTCGAACGAGGATCTGACGCTCGCGCTACAGGAACGCGACGCCGCCGTGCGGCGGTTTTATGACGTGGCGGCGATTTCGAGCGACTGGTTCTTCGAGCTGGACGCCGATCTCAACCACAGCTTCCTGTCGGACACGTTCCAGACGATCACCGGGCAGGACCCGGCCGAGCTTGACGGGCGCGACCTTTTGGCGCTGTTGCCCGGCGGCAAGGTGACCGAAGCGGACGCCGCCGCGTGGAAGGCGGTTCAGCAGGCATTGGACCGTCGCGAGGCGTTTTCCAATCATATCCTGTCGTCGCGCAAGACCGATGGCACGCAAATCTGGATCAGGTTATCGGCGGCGCCCTTCCATGACGTGACCACGGGCGAGTTCAGCGGTTTTCGGGGTGTCGGTTCGGACGTGACGGAGCTTTACAACGAGCGGCTCAAGGCGCTGGCGGCGAGCGACGCGAAGAGCATGTTCCTGGCCAATATGAGCCACGAGATCCGGACGCCGCTGAACGGGGTTCTGGGGATTGCCGATCTATTGGCGCCGACGCTGGAGACCGAGCGGCAGCACAAGATGATCGACACGATCCGCAACTCGGGCGAGTTGCTGCTGCGGATTCTGAACAACATTCTCGACATGTCGAAGATCGAGGCGGGCGAGCTGGAAATCGTGTCGGCGCCGTTCAGCCCGCTGGAGATGGTCGAGGAAGTGGCAGAGATTTACAGCACGCTGGCCGAGAGCAAGGGCGTGGGTTTCCGTCTGCTGGTCAGCCCCGGCGCGGGCGAGGGGCGCAGCGGCGACGAGCACCGGCTCAAACAGGTGCTGCACAACCTGCTGAACAACGCGATGAAGTTCACCGCCGATGGCGAGGTGACGCTGAAAGTGTCGGCGCGGAAGAACAAGCCGCTGGTCTTCGAAGTCTCCGATTCCGGGATCGGCATGACCGAGGAGCAGCTTGGCAACATCTTTCAGGCGTTCCGGCAGGCCGGGGCGGATATCTCGGCGCGGTATGGCGGCACCGGACTTGGCCTTGCCGTGGTGCGTGACATGACCCGGCTGATGGGCGGCGAGATCGGCGTGACCAGCACGCCGGGCGAGGGCACGACCTTTCGCGTGGTGCTTCCGCTGCCCGAGGCGACCCTGCCTGTGGCCTCGGTGCCGGGCGAGGGAGAAGGCCCGGAAGAGCGGCCGTTGCGCGACACCTTTCCGGGGCGCCGGGCTCTGGTGGCCGATGACAGCTCGACCAACCGGCTGGTGATCAGCACGATGCTGGGCACCACCGGGGTCGAGATCGAGGAGGCGAATGACGGGCGCGAGGCGGTCGAGATGTGGCAGGCGGCGCAGGAGGCCCGTGGCGGGGCGCCGTTCGACGTGCTGATGATCGATATCTCGATGCCCGAGATGGACGGGTTGGCCTGTCTCGAGGAAATCCGCCGGCTTGAGCGGGCGGCCGGGCTGCCCCCGGCGCCGGCCGTGGCCGCGACCGCCAACGCCATGCCGCAGCAGATCGCCGATTACATCGTGGGCGGCTTCGACAGCTACCTGTCGAAACCGTTCCGGCAGCGGGAGCTGCTTCAGCTTCTCGATGCCTTCATTCCGGCGGAGGAGCCATGAACGACATGTCCAATCCGGCAAAGCCCGGCGAGAACGCGGCGAAGGTCCTTCTGGCCGATGACGACGAGATCGCGCGCAGCATCATCTCGGATGTGCTGAGCGCCGTGCTCCGGGTCGAGTTCACCATGGTCACGGACGGCCGGCAGGCGCTGGTCTCGGCGCTGTCGCAGCGGTTCGACCTGCTGATCTTCGATCGCAACATGGACCCGATCAAGGGCGACCGCATCATTCGGTGCCTGCGCACCGGGGCGAGCCCGAACCGGGAGGCGCCGATGATCCTGACCACGGCGGAACTGGATCACGTTAGGGAAGGCAGCTTGCATCTGGCCGAGGCCAGCCTGTACATGCCCAAGCCGATCGACGCATCGGGCCTGATCAAATGGGTTAGTCGGAGTCTCGCATTACAGTGACACCGGATTTCTAAAGCAGGTAACATCACCGGAAGGCCGCCGAACCGTGTTCGATCTTGCGCACGCGCCCACGCTAATCGTCGTGATCAACGCGGCGTTGATGATCTTTTGTATCCTGTTTCTGAGCGGGCGGACCTTCTTCAACGGCAAGCCGTTCATGATGCTGACCTGCGCGGCAATGTTCTGGTGGCTGGTCAGCGCGGGCATGGAAATCCAGTCGACGACGCTGGAGGGCAAGCTTTTCTGGGCGATCGCCGCATGGCCCGCCATCGCCACGGTGCCGGTGACGTGGTTCTTCTTTCTCTACAACTACGCCTTTCTTATGCGCAGCGACCGCGACAAGAGGGTCAAGGCGCTGGTCCTCGGGGTGCTGGTCGGGGTGCTGGCGATCACCATCACGAACCCGTGGCATGAGGCGTTTTACGGGCCGGGCACCGCATTGCAGAGCGTGAACGGCCGGTTGTCGGCGACCTTTGATCACGGGCCGCTGTTCTATGTCACCGCGCTTGTGCTCTATGTCTTTCTTTCCGCGGCGGTTGGTATTCTGGCCTATGCGTCGGTCCGGGCCAAGAAGATGTACCGGTCGTTCTTTCGCGCGCTGCTGATCGTGACGGTGGTGCCGGTGGCCGGGAACCTCGGCTACCTGCTTTATGACATCACGGTCTTCGGCTTCGACCCGACGCCGTTCCTGTTTTCGGCCGTGGTGACGCTGTTCGTCTGGCTGCTGATCGTCAGCCGGGTGCTGAACCTCGACAGTATCGGCAAGGAGGTGCTGTTTCTGTCGAATTCCGACGGGATCATCGTGCTGGATACGGATGGCATCGTCTGGGGCGCGAACGAGCCGGCGCGGGACTTGCTGGGGCACGAGTTGACGCGCGACGGGGCATCGCTGCGCGGGCTGGAACCGATCTGGGGCTATGTGCAGGAGAACCTGCTGCGGGAAACCTCGCCCGAGCCGCGGATCATCCGGTTTCATGACCGCGCCTATGACACGCGGCTGGTGCCGATTTTCCGCCCGCTGCATATCGGGCGGGTGACGATGGGCTGGGTGCTGAGCCTGCGCGACACCACAGAGCTGCTCGACCTGTCGGGGCGGCTGGAGGCCGAGCGCGACCGGCTGCAATCGCTGATGGAGAACAGCGCGATCGGCATCTTCCTTGTCGATGATCGCGGGGGTATCGTCTATGCCAATCCCGAGGCCGAGATGATCACCGGGCTGTCGGTTTCCGAGATCACCACGCGAAATGTCAGCGATGACGAATGGCAGGTCACCACTGTCGAGGGAACGCCGCTGTCACACGACGATCTACCGGCGGCTGTCGTGCTGCGCACCGGAGAGAAGGTCATCGACATGCGCTTTGCGCTGGTGCGGCCCGATGGCGAGCGGCGCGTGGTATCGGTCAATGCCGTGCCGGTGATGGGCCCGGAGGGGCGGCAGGTGGTCTGCAGCGTCAGCGATGTGACCACGCAGGAGGTCGCGGCCGATTTCCTGCGGCAGGCGCGCGACCGGGCCGAGGCGGCGAACGCGGCCAAGACGCAGTTCCTGTCGAACATGAGCCACGAGGTCCGCACGCCTCTGAACGGTGTGCTGGGGATGGCGGAGTTGCTGGGCCATACCGACCTCAACGACGAACAGCGCCGCCATCTGGCGGTTCTGCGGGAGTCGGGCGAGGGGCTGGTGGGCATTCTGGACGATATGCTGGACATGGCCAAGCTGGAAGGCAACGCGGTGACGCTGGCGCGCGAGGCGTTCACGCCCGACGAGCTGGCCGGGCGGCTGGATGCGCAGTTCGCCGGGAAGGCCGAGGACAAGGGGCTGGACTTCGAGCTATATATCTCGGCCGGCGGCAACACCGCTCTGACCGGCGATCCCAAGCGGATTTTGCAGATCGGGCAGCATCTGATCGGCAACGCGATCAAGTTTACCGAGGCGGGCCGGGTAACGGTGACGATGACCTATGGCCGAGACGGTGTGCTGGAACTGAGTGTCGAGGATACTGGCGCGGGGATGACCGAGGACGATCTGGAGCGGGTGTTCCAGCCCTTCACGCAGGCCGACGAAAGCCGGACGCGGCGGCATGGGGGCACCGGGCTGGGGCTGACCGTGGTGGCGCGGCTGGTCGAGCTGATGGACGGTCGGATCGAGACCGTGTCGGCGCCGGGCAAGGGCACGACGATCACCGTGAAGCTGCCGTTTCCGCAGGGCTGAGCCGTCAGTGGGCGCGGTCGCGCAGCCCCGCCACCATCCGCACGAGGGCCGGGCCGATGGCGGAGCGAAAGTCTTCGGTGGTCACGTCGTCGTAGGTGGACCCGCTGAAGAACACCACCGGGCTGCCGAATTCGTGCGGGCGGTAGGGGACCGCGACGCTGTTGATGTTGCGGGAATAGTGCCTGTCGCGGGGAACGCGGACGAAGCCGGTGTCCTGCAGTTCCCTGATCGCCTTCGCCCGGCCGTCGCGGAGGGTTTCGTAGGTTGCCTCCTGCCGGTCCGTCAGCATGGTCACGAGCTGGCCGAACTCGGCATCGGTAACGGCGGAGAGATAGGCCTTGCCGGTCGAGGATGTGAGCATCGGCAGGCGGTAGCCCACCTCGAGCCAGATCGAGGCCGAGCCGACCGGGCGCCATGTTTTCGTTAGCAGCATCCGCCCGCTGTCATGGATGGCGATGCCGATGAGGGTGCCGGTGTCGTCGGCGAGCTTCTGCAGGTCGGGGCTGGCGGTTTCCACGAAGGAGAAGGAGGCGGCCGCGATGTTGCCGAGGGCAAGGGCGGCGGGGCCGAGGCGATACTTGTCGTGCTTGCGCCCGTGGGTGAGGTAGCCGAGCGCGCAGAGCGTGAAGGTCAGGCGCGACACGGTGGGCCGGGGGATGCCGGTGCGTTCGGATATCTCCTGGTTGCCGAGGCCCGCGTCGGTGGGGCGGAAGGCGCGCAGGATGCTGAGGCCGCGGGCGAGGGTGGTGGCGAAGCGGCGGTCGGAGGTGTCGGTCATCGGGGGGCCTCCGGCGGAGTTGACAGGGCGTCGGCGAAACTGTCGATGAGCTTGGATTTGAGGATCTTGCCGGTGGCGGCGGCGGGCAGGGTGTGGGCCACGATGATGCGGGCGGGGCGCTTGTAAGGGGCGAGGCGGGCCTCGGCGAAGGCCATGAGGTCGGGCTCCGTGATGGTGCTGTGGTCGCGGATGGCGACGAAGGCCAGCACCTCTTCGTTGCCCTCGACGGGGCGGCCAACGACGCCGGCCATGACCACGTCGGGGTGGTCGGTGAGGGTGGCCTCGATCTCGGGCGGGTAGACGTTGAAGCCGGAGCGGATGATGAGTTCCTTTTTGCGGCCCGCGATATGCAGGCGGCCCTCGGCGTCGAAGCGGCCGAGATCACCGGTGCGGAAGAGGCCGTCTTCGGTGAAGGCCTGCGCGGTGAGGTCGGGGGCGCGGAAATAGCCGCTGGTGATCTGCGGGCCGCCGGCGAGGATTTCGCCGATCCCGTCGTCGGGCGACGCGCCGGGGGCCGTCATGTCTAGCCTGACGACACAGTTCAGCATCGGGCGGCCGACGCTGATGTCGGGGTCGCCGGGCGCGTTCTTTGTTGCGCAGATGCCGGCGGCGGTTTCGGTCAGGCCATAGCCGTTCTGCATGGCTGTGCCGTAGAAGGCCTCGGCCTTGCGTTTCCATGCCGGGTCGAGCGGGGCGCCGCCGGAGGAGACGTATTTAAGGCTGTTGCCGGGGCGGGGGAGATTGTTCGTTTCGGCATGGTGGAACAGGTGGGCGTGCATCTGCGGTACGGCGGGCAGGACGGTGACATCCTGTTGCACCGCGTCGTAGAGGCGTTCGGCAGAGAAGCGGGTTTCGAGGCGGCATGTGCATTGGCGCGAGGCCACGGCCATCAGGACGACGGCGCCGAAAATATGGCTGGTTGGCAGGACGAGGTACACCACGTCGTCGGCGGTCATGTCGCGCTGATGCGCGGCGGCGTTGCCGGCGGCGATCATGTTGGCGTGGGTCATCATCGCCGCCTTGGGCGTGCCGGTGGTGCCGGAGGTATAGAGCAGCATGGCGGTCTGTTTTGCGGGGTCGTCGTAGGGCTCGTCGGGCTGCGCGTCGGGGAAGGCAAGGAGGGCGGCGCGGCCAAAGCCGCCGGTGATGTCGCGCGCGCCGAGGGTGGCGGCGTGGTGGGCGGCGTCGTCGGAGGCCGCGGTGGTGAGGATAACCGCGCGTGGCTCGCAATGGGTGATGATGCGGGCGATTTCCGGCGCGGAGAGGCGGGCGTTGGCGAGCACCGCGCTGGCGTCGATCAGGCTGGCGGCGAAGAGGAAGGCGGTGGCCTCGACCGAGTTTTCGGAGATCAGCAGGATGCGGTCGCCGGGGCCTGCGCCGGCATCATGCAGGTGGTCGGCGGCTTCGGCCGCGTGCTCGGCAAGGTCGGCCCATGTGACCCGGCGCGTGCCGTTTTCGAGTATGGCCAGCGCATCGGGCCGGGTACGGGCGGCGGCGAGGAGGAGATCATGCACCCGGCCCGTCATCGCGTTACCCGCCCGAGAGGTGGATGAAGCGTTCGAGGTGGTGATCGGTGTCGCCGAAGAGGTGATCGGCCATGATCAGGCGGCGGGCGTGGTGGGAAAGTTCGTATTCCTCAGTCATGCCGATGCCGCCATGCAGCTGGATGGCTTCCTCGGCCACCAGCGCCGCGACGCGGCCGATCAGGTTCTTGGTGGCGCTGACATGGCGTTCGCGCAGGTCGCGGGGGGCATCGAGATGGCCGGCGAGGTTGATGACGGCCGAACGGGCCTGTTCGATCTCGGTCAGCATGTCGGCAAGGCGGTGTTGCAGGGCCTGAAAGGTGCCGATGGGGCGGCCGAATTGCTGGCGCTCCTGCAGGTAGGCGAGGGTCAGGTCCTTGCCGGCCTCCATCGCGCCGAGGGTTTCGGCGGTCAGCGCAAGGATGCCGTGGGCAGTGGCGGTTTCAAGGAGGGCGTGGCCTTGGCCCGGCTCGCCTATGCGAGTGTCGGCTTGGGTGTCGGTGAAGGTGATCTGGGCCGAGGCGGTGCCATCCACGTTGGTCAGTGGCGTGATAGAGAGGCCGGGGGCGTCGGTGGGGATCAGGAAAAGGGAGATGCCGTCGGGGTCGTGCCGGTCGCCGGTTTCGCGGGCCGAGACGATGAGGTGTGTCGCCTGCGCGCCGTAAAGGATGCCGGTTTTCGTGCCGTTGAGCTTGGGGGTGGCCGTGAGGGTGACATCGGCGAGGTCGTAGCGGGCGTCAGGCTCGGTATGGGCGAGGGTGACGATGGCTTCGCCGGCGATGACCTGCTCCACCAGATCGTGGTGATCGGTCAGCAAGGGCGCGGCAAGCGCTGCGGGCAGGAAGGGTTCGAGCGTGCCGGCGTGGCCGAGGGTTTCGAACACAAGCGCGAGGTCGGGGCCCTTGCCGCCGAAGCCGCCGGCCTCTTCCGGAAAGAGGGCGGCGAGGGTGCCGAGATCGGCGAGGCCCTTGTAGAGGTCGGCATCGTAGGGCGCGCCGGTTTCCAGCACTTTGCGGCGGCGCGCGTGGTCGAAATTGTCTGCAAGATAGCGCGAGAGGCTGTCCTGCAGCATGCGGCGTTCGTCGGAGAGGGTGAAATCCATCGTTAGCCCCCGAGAACCGATTTGGCGACGATGGTGCGCTGAATTTCGTTGGAACCGCCGAAGATCGAGAGTTTGCGCATGTTGAAATAGTTGGGCGCGGCGCCGGGGGCCTGTTCGTGGCCCAAGGCTTCGGCATTGTCGCCGCCATCGAGGAAATCGGGCTGATGCGGCAGGGCGTGGGGCCCGAGGGCGCGGCGCAGAAGCGAGGTGAGTTCCTGACGGATGACCGTGCCCTTGAGTTTCAGCATGGAGCTTTCCGGCCCCGGCGCGCGGCCTGCCTCGGCGGCGGCGAGGATGCGCAGGTTGGTCGTGGCCATGGCCATCAGGTCGATTTCCACCTGCGCGAGGCGGGCGGCGAAGAAGGGGTTCTGCGCCAGTGGTTTGCCGCCCGACGTGACTTCGGAGGCGACGCGTTTGACGGTGGCGAGCGCGGCGTTGGAAAAGCCGACGCCCGCGATATTGGTGCGCTCGTGGGTGAGGAGGTATTTGGCGTAGGTCCAGCCCTTGTTCTCCTTGCCGACGAGGTTTTCCGCCGGCACTTTCACGTCGTCGAAGAAGACCTCGTTCACCTCTGCCTGCCCATCGATGAGGGTGATGGGGCGGAGGGTGACGCCGGGGGTATCCATGTCGATCAGCAGGAAGGAGATACCTTCCTGTTTCTTGGCGTCGGGGTCGGTGCGGACGAGACAGAAGATCTTGTTGGCGTGCTGGCCAAGGGTTGTCCAGGTCTTCTGGCCATTGACGATGTAATGGTCGCCGTCGCGCACGGCACGGGTCTTGAGCGAGGCGAGGTCGGAGCCGGCGCCGGGTTCGGAATAGCCTTGGCACCACCAGTCTTCGCCGCTGAGGATGCGGGGGAGGTAGTGCGCCTGTTGGTCCTTTGTCCCGAAGGCCATCAGCACCGGCGCCAGCATGGTGATGCCGAAAGGCACGGTGCGCGGGGCGTGGGCGAGGCAGGCCTCTTCCTCGAAGATATGCTTCTGTACCGGGCTCCACCCCGCGCCGCCATGCTCGACGGGCCAGCCCGGGGCGAGCCAGCCCTTGTCGTTCAGGACGGCGTGCCAGCGCTGGTAGTCGCCCTTGCCCAACCGTTTGTTCAGGCGGACCTTTTCGGACAGATCCTGGGGCAGGGAGGTGGCGAGAAAACCGCGCACCTCCTGCCGGAAATCCTGTTCCGCGGTGGTGAATGCAAGGTCCATCGGATCAGTAGATCTCGAACAGGCCCGCGGCGCCCATGCCGCCGCCGATGCACATGGTGACGACGCCGAGCTTGGCGCCGCGGCGCTTGCCCTCGATGAGCAGGTGGCCCGCCATGCGTGCACCGGTCATACCGAAGGGGTGGCCGATCGAGATCGAGCCGCCGTTGACGTTGCAGATCGCCGGATCGATGCCCAGCCGGTCACGGCAGTAGAGGGCCTGGCTGGCGAAGGCCTCGTTCAACTCCCACAGATCGATATCCTCGACCTTGAGCCCGTGGCGTTCCAGCAGGCGGGGCACGGCGAAGACCGGGCCGATGCCCATCTCGTCGGGCTCGCAGCCGGCGGTGACGAAGCCCTTGAGCGCGCCCATGGGTTCCAGCCCCTGCTTCTCGGCCAGATCGGCATCCATCACCACCAGCGCGGAGGCGCCGTCGGAGAGTTGCGAGGCGTTGCCGGCGGTGACGTAGTTGCCCTCGCCCTGCACCGGTTGCAGCTTGGCCAGCCCTTCCAGCGTGGTGTTGGGGCGGTTGCAATCGTCCATGCCGAAGGTGACTTCCTTGCGGGTGACCTCTCCGGTTTCCTTGTCCTTGAAGGCTTGGGTGACGGTGATCGGCACGATCTCGTCATCCAGCCGCCCGGCCTCCTGTGCGGCGGCGGTGCGCATCTGGCTTTCCAGCGCCAACTCGTCCTGCGCCTCGCGGCTGATGTTGTAGCGCTGGGCGACGATGTCGGCGGTCTGGATCATCGAGAGGTAGAGGTCGGGCTTGTGCTCTTCGATCCATTTCTCGCGGGCCTGCGGCGGGCGGGAGGGGGGCATCTGGCTGATGCTCTCCACGCCGCCGGCGATGGCGGCGGGTGCGCCGCTTTGGGTGATGGCGTTGGTGGCCATGGCGATGGCCTGAAGCCCGGAGGAGCAGAAGCGGTTGATCGTGGCCGCCGCAACGGTGACGGGAAGGCCGGCACGGATGACCGACTGGCGGGCGATGTTGGCGCCTGTCCAGCCTTCGGGATAGCCGCAGCCGATGAAGGCGTCTTCGATCAGCGCGGGGTCGAGCTTGGCCCGCTTGACGGCGTGTTCGATGGCGTGGCCGGCCATCGTGGCGCCGTGGGTTTCATTGAAGGCGCCGCGATAGGATTTAGCGAGCCCGGTGCGGGCGGTCGATACGATAACGGCCTGTTTCATCTGGGTTTTCTCCTTTTCAGCCGTTCAGGCTGGCAAAATTCTTGTCTTCATCGACGAGCTGTTTCAGCAGGGGCGCGGTTTGCCAGAGGAACGCGTCTTCCTGCTTCAGAACGCTGATGTCGTTGAGGATCTTGGGCAGGCCGACCGTGTCGGCGTAATGCATCGGGCCGCCGCGCCGGCGCGGGAAGCCGTAGCCGGTGAGCAGGACCACATCGACATCCGAGGGCCGCTGGGCGATGCCGTCACCCACCACGCGGGCGGCCTCGTTGATCATGGCGGCCATGTAGCGATCGACGATCTCCTCGTCAGAGATGGTGCGGGGGGTGATGCCCTTCTCGGCGCGTTCGGCGGCGACGATCTCCTCGACCTCGGGGTTGGGAACGGGTTTCTCGCCCTCTGCGTAGATGTAGAACCCCTTGCCCGTCTTGCGCCCGAAATGGCCCTGTTCACAGAGCTTGTCGATGAACTCGGCATAGGTTTCGCGCGGGTCTCGGGTGGCGGCGAGGCGTTTGCGATTGGCCCAGCTGATGTCGAGCCCGGCAAGATCGCTGACGGCGAAGGGGCCCATGGCGAGGCCGAAGCCGGTGAGGGCGCGGTCGACGTCTAAGGGGCTCGCGCCTGCCAGAACGGTGGCGTAATTGGCCTTCTGGTAATGCGACAGGATGCGGTTGCCGATGAACCCGTCGCAGACGCCAGCGCGGACGGCGACCTTTTTCATCCGCTTGCCGAGGGCGAAGCCGGTGGCGGTGACCTCGGGGGCGGTCTGGTCGGCGACGACGACCTCGAGCAGCTTCATGACATGGGCGGGTGAGAAGAAGTGCAGGCCCAGCACGTCGGCGGGGCGGTTGGTGGCCGCCGCGATCTCGTTGATGTCGAGATAGGAGGTGTTGGTCGCCAGAACCGCGCCGGGCTTGCAGACGGCGTCGAGCTTGCCGAAGACCTCGCGCTTGACCTCCATACTTTCGAAAACGGCCTCGATCACGAGGTCGCGGTCGGCGAAATCGGCATAGTCGGTGGTGGTGCGGAAGGTATCGGCGAGGATGGCATCGTGCTTGTCCTGCGAGAGCTTGCCGCGCTTCACGGCACCGGCGAGGTTTTTCTCGACCGTGGCGCGGGCCTTGTTCGCGGCCTCGTCATCGCGCTCGGCGAGCGTCACGTCGATGCCGGCCAGCAGGGCGGAGGTGGCGATGCCCGCGCCCATGGTGCCGCCGCCGACTACGCCGATCCTGTCGGTGGCGCGGGGGGCGACGCCCTCGATTTCCTTAACCTTGGCGACCGACCGTTCGGCGAAGAACGCATGGATGAGGGCCGCGCGCTGGTCGGAGTTCAGGAGGTCGGTGAAGAGGTCACGCTCGTTCTTAAGGCCCTCGGCGAAGGGCAGTTTGGTGGCGCCTTCGACGGCGTCGAGCGCCGTGACCGGGGCGATGATGCCGCGGGCGGATTTCTTGACCTTGGCGCGGAGGGCGTCGAAATCGACGTCGCCCGCGTCCTTGGCCGGGTTGTCGGAGGTGCGGCGCGGGCCGGCGCCTTCGGCCAGCAGGTCTTTCGCATAGGCGAGGCCGGCGGCGCGGGGGTCGTCGCCGTCGTCGAGCCGGTCGATCAGGCCAAGGTCATGGGCTTCGCTGGCGGAGATCATGCCGGCGGAGGTGATCATCTCGGCCGCCTTTGCCACGGGGATCAGGCGGGGCAGGCGTTGCGTGCCGCCGGCGCCGGGGAGGATGCCGAGATTGACCTCGGGCAGGCCCATCTTAGCCGAGGCGAGCGCCGCGCGGTAATGCCCGCCCATCGCCACCTCCAGCCCGCCGCCCCGCGCGGTGCCGTGGATGGCGCCGCCGACCGGCTTGGTCGCGGCCTCGATCTGGTTGACGAGGTCGGGCAGGCTGGGATCCTGCGGGGGTTTGCCGAATTCCTTGATGTCGGCGCCCGCGATGAAGGTGCGCCCGGCACAGCAGATCAGGATAGCCTCGATGCCCGGGTCGGCGTTGGCCTCTTTCACCTTTTCCTGAAGGCCCAGCCGGACGGCATGGGACGCCGCGTTGACCGGCGGGTTGTTGACTTCGACGATGGCGATATTCGCCTCGCGCGTGATGGTTACGGGGGTGTCCACCGTTCCTCTCCCTTTCGAATCCTGTTGGCGGGGTCTTAACGCACCCGTGACGGAATTTCAAAATATGAAATTGAATTCTGCATAGTAGAAATTTGGGGGATATCTCGTGCCGGTCAATGGTGACACTGAGAAAGACGTTTTCAAGTCTCTCGCGGCGCTGCCATAGTGGCGGGCGAAACGGGGCCATCAGCGGGAAGGTAGGTGTTGCGATGTCCGAGAAACACGAGGCCGGGATGGCGGTGCGGCGCCGGGTTCTGGGCGAGGCGCATGTGGACCGGGCCGAGGCGGCGAAGACGCCGCTGGATGCGCCGTTTCAGGAGATGATCACCGAGGGCGCGTGGGGCACCGTCTGGGCCAGCGACGCGATCAGCCTGCGCGAGCGGTCGATGCTCACGCTGGCGCTTTTGGCGGCAACAGGAAATTTCGAGGAAATTCCGATGCATATCCGCGCGACCGCCCGCACCGGGGCCAGCCCGCGCGACGTGGCCGAGGCGTTTCAGCATGTCGCGGTCTATGCCGGGGTGCCGAAGGCGAACCATGCTTTGAAGATTGCGAAAAGCGTATTTGCCGAGATGGAGGCGGAGGAGAGCCGATGAGGAAGCCAGCCGAGTATTATCAGCGCGACCGGGCGTGGCATCCGCCGGCTCTGGCGCGTGAATACAAGACCTCCGTGGCGCGCTCGCCCAGCTATGCGCTGATCAGCCTTGAGCAATCGGCGAGCGAGATCACCGGACCGGTGTTCGGGCATAACGATATCGACCCGGGCGACAATGACCTGCTGACCAACTATGCGCAGGCGGGCGAAAGCCCGATCGGTGAGCGGATCATCCTGCATGGCAGGGTGTTGGACGAGAATGCGCGGCCGGTGCCGAACACGCTGGTGGAAATCTGGCAGGCCAATGCGGGCGGGCGGTATCGGCACAAGAAGGACATGTACCTTGCGCCGGTGGACCCGAATTTCGGGGGGTGCGGGCGGACGTTGAGCGACGAGGACGGGTATTATTTCTTTCGGACGGTGAAGCCGGGGGCGTATCCTTGGCGGAACTGGGTGAATAACTGGCGGCCGGCGCATATTCATATCTCGGTGTTCGGGAGTTCTTTTTCCCAGAGGCTGATCACGCAGATGTATTTCGAGGGTGATCCGCTGATCGCGAAATGTCCGATCGTGCAGACCATCCCCGATCCGGCGGCGATCGAGCGGTTGATCGCGCCGCTTGATCTGAATGCGACCATCCCGCTCGACACGATCGCCTACAAGTTCGACATCGTGCTGCGCGGGCGGCGGTCGACGCTGTTCGAAAATCGACCGGAGGGGAACTGATGCCGCAACGGCTTGATTACCTTAAGGAAACCGCCTCGCAGACGGCGGGGCCGTTTGTGCATATCGGGCTGGCGCCCGGCGCGGCGGGGTTCGATATCTACGAGCGGGAGCTGGGCTGGGACATTGCCGGGCCCAATGCCGGGGGGGAGAGGATCCGGGTTGAGGGGGTTGTGGTCGATGGGACGGGCAGCCCGGTGAAGGATGTGCTGTTGGAGGCGTGGCAGGCCAATGCGCAAGGGGTTTATGCGCATCCCGAGCATGACGGCGAGGTCGAGGAGGGGTTTCGCGGTTGGGGCCGGGTGATCACGGATTTCGACACCGGGGAGTGGGGGTTCGATACGGTGAAGCCGGGGCCGGTGATGGGCCGGAACGGGCGGATGATGGCGCCGCATATCAACCTGTGGATCGTGGCACGGGGTGTGAATGTCGGTTTGAATACAAGGGTTTACTTCTCGGACGAGGCGGAGGCCAATGCCGCTGATCCGGTGATGGGGCTGATCGAGTGGGAGGTGCGGCGGCAGACCCTTGTGGCCGAGCGGGCGGAGCGGGACGGGAAGATCGTGTACCGGTTCGACGTGCGGTTGCAGGGCGAAGGCGAGACGGTTTTCTTCGATATTTGAAGGGGGGGAGAGGTGGGTTGGCACCCATCCTACAACCCCGCTTTGGGCGGCAGATTCCGACGTCGGTATAACGTCGGTATTTTGTCGGTATTGCGTCGGTGCGCGGGACCGGCGTGGCTTTCGCGAATTGAGGTGCGAGGCCCCGGCGCAAGGGCCGGGGCGCGGTCGCGTGTGTGGTCGGGTCAGATGTCGAACTTGACGCCTTGGGCCAGCGGCAGCTCGGACGAGTAGTTCACCGTCGAGGTCTGCCGGCGCATGTAGCCTTTCCATGCGTCGGAGCCGCTTTCGCGGCCGCCGCCGGTTTCCTTCTCGCCGCCGAACGCGCCGCCGATCTCGGCGCCCGAGGGGCCGATATTGACGTTGGCGATGCCGCAGTCGGAGCCCACCGCCGAGAGGAAGGTTTCCGCCTCGCGCACGTTCAGGGTGAAGATGCAGGAGGAGAGCCCTTGCGGCACGTCGTTCTGCAGCTCGATCGCCTCTTCAAGGGTCTCGTAGCCCATGACGTAGAGGATCGGCGCGAAGGTCTCGGTCTGGACCGTTTCGGTCTGGCGGGGCATTTCCACCAGCGCGGGCGAGACGTAGACGCCGCCGTCGACGCCCTTGGCATCGCCGCCGCCATGGACGGTGCCGCCTTCGGCCTCGGCCGATTTGAGGGCGGAGGTCATTTCCTTGCGGGCGGTGTCGTCGATCAGCGGGCCGACGAGCGTGCCCTCGGTGCGCGGATCGCCGATGGTGAGCGAGGCGTAGGCCTGTTTCAGCTTTTCGGTCAGATCCTCGCGGATGGAGTGATGGACGATCAGGCGGCGCAGCGAGGTGCAGCGCTGGCCGGCGGTGCCGACGGCGGAGAAGACGATGGCGCGCACGGCCATGTCTAGATCGGCGGAGGGGGCGACGATCATGGCGTTGTTACCGCCGAGTTCCATGATCGGGCGGCCAAAGCGGGCCTGTACCTTGGGCCCGACGATGGCGCCCATGCGGGTGGAGCCGGTGGCCGAGAGGACGGGCACGTCGCGGCTGTTGACGAGCGCTTCGCCGATGTCGGCGCCGCCGATGACGACCTGCAGCAGGTCGGCGGGCGCGTCGGCGCCGAAGCGGGCCAGCGCGCGGTCGAAGATGCGTTGGGTGACCAGCGCGGTGAGCGGGGTCTTCTCGGACGGTTTCCAGATCACCGGGTCACCGCAGACAAGTGCCAGGGCCGCGTTCCACGACCACGGTGCCACGGGGAAGTTGAAGGCTGTGATGACGCCGCAGGGCCCCATCGGGTGCCAGGTTTCCGACATGCGGTGGCCGGGGCGCTCGGAGGCGATGGTGAGGCCATAGAGCTGGCGCGAGAGGCCGACGGCGAAATCGCAGATGTCGATCATCTCCTGCACCTCGCCAAGGCCTTCGGAGGTGACCTTGCCGGCCTCGAGCGTGACGATGGCGCCGAGCTCTTCCTTGGCGTTGCGAAGCTCCTCGCCCAGCAGGCGGACAAGCTCGCCGCGCTGGGGGGCGGGCACATTGCGCCATTGCTTGAACGCCTTCTGGGCGCGGTCGATCACGTCGGGCATCCTGTCGGCCGGGGTTTCGTGGATTTTCGCCACTTCGGCCCCGTCGATGGGGGAGCGGACGGAGAGCGTGCCGCCGGTGATGTCCTTCTCGGTGAGGCCGGCTTTGGTGAGGGCGTCGTGATGGTTCATGTCAGTCTCCTTTTGTGACCCACGCGCGCTGGTCGGCATGGCCCATGCCGGCCAGAAGGGGCGTGGCGTTCTGGTGTTGGGTAAAGTCCTGTTTGCTGGTGATCCCGCGCCAGTTGGCGAGGACCAGCGATTGCGCCACTGCTCCGCCCAAGGTGGTGCCGGGGCCGGTGACGATAAAGAGGTCGGGGGCGAATTCGCGGGCCGCGACGGTAATGGCGCGGGTGAAATCGTAGGGTTCGGTGACTTGGTGACCGAGCGTGTAGTCGCGGAGGGCGCCGGTATCGGTCGCGCCGGGCCACCAGATGGCGCCGCGCCCGTCGATGAGGGGCAGGTCGGGTTGGGTGAATAGGTCAGGCGACAGGGCGGCGCGGCCCTTTTCGGCGACGGGGCGTTGCAGGTGGGTGTGGAAGGCGGCATGGCCCTTGAGGCGCATCGGGAAGCGGTCGTCGATCTTTGGGACGGCGTTTTCGAAGGCCTTGAGGCCGTTGGAGTCGCCTGCCAGCACGAGCATGCCGCCCAAGTCGATGGAAAGGGTGAGCGTGTGGTCGTCGCGGGTGTTTATGTCCGCGACCTGTTCCAGCAGCGCGGATTTCCGGGCGGGGTCGGGGCGCCAGTCGTCATCGAGGAAGGGATAGACGAGCTGGCCACCGATGAGCGCCTCGTGCATCAGCGTGCCCATGGTGTTGGCGATCTCGAAGCCGCCTTCGGGCGTGGTGGCGCCGCCGCAGGCCAGCGCCGAGTACCAGCCCATCGAGTTGCCGGTGACGGCGACGGGGCGGATTTCTTCGCCGTCGATCGAGAGGAAATCGCCCAGCGTGGCGGCGTAGATCAGGCCCGAGGCATTGTCGCCACGGGTGAATTCGGACGGCGAGAAGCGGGCGGCGCCGTCGAGGGCGGTGAGGGGTTTCTGGCCGGCGTCTTGTCGGATGGCGTCGAATTTGGCGAGGAGGCCCGCGTCGGGGAAGTGGCGGGAGAGGTAGCCGAGTTCGGGTTTGTTGTAGGTGCCGCGGCCGGGGCAGATGATGACGGCTGTTTTCATGACTTGGCCCTCACCAGTTGGGTGGCCGCGTCGACGATTGAATCGGCGGAAGGCATGGTGGCGGCGTAGGCGGGGCCGGTGGCGATGAAGCTGTCCTCGGCGGTGAGGCGGGCGTGGGGAAGGTCTGTGCGCTCGGAGATCAGCGCCATCAGCGCCTCGGCCACACCGCCGGTGCGGCGGGTTTCATCTACGATCAACACGCGCTTGGCGCCCTTGATGGCGTCGAGCAGGGCGTCTTCGGGCAGGGGGGAAAGCCAGCGGAGGTCGATGGTGCGGGTGGTGATGCCGTCGGCTTCCAGCCGTTTGGCGGCTTGGCGGGAGAGGTAGTGGCCGTTGGCGAAGCTGACGATGGCGATGTCGGTGCCGTCGCCGTGGGTGCCGACGGAGCCCAAGGGGAGCGTTTCGCCGCGCTCAGGGTATGTGCACATCCAGCCGCCGTCTTTCTCGTCATGGAGGTCACGCATGGGGTAGAGGGCGATGGGTTCGAGGAAGACGACGACGCGTTGTTCCTCGCGGGCAAGGCGGACACATTCGCGGAGCATTTTCGCGGCGTCGGCGCCGTTGGAGGGGCAGGCGAGGATCACGCCGGGGATGTCGCGGATGACGGCGACGGAATTGTCGTTGTGGAAATGGCCGCCGAAGCCCTTTTGATAGCCGAGGCCCGCGATGCGGATGACCATCGGGTTGGTGAACTGGCCGTTGGAGAAGAAGGGCAGGGTGGCGGCCTCGCCCCGGATCTGGTCCTCGGCGTTGTGGAGGTAGGCGAGGAACTGGATTTCCGGGATCGGGGTGAAGCCGTTCTGGGCCATGCCGATGGCGAGGCCGAGGATGGATTGCTCGTCGAGCAGCGTGTCGATGACGCGGTCGGGGCCGAAGCGGGAGGTGAGCTTTTGGGTGACGCCATAGACGCCGCCCTTGCGGCCGACGTCTTCGCCCATGGCGATGATCTCGCCGTGGTCGAGCATCAGGTCGGTGAGGGCCCAGTTGATGAGGCGCGACATGATCTGCGGCTCGGATTGCGCCTTGAGGTCGGGGCCGAGGGTGGCCTCGCGGGTGGCTGCGTCGGGGCCGTTGGTGGGTTGGCAGGGCCGGGTCGGGGGGAGGAGGCTGGCCATCACGTCGGAGGCGGTTTTGAGGCGGGGGCGGGTGATGGCCTCTTCGGCCACGCGTTCGACGCGGGTGCAGGTGTCGTTGTAGATATCGAGCGCCTGCTGGGGCTCCAAAGCGCCGGATTGGGAGAGGAGGCGGACGGAGTGGAGGAGGGGGTCGTTGGCCTCCTCGGCCTCGACTTCGGCCTTGGGCATGTAGGTGGTGGGCATGTCGGCGCCGGCGTGGCCATAGAGGCGGACGGTGCGGACATGGAGGAAGGCGGGTTTGCGGCGGGTGCGGGTGTAATGGGCCGCTTCTTGGGCGGCGCGGTAGGTGTCGAAGATGTCGAGACCGTCGCAGGAGAAGTATTTCAGGCCGGGGCGCTGGGCGAAATTGGCGGCGACCCAGCCCTTGGGGGTTTTGACCGAGATGCCGATGCCGTTGTCTTCGCAGACGAAGAGGAGCGGCAGGGGAATGGATTGGTAGGAGGTCCAGCCGGCTGTGTTGAAGGCGCCTTGGGCCGTGGAATGGTTGGCGGAGGCGTCGCCGAAGGAGCAGATGGCAATGGCGTCCTCGGCGTATTGGCGGTGTTCGGGCGGGCGGCGTTTGGCGAGGCCTATGGCATAGGCGGCGCCCACGGCCTTGGGCAGGTGGCTGGCGATGGTGGAGGTTTGCGGCAGGATGTTGAGCGCCTTGGAGCCCAGCACCTTGTGGCGGCCGCCCGAGATCGGGTCCTCGGAAGAGCAGGCGAAGGAGAGGAGCATGTCCCATGTGGTGCTCTGGCCCGGCACCTGTGCGCTGCGGGCGATCTGGAAGGCGGCGTCGCGGTAGTGGAGGAAGGCCGGATCGGTGGGGCGCGTGGCGGCGGCTATGGCGGCCATGCCCTCGTGGCCAGAGGAGCCGATGGTGTAGTAGCCCTGCCCGGCCTTCTGCATCGCGCGGCTGTGGCGGTCGAGGGCGCGCGAGAGGCATTGGGCGCGGTAGAGGGAGACAGCTTCGGTCGGGCTCAGCCCGTCTGCCGGGGGGGCGCCTGCGGGAAGGTCGCCTGTGGCCACACGGCGCAGGAAGTTGTCATGTACGATCTGGGCTCTGTCCATCGGGGGCCTCTTTTTCGTCGTTAGCCGGTGCGGCCAGCGAAGGCCGGCGAGGGGTGCGAGGTCAACCGGTCGATGGCGGTTTTCATCCGGGAAAGCGCCTCGCGGATCTGGGTTTCGGCATAGGCGAAGGAGAGGCGGACATGGCCCGGCATGCCGAAGGCGCGGCCGGGGACGAGGGCGACGCCGGTTTCCTCGAGGAGCCACGCGCAGAGGGCGGCGTCGTTCTCGAAGCGGCCTTCGATGAGGGCAGAGCAGTCGGGGAAGGCGTAGAAGGCGCCGTCGGGGGCGGGGCAGGAGAGGCCGGGGATGGCGTTGAGCCCGTCGATGGTGGCGTCGCGGCGGGCGAGGAAGGTGGCGCGGCGGTCTTCGACGATCTGGCGGTCGGATTGCAGGGCGGCCAGTGCAGCGGCCTGCGAGACGGAAGGCGCGCCGGAGGTTGTCTGGCCCTGCACGGAGGTCATGTCGCGGATGAGCGGGGCCGGGCCGATGCCCCAGCCGATGCGCCAGCCGGTCATGGACCACGCTTTCGAGACGCCGTTGACGATGAGGGTGCGGTCGCGGAGGTGCGGGGCGGCGGCGGCGAAGCTGGTGAAGGGGGTGTAGCTGAGATGTTCGTAAATCTCGTCGGCGACGACCCAGACATGGGGGTGGTCGGTGAGGATTTCGGCCAGTTGGGCATATTCCTCGGCGGTGTAGATGGCGCCGGAGGGGTTGGAGGGGGAGTTCAGCATCAGCCAGCGGGTTCCGGGCGTGATGGCGTCGGAGAGTTGCTCGGGCGTCAGTTTGAACCCCTGTGAGAGCGGGCAGGGCAGGATGACCGGAGTGCCGCCCGCCATGCGCACCATGTCGGCATAGCTGGTCCAGAAGGGGGCGGGCATGATGACCTCGTCGCCGGGGTTCAGCGTGGCGAGCATGGCGTTGGCCAGCACCTGCTTGGCGCCGGTGGAGACGATGACATGGGCGGGCTCGGTGCCGTTTTGCCGGGAAATCTCGGCGCGCAGGTCCGGCGTGCCGGCGGTGGGGGTGTAGCGGGTCTGGCCCGAGAGCGCGGCCTGATGGGCGGCCTCGATCACCTCGGGCGGGGTGGGGAAATCGGGCTCGCCGGTGCTGAGCGCGATGACGTCGCGGCCCTCGGCGCGCATCTGGCGGGCGCGTTCGGAGATCTGGACGATTTCCGACAGGGCGATGCCCGACAGGCGGCTGGCCGGGCGGTGGGCGGCGGAACTGTTCGCTTTCGTCATGGTGGTGCGGGGCCCTGTTTGACGTGTTTGCCACTATTTGGGTGGAATTCAGGCAAAGGAAAAGCGAAACTAGCTGACATAACTTGGAGAAAAACTCACATGCTGACGCCGCGCCGCTTTCTGCCCTCGATCAGTTCGCTTCTGGCTTTGGAGGCGGTGGACCGGTTGGGGAGTGCCAGCGCGGCGGCGGAGGAATTGTCGCTGACCCATAGTGCGGTGAGCCGGCAGTTGAAGGTGCTGGAGGGGCAGTTGGGGACGGTGCTGGTGCAGCGGCGGGGCACAAGGCTGCACCTGACGCCGGCGGCGGAGGATTATTGCCGAAAGGTGCGGAAATACCTTCGCGATCTGGCGCATGCGTCGCTGGAACTGAAGGCGAACCCGACGGGGGGCGGGCTGAACCTGGCGATATTGCCGGCGTTCGGGATGCACTGGCTGGCGCCGAGGTTGCAGGATTTCGCACGGGCGCATCCGGAGGTGACGGTGAACCTGTCGACGCGGCTGGCGCCGTTCGATTTCGGGCAGGAGAGTTTCGATGCGGCGATCCATTTCGGGGGTCGCGACTGGCAGGATGTGGAGTACCTGCCCATTCGGGAGGAGCGGGTGGTGCCGGTCTGTTCGCCCCGGCTGGCGCCGGAGCCGTTGGAGCGGGCGGCGGATTTGCTGGATTTACCATTGTTGCAACTGGAGACACGGCCGGGGGCGTGGGAGCAGTGGTTTACCGCGCACGGGGTCGGGGGGGGCGGCGTGACGGGCATGCTGGTGGACCAGTTCGCGACGATGACGCAGGCGGCGGTGCACGAGATGGGGGTGGCGTTGCTGCCGGATTACCTGGCCGAGGTGGAGCTGGAGCGGCAGACGCTGGTGGTGCCGTTCGGTGAGGCGAGCCTTGTGGAGGGGCGGTATTACCTTGTCTGGCCGTCGGAGGTGGCGGTGCGGCCGCCGCTGGAGAAGTTCACCGGGTGGCTGCGGGGGATATTGTGAGGGCCGTTTGAAGGCGTTGCCAAGCTCGGAATCAAGCCGCGCCTTGGCGCGGCGCCGGGCAGCGCCCGACCGCCCCCCCCGGGCGGGCGCTTCTGCTACGAGGCCATGTCGAGTTATCGTTGGATGCGGGTTGCGCCATTAAGCGACCATCACAAGCGTTGGTGCGCCCACCCGCGGTCGGGCGCTGCCCGGCTTCGACTCGTTCCGTTCAGGTGAAGGGCAGCGGCTTGGTGAGGTGGGTGAGCGCCGCGCCGGTTTCGTAATAGGCCTGCCGGATCGTGGTGAAGCGTTCGGCATGGCCGGAGGTGACCGGCAGGGGCAGGTGCGAGCGATCGTCGGTCAGGAGCGCCTTGGCGGCGGCGGTGCCGAAGACGGTGCCCGGCGCGATGCCGCGGCCGGAATAGCCGAAGACCGCCAGCGCGTTGGGGCCGCAGGAGACGACCTTGGGGATGTGGTCGCTGGTCATGGCGATGCGGCCGCTCAATGAATGTTCGAAGGGCTGGTCGGCAAGCTCGGGGTAGACCTCGCGCAGCTTGCGGCGGGCCCATGCGGCGTGGATCGGGCTGGCTGGGCCGGTGGCGTCGCCGATGCCGCCGACGATCATGCGGCCGGCCTTGTCCATCCGGAAGGAGGACATGACGAGCGCGGTGTCCCAGCAGCCCTCGCCGCCCGGCAGGAATTTTTCGCGCAGGCGGTCGGGCAGGGGGGCGGTGGCGAACTGGCTGAAGCAGACCGGGACGAAGCCGGGGGCGGCGGCGCCCCTGACCTCGCGGTGATAGGCGTTGGTGGCCAAGAGCAGGTGCCGGGCGCGAAGGCGGTGGCCGCCGGCCTCGACGACCCAGCTGTCGCTGTCGCGGGCGAGGCGGGTGACGGGGGTGTTCTCGTGCAGCCGCGCGCCGGCGGCGATGGCGGCGCGGGCGAGGCCGCGGCAATAGGCGAGCGGCTGGATGGTGCCCGCGCGGGGATCCCAGAGGGCACCGTGGAAGCGGGTGGAGCCGGTGCGGCGGGCGGTTTCCTCGGCGTCGAGAAGCTGGATCGGAGCGCCGATGCGGTTGCCCTGCCGGAAGCGGTCGCGCAGGTCGTCGAGGCCCGAGGGGGCGTGGGCGAGATGCAGGGTGCCGGCGCGGGTCGCCTCGCAGTCGATGCCCTCGCGTTCGATGATGTCGAAGACCTTCGAGGGCCCCTCGGCCAGTGCGGTCATCAGGCGCATGCCGTCGGTTTCGCCGGCATGGGCGATGATCTCGTCCGGGGGCAGCCAGAGCCCGGCATTGACCAGCCCGACATTCCGGCCCGAGCCGCCATGGCCGACCGTCTCGGCCTCGAAGACCGAGACCGCGGCGCCGCGGCGGGCGGCGTCGAGCGCGGCTGCGCAGCCGGTAAAGCCGCCGCCGATCACCGCGAGGTCGGCCTCGGCATCGGCGTCGAACCGCGCCGAGGGCACGGAATCTGTCGCGGTGGCCCGCCACAGGCTGTGATTGGTGTCGGAGGTCACGGGTGTCGCCCTTTCGGATGGTCGCGTGCCCCGGTTCTAGTGGCCATTCGGCACCGGCTGCAAGGGCCCTCCTGCAGGCGGGAGCAGGCAGGTGGGCGGGGCCGGGCGGCTGCGGCGGCGGGCTCGGGGTGACGCAGGGGAAGGGAATCGGGCGGGGAAATGTGGCAGGATCTGGGCTGAAATGCACAATGTGGCCAGATTTGGGCCTTTACCCCCGGCTGCGAGAACACCACTTTGGCGCGAAACATGTGCATTAACGTCAGGTTGACTGCCATGGTTAATGCAAAAATGGTTTATTTACAACGACGTATCGGCAATGATAAAGTATAAGGAAACAAACTGTTTCCATTTACAAAGTTTAAGATCCTCCGGGTTCCGTTAGGTTCAATTGTGTCAAGTTAAAGGCGAAATTCTGCCTTAAATGGGGACCGCTGCCCAAGTTGGTTGGTTTGTCCGGCCGGACCGTTCGCGGCCGGGGTGGTGGTTGTTTGTGCTTGGATGCGGGGTCTTGCGGGCCGGTTGTTTCCGCGCGGTTTCGTCTCCGTTCGAGTGTGTTTGTGTAATCAGTTGGGGTGTCTTGTGGCTGCTGACCTTTACCTACATTCCGCGCCAGCGCGCGTTTCGGTGCCGATCCAGGGACTGAAGGCGGAGGCGCCTGCGCATGCGATCGACCCGCCGCGGCGCGGCCGGGTCTATCGCCGGGCCGGCAAGCGGGCCCTCGATATCCTGCTGGTTCTGGCGTTTCTGCCGGTTTACCTGCCGTTCATCGCGGTCGCGGCCTGCCTGTTGTTCGTCGAGGGCGGCAACCCGTTCTATCGCCAGCCGCGGCTGGGCCTGAACGGCGAGCGGTTCTCGATCCTGAAGCTGCGCACGATGGTGCGCGACGCGGACAAGAAGCTGAACGACCTGCTGGCGGCCGACCCGGAGCTGAAGCGCGAATGGGATGTGTCGCAGAAGCTGAAGAAGGACCCGCGGATCACCCGTGTGGGCGCATTGCTGCGGATGACGTCGATGGACGAACTGCCGCAATTGTGGAATGTGCTGAAGGGCGAGATGAGCCTTGTCGGCCCGCGCCCGATGATGCCGGACCAGTTGCCGCTGTATGGCGATCCGCGGCACTATTTCTCGGTGCGGCCGGGAATCACCGGCTACTGGCAGGTCGACCGCCGCAACGAAAGCTCGTTCGCCGACCGGGCGCATTACGACGCGGCCTATGACGCCGAACTGTCGCTGCCGAAGGATGCAAGGGTTCTGTTGCAGACGATCGGCGTGGTTTTGAGGCGGACCGGCCATTGAGTTAAAAAGGGGTGGGGGCGTGCCCGAGGGGTCGGGCCGCAGCGAATGGATTGAAGATGTTCGAGAGGTACGAGGTGTCGTTCGACTGGGCAAAATCAAAGGGCCCGACAGACGATCAAGAAACCGGTTCCGGCCGCGCGCCCGAACCGGGCTTGCCGTTTGACCGCAAGCTGAAGCATTCTTTGCTTGGCGCCGAAGCCATCGAGGCCGGCGCCGCGCCGGTCGTTGAACCGGGTCCGGGCGCCTCTGCCGGGGCCCTTGTTGCCGTGCCGGCGGGTGAAAGAATGGATGGCGGAGAGCGGATGACGCAGACCGGAACGGACCTTCTCGAGCTTGGCTCGTGGCAAATCCTGAAACCCGCGTGGCGCGGGCATCAGAGTGCCGCGATGAAGCTGCGGAGCCGGTCCGACGGCGTCAAGAAGGCCACCGACACCCTGCGCACCCAGCTTTTGCAGACGATGAAATCGCACGGGATCGGCCGGGTTGCCGTGACCGCGCCGACCTCGGGCTGTGGCACCACCTATACCACGGTCAACCTCGCGCTCAGCATGGCGGCCATCCCGGATGTGACCACGGTGCTGCTGGATCTCAATCAACGCAGGCCGGGGCTGGGCGAGGCGCTGGGCCACAAGCCGGTGCAGAGCATATCCGCGCTGCTGGGCGGCGAGGTGCCGTATTACGACTATCTCGAGCGGTATGGCGAGAACCTTGCCGTCGGGCTGAATTCCGACGTGCCGCCGAACCCTTCGGAGCTGTTGCAGAGCCAGAGCACGGCGGACGTGCTGGACGAGATCACCGGCGCGCTGACGCCGGACGTGATGCTGTGCGACATGCCGCCGCTTCTGGAGTATGATGACGTGGCGGCCTTTCTGCCGCAGGTCGACGGCGTGCTTCTGGTGGTCGATGGCACCAGAACGGTGGCCGAGGATATCGCCCAATGTCAGAAGATGCTGAACGACCGGGTGCCGTTGCTGGGCGTGGTGTTGAACCGGGGGCGCCTGCCGCGCAAGAAGGCGCGGCGGCGGTGATGCAGGCCGGCGCGGGTGCGCCGGTGGTGTATGGTGACGATTGTCTTGGTGACAGGTTAGGACGTATCCGATGAGCCTTTCGGACTGGATTGAAGAACTTCGCGACATGGTGCGGCGCCGCTTCTGGCTGATCGTGCGGCTGACGGTTCTGGGCTGTGTGGCGGCCCTTTTGTACGCGCTGTCGCAGGCGCATGAATATACCTCGCAGGCGGTGTTGCAGGTGGAGGATGCCAAGGTGGCCGATGCGTTGGCCCCGCCGACGGTGTCGGGCGCCGACGCGCGGCAGTTGCAGATCGTCGAGCAGCGGGTGATGTCGCATGACGCGATCCTCGACATGGCCGCGGCGGTGGGCGTGCTGGACGAGCTGGCCGGATTGCCGGACAACGAGAAGGTTTCGGTTCTGCGCCGGTCGCTCAGCGTGTCGGGCGTGGCCGCGGCCCGGACGGGCGAGACGGGCGACGGGGCGATTTCGCTGGTGCGCGTGACGGCGACATGGGGCGACCGCGAGACCGCACAGGCGCTGGCCGAGGAAGTGACCCGCCGGACGGTGGATTTGAGCCAGAACAAGCGGTTGGAACGGGCGGAGGAGACGCTGTCGTTCTTTACCCTGCGGCAGAGCCGGCTGGAGGCCGAGGTGGCCGATCTTGAAGAGAGGCTGGCCAATTTCCGCAAGCGCAACGACATGCCCGAGGAGGGCGCGCGCGCCTCGCAGGAGCGCGAGATCGAGGCGCTGAGGGCGGAGATCCTGTCGGTCGAGCGGCAGATGATCGTGCTGGAGCGCCAGTTGGAGCGGGAGGCCGGGGATGGCAACCTGACGCGGCTGGAAGAGCGGGAGCGGAATGCGAACCTCGCGCGGCTCAACGACCTGATCGAGCAGCGCGATTACCTGACCGACAGCCTTGCCGCCGTGTCGGCCGCCACTGAGATCGACCCGGCCTTGCAGGCGCAGCTGACCAAGCTGACCCGCAATCTCGAGACGATGAAGGAAGAGCTGGCCAGTGTCAGCGAAAGCCGCAAGGCCGCCGAGATCGGGTTCCAGCTTGAAGCCGAGGGCCAGTCGGAGCACCTGAGCGTGCTGGAACCTGCGTCGTGGCCCGATTACCCGTCGACCCCGTCGCGGACGAAGTTTGCCGTGCTGGGCGCGTTTGCCAGCCTGATGGTGGCGTTCGGCATCGCGCTGTTGCTGGACCTGATGAACCCGGTCGTTCGCAGTGCCGCGGTGATGGAGCGCGACCTTGGCTTTGCGCCAGTGGCGGTCATTCCCGAGGCGCCGCGCAGCAAGCGCCGGACGTCGCTGTTGCGGGCGTTCCGGGGGCGCCGGCGGGCGGTCTGAGGCTTCAGCCCACTGGCGTCGAGGAGATGCTCTGGAGCGCGTCCCAGTGGAGCGCGATGGCGCCCGCCGCCAGAAGGCCGGCGAGGGTGACGCTTATGACATCGTGCAGCGGATCCCATGCCTTGTGGCGCAGGCCGAGGGCGATGAGGATGGGGTGTGCCAGCAGCATGGCGACCCCGTAGGAGGCGACGCCGCCCACCAGCCCGAAATAGTGCAGCCCGAGGATCAGCAGGACGATCTGCAGGGTCGAGCGGATGCCGGTGAGGAAGAACACCCGGCGAGAGTCGCCTGCCGCCAGTGCCGCCTGATCGTAGCTCATGCCGATGATCTTGGGCAGGAAGCCGCAGGCCATGATCACGATGATCGGCCCGGCCTCGATATAGCGGTCGTCATAGAGGAAGGCGACGAGCGGCGGGCCGGCATAGGCCATCAGCAGCAGCAGCGCGCAGAGTCCGCCGGTCAGCAGGGCGCGCATCTTCTGGAGTTTGCGGCGGTTGGCCTCGGATTCGGCGGGGGGCTTGTTTCGGTAGATCGGGATCAGCAGGTCCTGCGCCACCGCCTGTCCCAGCGCCATGGGGAAGCTGGCGAGGAAAAAGCCGATATTGTAGATGCCCAGCATTTCGAGGCTGAGCAGCTTGCCGAGGACGGCCTTGTCGCCCTGCGTGCTGACGAAGGCGAAGGCGGTGCCGAGAAAGATCCACTTGCCGAAGCTGACCAGTTCGGTGAGCGCCGGTTTCTCGATCTGGAAACGGTCGCGGCGGCCGGGCAGGCCGTACCACATGACGCCGAGCTTTATGAGGTTGGTCAGCACGCTGCCCACCACGAGGGCAAAGACCGACCGGGTCCAGAGCGCGAGCAGCACCATCAGGGCCAGGCCCAGAAGCTGGCTGGTGAGGTCGAGCATGGTGGCGCGGCCCATCTGGAGGTGGCGGCGGGCGAGTTCCATGCGGGTGGGGAAGAACCCGGTGAGCACGAGCGAGAGGCCCGCGACGGGCAGGTAGAGCGCCAGTTCCTCGTAGCCGTAGAATTCGGCAAAGGGATAGGCCAGCGCCAGCGTGACCAGCCAGAGGGCGAAGCCGCGCATGAGCTGAAGCGACCACGCGGTGTTGAGGAATTCGGGGTCATCGCCGCGCGGGCTGCGGGCGAGGGCGGGGCCGATGCCCATGTCGGAGAACATCATCAGCCCGACGGTGACCATGGTGACGAGCGCCATGATCCCGAACGCCTCGGGGAAGAGGATGCGGGTCAGGATCAGGTTGGAGCCGAGGCGGATGGCCTGTGCGCCGCCATAGCCCACCACCACCCACGACGTGCTGCGCAGGATCCGTCCGGTCAGGGTCGCGCCCTGGAATGCATGGAGGATGCGTTTCATGAGTGGGGGTGACCGGATGCCTGTTGCGTGCCTTTTTGCACGCTACGGGCAGGCGGTCGCGTGGTCAATTGCACACGGATGCAAGCGAGTGGCCTATGTCCTTGAGGTCGCGCCTTTTCTTGGGGTCGTGGCGGCTGTAGCCTGAGGCGGAAATCTTCTTGGTCCGGTGTTGCTCGTGAAAATCGCCTATATTCTGAACACCTATCCGCAGCCGTCGCAGAGCTTTATCCGGCGCGAGCTGAAGGGGTTGGAGCGGCTGGGCCTGTCGGTGGAGCGGATCGCGATGCGGCGGAGCGACCTGCCGCTGAAGGATCCGCAGGACCGCGACGAGCAGGAGCGGACGCGCTATGTTCTGGAGGCGGGGAAGCTTGCCTTGCTGCTGTCGCTGGTGAGGGTGATGGCGGGACGGCCGGGGGCATTTTTCGCTGCGCTGAAGGTGGCGATGGGGATGGGCCGGGTGTCGCCCATGGGGCGGCTGCGGCACCTGATCTACGTGGTCGAGGCGTGCCATGTTTTGAGGCTGGTGAGGGCGCAGGGCGTCGAGCATATGCACGCCCATTTCGGCACCAATGCCGCCGCCGTGGCGATGCTGGTGCGTGTTCTGGGCGGGCCGGGCTACAGTTTCACCGTGCACGGGCCGGAGGAGTTCGACGCGGTGCATTCCCTGTCGCTGGCAAGGAAGATGGAGCGGGCGGCGTTCACGGTTGCCGTCAGTTCCTATGGGCGGAGCCAGTTGTGCCGGTGGCTGCCGCATGAGGCGTGGGACCGGGTGAAGGTGGTGCATTGCGGGATCGACCCGGAGGCGTTTGCCGAGCCGGGGCCGATGCCCGAGGGTGGCTTGCGGCTGGTGAATATCGGGCGGCTGTCGGAGCAGAAGGGGCAGTTGATCCTGATGCCGGTGATGAGCCGGGTGGCCGGGGCGGTGGAGGATGCGCACCTGACGCTGATTGGTGATGGCGAGCTGCGCGGGGCGCTGGAGTCGGAGATTTCGGCGCGCGGGCTTGAGCGCGAGGTGACGCTGGCCGGGTGGCAGACGGAAGAGGAGGTGCGGGCGGCGCTGGCGGGGTGTCACGCGCTGGTGCTGCCGAGTTTCGCCGAAGGCTTGCCGATGGTGATCATGGAGGCGATGGCGGCGGGGCGGCCGGTGATTGCCACCTATGTGGCCGGTATCCCGGAGTTGGTGCAGGAGGGCGCGACTGGCTGGCTGGTGCCGGCGGGGGATGATGCGGCACTGGCCGATGCGGTGATGGCGCTGGCGGCGATGCCGGCGGAGGAACGGGCGGCGCTGGGCCGTGCCGGGCGGGCGAGGGTGCTGGAGCGGCATGACATGTACCGCGAGGCGGAGAAGCTGGCGGGGCATTTCCGGGCGGCGGTGGATCAGGCCTGACGTTGAGGGGCCGGGGAGGGCCCGACCGCGGGTGGGCGCTCCGAGGGTCGTGATGGTTGATTTATGGTGCGGTGTAATTCCGACGATGGCTCTGCATGGTTCCGGTGCAGAAGCGCCCGCCCGGGGGGCGGTCGGGCGCTGCCCGGCGCCGCGCCCTTGGCGCGGCTTGATTCCGGGCGGGTTTTTTTACCGCCCCCGTGCCCAGCCACCTTTGCCCCCGGGAAGCCGGACGCATAAGGCGATAAATCCGTAGACGGCGAAGCCCAGGGGATCGCGCAGGATGGCGCTCAGCTTGGCCCCGCGGGAGAAAGCCGACGGGTCGGCGTTTTGCAGGAGGCGGGGGAATTTCTCGCCGATCTCGCGCACACCGCGATCCTGCCGGCGGCGGACACGGATCAGGCCGGAGAGGCCTTCGATCATCGGCCAGCGGTAGGTTTCCGGCAGCCTGACCCGTTCATTGGGCGTGAAGTTCAGCCGGGCGAAGGTGTCGTCGGAGATGATCTCGGGCCATGCCTCCCAGCGGGCGCGGCCGGGGCCGTTGACGGCGAAGAGCCCGAAGCCCGGCACGCCGGTCGTGACGAAGGGGAGCTTCTGCCAGAAGCGGGCATAGGCGCGGGTGACGGGGCTCTGGGCCGGGGCGATTTCCGGCGTGCCGCTGGCGTAGCGGGGCGCGCCGGTGTCGAGCGTGGCGATCAGCGCCGGGATCAGCGCCGGGCTGACGGAGACATCGGCGTCGAGGTAGATGCGGATCGGCGCGCGGGCCGCGTCGTCGCCCAGTTGCAGGGCGCCGAGCTTGCCGCCCTTGTCGGTGTCGATGATGCGGACAGGCCGGGCCGGGTCGGGGGCGAGGTCTGCGATCTGTTGCGCGATGGCGACGGTGCGGTCGGTGCAGGCATTGGCGACGACGATGGTTTCGAACGGGCTGTCGCCGGCCGAGGCGGCGAGCCGGTCGAGGCAGGCGCCGATATAGGCCTGCTCGTTATTGGCCGGGATGATGACCGTGGCCCTTGGGGCGTCGGTGGGGGCGGGGGCGTCGGTGGGAGTGTCGGGTGCCATTCTATTTGAACTCTTCCACGACCTGCCAGCGGGGGTTGGCCGCGTCGCCCAAGTGGCGGAGGTGGCCCCAGCTGCCCCATTTCATCGGCACGTTCACGTCGTTGAAAAGGGCAAAGGGCCCGTCGCTGATTTCGGCCCATTTCTCGAAGAGGGTGCGGTAGAGGGTGGCGATCTCGGGGGTGTAGTTGAAATGGGTGAAGAAGGCGGTGAGCGTCTCGTCGCCCACCTGTGCGCCGACGCCGACGATATGGGTGCCGCCCTCGTAGACGATGAGGTCGAGCCCGTATTCCTGTGCGATATCGGCCTGATAGGGAAAGAACGTGTCGGTGGCGCGGTCGAGCCCGTCGAACTCGTCGCCGTACTGGCGGGAGTCGCGCAGGGCGTCGACGGCCCAGTCGGTGGCCATGTCGAAGCGGTGCGCCTCGACATGGGCGGCGAGCGCCTCGCCGGTGAGGCCTTGGCTGCGGGCGTCGGCCTCGGCGGCCTCCTGGCTTTCGGTGATCTTGGCCAGCGTGATGTCGCGCATCTCGTCGCGGCCGAGATAGGAGCCGAAATAGCCGGTGATGGCATAGACGTCGGCGAAGCTATGGGGCGGTTCGTTGCCCTCGGCGACCCAGAGGGGGGCGTCGAGGATGGCGCGTTCCAGCCCGAGCCAGCCGGTCTGGGTGGAGATGACCGTGATCAGGCGGTCGCGGGTGCCGGAGAACACGTCGGCCCAGATTTCCGCCATCTGCGCGGTCTTCATGCCGTAGTAATCCTGCCCCTTGTAGCGCTGCCCCCAGCGGTCCTGTGCCTGTGCCTCGGTCCATTCGGCTTGGGTGAACTGCCAGTTCCAGACCTCGTTGGAATATTCGACATAGGCCTTCAGGCCGGGGTCGAGTTGGGCGAGGGCCAGTTCGGCAAAGCGGCGCTGGTAGGTCTCGTCGCTCAGGTGCGGCATGCAGAACCACGGATCGGCGCCCAGTTCGTTGGCGAGCCGGATCATGATCTCGGCGGGGACGCCGTGGCGGGAGTAGGAGAAATCGTCGGGCTTGGGGCGGTGGGACCAGTCTTGCTGGTCGGAATTGTTGGTGTGCATCCAGTCCATGAAGCGCAGGACGCCGAAGCCCTGCATATGGTCGAGCCAGAGCGGGTTGAAGACGGCGCCCTTGGCGAAGGCCTCCTCATGCTCTTCGCGCACGACCGAGATGTTGCGCACGTAGTCGCCCGTCTTCATCGGGTCGGAGCGCTGGATCTTGATAAGGACCATGCCGCCGGTCTGGGGTTTGAAGTCGAAGGCGACGCGGCCCTTGCCGTAACGGGTGTTGCTGACGGCACCGCCGACCTCGACGATGCCTTCGCCCTCGAAGCTGAGGACGTAGCGGCCGGCATAGATGTCGGCCTCGGCGGGCAGGTCGGTGAGGATCAGTGTGCCGATCGAGCCGAGATCATGCGGCACGGAGGTGGGCCAGCCCTGTGCGTCGAGCAGGCCGCGCGCCTCGAGTTCCTCGAATTCGACGCCGCCCCACTGGCCCGGCTTGTGGCCGATCCAGCGGCGGGCGGTCTTGAAGACGTCGATGAAGGGCTGCTCGGCGCTCCAGTCATTCACCTCGGCGAGGTTGATGGCGAGGGGAAAATCGCGGGGTTCGGATTGGGAGAGGGCCGGGGCGGCGGTGAGCAGCAGGAGCAGGCAGGCGAGGATGCGGATCATTGCGGCACTCCTGTTTCCGGGCGGTTTGTGACGACATCCCAGACGACCCGCTGCATCAGGCGGGCCGTGGCCTGTGTGGGCGCGTCTGCCGCGGTGCCGTCGGCGCGGTCGAGGCGGTGGCGCAGGCCCATGGGCGAGGTCTGGTAGAGCACCGCGTAATGGGTGAGCGCGACGAGGTAGGCGCCGAGGTCGTTGATGTGGATGGGGTCGAGCGTGCCGTCCTCCTTGCGCTGGAACAGATCCTCGCGCGAGGTGATGTCGCCTATCCCGCCGGATGCCTCGACTTCGCGGACGAAGCGGGCCATCACCTGACCGGCGGGGATCAGGTAGACCGGGCGTTCGGGCGTGTTGCGGATGAGGTCCTGTTGCAGCAGTTCGCCGATCCAGTAACGGTCTATGTCGCGGTCGAGCCGGTCGAGCCAGCCATCGGGATCGTCGAGCTTGTGCCACGTCTCGTAAAGATAAAGGCGGGTCTGGGGGTTGCCCTCGCGCGCGAGGGCGGCCCAGCGGGAGAGGTACTTGCCGCTTTGGTGATATTTGATGGCGTCGCGGATCTCGACCATCTCGGTGAAGACGATGGCGTCGTACTCGCCCGAGCTTGCGGCCTCGCGCGCGGGGCGGAAGCGGGGGTGGTCATTCTCGGCCTCGAAGCCATTGATGGTTTCGCCGGGCTCGTAATGCTGCTTGAGCGAGGTGCCCCAGCCAAGCTGGCTTTCGTAACGGTGGCCGTCATTGGCGAGCTGGGCCAGCATCGCCGGCATGTCGCGGCCCACGAGGCTGTGGCCGAGGTGGAAGAGGTGCAGCCCCCGGCCGGGCGGTCCCGGTGCCGGATCGGAATAGGTTTCGCGCAGCTTTTCAGGCGAGAGCGCCGGCCGCGACAGCACCACCCAGAGCGCGACGGCAGCGGCGATCACGACGGCCAGCCCGAGAAGAATGGTCGTGCGGTCGATCATCATCGGTTATCCGGTTGCCGCCCTTGTCTACCAGTAGGACACGCGCCGGCGCTGCGCGGCGAGGCTCGGGTGCTGTTCGGCGGTGATGGCGGTGATGATCTGCCCCTGCGCCACCACGTAGCGGCCATAGAGCCGCGCGCGGCGCTCGAAGCCCGGCACCGGGCGCATGAAGGTCGCCTCGAACTGGCCGCTTTCGAGGTCGGCGGTGATTTCGAGATCGTGGAATTCGAGGAAGGTGCGGCTGATCGGGAACTGGCACTTGTAGGCGCATTCCTTGGCGCTGAAGATCAGTTTCGCCAGCAGGCCGCGCGTCTCTTCCGAGTGCAGGGAGAGCCATGCGCGTTCCGGCAGGGTGCAGATCTCGGGATAGAGATCGGGGTCGAGGGGGGTGGCCTCCTCGATGTCGATGCCGATGCCGGGTACGTTGCGGGTGTCGGCGACGGCGGCGATGCAGTGTGTGTCGTTATGGCTGATGCTGCCGGTGAGGGCCTCGGGCCAGACCGGCGCGCGGCTGTCGTCGGCGGGGATCGGCATGGCGGGCAGGCCCATGTTCTGCATCGCCTGACGGGCGGCGGCGCGCCCGGCGCTGAATTCACGGCGGCGCTTGTCATTGGCCTTGGCGACGGTGCCGGCCTCGGCGTCGAAGAGCGCGTCATGCTCGGCCGAGGGATCGGTTATGACGACCGAAACGGCAGGGGCGAAAAGCGCCGCGATGTCGTCTTCGAGACAGCCTGTCGAGAGGGTTGCGTGATGTATGCTCATGACAGTTGACGCTCCCGTCCGGCGCGCATGGCGCGGCGTTTCGACATGGTGGCGGCGCGGGCCTCGCTGGTCTCTTCGCGCTCGGGCGGGGTTGGGTCGCCGCCGCTGTTGCCTTCGAGGTGGCGGGCGAGGTCGCGCAGCACCGGGAAGCGGAAGATATCGGTGATCGACAGGGTGGTTGCGTCAAGCGCCTTGCGGATGTCGCGATGCGCCTGCACCGCCAGCAGGGAGTGGCCGCCGAGGTCGAAGAAATTATCCTCGGGCGCGATCTGGGGCACGCCGAGGATTGTGGACCAGACGGCGGCGATTTGGCCTTCCAGCCCTGTCGTCTGCGTGGTGGTGCGGGCGGCGGGTTTGGCCTTGCGCATTGGCGCGGGCAGGGCTTTGCGGTCGATCTTCTTGTTGGGCGTGAGCGGCATGGCATCAAGCTGTATCAGGTCAGCGGGCACCATCGCCTCGGGCAGGTTGGCCTTGAGGTGGGCGCGCAGGTCGTCCTCGGGCGCGGTGCCGGTGAAGTAACCGGCAAGGCGCGTATCGCCGGTGCCGGCGGTGAGCGGTACGACGACCGCCTCGGTAATGCCGGGCAGGCGTTTCATCGCCTCCTCGATTTCGCCCAGTTCGATCCGTTGGCCGCGGATTTTCACCTGGAAGTCGTCGCGACCAAGGAAGTCGAGCGTGCCGGAGGCCGTCCAGCGGGCAAGGTCGCCGGTGCGGTACATGCGGGCGCTGCCGCCAGCGAAGGGGTCGGGCACGAAGCGTTCGGCTGTGAGGTCGTCGCGGTGCCAGTAGCCGCGGGTGACGCCATCGCCGCCGAGGCAGAGCTCGCCCGCCACGCCGACCGGGGCCGGGTTGCCGGTGTCGTCGAGGATATAGGCCTGCGTGTTGGCGATGGGCGCACCGATCGGCACGGTGTGGCCGTGGGCGCCGGGCTCCACAAGCTGATGCGCGGACCAGATGGTGGTTTCGGTCGGCCCGTACATGTTGTCGATGCGGGCCTTCGTGGCGCGGCGGAGGTCGCGGGCGAGGTCGGAGGGGAAGGCCTCGCCGCCGATCAGGAGTTGCCGGACATGGCACAGCGCCATCCGCGCCTCGTCATTCTGGGTCAGGATGCGGGCCATGCTGGGCGTGCATTGCAGGTGGGTGACGTCGTGGCGGATGATCTGGGCCGCGAGCGAGAAATCGTCATCGGCGAGCGTGGCCGGGGCGTTGGCGGTGTCCATCACCTGTTTGATCAGGTCCATGCCCTCCATCACTGTCTCGGGTGCGATGCCATAGTCGATCAGGCAGGCGATTTCCGTGACGCCGATGCGCCGGAGTTGATCGGCGCGGGCGACGCCGTCGGCCACGGTGCCGAAAAGGCCGGAGTCTTCGAAGTAGCGCTCGAAGGCGAAGTCGAGGATGGCGTCCATCTCGTCCTCGCTCAGTGATCCGAGGTCCATCTCGAAGGGGGATTTGACGCCTTCGGGCTTTTTGAAGGCCGGGAAGGCCCAGGCGTATTGCTTGATGAGGCCGGCGGCGCTGCGGAGGTAGTTCTTCATTGGCTCGCGGGCGATATCGCGGGCGTGCTCGCGGCTGTCGGCGATGAAGCTGTGCAGCATCACCGTGACCTTGAAGTTCGCCGGGTCATGGCCCGCGCCGCGCAGGGCGTCGTGGTAGAGGGCGATCTTGTCGGCGACCTCGTCGATCGACTGGCCCAGAAGGTGGGTGAGGATATGGGCGCCCTTTTCGCCGGCCTCGCGCCATGTCTGGGGGTTGCCGGCGGTGGTGATCCAGCATTCCAGTTCGGCCGAGACGGGGCGGGGCAGGGTCTTTACGGGCAGCATCTCGCCCGATTGGGTCGGGAACTCGACCGCCTCGCCGCGCCAGAGCGCGCGGGCCTTGTCGAGCGCGTCGTAAAGCGCGGGCTTGTTGTTGGGCGGCGTGTTCTCGGGGCGCAGGACGAAATCATCCGGGTGCCAGCCCGAGGCGAAGGCAAGGCCCACGCGCCCGTTGGTGAGGTTGTCGATGACCGCCCAGTCCTCGGCGATGCGGGCGGGGTGGTGGAGTGGGGCGACGATGCTGCCCGCGCGGACCGAGATGTTCTGGGTGACGGCGGCGATGGCCGCGCCCGAGACGGCGGGGTTGGGGTAGGGGCCACCGAAGGCGTGAAAGTGGCGCTCGGGCGTCCAGACGGCGGCGAAGCCGTTGGCGTCGGCATAGCGGGCGGCGTCGAGGAGGAGTTGGTATTTTTTCGGGCCCGGGCCATCGTCGTTGCCCCAGAAATAGACCGAGAAATCCATCGGCTCGCCCGGGGCGGCGATGGGGCCGTTCGACACGGCGGCGCGGTTTTCCGAGCCGGTGACGACCAGTTTGAAGCCGCGGGCGAGGGTGTAGAACAGCTCCAGCACGGAGATGTCGAAGGAGATCGAGGTGACGGCGAGCCAGACCGAGCCTGCCGCGTTGTCGACGCAGTCATCCATGCCGCGGAAGAAGTTGGCGACGTTGCGGTGTTCGACCATCACGCCCTTGGGCTTGCCGGTGGAGCCGGAGGTGTAGATCAGGTAGGCGAGGTCATCTGGCCCGGCGCCGCCGTCGACATTGGCGGCATCGCCGGTCTGGTCGACCTCGTCGAGCAGTATCAGCTTGGCGTCGGTTTGGGGCAGGTTTTCGCGTGTGCCGTCGTGGGCCAGAAGGACACGCGCGCCGCTGTCGCCCATGATATGCGCCAGCCGGTCGGCGGGGTGGTCGGGGTCGAGCGGGACATAGGCGCCGCCCGCCTTGAGGATGGCCAGCGCGCCGATCAGCAGGTCGGGAGAGCGGCGCAGGCAGAGGCCCACATTGACGTTGCGGCCGACGCCGGCCGCTTGCAGGGCCAGCGCGGCGCGGTTGGCGCGGGCGTTGAGCTCGGCATAGGTGAGTTCGGTGTCTTCGAAGACCAGCGCGGTGGCGTCGGGGGTTTGCTCGGCCTGACGCTCGAAGGCGCGGTGGATGGTGAGGGCCGGGTCGTAGGCGGCTTCGGTGGCGTTCCAGCTGTGAACCTGAAGACTGCGTTCGGCCTTGGGCAGGGTGAAGAGCGCCTCCATGGTGAAGGTCTCGGGCACGCAATTGGCGGCCCGGGTCAGCATGGCCGAGAGGCGCGCGGTCAGCAGGCGGATGGCGGCGTCGTCGAGGCGGGCGCGGTCGATATGCAGGTGGCAGGTGCCGCTGTGGTCGAGCGCGGCGATGATGATGGCGCCGGGGATGGTGGCGGGGCCGTCGGTGATGGCGATGGCGGGTGTTTGCAGCGTGCCGAGGGACGGGTCGCGCATGGCGAGGTCATCGGGGAAGCCGGGGTTGGTGTCGGCGGTGGCGATCTCGGTGGTGAAGGCGGCGGTGAGGTCGGCGAGGGTGGTGTCGTCGCGTGCCTCGATACGCAGGGGCATCCACGGGGCGGTGATCGAGGGCGTATCGGCGTCGCGCTTGAGGCTGGCGGGGGCGTAGGCGATGTCGCCCATGCGCTGGCCCGCGCCCTGCATGGCCCATGCGGCGAGCACGGTCAGGGCGGTGGCGCGGTCGAGACCTGTGGGCAGGGCCACGTCTTCGACGAACCATTCGGCGGGTTTGGCGGTGGCGTGGGCGAGCGGCACCTGAACGGGGGTCATGTCGCTGAGGCGGGTGCGCCAGTGGCGCTGGTGTCTGGCGAGGCGCTCGGCGGTGGCGGTGAGTTGCTCTGCGGTTTCAGCGGTGAGCGCGGGGAAAATGTCACCGGCGCTGAACATGGTGTGCGGATTGGCGGGCTTTCCATCTGCGTCGATCAGGGAGGTTAGGCGCAGGGCGCCGTCGGCAGTGGCGACGGTGAGGCTGTCGGCGGTGGCCTCTAGCACCTGTCCGGGCCGGGCGTCGGGCTCGGCGGGCAGGGCGGTGGCGCTGCGGATAAAGAGCGTGCCCTGCGCCGTCAGCAGGCGGGGCAGCGCGAGCGGGTTCCAGTAGCCGCTGAAATCGAGCGCGCGGATGGTGCGGGCGAGCGTTGCGGCGGGCTGGGTCAGGTCGAGGACACCGGCGGCGCGGGGCCGTTTGGTGCCTGCGAAATAGCTGCGCGTGGCGAAATCCTGCGGGCGGGGGGCGAGCGTGTCGGTCTCGATCTGGCTCAGCAGTTCGGCGAAGCTGTCGAGGCCCGCGGCATAGCATTTCGAGTTGAGCGAATGGGCGGTCTCGTCGGCGTCGATGGCGAAGTCGCGGGTGACCAGCAGGTCGCCCTTGTCGATGCCGGCCTCCATCACGTGCCAGCTTATGCCATGCTCGGCCTCGCCGTTGAGCAGGGCCCAGGCCGGCGTATTGAGCCCGGCCATGCGGGGCAGCGGGCCGTCGTGGAAATTGATCGCGCCCTTGGCGGGCAGGGCCAGAACGTCGTCGGGGATCACCGAGAGGTTGGCGATGCTGAAGAGCCAGTCGAAGCCCGCACCGTCCGGCAGGGCCGCCGTGGTCTCGTGTACCGGCAGCCCCTTCGAGGTTGCCCAGCCGCGCACCTGCGGGTTGGTGGTGATCACGGCGGCGATGCCGTGGCCGTGGTCGAGCAGTTGGTCGCCACAGCCGATCAGGAGGGTTTCTTCGCCAACAAGCGCACTGGTAAACCGGGTCATTTCGTTTCCTCCACAAGAGGTTTTGTCATCGGGGTGGCCGCGACATGGTCGGGCCGCCGGCGGATGTTGCCGGCGAAATGGGTGACGAGATCGCGCAGGAAATGCGGTGGATCGCCGAACGGCCGGTTCGACAGGATCGCGCGGGTCCGCCACAGAAACGCGCCTGCCAGCCGGGCCAGCGTGGCCCCGGCGGCATAGGCGCGGCCGTGGTTCTTGGTGAAATAATGCAGGCGGGAATCGAACCAGTATTGCGGTGTCCGCTTCCAGAGTTTCATTCCGGTCGAGGAGGAGCCTTCGTGGAGCACGTCGCTGTTGCGCACGTACCATGTCTCCCACCCGGCGCGGGCGGCGCGCAGGCAGAGGTCGGTTTCCTCGAAATAGAGGAAGAAGGTCTCGTCGAAGAGGCCGATCTCGTCGAGCATCCGGCGGCGCAGCAGGGCCGAGGCCCCGGCGACCCAGTCGACGCGGATCGTGGCGTCGGGCAGGGGCAGCGGCACGACGGAGTTGCGCAGGAGGCGCGTGAAGATGCCGGTGCGGATGGCGCCCTCGAACTCGCCCGCGATGGTGGGGAAGCGGAAGGCGGTCTGGTGCGGCTCGCCGTCGACGCCGCGGATCGCGCTGCCGGCGATGCCGCAGGTGCGGTGGGTGCGCATGTGGGCGAGCAGGTTGTGGATCGCGCCTTTCTGCGGAAAGGCGTCGGAGTTGAGGATGTAGTAGAAATCTGGCTGCGAGCCGTCGGAGAGGCCCGCGTGCATGCCGAAATTGTTGCCCGCGCCAAAGCCGCCGTTGCGGGCCGAGGCCTTGAAGCGGACGGGAACGGCCGGGGCCACGAGCGCCTCGATTGCGCGGGTCAGCACCTCGCGGGAATCGTCGCCCGAGCCATTGTCGACCACGAGGATTTCGCCGCGGATGCCCTCCATCTCGCGCAGGGCGGCGTGGAGCGATTTGAGGGTCAGCTCGGGCGTGCGGTAGTTGAGGATGATGGTGAGAATGGAGGGGTCTGTCATGGCTGTCACTCCGCCGCCGTGCGCGTCGCCGGGGCGTTGGCGCGGGGCGTGTTGGGGTCGATGTCGCGAATGATGCCGTTCAGGTGCTTGGCCAGCACGCTGACATTGGGCATGAGCACCATGCTGTCATGATCGCCCGGCACCTCGATGACGTTCACGCCGGGGGCCCATGCCGTCCACTGATTGTCGTCGAAGACATATTCGCGCTCGCGGCTGACCCAGTTGCCGCCCGTCACCTTCCAGTGCCGGTCGAGCGGTGGGCGGAAGAGGGTGAGCGGGCCATCCCACGGGGCGAGGTCATAGCGGGCCACTGCGCCGCGAAAGGCCATCTCGATCTGGCGGTTGTTGAAATTGCCGCTGTCGGTGGCGGGGGCGTTGCCCTGGCTCTGCGCGCGCTTGGTCTTTTCCCATGCCCAGCGATTGCGGGCCCATTCCAGCAGGTAGGCCGGGCCCTTGCGGCGGATGTCGTGCAGCTTCATCAGCGCCTTGTCGGCGGGTTTGAGCGACGGGCGCACGGGCAGGGGCGTGTCGAGCATGACCACCATGGCGACCTCCTGCCCGGCTTGCTTCAGCTGGCGGGCGATCTCGTAGGCGGTGATGCCGCCGCCCGAGAAGCCGCCGATCATGTAGGGGCCATGCGGTTGGATCGTGCGCATCTCGGCGATGTAGTCGGCGGCGGCCCCCTCGATCGTGTCATGCGGGGCCTCGTCGCCGATCAGGCCGCGGGCCTGAAGGCCGTAGACCGGGCGATCCTCCATGCCGAGGGCGAGGTGGCGGAGGTTGAGGACGTTGCCGAACATGCCGGCGACGATGAAGAAGGGCATGCGGGCGGATTTGGTGCCGTTGAGCGGCACGGCGTAGCGGAAGGATGAGGGAGTTGCGGCTTCGGGCGTGGCGCCGGTGTCGGTGTTGGCGCCTGTGCTGCCGCCGGTGCGGGCGTCGAGCATGGCGGCGAGGCCGGCGATGGTGGGCGCCTCGAAGAGGACGGAGATGGGGAATTGCACCCCGGTGTCGCGCTTGACGGCGGCGAAGAGGCGGACGGCGAGGAGCGAATGGCCGCCGAGGTCGAAGAAGCTGTCATCGACGCCGATCTGCTTGACGCCGAGCAGGTGTTCCCAGGTCTCGGCCAGCTTGATTTCGGTGGCGGTTTCGGGGGCGGCATAGTCGGAGGCCAGCTCGGGGCGGTCGAAGGATTGCTTTTCCTTCGCCTCGTCGCGGGCCTCGGCCAGATGCACCAGCGTCGTGAGGTCGACCGGCGAGATGGCGATCTGGGCATCGGGGCGGGCCAGCGCGCGGCGCAGGGCCTCGGCGCCTTCCTCGGGGCGGATGCCGAGGGCCACCATGCGCTGCATCTGGGCCTCGGCGGGGGAGAGGGCGCGCGCCGCGCGGTCCTCGGGGAAGCGGACGTCGTCTGTGGCGCTGACGGCGGTGCCGCCGAGGGACACGGTGCCGGACAGGCGCTGCATCTGGAAATCGGTGATCTCGGCGATGACGTGGCCCTTGGGGTCGCAGATCACCACGTCGAAGCCCGCCATCCCGGTGTCCCAGTCGCTTTCGGTGCGGACTTGCACCCAGCTGAATACCTCCGCCGGCATGGCCCGGAAAACGCGGATCGAGCCATAGGAGACGGGCACCCAGAGGCGGTTGCCGGCATAACCGTCGATCAGCTCGATCGCCCAGCCGGTGGCGAGGTCGAGCATGGCGGGGTGAAGGATATAGCCGGCGTCGAGGTCACCCTGCGCGGCCCGTGGCAGGACAAGCCGGGCCAGCCCTTCGCCGGCGCCGGTCTTGGCATCCTGCACCACGCGCCAGCGGGGGCCGAAATTCAGATGCGCCTCCTGCGGGGAGACGAATCCATCGGTGCCGTGATGCGCCATGAGGTTGGTGCAGCGGGCGGAAAGGGCGGTCAGATCGACGGTATCCGCGACCTCGTCGATGGCGCCAAGCGTGGCCTGCGCGTTCAGCACCATGCCGTTGCGACCATCGGCGATACAGGCGCTGCGGGTCTCGAATGTCATGTCGGGGCCGTCGGGCGTGAGGTAGGTTTCCACTGTCCGGGGCGCGGTGTCCGGCACGTCGAGCGGGCGCAGGAAGACCATGTCGCGCAGTTCCACCGGCAGGGCGCCGCCCGAGGCGAGGTAGGATTCCATCGCCAGTTCGACGAAGCCGGTGCCGGGCAGGACGGCCGCGCCGGTGGACATGCGGTGTTCATTGACGATCCAGTTTTCGCGCGCGTCGAGGGTCAGGCGGGCGATGCGGTCGCCGGCGTGCTGGGCGGTTTCGTCGAGGAGCGGCTGGGCGGCGGGCTGCCATTCCGGCGCCGCGCTGTCGGCGTTGCGCTCGGCCACGGCGGTGGCGGCCATGCCGACGGTGTTCCAGACGCCCCAGTCGATGGCCAGCACGCGGGTCTTGCCGCCCTGTCGCGACTTGGCGAAGGCGTTCAGGAATTCGTTGGCGGCGATATAGTCGATCTGGCCTTCCGGTTTGGTGATCGTGCTGGTCGAGGAGAAGAGGACCATGAGGTCGAGCTCGTCCCTGTCGAACAGGCTGTCGAGAACGCGCAGGCCGTGGAGTTTCGGGGCCAGCACGCGCTCGACATGATTGGTGGTCTTGCCCAGAAGCGGCGCGTCGTCGATCAGGCCGGCGGCGTGGATGACGCCATGGATGGCGCCGAAATCAGCCTTGGCGCGGGCGATGGCGTCGCGCATCTGCTCGATATCGCAGACATCGGCCACCTCGACGCGGACGGCGCCGCCGAGCGCCTCGATCTCGCGGATGGCGGTGATGCGGGCGACGGCGGGGTTGGTCGCGGGCATGGTGTCGGTCAGGGTCTGCCACTGGTGGCGCGGGGGCAGGGCGGTGCGGCTGAGCAGCACGATGTTGGCGCCGTGGGATTTCGCAAGATCGCGGGCGACGGTCAGGCCGATGCCGCCCATGCCGCCGGTGATCAGATAGGTGCCGTTGTCGCGGAAAGGGGTGGTTTCCTCGGCCGGTGCGGGCAGATCGGCGGGCTTCCACAGCTGCTCGAACCTGCGGCCGTCGCGCAGGGCGGCGACGGTGTTGGCGGGCTCGGCGAGCAGGTCTTCGAGAAGTTGCTCGGTGGGAAGGGTCACGGTCGCGGGTTTGCGGCGGCGCGAGGGTTCGGGCGCAGGCAGGGCGATGTCGAGCGTGGCGACGGTGACCCCCGGAAGCTCTTTGGGGATGACGCCCGCCGGGCCGGCGATGGTGGCCTTTTCCGGGTAGGGCAGCGCCTCGGTTCGGACCTGTGCCGCGCCGGTGGTGAGCACGGTGAGGTGCATCGCCTCGGGCCGGTCGACGCTCTCGATGGCCTGCGCAAGGTGCATCAGGCTGTGAAAGCCGTGCTCCATGTTGCGGGTGAAGAAGTTGCTGCCGGGGCGGAAGGTTTCCTTGTTCGTGACCAGCCAGCCATGGACGATACGGGTCGGCAGGCGGCCCTCGGCGGTTAGTGCGCGGAAGAGCTGCGCATAGCCGTCGGGCCCCTGATCGGGGGCGAGGCGGTAGCTGTCGTCGCCAAGGCGCGCGAAGCTATCGCCGGGGCGGACGGTGGTGACGGTGTGGCCGGCCGCGGTCAGGCGGGCGGCGGCGCTGTCTGTGAGGCCGGTATCATCGGCGAAGATGAGCCACGTTTGCGGGGTGTCCGCGCCGCAATTGGCGAGCGTGTCGGCATCGCAATCGGCATAGCGGGGCTGCCAGACCGGGCGGAAGCCCCACCCGCCGATATCGTCGCTGCGGGTCAGCTCGGGCGCGGTGTCGGTGTGGCGGGCCTTGCCGGGTTCGATGAAATAGCGGCTGGTCTGGAAGGCGTAGGTGGGCAGGATCACGTGGTTGCGCCGCGCCTCGCCCCAGATCTGGCTCCAGTCGGCCTCGATCCCCGTGGCCCAGAAGCGGCCGATCACGCCGAGGAGGAACTTGTCGTCGGCGATGGCGTCGTCGGGGTGGCGCAGGGCGGAGAGCACTTGGCCGGGCTGGACGGCGTCGCACATCTGCGACAGCGAGCTGAGCGCGCGGCCGGGGCCCACCTCGAAGAAGACGCGGTCGCGCTTGGTGGCGAGCGTGGTGATGCCATCGGCGAACTGCACGCAGTTGCGGAGTTGGCCTGTCCAGTAGTCGGGGTCGGTGGCCTCGGCTTCGGTGATCCAGTCGCCGGTGCGGTTCGAGATGAAGGGGATTTCGGGAGCCTGCAGGTCGAGCGTCTGCAGGAAGGCGCGGAACTCGGGCAGGATCGGGTCGAGCATGCGGGAATGGGCCGCGATGTCGATGTTGATGCGCTGGCAGTCGATGTCCTGCGCTTCGAGTTTGGCTTGCAGATCGTCGAGCCGATCCTGCGGGCCGGTGACGGCGCAGAGATCGGGGGCGTTGATGGAGGCGATGTCGAGCGTGTCGCCGATGATTTCGCGGACCTCGGCGGCGGGCAGCGAGATGCTGAGCATGCCGCCGGGGGCGACCGTGTCGAAGAGGCGGCCGCGCAGGAGGACAAGGTCGATGCAGTTCTCGAAGCTCATGACGCCCGACAGCGCGGCGGCGGTGTTCTCGCCCATGGAATGCCCGATCAGGGCGGCGGGTTTGATGCCCCATGACATCCAGAGTTTCGCCAGCGCAAACTCGACGATCATGATCAGCGGAAGCTGGACCGAGGGCTTTTTCAGCGTGGCGTTCGCGGCGTCCATGTCGCCCGGCTCGGGGAGCCAGATGGCGCGGATATCGTAGTCGAGTTTCGGGCCAAGGTGATCGAGGCCGCGATCCATCCATTCGGCGAAGACCGGCTCTGTCTCATAGAGGTCGCGGGCCATGCCGGCGTATTGCGCGCCGCCGCCGGGGAACATGAAGACGGTGTCGGGTTTTTCGCCCAGCTTCTTGTGGGTGAAGACGCGGTGGGGGTTGCCCTCTTCCAGCAGGGTGGCCGCCTCCTCGTGGGTTTCAGCGACGACGACGCGGCGGTCATCGAAGGCGTGGCGGCCGGTCTTGAGGGTATGGGCGACATCCTCCAGCGGCTGTTCCGGGTGGGCGCGCAGGTGGGCGGTCAGCGCCTTGGTGTTGGCGTCGAGGGCGGCTTTGCCCTTGCCCGAGACGCAGAGCACGTGGAAGGGCCAGTCGCCTTCCTCGGAGGCCGCGCGTTCGGGCGCTTCCTCCAGGATGGCGTGGGCATTGGTGCCGCCGACGCCCAGCGAGTTGACCCCGGCGCGGCGGGGGGTGGGGCCTTGCGGCCATTGCGTGAGGCTGTCGTTCACGCGGAAGGGGCTGGTCTCGAAATCGATGGTGGGGTTCGGTTTCTCGAAGCTCAGGCTGGGCGGCATCGCCTTGTGATGGAGCGCGAGGCTGGTCTTGATGAGGGAGGCCACGCCGGCGGCGGTGTCGAGGTGGCCGATATTGGTTTTGACCGAGCCGATGCGGCAAAAGCCTGATTTCTCGGTGGTTTTCCGGTAGGCTTCGGTCAGCGCGGCCACCTCGATCGGGTCGCCGAGATAGGTGCCGGTGCCGTGGCATTCGACATAGCCGATCGTGTCGGCGGCAACGCCCGCGGTGTCGATGGCGCGGGAGATTGCGGTGGCTTGCCCGTCGACGCTGGGCGCGAGGTAGCCGGCCTTGGCGGCGCCGTCATTGTTGATGGCGGAGCCCTTGACCACGGCCCAGATATGGTCGCCATCGGCGATGGCATCCTCCAGCCGGCGCAGCGCCACGACGCCTGCGCCGCTGCCGAAAACGGTGCCTTGGGCGCGGTGGTCGAAGGCGTGGCAATGGCCGTCGGGCGAGAGAATTTCGTTTTCTTTGAACAGGTAACCCCGGCCTTGGGGCAGTTCGATGGTCGAGCCGCCGGCGAGCGCCATGTCGCATTGGCCGGAGCGGAGCGCTTCGCAGGCGTAGTGGACCGCGACCAGCGAGGTGGAGCAGGCGGTCTGGATGTTGACGCTGGGCCCCTTGAGGTCGAAGACGTGGCTGACGCGGGTGGTCAGGAAGTCCTTGTCGTTGCCGGTATGGCGCAGAAGGAACATGCCGACATCGTCGACGAGGTCGGGGTTGGAGCAGATGTTGAAGTAGAAATAACTGCCCATGCCGCAGCCCGCGAAGACGCCGATATCCCTTGTTTTATTGGCCGGAAGGTGGCCCGACTGCTCCATCGCTTCCCATGCCACCTCGAGGAACTTGCGGTGCTGGGGGTCGAGAATGGCGGCGTCCTTGGGACCGAAGCCGAAGAACTCGGCGTCGAACTGGTCGTAGCCTTCGAGGCGGGCGGTGGCGGGGACGTAGTTGGGGTCGGACACAAGGTCGGGGCGTTCGCCGGCGGCCTTGAGCGCATCGGCGTCCAGCCGGTCGATGCTCTCGGTGCCGGAGACCAGATTTTTCCAGTAATCAGAGACATTTAGGGCGCCAGGCACCTTCAGTGCCATGCCGACGATCGCTATGTCCTGACTGCTGTTCGCATTCACTCGTTTACCAACCATACTCATCCTGCGCGAAGTCGTGACTCCGGCCCCCGCAGTGGTTTTGCATCGAACTCGGCCAGTCGCCCATGTTCATGTTCGAGAGGCTGTCGCATTTTTCGCCAAGTACCTGAAAAATTTAAACAAAAAAATCAGCACCCAGAGGCTGAGCATCAGTTCGGATGCGACAATTTCCTATTTGGTTCCAAATTGTTTTCTATACCAGAACAATCGATTCTGCGAGCACGACCGACACCCCGGGCGATTCTTCCTGCCGGGTGCCGGAGGGGCTGTTTTGGGGGCAAATCCGACGTCGGTATAACGTCGGTATTTTGTCGGTATTACGTCGGTGCGGGGAGCGGTGGTGCGCCCGCGCCTCAGCCGATCAGCGGCTTCGCGAGACCGGGCTTGCCGGGTTTGGGGGGCGCCTTTTCCTCTGCCGCCTCCGGCTTGCGGGCGGATTCGGTGGCGCCGAGCACCGCGCCGGCGATGAGCCATGTGTAGGGGGTCAGGATGGCGTTCACCAGCATGTCGATCAGGGTGATGGCGAGGATCAGCGCCAGCGCCGCCACCGCGCGGGTGGGCCGGTCGTGCCGGGCGTGGCGCAGGAGGAGGAAGAGCGGCACCGCGAGCAGGCCCATCTTGCTGAGATAGCCGAGCCAGCCGAAGGTGCCGAAGACGATGATCCATTCGCCATCGGGGATCGAGATGATCTCGCCCGTGGTCAGGTCGCGCACGAGGTTGCGGCCCCAGCCGCCCCAGCCGAAGAGCCATTTCTCGTGTGCGCGTTCCAGCAGCAACTCCTCGTTCTGGAAGCGGAAGCCGAGCGACTGGGCGCGGTCGGGGTGGATCGCCTCGGCCCAGCCGAGGATGCGGTCGAGCGGCACGAGGCCGTAATCGCGCAGCACCGGGTAGAGCACGGCGATGCCGGCGAAGATCACCGCGATGCGGATCTGTAGCTTGGGGGAGGCGAAGAGGATGGCGGGCACGATGGCAAGGCCGTAAGCCAGCGGCCCGAGGCTTTTGCAGAGGATCAGCACAAAAAAGAGATAGCCCGTCGCCGCCAGCAGCCGGGGGCGGCTCTTGTGGTCGGCCATGCGGTAGAGCACGGCGGCAGCGGCGGCGGTGGTCATGAAGAAGAAGGCCATCCAGAGCCCGTGCGGCAGGAACACGATGGGGCGGAAGCCGCCCTGACGCATCATCTGGCCGAAATCGTGCTGGAAGAAGCCGTAGACCCAGATGTTGATCTGCGGGCTGAGCCGGATTTCCAGCAATGCGGGCAGGGAATAGATCAGCCCGCCGATCAGAAGCGCCAGCAGCAATTCGCGCTGTCCGGTTTGCGAGGACAGGAAGGCGCGGCCCAGCACGAAGGGGATGAGCGTGATCGCCTGTTGCGAGCCGACCGAGAGCACGTCGATGATGCGCAGCCCCGGCAGGCCGCCGGTGACGAAGGAGACCGGTTCGGCATTGAAGACCGAGTAGAACAGGATCGGGTCGGTGTTGGTCAGCACCGTGGGGATCGTGCCGGCGAGGAAGAGGAAGAGCAGGAGCTTCATCGTCCGGCTTTCCGGCCAGATGGGCAGGCGGCGTTTGGCGACCCACAGGCAACAGGCCAGCGCGCAGAGATTGGGGATCGAGGTCTTGTTGAAATCGGGCACCAGCGGCAGGTCGAACACCGCGCGGGGCGGCAGCAGGAGGTAGCCGCCGAGGATCGACCAGATGATCGCCCGTTCGATGCCCATCCGGCGGAACATCACCACGCAGGCGATGGGCCAGATCATCAGCATGAGATATGCGATTGCGTTGGGCATCAGGTTGGGGTCGTCCGCGCGCGTGCTTTTGTCCGTGGCCCGGCCATGCTTTCCCGGTATAGGTGGATGGGCCGGTCAGGCGGCATATGTGGCGAAAGCGGGGTCATCCTTTCTTGCAGTTCCCGGTTGAAGATCAGGTGGTTCGGGTGAACCTGCGCGACTTTGCCGCACTGGCGGAGGCGGTGGCGCAGCGGTTTGCGGCGCGCGAGGGGTTCGCGCTGGCGACGATCAACCTCGACCATCTGGTGAAGATGCGGAGCGACGCGGATTTTGCCCGCGCCTATGGGCGGCATGACATGGTGGTGGCCGATGGCAACCCGATCGTGTGGTTGTCGCGGCTGGCCGGGCGGCCGGTGGAATTGTTGCCGGGTTCGGACCTGATCCGGCCCTTGTGCCGGATGGCGGGGGAGGCCGGTGTGCCGGTGGCGATGGTGGGCAGCGACGAGGCGACGTTGCAGCAAGCGGGCGACCGGCTGGAGGCGGAATGGCCGGGGCTGCGGGTGGTCTTGCGCCACGCCCCGCCGATGGGGTTCGATCCCGAGGGCGCGGCGGCGGCGGATATTCTGGAAAGGCTGGAGGCGGAGCGGGTGGGGCTGTGCTTTCTTGCGCTGGGGGCGCCCAAGCAGGAGAGGTTCGCCGCACGGGGGCGCGAGCTGGCGCCGCATGTGGGCTTTGCCTCGATCGGGGCGGGGCTGGATTTCATTTCCGGGCGGCAGAAGCGGGCGCCCCTGTGGGTCAGGCGGCTGGCGGCGGAATGGGTCTGGCGCGCGCTGGGCGATCTGCGGCGGCTGGGGCCACGCTATGCCCGCTGCATCGCGATATTGCCGCGGCTGGTGGTGGGCGCGCTGGGCCTGCGTATGTCGAAGGGCGGGCATTAGCGGTACTCGATCAGCGTGGCGCGGCGGTGCAGAAGGCGGGCCAAGTGGAATTGCAGGACGCCCTGTGCCTCGGCGAATTTTCCAAGGACGGTGAAGGCGGCCCATTCCCACGCGGCGCGGCTGAACAGGCCGCGGCGGGCGGCGAGGCGGGCGATTTGCAGGGGGTAGATCCCGGTCAGGAGCAAGGCCGCCGGGTGGATCAGGGCGGCGATCAGGATCGCCAGCGGCAGGGCGGCGCCCCAGAGGAGCGCGCGGCGCGTCTCGGCGACCCAGTGGCGTTCGGGCGGGGCACCGTGCAGGTGGGCGCCCTCGGCAAAGGCGTGACCGGCGCGGCGGGTGCGGTTCCACCATTGCGAGAGCCGCGTCATGCGGGCGTCGTGCCGGGTCATGGGGGCGTCGAGGCGGTGGATCTTCCAGCCTGCCTGTCGGAGGCGCACGCACAGCTCGGGCTCCTCGCCGGCGATCAGGTCGTCGCGGTAGAGGCCGACGGCGTCGAGCGCGGACAGCCGGGCGAGGATGTCGCCGCCACAGGCGCGGGTGTCACCGGGGGGCGTGTTCCACTCGATATCGCAGAGCCGGTTGTAGAGCGAGGTTTCGGGGTGATCCTCGCGGCGGCGGCCACAGGCGATGGCGGTGTCTGGGTGGTCTGTCAGGTAGGCCGAGGCGGTGGCGAGCCAGCCGGGTTCGACGGTGCAGTCGCCATCGACGAGCTGCACGAGGGAGGTTTGCGAGCGGTCGAGGGCGGCGAGCCCGGCGTTGCGGGCACGGGCGGCGGTGAAGGGGCGGGAGCGGTCGAGGTCGATGACTTGGGCGCCGGTGGCGCGGGCGTGTTCGGCGCTGCCGTCGGTGGAGCCGGAATCGACGTAGATGACGGGGGAGGCGCCGGAAAGCGAGGCGAGACAGGCGCGCAGGCGCGCGCCCTCGTTCCGGCCGATGACGACCGCGGCGATACGGGGTGCGGAATTGGCCATGGCGCGCTTGGTCCTCAGGCCACCAGCGGCGCCATCTGGGCGGCGAATCGGCCCGAGCGGGCGTAATCCCGCAGCCGCTCGAAGGCCTGCCGGGCGATGCGGTTGCGGGCGGCGTCGTCTTCGATCAGCCAGCGGGCCTTTTCCTCGAAATCCGACAGGTCCCAGCGCAGGGGAACGTAGGTTTCGTTGGGCTCGAAGATGTTGGGCTTGGTCTCGACATGGGCCATGTCCTGCTTGAGCAGGACGGCGCCGGTGAGCACGGCCTCGAAATCGCGCCAGCAGACCTCGCCATAGCCGAAGGGGCTGAAGCAGATCTTGCTTTGCTGCAATTCGGCGATGAAGCGGTGGTGGCCGATGCCGATGCCGGTGACGGTTTCGGTGTCGGGCAGGGATTCGGCGGCGGCGAGGGATTCCGCGCGCATCGCCTCGTACCACGGAGAGCCGCCGACCGCGATGCGGGCGTGCAGGTCGATCGGGCGCGGGCCGGCGGGGCGCTGGCCGGCGGCGAAGGCGGGCAGGAGGAAATCGGCGGTGACGTAGGAGGGGCCGAGATGCAGCTGGCTGCGGTAGCCGGGTGGGATGGGGGCGCGGGTTTCGTCTTGCGGCAGGCCGTATTTGCGGCCGTAGTAATCCATCAGCGTGGTGTCGCCGTAGAGCGGCTTGGCATAGCGGTCGCGGTCGCGCAGGACGTGCTTGGTGACGTAGTGGTCGATATCGGGAAGGCGGTGGGCCATGCGCAGGTCGGTGGGGGCGAACCAGTCGAGATAGACGAGCCGGGCCGCGGGGTTCCTCTCGCGGATGGCGGCCATGGTGTGGGCCAGCTCGTCATCGGGGATGTCGAACGGGGTCTGGAAACAGACGGTGGTGGCGTCGCGCGGCCCGTTGGCGAAGCCGGCCACGTAGTCGGAAATCTCGACCTCGCGGATCTCGGTGTCGAGCGCATCGCGGAAATCGCGGGCGTAATAGTGGAACGGGAAGATCTGGCTTTGCGGGATGCGCTCGCCGATGGTGAGCAGCAGGAGGCGCTTGGCCGACTTGCCGCTGAACGGCTTGCGGAACGATCCGTGACGGCGCCGTTCGTGCAGCGCCGCGCTGACTTTCCGACTGATTCGCCACGCGATCATGCCGTGCCTCCGTTCACGCGCGCAGGAAACACCCGCACGCGGTCCATGACAAGTGGCGCGACGGCCCGCCGACGGGCGGGGCGGGGGACAAGGCGGGATTCGATCATCGGTCTTTCCTGCTCGGATTGTCGCAGAAAACCATGCCCAGCGGCCAGAAAAATGACGAAAATCGGTCCGTGTGGTGGCCTTGCCGCACACTGCGGGGGGCGGGTTTGGCAATTGCGCCCTTGCCGCCGGGACAGGTTTTGCGTTCCATGCCGCCAGATTTTCCGAGAGGACGCAAGACGTGCCCGCATTGCCCGATGACGACCCGCCCTTTCTGATCCTGCGCCGCGAGGGCGAGCGGGTGGTCGTGCGCGGGGCCGAGACATGGGCCTCGGGCGAGCACGGGAGTGCCGCGACGGTCTGGGCCGAGTGGGCGTGGCGGGACGGCCGGTTGACCGCCAAGGTCGACCGCTACGGGTTCTTCAACCTGTTCTGGTACGAGAAGGACGGGGTGGTGGCGGTCTCGCCCTCGCTGGTGAAGCTTGTGGCCGAGGGGTGTGATGCCACGCAGGACAAACGCGCGCTGGCGGTGTTTCACCGGATCGGGATTTTCGTCAATGACGACACGCCGTTGCGGTATGTGAAGACCTTGCCCCCCGGCGGTGTGCTGACATGGGACGGCAAAGGCCCCGCCAAGGTGGAGAGTGGCGCGCGGGTGCCCGGCACGCAGGAGATCAGCCGCGACGGGGCCGTCGAGGGCATGATCACCCATTTCCGCAGTGCGGTTGGCCGCGCGCTGGAAGAGCATCAGGGCCCGTTCCACGTGCCGCTGAGCGGGGGGCGGGACAGCCGGCATATCCTGCTGGAGGTGCTGCATCAGGGGCGGCGGCCCGAGACTTGCGTCACGTTCCACCACAATGGCAGCGTGCCCAACCGCGAGGCGATGGCGGCGCGGGCGCTGTGCGAACGGCTGGGTGTCACGCATGAGATGCTGGGCTTTGGCCGGCCGCGGCTGGCCGACGTGGTGCGGGCGCTGGTGATGACCGGGCTATGCGCGGACGAGCATGCACAGATGATGCCGCTCAACGATTACTTCCTTGGCCGCGATGCCGTGAGTTTCGACGGGATCGCCGGCGATATCCTGACCAATCCCGACGATTCCGCCGAATGGTTCATGGGGCTGTCGCTGAAAGGGGACTGGAAGGGTATCGCGCAGGGGATGATGGACGGACACGGCAAGGTGGTTTCGCAGCCTCATTGGGGCAAGGGGGCGGGCCCGATCTATTCGCCGGGGATGGACGAGGAGGTGCGCGACTACGTGGCGCCCGCCATCGCGCAATATGCCGACGCCCCCGATCCCTACCAGATGTTCTGGATGTTCCACCGCACCCGGCGCGAGATCAATTTCGTGCCGCAGGCTATTCTGGGCAGCGCGAAGAAGGTGTTCTGCCCCTATCTCGACCCGGAGTTCGTGGAGTTCTGCATTTCGCTGCCCTACAGCGTGACGAAGGACCAGCAATTGCACAACGACGCCATCGCGCTGGCCTATCCGGAGGTGGCCGACATCCCCTATCAGGAAGGGTTCGCCGAGCCGCAGGTGCAGCGAAACTCGAAGCTGGGCAAGCTGCGGGGCTTGGGCGATGCGGCGCGGATCGTGCGGGCGCTGGGGCATGACAACCGGGCTGCGGAATTGCTGAGCTTCGTGCGGGCGCCCGAAAAGCTGACCCGGCACCATGGCGATATCTACGCGCTGCACGCGCTGAGCCTGGCCGGGCTGGATGCCGCCAAGGCGCGGCGGCTTCTGGATCTGGCGGCGGGGCTGAGGGCGCGGCGCCCGGCAAGGCTGGTGTCGGACAGGTACGAGGGGCGCTGAGCCCCGGCGCTCCGGCTCAGGGGAAGGTGGGGCAGGCCCGCCGCTTTTTCTTGCCGCCGGTGCACATCGCTGCGTGACGGAACGCTTGGAAAGCCTAGCTGTTGTCCCTATAAGCCGCACGACGCCGGGCGTGACACGCCCTGACCCCGTCGATAGCAGGAAAGGCCGCTTTCATGGATCAGTCGCGTCCCGTTCCCGAGGATATCTATGGCGTCGAGAGGTGGAGCCGGGGGCTGATCACCGTGACGCCTGAGGGCGAGATCGCGCTCAACGATCCGGCCCATCCCGATGCGCCGCCGGTCCCGCTGCCCGGTATCCTGCATGATCTTGACGAGCGGGGCATTGCCGCGCCGCTTTTGCTGCGGGTGAGTTCGTTTCTCGAGGCCGAGATCCGGCACCTGAACCAGAGCTTTGCCGATGCCATCGCACGGATGAATTACAAGGCGCCCTATCGCGGGGTTTTCCCGATCAAGGTGAACCAGCAGGCGCAGGTGATCGAGCGGATCGTCGAGTTCGGCAAGCCCTATCAATACGGGCTGGAGGCCGGGTCGAAGCCGGAGTTGGTGATCGCGCTGGCGCATCGGCTGTCGAAAGAGGCGCTGATCGTGTGCAACGGGGTGAAGGATGCCGAGTTCGTGCGGCTGGCGATCCTGTCGCGGCGGCTGGGCTTCAACACGGTGATCGTGCTGGAAAGCCCCAAGGAGGCCGAGACGGTCATCGAGGTGAGCCGCGAGCTGGGCACCGAGCCGCTTTTGGGGATCAGGGTCAAGCTGACCCAGAAGATCGGCGGGAAATGGCAGGAAAGCTCGGGCGACCGGTCGGCCTTTGGCATGAATTCGGATCAGTTGTTGCGGGTCGTTGACCGGCTGCGTGACGAGGGGCTTTTGCATTGCCTGAAGCTGCAGCATTCGCATCTGGGCAGTCAGGTGCCCGACGTGATCGACGTGCGCCGGGCGGTGGCCGAGGCGTGCCGCTATTTCGTGGCGCTGACCGCCGAGGGCGCGCCGCTGACGCATCTCGACCTCGGCGGCGGGCTGGGGATCGATTACACCGGCGAGAAGCGGGCGAGCGAGAACTCGATCAACTACACGGTCGAGGAATATTGCAACAACGTCGTCGAGACGGTGACCTATGCGATGGACGAGGCCGGGCTGACGCATCCGGTTCTGGTGACGGAAAGCGGGCGGGCCTTGGTGGCGACGTCGTCGATGCTGATCTTCGAGGCGATGGAAAGCACGGTGTACGACGCGCCCGACACGCCGGAGCCGGAGGAGGACGACCATCACCTCATATCCGACCTTGCGGCGGTGGCGGGGTATCTGGGCCCGCAGAGGGTGCAGGAATGCTGGAACGACGCGATTTACTATCGCGACGAGCTGCGGGCGCTTTTCCGGCGGGGCGTGGTCGATCTGCGGCAGATGGCGCGGGGCGAGCGGATTTACCTGTCGCTGATGTCGCGGATCAAGACGATCGTGGCGGCGCTGGGCGATGAGAGCGATCTGAGCGAGGATTTGCACAAGATCGCGGATGTGTATCACTGCAATTTCTCGCTGTTCCAGTCGCTGCCGGATGTCTGGGCCATCGACCAGCTGCACCCGATCGTGCCGTTGCAGATGCTGGATCAGCCGCCCGATAGGCGGGCGGTTCTGTCGGACATCACCTGTGACAGCGACGGCAAGATCGACCGGTTCATCCTTGGCGACGGGATTGCGCCCTCGCTGCCGGTACATTCGCTGCCCGAGGACAAGCCCTATTACTTCGGCGTTTTCTTCGTGGGCGCCTATCAGGAGACGCTGGGCGATCTGCACAACCTGTTTGGCGATACCAACGTGGTGACGATCGACCTGCGGCCCGATGGCGGGTTCGACCTGTTGCACGAGCAGGTGGGCGACACGATTGCCGAGGTGATGGCGGCGGTGGAGTTCGACCCCAACGATTGTGTCGCCGCCTTCCGCAAGATGGTGGACGAGGCGACATCGGCGGGTGCGGTGAAGACCAGTGAACGCAAGCTGTTGATGGACGCCTATCGCGACTCGATCAACGGCTATACCTATTACGAGAGACATTCAGGCTGAGGAGAAGTTCCATGAGCAAGACGCTAGTTGTGGGCGCCGGCGGCGTCAGCCATGCCGCGGTGCACAAGATGGCGATGAACAGCGATATCTTTACGGATATCACGCTGGCCAGCCGGACCAAGGCGAAGTGCGACGCGATTGCCGAAAGCGTGAAGGCGCGCGTGGGGGTCGAGATCAAAACCGCCGCACTGGATGCGATGGATGTGGCCGCGACGGTGAAGATGATCAAGGACACCGGCGCCGAGCTGCTGGTGAACCTCGCGCTGCCTTATCAGGATTTGAAGCTGATGGATGCCTGTCTGGAAGCGGGATGCCATTACCTCGACACCGCGAATTACGAGCCGGAGGACGAGGCGAAGTTCGAGTATAAATGGCAATGGGCCTATCAGGACAAATTCAAGCAGGCCGGTTTGGTCGCGATCCTCGGGTCGGGGTTCGATCCGGGCGTGACGAGCGTGTTCGCGACGTGGCTGAAGAAGCACAAGCTGAAGTCGATCCGGCAGATCGACGTTCTGGATGCCAATGGCGGCTCGAACGATCAGGCGTTTGCGACCAACTTCAACCCCGAGATCAACCTGCGCGAGGTGTTGCAGGAGGCCAAGCACTGGGAAGGCGGCGAGTGGAAAGTCACCCCCGCCATGACCCATAAAGTCGAGTTCGACTTTCCCGGCATCGGGCCGAAGAACATGTACCTGATGTATCACGAGGAGCTTGAAAGCCTGTCCAAGCACTTCCCCGAGATCAAGCGGGCAAGGTTCTGGATGACCTTTGGCGACGCTTACATCATGCATGCCAAGGTGCTGGAGAATGTCGGCATGACCCGGATCGACCCGGTGATGCATGACGGGGTCGAGATCATCCCGATCCAGTTCCTCAAGACGTTGCTGCCCGATCCGGGTGATCTGGGTGAACAGACCAAGGGCAAGGCGTGCATCGGTGACATCGCCACCGGCGAGTCGCAGGAGGGGGGCGAGAAGACCTTCTATATCTACAACATCTGCGATCACGAGGAATGCTACGCGGAGGTCGGCAGTCAGGCGGTGAGCTATACCACCGGGGTTCCGGCGATGATCGGGGCGGCGCAGGTGCTCAAGGGCAACTGGGTGGAGCCGGGCGTGTGGAACATGGAACAGCTCGACCCGGATGACTTCATGGACATGCTGAACACGCAGGGCCTGCCGTGGCAGGTGCATGAACTGAGTGGGCCGGTGGACTTCTGAAGGTCTGGACCAGAGGCCCCGGATCAAGTCCGGGGCGGGATGATAGTGACCGGCGCGGAATCGAGGCCGAAGGCCGCCGCGCATCGACCGCCGCACCGCGGCCCGTCGATGCGCGGCTCCGCACTCGATATAGGAGGGCGATATGCCTGATATGATGCAGACACAGGCCGGGGAGGCCGGGGCGTTTCGTGACTTTGACCTGAGCCGTGTGCCAAGCCCCTGTTTCGTGGTCGACGCGGCGGCGGTGGAGCGGAACCTGTCGGTTCTGGCCGAGGTGTCGGAGCGGTCGGGGGCGCATGTGTTGTCGGCGCTCAAGGCGTTTTCGATGTTCGCGCTGGCGCCACTGGTCAGGCAGTATCTGGGCGGCACCTGTGCCAGCGGGATCTACGAGGCGCGGCTGGCGCGCGAGGAATATGGTGGCGAGGTTGCCACCTTCTGCGCCGGCTACAAGGATAGCGAGATCGACGAGATCATCGCGTTGTCGGATCACGTGATCTTCAACAGCCCGGCGCAGAAGGCGCGGTTTCTGGCCAAGTGTCAGGCGGCGGGGCGGCAGGCGGGCCTGCGCATCAACCCCGAGCATTCCGAAGGCGAGATCGAGAAATACGACCCTTGCGCGCCCTGTTCACGGCTGGGCACCCCGGTGAGCCAGCTGAATGCCGAGGCGCTGGACGGCGTCGACGGGCTGCACATGCATACGCTCTGCGAGCAGGGGGTCGAGCCGCTTCTGCGCACGTGGGAGGCGGTGGAGCCAAGGTTGCAGCCGTGGCTCAAGGGTTTGAAATGGCTGAACTTTGGCGGCGGACACCATATTTCACGCGGCGATTATGACCGCGACAAGCTGGTGGATTTCATCACGCATATCCGCACGACTTATGGCGTCGAGGTCTATCTCGAGCCCGGCGAGGCGGTGGCGCTGGATGCCGGTATCCTTGTGGGCGAGGTGCTGGACCTGCCGGTGAACGGTATGCCCTTGGCGATCACCGATATTTCCGCGACGTGCCACATGCCCGACGTGATTGAAGCGCCCTATCGCCCTGCGCTGATGGGCGAGGTCGAGAAGGGGCAGACGTACCGTTTGGGCGGGCCGTCCTGCCTCGCGGGGGATGTGATCGGGGAGTATACGTGGGCGAATCCGCTGAACGTGGGCGACCGGTTCGCGTTTCTGGATCAGGCGCATTATTCGATGGTCAAGACCAACACGTTCAACGGCGTGCCGCTGCCCGCCATCGCGTTGTGGGACAGCCGGACGGATGAGCTGCGGATGATCCGCGAGTTCGGTTACGAGGATTTCAGGGGGCGGTTGTCATGAGCGTGTTTCTCGACAGCGAATTATCCGAGGCGGAGCGAGGCGAGGATGCGCGGTTTCGGGTGATCCCGGTGCCGCTGGAGCGGACGGTGTCTTATGGGGCCGGAACTGCCGGGGGGCCTGCGGCGATCATCGAGGCGTCGAACGAGTTGGAGCGTCTGGTGGGGGCGGCGGAGCCTTGCGCGGACGGGATTTTCACCGAGGAGGCGGTCGATTGCGACGGGCCGTTGCCGGAGGTGATGGAACGGCTGGCCAAGCGCACCGAGGCCGCCGTGACGGCGGGCCGGGTGCCGGTGACGCTAGGGGGCGAGCATTCGCTGAGCTATGGCGCGGTGAGCGGCGTGGCCCGGGCGCTGGGACAGCCGGTGGGGCTGGTGCAGATCGACGCCCATGCGGATTTGCGGATTGCCTATCAGGATGAAAAACACTCTCACGCCTCGGTCATGCATCTGCTGGCCGAGGATGGCGTGCGGCTGGCGCAGTTTGGCGTGCGGGCGCTGTGCCAGCAGGAGGTGGACAGCCGGGCGCGCAACGGGGTGTTCTTCACCGATGCCGAGGAATTGGTGACGGGGAATATCCACGCGGTCGACCTGCCCGAGGATTTCCCGGAGCTGGTTTATGTCAGCTTTGATGTCGACGGGCTCGACCCGTCGCTGATGCCCGCGACGGGGACGCCGGTGCCGGGCGGCTTGGGGTATTACCAGGCGCTGCATCTGGTGGAGCATGCGCTGAAGGGGCGGCGCTGTGTCGGGTTCGACGTGGTGGAGCTTGCGCCCGATGGCAACACGGCGTGGGATTTCACCACGGCGCAGATTGTCTATCGGTTGATGGCGGCCTGTTAGGGGCGGGCTAGGGCGCCTCGATCTCCAGCACGAAATCGCCGGGCTCGATGGTGTTGACGATGGCGCTGGCGATGTCGTCGCGGATGGCGCTGGTGGCGGGGTCGAAGAGGCCGGTCTGGCGCAGGGCCTGACGCACGTCGATGTTCCGCCCGAGGAATTCCATCGCCACGCGGGAGGCGCCGGGCTTGCGGCCGCGCCGCGTGGGCCCGCCCGTCTGGATGCCGTAGAGCGCGTCGAGCCGGTGCTGGTAGCTGGGATAAAGCGTCATCTGGGTGATCGAATTCACCTCGAGGCTTTCGTATTCCATGATGTAGATCCGGTCGGCGAGGAAGAAGACCACGCCCTCGTACTTGTTCAGCCCGGTGGTGCGGCCGGTGGTATGATCGCGCAGGATCTCGATATTCTTCCAGTAATAGCGCCCGTCCTCGCGGTAGATGGTGGCCAGCGACCGAAAGACCATCCCCTTGTTGCCGAAGGAATAGAAGTAGCGGAAGTAGTAGCCGGTGTATTTCTGCAGGTCCTGCGAATGCTGGTAAAGCGTCTGCAGGTGGGCGAGGGGGCGTTCGAGTTCGGTGCGCTCGACGGGGCGGCGGCGCAGGGTGACCATCTGCTCGAACTGGGCGTGTTCCATCAGGATTTCGGATTCGGTGACGCCGAAATGGTCGCAGATGCGCCGCATGTTGTGGCGCGAGGGGCGGGACTGGCCGTTGAGGTAGCGGTTGAACTGTTGCCGGTTGACGTTGAGCTTGCGGCAGACCTCGGCGATGGAGCGCTGGTAGCTGCAGAGCAGGTTCAGGTTTGCGCTGAAATCGGTAGCCATGCGGCTATCGCATACTGAAGTGGCAAGAGTGTCAAGTCACGAAACCCCGCGAAATTGGAATATGCGCCCATCTCGGCGAGGCTCGGGCCGGAACGGGGCCGGCAAGTGCCCGGATTTTGCGCGCGACAGGGAGTGCCCAGAGATGAAGAACGAGTATCCGCAAGACATCGAGATTATCCCCCATACCGTGATCCCGATGCCGGATGGCTGCAAGCTGGCCGCGCGCATCTGGCGGCCGGTGACAGCGGTGGACCAGCCCATTCCGGTGATCCTCGAATACCTGCCCTATCGCAAGAACGACCTGACATCGCAGCGGGATGCGACGATGCAGCCGCATCTGGCGGCGCATGGCTATGCGGTGGTGCGGCTCGACCTGCGGGGGGCGGGGGATTCCGAGGGGCTGATGGAGGATGAATACACCCAGCAGGAGTTGCAGGACGGCTTTGATGCCATTGCGTGGCTGGCGGAACAGCCGTGGTGCGATGGCAATGTCGGGATGATCGGCATTTCATGGGGCGGTTTCAATGGCTTGCAGATCGCCGCGATGCAGCCGCCGGCGCTGAAGACGATCATCACGCTGTGCTCGACCGATGACCGCTATGCCGATGACATTCATTATATGGGCGGCTGCATGCTGACCGAACAGTTGGGCTGGGCCTCGATCATGTTCGCGCGCAACACCCTGCCGCCGGATCCGGAGAACGTGGGCGAGAGCTGGCGCGAGATGTGGCGCGAGCGGCTGCGGGGCAGCGGGCTGTGGCTGAAGAACTGGCTGGAGCATCAGCGGCGGGATGATTTCTGGAAACACGGCTCGATCTGCGAGGATTATTCCAAGGTGGATATCCCGGTTTATGCCGTCTCGGGCTGGGCCGATGGCTATTGTCGCACGGTGTTTCGGCTGGTCGAGAACCTGCCCGGTCCGGTCAAGGGGCTGGTGGGGCCGTGGGCGCACCGGTATCCGCATATCGGCCAGCCCGGCCCGGATATGGATTTCCTGAGCGAAGAGCTGCGCTGGTGGGATCACTGGCTGAAGGGCGAGGCGACGGGGATCATGGAGGAGCCGCAATTGCGGCTTTACATGCAGGACAGCGTGGAGCCGGCCGGGTGGTATGAAAGCCGCCCCGGCCGCTGGGTGGCGGAGCCGTCATGGCCGTCGCCCAACGTAACGCGGACGCCGTTCCACCTTGGCGCCGATGGGGCGTTGTCACCGGAGAAGCCCAAGGCGCAGGGCGAACTGGAGCATCACTCGCCGCTCTGGGTCGGCATGGGGTCGGGCAAGTGGTGCGGCTATTCCGCGCCGGGCGACGCGCCGATCGACCAGCGGCGCGAGGATGCCGGAAGCCTGTGTTTCGAGACCGCGCCGCTGACCGAGCCGCTGGAGATGGCGGGGGACGCCAACGTGGTGCTGCGGGTCTCGGTCGACCGGCCGGTGGCGATGCTGGCCGCGCGGATCTGTGACGTGGCGCCGGACGGGGCGTCGACACGGGTCAGCTTCGGGGTGTTCAACCTGACCCATCGCGACAGCCACGAGACGCCGGAGGCGCTGGAGCCCGGCGAGGTCTATGACATCACCATCCCGATGAAGCATGTGGCCCAGAACTTTCCCGTGGGCCACCGCCTGCGGCTGGGGCTGTCGACCAGCTATTTCCCAATGATCTGGACCGCGCCGGAGGCTGTGACGATGACCCTGCATACCGAGGGCAGTTATCTTGACTTGCCGCTGCGCGCGCCCTCGGCGGAGGATGACACGCTGGCCGAGTTTGCCCCCGCGCAACTGCCCCCGCCGCTGCCGGTGGAGGAGCTGGAGCCGGTGGAGGAATACCAGCGGATCATGGAAGATGCCGCGACCGGCAAGGTCGAGATGCAACTGGCCGATGGCAGCGGGCGTGTACGCTTTGTCGAGAATGACCTGACGCTGTACGAGCAGGGCTATGAGCGCTTCTCGGTCACGGGCGACGATCCCGACACCACCACGGGCGAAACCGAATGGTATTTCGAGGTCATGCGCAACGGCTGGCAAGTGCGGACCGAGACCCGGACCAAGCTGACCGCCGACGCGGGCGATTTCCACATTTCGGCCCGGTTGCGCGCGTGGGAGGGCGAGGACCTGATCGAAGACCTGACTTGGGAAGAGACGATGCCCCGGGATTTCCTGTAATCTAACAAACTGACGCCGTGATCGCGTCACTTCGCGAAGTCGTGCGAAATGGATCGCGAAACCGGGCTGCGACTAGACTTGTGGAAACAAAAAAGAACTCACCAGGGAGTATGACATGACCAAACCGACACTTTCGCGCCGGGGCTTTCTTGCCTCGACGGCCGCCATTGGCGCGGCGACGATGACGACCGGCTGGCCCACGCAGGGCCGGGCGGAAATGGGCAAGGTGCTGCGCGTGCGCATCGACGGCGACAACAACGTGCTCGATCCGGGCTTCATGGTCGGCGGGTCCGAGGTGGAGGCGCAGAAGCAGTGCCTTCCGTTCCTTGCCGAGTATGTGCAGGAGGGCGACACCTTTACGTGGCAGCCCACTCATTACGTCACCAAGCTGGAACAGAGCGAGCCCACGCGGATCGACTTTGAACTGGTCGAGGGGCTGAAATGGTCGAATGGCTATGGCACGCTCAAGGCGTCGGACGTGAAATTCTCCTACGAGCGGATGAAGGACAGCGACTGGGCCGGCTATTTCGACGCGATGGACCATGTCGAGGTGACGGGCGACCTGACCGGGACGATCGTGCTGAACAAGCCGTTCGCGCCGTTCTTCATGGTGACGCTCTGCCACGGGCCGGGGGCCATCGTTTGTGAACAGGCGGTCAAGGATGCGGGTGGCAAGTTCACCATCGACTTCCCGGCGGTCTGCGGGCCCTACACCTACAACGCGACGCCCGGTCAGCGGGTTGTGTTCGAACTGAACCCGGAATGGACCGGGCCGGAGCCGGGTTACGAGCGGGTCGAGGCGCATGTCATCACCGAGGTGAAGGCGTCGGAACTGGCCTTCGACGCGGGCGAGATGGACTGTACCGAGCTGAGCCCGGATACGCTGGCGCGTTATGCCGAGAACATGCCCGAGGATGCCGACATCACCACGGCGGGCGAGCTTCAGTACCTGTGGATGGGCTTGAACACCGAGCATCCCAAGCTGCAAGACGTCAAGGTGCGCAAGGCGATCCAGCACGCGGTCGATGTGGATTCGATCCTGCAGGGGGCCTATTCGGGCACCTCGACCAAGTCGAACGGCATCATCTGCCCGGGCCTTCTGGGCCAGCGCCAACAGACCAACTACAGCTATGACCCGGCCAAGGCCAAGGCGCTGCTGGACGAGGCGGGCGTTTCCGGGCTGGAACTGACGATCCGGACGCTGAACCAGCAGGAACGGATGCTGACCGCGCAGATCATTCAGGCGAACCTGGCGGCCGTGGGCATCACCGTGAAGGTGCTTCCGGTCGACAGCGGCCCGTTCTGGGAAATGGGCATGGAGAGCAAGGGCGACAACTGGCAGGAGCTGGAGCTGTGGCTGATGCGGTTCGCGACCACGCCCGACCCTTACGAGGCGACCCAGTGGTTCGTGTCGGAGCAGGTCGGTATCTGGAACTGGGAGCGCTGGACCGACGAGGAGTTCGACCGGCTCTACGAGGAAGGCATCGCCGAGCCCGACACCGCCAAGCGCGAGGAAATCTACCTTCGCATGCAGGAGATCATGGACGAGACGGGCGCCTATGTCTGGATCAACCATGAGCCCGAATCCTATCTTCACCGCGCGGATATCGAGATCAACACCGCGCCGTCCGGCGAGCTGAACTACCGCCGGTTCAAACCGGCGTAACGGCACTGGCCCCGCGCCGCCCGGTGCGGCGCGGGGCCAGACCGGTTGGGGGAGTTTCCCGTGCTTTTCTATCTCGTCAAGCGGCTGGGTCTGTCCGCGCTGGTGATCGTGCTGGTGGTGCTGGTGCTGTTCTCGCTGCTGTACCTCATTCCCGGCGATCCGGCGACCATCGCGCTGGGCCCGCGCGCCACGCCCGAGGCCATCGCGCGCTATGCCGCCAAGATGCATCTGGACGAGCCCGTGTGGCGGCAGTTCCTGATCTATATCGGCAACGCGGTGACGGGCGACCTTGGTGTCGATGTGTTTTCCGACCGGAACGTGACGGCGGTTGTGGCCAGTCGGATCGGGTTCACGCTGGCGCTGATCTGTGCCTCGATGGGCTGGGCGGTGCTGCTGGGGCTGCCGCTGGGCTGTCTGGCGGCGGTGCGGCCCAATAGCTGGCTAGACCGGATCACCGGGGTGCTGTCGGTGGGGACCATTGCCGTGCCATCGTTTCTGGTGTCGATCTGGGCGCTGTTGATCTTTGCGGTCGAGCTGCGCTGGCTGCCGGCCATTGGCGCGGGCGAGCCGGGGGATACGATGGATCAGCTGAGCCATCTGGTCCTGCCGGCCTTTGCCGTGGGGCTGAGCTGGGTGGGGTATCTTGCGCGGATGGTGCGCGCCTCGATGCTCGAGGTGATGGCGGAGCCTTATATCCGCTCGGCCAAGGCGTTCGGCCTGCGGCCGCGCAAGATCGTCTATGGCTACGCGCTCAGGGTGGCGATATTGCCGACGATCACGCTGATCGGCATGGGCTTTGGCGGGCTGATTTCGGCGGCGGTGTTTGCCGAGATCATCTTTGCCCGGCCCGGTATCGGCAAGCTTATCTACGACGCCGTGATGGCGCGCAATTTTCCCGTCGTGCAGGGCGCGGTGCTGGTGGCCACGGCCATGTATATCGGCATCGTCCTGTTGTCCGACCTTCTCATAGCGTGGTTAGATCCCCGTGTCCGTGAATCCCTCTGACAAGGAAACCGGCGAGATGCCGGTCGATGCCTCCGGCCTGCCAGAGCATGCCTCGGCGCAGGAAATGCGGGAATCCGCCTCGCGGGAGCGGCGGGAAAAGCTGCGGACGTTCCTGACCAACTGGCAGGGGGTGCTGGGGCTGATCCTCGTGGTGATGTTCTTCGTCAGCGCGATCTTTGCGCCGCTCTTTGCCACGCATGACCCCAACGCGCTGGATATTCCGGCGCGGCTGTCCTATCCGACGCTGGATCACTTTGCCGGAACCGACCAGTTGGGCCGCGATACCTATTCGCGCATCCTGTACGGGGGGCGCGTGGCGCTGAAGGTGGCGGCGATCGGCGTGTCGGTGTCGCTGGTGGTGGGGCTGATCCTTGGCATGATCGCAGGCTATGGGCCGCGCTGGCTGGATAACTTCCTGCTGCTGATGTTCGACACGGTGCGGGCCTTTCCGACGATCGTTCTGGCGCTGGCCACGGTGGCGCTGACGGGGCCGAGCCTGGGCATTGTTCTGACCATCGTGATCGTGACGTCGATTCCGCAATATGCCCGCGTGGCGCGAACGGCGACGATGACGCTGCGCAACACCGATTTCATCATGGCCGAGCGGTCGCTGGGCGCCTCGACGGGGCGTATCCTGATGCATCACATCATGCCCAACGTGGTCGGCCCGCTGCTGATCCTTGCGGCGATGGACGTGCCGGTGGTGGTGACGGTCGAAGCGGGGCTAAGCTTTATCGGGTTGGGCGTGCTGCCGCCCACGGCAAGCTGGGGCACCATCCTGAACGAAGGCTATCTGGTGATCCGCGATACGCCGTGGATGGTGGTGGCCGGGGGCATTCCGCTCATTCTGACGACGCTGGGCTTTACCTTCCTTGGTGAAGCGCTGCGCGATGTCTTCGACCCCCGCATGGGCAAAGGACGCTGACATGGCCAAGGACATGGAAACCGCCCCCGAAACGCTTCTGGATATCCGCAACCTGTCGGTCGATTTCCGCACCGCGCGGGGCCGGGTCAAGGCGCTGCGCGATATCACCTTTCCGGTCAGCAAGGGCCGGATCATGGGGATCGTGGGCGAAAGCGGCTCGGGGAAAAGCACGGTTCTGTGGTCGATCCTTGGCCTGCTGGCGGGCAATGCCGAGGTGATGGGCGGTGAAATCCTGTTTCAGGATGACGACATGCTGCACAAGGGGCCGGCGGCGATGCGGGCGACGCGGGGCGAGGATATCTCGGTCGTGTTCCAGGACCCGATGACCAGCCAGATCCCGGTGCTGACATATGCGCGGCAGATGTTCGATATCCTCTATCGCCGCCGCAACATGTCACGGGATGAAAAGCGCAAGGCGGCGGTCGAGATGATGCGGCAGGTGGGCATCCCCGATCCCGACAGCCGGATCGACCAGTATCCGCACCATTTCTCGGGCGGGATGCGGCAAAGGGCGGGCATCGCCATGGCGCTGCTGACCGGGCCCAAGCTGTTGCTGGCGGACGAGCCGACCACGGCGCTCGACGTGACGATGGAGGCGCAGATCATCAACCTGCTGCGCGAGTTGCAGAGCGATCTGGAGGCGACCATCGTGCTGGTCTCGCATAACCTTGGCCTAATTGCCGAGCTGTGTGACGACGTGGTGGTGATGTATGCCGGCGAGGTGGTCGAGGTCGGCACGGTGCACGAGATTTTCCACGATGCGCAGCATCCCTATACCCGCGCCCTGCTGGAATGCGACCCGGCGCGGATCATGGACGTGGCGCGCAAGCTGCCGGTCATTCCCGGCGATATTCCCGACCTGACCAAGCCGCAGGAGGGGTGCATATTCGCCAGCCGTTGCCAGCGGCGGATGCCCGAATGCCGGACGATCGAGCCGCCCACGGCGATGCGCCCCTCGGGCGGCTATGCCAATTGCCACCTGCTGGAAGGGCCGCTGCGCGACCCCGACTGGCCGCCGCCGCTCGACGTGCTGACGGTGCGGAGCGGCGACAGCGCCGTGGCCGAGAAGCGGGAGCCGGATGGCGAGCCGCTGCTGGAGGTGGAGAACCTCAACGTTCGCTTTCGCACGCTTGGCCCGGTCAAGGCGAAGATGCGGGGGATCGAGGACCCGTTCGTCGACGCCGTGCTCGATGTCAGCATCAAGGTGCGCCCGGGCGAGACGGTGGGGCTGGTGGGCGAAAGCGGATCGGGGAAAACAACGCTGGGCCGCACGATCCTGAACCTGCAGCACGCCGATGGTGGCAGTGTCCGGTTCGAGGGGCAGGAGATCGGCAACATGCCCGAGGCGCGTTTCAAGCCGCTGCGTCGGGATATGGCGATGATGTTTCAGGACCCGATTGGCTCGCTCTCGCCGCGCAAATCGGTGCGGGCGCTGATCACCGAGCCGTTGCAGGTGCATGGGGTCAAGGGCCTCGATCTGGATGCCGAGGCCGAGCGGCTGGCCGACATGGTGCGCCTGCCGAAACCCTTTCTGACGCGCTATCCGCATGAATTGTCAGGCGGGCAGGCAAGGCGGGTGGGTGTGGCAAGGGCGCTGGCCTTGAACCCCAAGCTGATCATCGCCGACGAGCCTACGGCGGGGCTCGATGTGTCGGTGCAGGGCGAGGTGCTGAACCTGATGGCCGATTTGCAGGCCGAGCATGGCTTGGGGTATCTCATCATCACCCATAACCTGCCGGTGGTGCGGCATATTTCCGACCGGATCGCCATCATGTATCTTGGCCGGATCGTGGAAGAGGGGCGCGCGTCGGACATTTTCTCCAAGCCCCTGCACCCCTATACGCAGGCGCTGGTCGAGGGCGTGCCGCAACCCGACCCCGACAAGCGGCTGACCCATGTGGCCGTAAAAGGCGAGGTGCCCAGCCTTCTGAACCGGCCCAAGGGCTGCGATTTCGCCACGCGCTGTCCCTATGCGCAGGACAAGTGCCGGGCCGAGAAGCCCGCGCATGAAATCCGCCCCGGCGGGCACAGCCACGCCTGTTTCTTCCCCCTTCACTAAACCCAAATACCGCAGGAATACTGTCATGAGCTACGGCATCTATATCGGGCGCAATCTCACCGCTGACGGGGTGGCCTATCTGGCCGGATATGGCGACGAGCCGTCGAGCCACTGGCTCGAGATCAACCCGCGCCGGTCGCACGAGGCGGGCAGCACGATCACCGTGGGGGTGACGCCGCAGGCGGATATGCCGGGGGTGCTGACGCAGATACCGCAGGCCGCCGAGACGCTGCGCAACATGCGGGTGAGCTATAGCTATTACCTTGGCGTGCCGGCGCCGCTCACGAATGGCGGGCTGAACGAATGCGGGGTGGCGGTGCGCGATATCTGGTCGACCTCGCGCAAGGACCTGATCGAGATGACGCCGAAGGATCAGACAGGGCCGAACTATTCCGATCTTGCGCGGATCGTGGTGGAACGGGCGCGGACGGCACGGGAAGGGGTGGAGCTGATCGGGGCGCTGATCGCCCGGCATGGCTATTCCACCTATGGCGGCAATTCGCACATGATCGCCGACCCGGACGAGGCGTGGGTGGTGATCGAGTTTGCCGGCGGCAAGGGTTTGTGGTGCGCCGAGCGGCTGGGGCCGGATACGATCCGGGCGTCAAGGCCGGGCTATATCGGCGAGATTCCCGAGGCACCCAACGACGATTTCCTGTTCCCGGCGCATTTCATCGACACGGCGGTCGAGCTGGGCTGGTACACGCGCGGCGAGGGGCCGTTCAACGTGAACGCCATCTATGGCGACGGCAAGCTGCGCTGGAAGGGTGTGGCTTGGGTCGAGGACGAGATGAAGGCGCGGGCGGCAAGGCCGGAAAAGGTGACGCTGGAGGATGTGTTCTGGTCGATCCAGACCGAGCGGCTGACGGGCGATACCGCAGGCTACGGGCAGGTCGTGCCGCTGATCCACCCGGCCGATCCGGCGCTGCGGATGATGTGGCACGCGGCCATCGGGCCGGTGACGGCGCCGCTTTTGCCGGTGTTTCTGGGTCAGGGCTCGGTGCCCGAGGCCTATGTGCAGCATCGTTACCTGACCACGGGCGAAAGCGCGCGGTTCCTCGACCGGCGGAAAGAGGAGAAGAGTCCCGACACCGTTTCGCACGTGCCGCAGGGGGTCGAGACGGCAGAGTCGGCGGTTTACCAGTACAAGCGGCTGATGCATCTGGCCTTTCAGGCGCAGGACAGCATCTTGGCGGAGGTCTGGGCGCATTGGCGGGCGATGGAGGAGCAGGTGAATCGCGAGTTGCCCGAGGTGCTGCGGGCGGCGGAGCTGCTGATCGATGCGGGCGAGGGGGGGCTGGCCGAACGGGTGATGACCGAGTTCAGCCATCGGTGCCTGCGCGTGGCGCTCGACGATTGCACGGCGCTGGCCGAGGCGGCGCAGGCGCGGCTGCGGGTGGCGGGGCGGCTGAACCTGACGGGCAAACCGATGGCGCCCGAGCAGCTTTGGTAGGGTGGCGCGCCTAGGCCCGTCCCGGCCTCCGAGCCGGGACCTCGCGCGGGTAGAGGCCCCGGGTCGGGCCCGGGGCGGGTGTCCACAAGGGCCCCGCTATCCGCCAATCCCGCCGGGCGAGCGCCGGACCGTGGGGAGGCGCAGCAACGGCAATGGATGGCATTTTATGGTGCCAATTACATCCTTCCTACGAACGTTTCACTACACCCGCCAAAGCGCCTGCCCGTCACGCCAAAGGCGTGCGGCCTATGCATGGCGCACCTTTGGTGCGACGGGACGGGCCGGCGCTCGCCCGGCGCCGCGCCCGGGCGCGGCTTGATTCCGGGCGGGTGGCAAACTACGAGGAAGCGAGTATCAGCGAAGCCCGCGCCCCTTCACCCCGACGGCGCCTCTACACCAAACCCCTTGCGGAACTGCTCCGCATGGGCCGGGAAGGCGGCAGCCAGATACATCGCGGCCAGCCGCATCGGCTGTTTCAGATCCACCGGCTCGCCCGACAGGTACATGCCCAGCCACAGACCGTCGGTCATCGCGTCGATCCCGGCGGCGATGTCGTCGGCGCCGGTCACCGGGCGCCCCTCGGCCTGCAACAGCGCGGCGCAGGCGTTGCACATGGCCTGGGCGCGTTCCTGTTCGAAGGACTTGGAAATCTCGCCGTAAAGCGGCCGGGCCTTGGATTCGCCCCAGAAGGCGTGCCAGACGATCAGCGTTTCCTCGTTGCACGAGTCGGGTGTGAAATCGGATTTGACCAGCGCGGTGATCTGGTCCGCCGGGTCGGAGCCTGCGGCTGAGACGGCCTTTTGCCAGTTCTCCTGATAGATCTCGTATTGATGGCGTAGCGCGGCGCCCAGCAGGGATTGCTTGTTCTGGAAATAGAACACCGCCACCCCCTGCGACAGCCCCGCCTCGTTCGAGACGCTGGCCAGCGTGGTGCCCGAAAGCCCGTTCCTGACGATCGAGCGATATGTGGCGTCGATGATCTGACCGCGCCGCATGTCGGCGTTTTCCTTGCGTTCCTTGCGCGGGCGCGTCGCACCCTCCTGAGCGGCCATGGAATCTCTCCCTTGCGGATGGGCCCAGTATCGCGCGGCCAAGCGGTGACAGCAACCCGGCGTGGGGCGGATCGAGTAAAAAATTTGATTGAGCGCTCAAAATAACTCGGGTAGAGTGGCGAGCAGCAGAAGACGAGGCGCCGCGCCGCCAGAAATGGACCCCAATGACCGACCAGAGCATCACAGATCCCGGCCACAACGCCGCCATCCCCGCCGAAGCCGTTCAGGAATGGGATAACGACCATTTCCTGCACCCGTGGGAAACCATCGGCACCAGCGACGCCAACCGCGCCATCGCCGCGCGGGCCGAGGGGATCTATATGTACGACCCCGATGGCAAGAAGTTCATCGATGGGCCGGGCGGCATGTGGTGTGTCCAGATCGGCTATGGACGGCAGGAGATGGCCGACGCCATCGCCGAGCAGACCATGCGTCTGCCCTATACCTCGCCATGGGCCTTTGCGGCGGAGCCCTCGGCCCTGCTGGCCAAACGGATTGCCGAGATGACACCGGGCGATCTGAACAGCGTGTTCTTCACCACCGGCGGCTCTTCGGCTGTCGACAGCGCGATCCGCTTTGTTCAGTTCTACAACAACATGAAGGGCCGCCCCGACAAGAAGCTGATCATCGGGCGGGAAAAGGGCTATCACGGCTCGACCTACCTCGCCGCCTCGGTCACCGGCAAGGAACGCACCAAGTCGCGCCTCGATTTCGAGGAACGGCTGGTGCGCCTGATCGGCAACGTGAACCCCTATATCCGCCCCGACGGCATGAGCGTCGAGCAATGGTGCGATGCCAAGGTCGACGAGCTGGAACAGGCCATCCTCGATGCCGGCCCCGATAACGTGGGCGCCTTTATCGCCGAGCCGGTGCTGGCCTCGGGCGGGGTGATCGTGCCGCCGCCGGGCTATCACAAGCGCACGCTGGAGGTCTGCCGCAAGCATGACGTGCTCTATATCTCCGACGAGGTCGTCACCGGCTTTGGCCGGCTGGGCCACTGGTTCGCCAGCGAGGAGGTGTTCGGCATCACCCCCGACATCATCACCTGTGCCAAGGGCCTGACCTCGGGCTATCTGCCGATGGGGGCGATGATCCTGTCGGACCGGCTCTGGAGCGATATCTCGTCGGACGAGCGGGAGCATATCATGTTCTCGAACGGCTATACCTATTCGGGCCACCCGGTCTGTGCCGCCGCCGCGCTCAAGAATATCGAGATTTTCGAGCGCGAGGGCATTCTCGAGCATGTGCGCGAGATCACGCCGCATTTCCAGGAACGGCTGGGGGCGCTGGGCCGGCACGAGATCATCGGCGACACGCGCGGCATCGGCCTGATCGGCTGTGTCGAGGGCGTGGCCGCCCCCGGCACGCCCGAGGCCAAGCGGCTGGCCATCGACACCGAGTTCGGCGAACGGGTCGACGCCAAGTGCGAGGAGATGGGCCTGATCGTGCGCCCGCTGATCAACCAGTGCGTTTTCTCGCCGCCGCTGGTCATCACAACCGACGAGGTCGACCAGATGTTCGACATCCTCGAAACCGCGGTGCAGCAGGTGCAGTCGGAAATGCTGTAACCCGCGCCGCGTGCGCGGGCCACACCCCAACATACCCTCAAAAAGGAGGTCGCCCGATGGAGGACAACGCCATTCTCGAAGAGGGCTTCAACGGACTTTCGCGGATGCAGGAGGCGCTTCCGGCCGCGTGGTATTTCGACCCGGCCCATTACGACCGCGAGCTGCGGGATATCTGGGGGCGGAACTGGATCTACCTGTGTCGCGCCGACACGCTCGACGGCCCGCGCGCCTTTCGCAGCTTTGACGTGGCGGGGCAGCCCGTGCTGCTGCTGCGCGATCAGGAGGGGGTGTTGCAGGGCTTCTTCAACACCTGCCGGCATCGCGGCTCGCTGCTCTGCCCACAGGCCGAGGGGACGCTGAAGAAGGCGATGATCACCTGCCCCTATCACCAGTGGGTCTATGACTTGACCGGACGGTTGCGGGCGACCGGGCCGATGCGGCGGGTCGAGGGGTTCAACCGCGACGATTACCCCCTGCACCGGGTGCGGGTGGCCGAATGGGGCGGGTTCGTTTTCGTCAATCTCGACCCCGACGCGCCGTCTTTCGAAGAGCTGTACGGGGCCGAGACCGCCTTTGTCGGGAACTGGCCGCTCGAGGATCTGAAGGTCGGCCACGTTTATTCCAAGACGCTGAACTGTAACTGGAAAGCGTTCTGGGAAAATTACAACGAGTGTCTGCACTGCCCCAACATCCACCCCGAGCTGTGCGAGCTGGTGCCGATCTATGGCCGGGCAATCATGGCGCGGCGGGATGATCCGGACTGGGCCGAGCATGCCGAGGATGAGGCGCCGCACCGGTCCGGTGGGTTGCGCACGGGGGCCGAGACATGGTCGATGGACGGTGTCGCACAGGGCCGCCTGCCGGGGCTGAGCGACGAGGATGTGGCGGCCGGGCAGCGTTATGTCACCGTCACGCCCTCGGTCTTCATCGCCCATCACCCCGATTACGTGCGGATCGTGAAGATCACGCCGACGGGGCCGGAAACGATGGAGCTGACGGCGGAATGGCTGTTCCACCCCGACACGCTGGCGCGATCGGATTTCGACGCCGACAAGATCACCCGGTTCGGCATTCTGGTGATGGAGCAGGATGGCGGGGCGTGCGAGCTGAACCATGCGGGGATGCGGGCGAGCGCGTTTGCGAACGGCGTGCTGATGCAGGAGGAATACGAGGTGTTCCTGTTCCAGCAATGGGTGCGCGAACAGCTTGGCGAGGCGCCAAAGACCGAGGGCGCCGCCAGCCGGGCCAGCCGGCGGGCGCCGGTGGCGGAGTGAGAGTGAAGGCGCGGTGATAACGGCCGCGCCTGGCTCTCTCATGGATAGCCCCGTCCCGGCCCCCGAGCCGGGACCTCGAGCCACAAGAGGCCCCGGGTCAAGCCCGGGGCGGGGTCGCATAGCAAGCGCGGATTCACCCCCGCTCGGCCAGCATCTCGGCATTGACCTCGGCCAATGTGCCCGGCGCGGGCGGCTCGTCCAGCGTCAGCACCGGGAACAGGTGGCGCAGCTGGTCGTGATAGGATTTCACGCCATATTCGAGATCCGACAGGATGATCCCGTCAAAGGCCGATGACAGCGCCGCCTCGCAGGACCAGATGGTCAGCATCTGGTCTTCCTCGGCGGTGATCCGGTCGATCCGCCCCGACAGGTAGCGCGCCAGCCGCAGTTCGCGGCTTTCGTTCTTGTACTTGTAGGACGCGCCGCGCAGGCGGCTCTTGCCGGTGCCGTCCGGAAACTCCTGATAGAAGATCATCGAGTCCGGGTAGACGCCGATCACCGTGTTGGGGAATATCCCGTAATACAGCCACGCCGTGCGGTGGCTTTCCGGCAGCCAATGGGCGTCGGGCAGGGTGGACTTGTAGGCCTTCACCGACCAGAGCGACCCCGGCCCGTTGTTGAACGGCGCATAGGAGCGGGCGGCGCCGCCCTCGAACGCCTCGTCGACATAGCCCTTGCCATAAAGGTCCTGCAGGGCAGGGTGGGCCATGGCGACGTGATAGCCTTCGTTGTCGACATCGCGGATCGCCTTCCAGTTCACCGCCGTCTCGTCGGCCCAGACCAGCGTGTCTGCGGGCACCATGTCGGCCAGCTCATACGGTTCGAGCTCGGCATCGAACCGGCCCATGATCTCGGCCACCGAGGGCTGATCGCTGGACTTGAAGCGGACAAAGATGAAGCCCTGCCAGATTTCCATGTCGAGCGGTTTCAGCCCGAATTCCACCGGGTCGAGCGGCGGAAAGCTTTTCGGCTGCGCCGCGCCGCGCAAGGTGCCGTCGAGGTTGTAGGCCCAGCCGTGATAGGGGCAGATCAGGGCGGATTTGCACATGCCCTGCTCGTCGGCCACCACGCGGCTGCCGCGGTGGCGACAGAGGTTGTGAAAGGCGCGCACCACGTTGTCGCGGCCGCGCACGATGAGGGCGCGTTCCTCGCCCACGTCGAATGTCATGTAATTGCCGGGCTCGGGCACGTCCGAGACGTGACAGGCCAGCTGCCAGTGCTTGCGGAAAAGCTCTTCCTTTTCCAGTTCAAGCAGTTCGTCCGAGAAATAGGCCCAGCCGGGAAGGCCCGAGCGGTCCCAGTCTTTGGGGGGGGATTGATCTTGTACAGCGTTTTCCATGGGCAAATTATAATGAGCGCTCAAACTAATTTTCAAGCGAAATCTTTCCCGCACCCCTTTGCCACCCCAAGCTGTGTCATTCCGGCCGCGCCTTGCGCGTGCTTCGATAGAGGTGTTGCGCCAGCCGGTGCGCATCCTCGCCCGCGCCCTGCCGCAACAGCACGTAATAGCCGTTGGCGGTGTCCACCGTCTCGGCGACCGGCCGCACCAGCGCGCCGCTGTCCAGCGCGCCGTCCACAAGGTTGCCCCAGCCCAGCGCCACCCCCATCCCCGCCTTTGCCGCATCCAGCAGGGCGGTATAGGAATTCGTCCGCATCAGGATGCGCGCCGGGCTGGGGTCGACGCCCGTCTCGGTCAGCCAGATGCCCCAGTTCATCCAGTTCCAGTGGATATAATCGAGGTCGATCAATTCGGCCTTCAACAGGTCCTGCGGTGTGGCAATGGGATGATCGCGCAGGTAGCCGGGCGCGCAGACCGGAAACACCACATCCCCGAACAAAAGCCGCGCCACGAAGCCCGGCCACTGTCCGTCGCCATGCAGCACCGCCACATCGGCGCCCAGCACCTCGGGCTCGCTGTCGCTGACCGTCAGGTCGATGGCGACGGGCGAATCGGGGCTGAGGAACGTTTCGATCCGCGGCAAAAGCCAGTGCTGCCCGATCGAGGTGTCGCAGGCCAGTCGCAGGAACCGCCGCGCCTCGCGCTGGCGCAGGCTGTGGGTGGCCGAGGTCAGGTGCTGCAGCGCCGCCTTGACCCCGTTGAGCAGCTCCCGCCCTTCCGGCGTCAACTCGATCGCCCGGTGCCGCCGCTCGAAGAGGCTGATTTCCAACAGCTCTTCCAGTTTGCGCACCCGCTGGCTGACGGCCGATTGCGTGACCGACAATTCCTCGGCCGCGCGGGTGAAACTGCCCAGCCGGGCCGACGCCTCGAACGGCAGCAACAGGTCGAGCGGGGGGAGGTTGCGGCGTAGCATTAGCTATACTTGCTCAAAAGCGGTAGAAATCAGCGTTTGTCAGCATCCACGCTTATTCTGTCTAATGCAAGCAGACAAGGAAGCAGGAGCCACCGATGAACCTACCCCTTCTGAACCTCATGCCGGGCGATGCCCCCTTCCGCGCCGATCCGGCGAATTCCTACACGCTGCCCGCGCGGTTCTATCACGACCCCGAAATCTGGGCGCATGAGAAAGAGGCGATCTTCTACAAGACGTGGAACTATGCCGGCCATGTCAGCCAGGTGGCCGAGCCGGGCCAGTTCCTGACGACCCGCATCCACGAACAGAACATCTTCGTCGCCCGCACCCGCACGGGCGATCTGCGCGCCTTCTACAATGTCTGCCCGCACCGGGGGCATGAATTGCTCTCGGGCACGGGCAAGAAGAACATCATCACCTGCCCCTATCACGCATGGGCGTTCGACTTTGACGGCACGCTCAAATCGGCGCGCAATACCGAGGAGGTGAAGGGCTTCAACCGCGAGGATTTCTCGCTGCGTCCCGTGCAGGTCGAGGTGTTCTGCGGCCTCGTGCTGGTCAATCTCGACCCTGATGCGGCGCCCTTTGCCGAGCAGATGGGCGATCTGGAAAAGGAAATCCGGCATTTCGTGCCCTCGGTCGATGACCTCCAATTCGCGCAGCGCGATCAGTATGACGTGCAGGCCAACTGGAAGGTGATGATCGACAATTTCCTCGAATGCTATCACTGCCACCCGGCGCACAAGGATTTCGTCGATCTGGTCGACATGGACAGCTATCGCACCGTGACCAGCAAGTATTACTCCAGCCAATGCGCGGGCAAGCCCCGCTCGGTCAATTCCCGCGCCTTCAGCTTCACGCCGGGCGATGTCGATTTCGGCTATGCCGGCTGGTATGTCTGGCCGAACTTCACCATCTGGGCCTATCCGGGCGAGGCGAACCTGTCGGTCTTGCAGATGAACCCCAGCGGGCCCGACCAGTGCGTCGAGTTTCAGGATTGGTTCGTGAAGGATGGCGAGGTCACCCAACAGCTGCGCGATGCGATCAACTACCAGATCGACGTATTGCAGCCCGAGGATATCGGGCTGTGCGAGAGCGTGCAGAAGGGGCTGAAATCGTCGGGCTACAATCAGGGCCGTTTCGTCGTGGATGATGACAAGACCGAGCTCAGCGAACACGCCGTGCACCATTTCCAGAAGCTGGTGGCCGACGCGATGGGTGCCCGGCTCGACCCGGACGCCTGAGCGATGGGGTCGAGCGACGGGGCGACCCGTGACCTTGTGACGACGCAGCCGGGCGCGGGGTGGGATTTCGGCCTCACCCGGCACCCTTATCACGAGATCGAGCGCCCGCTGGGGCCGCATTACTGTGTCTACAATCGCCGCCTGATGGCGGTGCGGCTGGATGCGTTGGATACCGACGAAGGCTATTGGAAACTGCGCCGGGAGGCGGCGCTGCTCAATACGGGCGAATGGCCCATCGCGTTTGAGGGGGCGGATGCCGAAGCGTTGCTGAACCGGCTTTTCACCAAGGATATCAGCAAGGTGAAGCCGGGGCGCTGTGGCTATGGGCTGGCCTGTTTCGACAATGGCGGGATGATCACCGATGGCGTGCTGCTGCGGCTGAGCGAGACGCTTTTCTGGTACGCGCAGGCGGATGGCGATTTCGTCAACTGGGCGCGGGCGCAGGGGGCGGGGATGGATGTGAAAATCACCGACCCCAAGGTGTTCGTGAGCCAGATACAAGGCCCCGCGGCGATGGATATCCTTGCCGCCGCCGCCGATGACGGGATGCCCGAGCCCTTCGGCTATTTCGGCATCGCCAAGGTGCGGTTCGGCGGGCAGGAGGTGGTGATCACCCGCACGGGGTACACGAACGAGCTGGGCTGGGAGTTCTACACCGAGCCGCATCACGACGCGCCCGCGCTCTGGCGGCATCTGGAGGCGGCGGGGCAGGGGTATGGCCTGTGTATCTTCGGGCTCGATTCGATGAACATCCGGCGGATCGAGGCGGGCATCCTCAACGCCGGGTCGGATTTCGATGATACGACCACGCCATACGATGTGGGGCTTGGCCGGTTCGTCGATCTCGACGGGCCGGATTTCATCGGCAAGGCGGCGCTGGAGGCCGCCCCGCGCGAGACGCGGCTGCACGGGCTGCGCTGTGACGGGGCAGAGCCAAAGGTGGGCGGCGCGGTGAAGATCGGCGAGGCTCCGGCGGGCCGGATCACCTGCGGCGCGCGCTCGCCCTTTCTTGGTTGCGGGATCGGGATGGTGCTGCTCGACCGCGCCGGTCCCCGGCCGGGCACACAGGTGCTGGCGGAGGGGCGCGACGGCGGCTATCATCCCGCCGAACTGGTCGAGATGCCGTTTTATGACCGGCAGGCCGAAATCCCACGCGGCAAGCGGGTGGACATCCCCGATCGCCCCGGATGAGGGCCCAAGCAAGGGAAGGACCTACATGCGCATGATGCATCCCGACCGTCTGGCCGTTTTCGCGGGGCTGTTTGCGGGCCTCTGCTTTGGCATCTTCTGGCTGCCGCTGCGGATGCTGGAACAGGGCGGGCTGGAGGCGCCGTGGGCGCTGGCGCTGTTCATGGTGATCCCGGCGGTGATGTGCCTGCCTGTCGCGTGGCATCTGCGGCGCGATTACCTGCGGGGTGGCCGCGCGCTGATCGGCGGTGTGCTGGCGGGGGCGGCCTATGCGATGTACGCGGCCTCGCTGCTGTATACCGACGTGGTGCGCGCGGTGCTGCTGTTTTACCTGATGCCGATCTGGGGTTTCGCGCTGGGCTGGATCATCCTTGGCGACCGGATCACGCGGTCTCGCTGGCTGGCGATCGGGCTGGGGGTGGTCGGCATGGTGGTGATTTTCGCCGACGATACCGGCCTGCCCCTGCCGCGCAACCTTGGCGATTGGCTGGGGCTGGCGTCGGGGATGTTCTGGGCGGTGGGCTGTATGCTGATCCTGAACGAGTCGCGTGTTCGGACCGCCACGCACGGGGTGAGCTTCTTTCTTGTCGGCGCGGGGCTGACGGTGGCGGTGGCGCTGTGGTCGACCTCGGCCGGCCATGTGCAGGTGCCCGATGCCGGCGCGCTGAAGGCCGCCGCGCTCTGGTTTCTGCCGGTGGCGCTGGTGCTGATCCTGCCTGCGGGGTTCGCCACGGTCTATGCGCCGACACGGCTGAACCCCGGGGTGGTGGGGCTCTTGTTCATGACCGAGATCGCGGTGGCGGCGGTGACGGCGGCGATCTGGTCGGGCGAACGGTTCGGCATCCGCGAGGTGATCGGCCTGCCGCTGATCCTGTCGGCGGGGCTGATCGAACCGGCGGTAATGACATGGCGCGACCGCCGCGCGCGGGTGGAGCGGACGGCATGAGCAGCGATTACATGAGCAAGCCCGCGCGGGCCTTTCTGGACCAGCCGGCACCGCAGCCTGTGGCACCGCTCTCGCCAGAGACGGTCGAGATCTATCGCAAGATGGCGAAGGACGCGTTTCTGCCACGGGCCGAACGGGCGGTGAAGGCCCACGGCGTGACGGTAAGCGAGACGCAAATCGGCGGCGTGCCCTGCCTCGAGATTATGCCCGAGGAAGCGCCCGTCGGCACGGTGCTCTATTGCTACGGCGGCGGCCACGTCACCGGCAGCGCGCGGGAAGACCTGATCGTCAGCGCCGGGCTCTGCCGCCATTCCGGCGCGCGGGTGGTGGCGGTGGATTACCGGTTGGCACCGGAGCATCCTTACCCGGCGGCCATCGAGGACGGCGCGGCGGTCTATGACGTGCTGTCCCGCGACACCGCCCCCTTCGCCATTGCCGGGGAATCCGCCGGCGGCAACATGGCGCTGGCCCTCATGCAGCGGGCGCAGGCGCAGGGCCTGCCCATGCCCGTGGCCGCCGTGCTGCTGTCGCCGTGGTGCGACCTGACCCATGGCGGTGACAGCCTGCAGGCCAATGACGGGCGCGATCCGTCGATCGACCTCGCCTTCGGCGAGGCGGCGGCGCGGATGTACGCCGCCGAGACGCCGCGTGACACGCCCGGCATCTCGCCCCTTTTCGGGCCGTTCAGCCCGGAGTTCCCGCCGGCCCTCGTCACCACCGGCACGCGCGACCTGCTGATGAGCCCCTCCATCGAACTCACCCGCCGCATGCGCGCGGCTGGCATCGACGTGGAGCTCGACGTGCATGACGGCCTCTGGCACGTCTTCGAATTCTACGACGAATTGCCCGAGGCGGCGGCGTCCCTCACCCGCTGCGGCGCCTACCTGTCACGGCACATGGGGGGCTGAGGCCGATGCCCGGCCTCTCACCAATGCGCCCCGGCATTGACCGAGATGTCCTCCATCGTCAGCGCGGGCGCGGCATCGGAACACAGGAACGCGACCAGCGCCGCGATCTCCTCGGGCTGCACCAGCCGGTTCTGGGGGTTGGCGCGGGCCAGCGCGGCGATCTCGTCCTCGACGCTGTGCCCGGCCTGCTTTGCCATGATCGCGGCACTGCTGCGCAGCATCTCGGTCTCGACCCATGTCGGGCTGACCGAGACGCAGCTGACCCCGTGCGGCGCCCCCTCAAGTGCCACGGCCCGCGTCAGACCCAGCAGCCCGGCCTTCGAGGCGCAATAGGCCGGGTGATCGGCCACGGCCGATTTCGCGGCGGTCGAGGCGATGTTGACGATCCGGCCCCAGCCCCGTTCCATCATCCCGGGCAGGGTGGCGCGGGTGGTCAGGAACGGGCCGGTCAGGTTGGTGTCGATCACCTGCGTCCAGTCCTTCAGGCCGTGACCGCTGACGGTGTGGTGAATGGTGATGCCCGCGGCGTTGACGAGGATGTCGATGGGGCCGAGCGCGTCTTCCACCGCGCGGCAGAACCCCTCGACCGAGCCCTCGTCGCAGACGTCGAGCCCTGCCACGAAGGTGCCTTCGCCCACCTCTTTCGTCGCCATCTCCTGCATCGCCGGGTCGTCCCCGCGCCTTGCGCCAATGGCCACTCTCATACCATCCGCCGCCAGCTTGCGCGCGATCGACAGCCCGATCCCGGCCAGCCCGCCGGTCACCACGGCCACCTGCTGCTTTGCCTCACCCATCCTTCGCCTCCTTGTCCATCTCTCCGGCGATCCATGCATCCGGGTCGCCGACGCGCCGCCCGCCAGCGAGGTATTCGTCGATGATCTCGATCATCCGCTCCCGCCCGAACGAGGCGAAATGCCCGGCATGCACCGCGGTCACCGGCAATTCCCGCAGCCGCGCGTGCGACGCCTTCAGCACCTCGGCCCGCGAATGATAGAGATCGTCGATCAGCGCCCCGTCATAGACCACGTCGCCGCTGAACAGCAGGCCGGTCGCCGCCTCGTACAGCGCGATGGACCCCGGCGAGTGGCCGGGCAGGTGGAACACGTTGAACACCCTGTCGCCAAGATCGACCACGTCGCCCTCGTCCAGCAGGCGGGTCAGGGGGGCGGGCTTTACCTCGAAACGCTCGTGGCTGAACCCCTCCCACGGCAGGGCGGTGAACGTCTCGGCCCGCACGTAGCCGCTATCGGCCACGGTGTTGGCGGCATTGGGGCGGGCGATGATATCGGCCTCGCTATGGTGCCCGCAGCGGTCGTGGAACTGGTGCAGGCCGGCGGAATGGTCGAAATGGCTGTGCGTCATGATCGCGGTGATCGGGCGTTCGCCCAGCCGGGCCACCTCCTCGACCAGCGGGCGCAGGCCCATGCCGGTGTCGATGATCAGGTCGCGGTCGCGGCCCCGCACGTGCCAGATATTGCAGCGCAGCCAGCCGGCGACATGGATCTCGTGTATGCGCGAGACACCATCGCCCAGCGTCTCGACCGCGTACCAGTCTTTCGCAACCTCGAGCGCCATCGCCGTGATCCTTTCCGCCGGACGGGTTCCGGGGGCAAGCCTAGCGCGGGGCGGGCAACTCTGCCACCCATCAGGCGCGGCGGGGCGAATCATCCGGGCCGGGCGTGCCGGATAACGGAGCGGCGCCTCTCGGCACGCGGGAAAATTCCCCATTCACAATACTTTAAGGTGCAATGCGACGGCGCGGCCCGCGGTTTTCGGCGCCGCCCCGCGCAAGTATTGCAAGGCGATCCCGGTGATCGGCCCATTCCGCGGGCGCTTTCCCTTTCGGCGCGCCCGCCCCCCTGAATTTCCACGTTTTTTAGGGTGAATACTTGCGGGATGTGTGGTTCCATAAGGCGATCAGGGAAATCCACAACAACAAAAAACTGCTTCAGACATCTAGGGAGACAAAGACATGAAAATGAAGTCACTGATCCTTGCCGCCGGCATCGCGCTGGCCGGGGCCGGCAGCGCATTGGCCGATTCCAGCGATCCGATCCGCATTCCGATCAACGAATGGACGGGCCAGCACATCTCGGCCCATATCCTCGGCACATTGTTCGAAAAGGCGGGCTATTCGATCGAATACGTCACCGCCGGCGCCGTGCCGCAATTCGCGGCCATCGCGCAGGGCGACCTGCATCTCCAGCCCGAGACATGGACGAACAACGTGGGCGATATCTATCCCAAAGCCGTCGATTCCGGCGATATCGTCGTGGTGGGCGACCTCGGGCTCACCCCGCAGGAAGGCTGGATCTATCCCCCCTACATGGAAGAGCAATGCCCGGGCCTGCCCAGCTACGAGGCGCTTTACGACTGTGCGCAGGCCTTTGCCTCGCCCGATACCTTTCCCAAGGGCCGGCTGATCACCTACCCGGCCGACTGGGGCACGCGCTCGAAAGACGTGGTCAGCCAGATCGAGATTCCGTTCGAGCCGGTGGCCGGCGGCAGCGAGGGCGCAATGATCGCCGAGGTGAAATCGGCCGTTGCGGCGGAGAAGCCGATGCTGATGATGTTCTGGCAGCCGCACTGGCTGTTCGCCGAGAACGAGTTCAACTGGGTCGAATGGGACGCCGCCGAGGGTGACTGTCAGGAGGAATCCGGTCAGAGCAAGGGCAATGCCTGTGGCTTCGAACAGGCCAGCATCAGCAAGATCGCCAACAAGGATTTCGCCAGCAACTATCCGGGCGCCGCGGCGCTGTACGAGGCGTTCGAGATCGACAACGACACCCAGAACAGCCTGATGAACGAGATCGACCAGAAGGGCCGCGACCTCGAGGAAGTGGTCGCCGAATGGGTCGAGGCCAACGAAGAGACATGGTCGGCATGGGTCGAGGCAGCGGAAGCGGCCAAGAGCTGAGCGATCCTGTGACAACCGGCCCTGCCTCCGGCGGGGCCCGACAGCATGGCCCGGCCCTTGGGCCGGGCCATGTGCATGATAAGCGGACCGGATAAAGCCGCATGGGGAGAGAACGGGCGATGGGCGACGGAAACGGCGATATAAAACTGTCCTGCAGGAACCTGTGGAAGGTCTACAAATCTTCCGCCTCCCCCTATTTCAAGTCGGAGGTCGGCAAGAGCGGCGTGGCCGAACTGTCATCACGCATGCGCGACGACGGCGCCATCCCGGCGGCGGCCGACGTGAATTTCGATGTCCATGTGGGCGAGATCTTCGTCATCATGGGCCTGTCGGGCTCGGGCAAATCGACCGTGGTGCGGTGTCTCTCGCGGCTGATCGAGGCCACCCATGGCGAGGTGGTGCTGGATGGCGAAGATCTGCTTCAGAAATCCGACAAGGAGCTGATCGACATCCGCCGCCACAAGATGGGGATGGTGTTCCAGAATTTCGGCCTGATGCCGCATCTGAGCGTTTTCGACAACATCGCCTTTCCCCTGTCATTGCAGGGGTTGCCCAAGAAAGAACAGATCGAAAAGGCCCGCCGGGTGATCGAACTTGTCGGCCTTGAGGGGCGCGAAACGGCCTATCCCCGCCAGCTTTCCGGCGGCCAGCAACAGCGCGTCGGCATCGCCCGGTCGCTGGCCATCGAGCCGGAAATCTGGTTTCTCGACGAGCCCTTCTCGGCGCTCGACCCGCTGATCCGCCGCCAGATGCAGGACGAGTTCCTGCGCATCCAGCGCTCGCTGCGGAAATCCATCGTTTTCATCACCCATGACTTCCTCGAGGCGCTGCGCATCGCCGACCGGATGATGATCATGCGTGACGGCATGGTGGTGCAGATGGGCACCCCGGCCGAGCTGATCGTGAACCCGGCGGATGATTACGTCACCGAGTTCACCGAGGAAGTGCCGATGGTCCGCGTGCTCAAGGCCCGCAACGTCATCGACCAAGAGGCCGCGCCACAGGAAAGCATGCCGCAAGAGGACAGCGATTGTAGCGTCGAGCAGCTTCTGCCGCTTCTGGCCTCGCACAAGGACGGCATCCGCATCATGCGCGACGGCGCGGTCATGGGCGTGGTGACGGCGGGCAGTGTCATCTCGGCACTGGCGCATCAGGACACCCATCGCGGCGCGGAGGTTCCGGCGTGAACAGGCTCGGCCCCTTCGCCCTTGCATGGGGGGCGCTCATTGCGCTGACGCTGGCCTTTCTGGCCCTGCAGGGGGTCGCCGGCTGGCTGGTGAGCTACCCAGAGGACTGGATCGTGCCGGTCACGCCCTTGCTCAACAGCTTCATGGATTGGTGCGTCGACGTCTTCGGCCCGCTCTTCCGCGCCATATCGGCCGCGCTCGACGTGCCGATGACGGCGGTGCGCGAGTTCCTCAACTGGCTGCCATGGTCGGTGACGCTGGCACTGGTGACCTTTGCGGCCTTCGCGGTGTCGGGCTGGCAGCTGGCGATTTTCTCATTTCTGTCGGTGCTTTACATGGTCGTCATCGGCTACTGGCACGAGTCGATGAATTCGCTGGCGCTGGTCGCCATCTCGGTGCCGCTGGCGGTGCTGGTGGGCTTTTCCCTCGGCACGCTGGCCTTCTATTCCGACCGAGCCGAACGGGCCATCAAGCCCACGATGGACCTCCTCCAGACGGTCCCCGCCTTCGCCTACCTCCTGCCGATCCTGCTGCTCTTCGGCTTCGGGCCGGTGGTGGGGCTGATTGCCAGCGTGCTCTATGCCTTCCCGCCGACGGTGCGCAACACCATGCTCGGCCTGCGCCGCGTGCCGCAGGAGGTGATCGAGGCCGGCCTCATGTCGGGCGCCACCGCGCCCCAGCTTTTCTGGCGCGTCCGCGTGCCAAGCGCCATGCGTCAGATCCTGCTGGGCGTGAACCAGACCACGATGGCGGCCTTTTCCATGGTCATCATCGCCTCGATCATCGGCGGCACCGCCGATATCGGCTGGGAGGTGCTGTCGACCATGCGCAAGGCGCAGTTCGGTGAAAGCCTTCTGGCGGGCATCGTCATCGCACTGATGGCCATGGTGATGGACCGCATCACCGCCGCCGCCGCCACCGCCGAACCGAAGGAGCCGGTGCTCGACGAAAGCTTCGCCTCGCGCCACCGCATGTGGCTGATCGCCGGCGGGCTTGGGATTGCCGTCGCGCTCCTGGCACAGGTGCTGCCCTTCCTGAAGGAATACCCCCGCGCGTGGGAGGTCTTTCCGGCCAGCTACCTCAACGACGCGGTGACCTTCATCGTGGTCGAGTTCGCCGACCTGATCTCGATGATCAAGACGGCGGCCTTCTTCTTTGTCATGCTGCCGGTCAAGATCGGGCTGCAGGAAACCATCTCGCCCTTCACATGGGGGTTCGAGTTCACCACCACGCTCAAGCTGGCCTATGCCGCCGCCGCCTTGGCGCTGATCGGGCTGACCGCGTGGCGCCGGGGCGTGATGGCGGCGCTTTTCGTGGCCTTCTGCGCGACGCTGCTGTTCTTTGGCCTCACCCGCCTGCCGTGGCCCACGCTGCTGGCGATGGCGACCCTGCTGAGCTGGCAGTTGTCGGGCCCGAAACTGGCGGCGGGCACCTTCCTCGGGCTCGGTTTCATCATCATATCCGGCGTCTGGCCACAGGCGCTCTTGTCGATCTACCTCTGCGGGCTGGCGGTGCTTCTGTCCTTCGCAATCGGCGCCAGCCTCGGCATTCTCGCCTCGGAATTCGACGGGCTTTCCGCCATCCTCCGCCCGTTCAACGACACGCTTCAGACCATGCCGCTTTTCGTGCTGCTGATCCCCTTCCTGATGATCTTCAAGATCGGCGAGTTCACCGCTCTGCTCGCCATCATGGCCTATGCGATCGTGCCCGCCATCCGCTATGCCGAGCACGGGCTGCGCAATATCCCCGCCCATGTGATCGAGGCGGCGCCGGCGATCGGCTGCACCCGGAAACAGCTTCTCTGGCGGGTCAAGCTTCCGCTGGCGCTGCCGGTGATGATGCTGGGCCTGAACCAGACCATCATGTTCGGCATCGCCATGCTGGTCATCGCCGCGCTGGTGGGCACCAACGGGCTGGGCCAGCGGGTTTATATCGGGCTGGGCAACGGCGATTTCGGCGTCGGCATCGTGGCCGGTCTGGGCATGGCGATCATCGCCATGATCGCCGACCGCATGACCCAAGGGTGGAGCCAGAAGAGGCAAAAGGAACTGGGGCTGTCCTCGGAATGAAAGGGTGACAGATGCCGAGCCTTGACGATTATCGCAATCAGGATGCGACCGGGCTTGCCGCGCTGGTCCGCAAGGGCGAGGTCAGGGCGCCGGAACTGCTCGACATGGCGCTGGCCGAGATCGACCGGCTGACCGGGCTGAACGCCGTGGTGGCAATGAACGAGGGTGCCGCGCGACAGGCGGCGGAGACGGTGGACCGCGACGCCCCCTTCGCCGGTGTCCCCTTCCTTGCCAAGGATATCAATGTCGACGTGGCGGGGTTCCGGACCACCCATGCCTGCCGCTTTTTCGCCAACGCCCCCGTGGCGAGTGAGGACAGCGCGCTTGTCCGCCGCTGGCGGGCGGCGGGGCTGGTCATCGCGGGCCGCACCAACACGCCGGAATTCGCCACCGATTACGGCTGCGAGCCAGAGCTGTTCGGCCCCACCGCCAACCCGTGGGACCGCACCCGCACCCCCGGCGGATCAAGCGGCGGGGCCGCCGCCGCCGTCGCCTCCGGCATGGTGCCCATGGCCCATGCCAGCGATTCCGGCGGCTCGATCCGGGTGCCCTCGGCCTGTTGCGGGCTGTTCGGGTTCAAGCCCTCGGGCGGGGTGATTGCCAGCGGCTCGCCCCTCGGGCCGCTGGTGGGCGGGATCAACGTCGATCACGTGGTCACCCGCACGGTGCGCGATTCCGCCGGGATGCTCGCCGCCACCGCCGCGCCGGAAACGGGCCAGCCGATGCCGTGGCGGCCGCTGCCCGACGATTTGCTGGCGTCGCTCTCGCAGGCCCCGAAAGCCTTGCGCGTGGGCGTCGTGCTGACCTCGCCCGCCGGTCACGACCCCGATCAGGCGACGCGCGATGCCGTGGCCCATGCCCGCAACCTGCTGGAGGACCTCGGTCACCACACGCAGGATTTCCACTGGCCCGAGGAGGTCGATCCGTTCGATTGCTCACTCCCCTTCTGGGCCAGTGAACTGACCGCCGTGATCGACGCCCGCGCTACCGCCCTCGGCCGCCCGCCGGAAGAGGCGGAGCTTGGACCGCTCATTCACTGGTCCATCGATCAAGCCCGGCGGCTGAGCTCGGTCGACATGGTGCAGGCACGGATGCGGATGACCGCCATCCGCCGCAAGGTCGCCGCCGCCATGGAAGGGCTCGACGTGCTGCTGCTGCCCATGCTGACCGAGCCGCCGCTTGAAACCGGGCTTCTCACCGATCTCGTGAATGATGATATCGACGCATGGGCCGAACGCTCCTTCCGCTTCGCGCCTTATACCGAGATTTTCAACGTCACCGGCCAGCCCGCCATGTCGGTGCCGCTTTATCACTCCGGCAACCTGCCGCTGGCGGTGCAGATGGTGGGCCACGTGGGCGCCGACGCGCTGATGCTTCGCCTCGCCCGGCAGGTGGAAGAGGCGGCGCCGTGGTTCGACCGACGCCCGCCCGATCCGACAGCCTGACCCAGAGGACACCCATATGACCGCCATGCCCATCGAAGACGATCTGCTCGCCCCGCAGGACTGGACCTTTCCGGTGCCTATCGCCTATGGCCCGGGCCGCCTGTCGGAAATGGGGGCGCGCTGCGCCGCGATGGGCTTGAAAAACCCGCTGATCGTCACCGACCGGGGCAGTCGTGACCTCCCCTTCATCGGCCAGTTGCAACAGGTGCTTGCCGACACGGGCCTCGCGGCGGACGTCTTTTCCGGCATCTCCCCCAACCCCCGCGATGACGAAATCGGCGCGGGCCGGGCGATGTACCGCGAGGGCAGCCATGACGCGGTGATCGCCATCGGCGGGGGCAGCGCCATGGATGGCGGCAAATCCGTTTGCCTGACGGCGGCCAACGAGATCGACCTGTGGGCGTTCGATTTCGACAAGACCCCGCCCGACATGACCGCCCAGCCGCCCTTTCCGACGCTCATCACCATCCCCACCACCGCCGGCACCGGGGCCGAGACGGAAAGCACCGGCATGGTCACCCATACCGCGCGCGGCATGAAGCTCTGCGTCTGGCACTCCGACCTCAAGCCCAGCCTTGCGCTGCTCGATCCCGCGCTGACCATCGGCCTGCCACAGAACCTCACCGCATGGACCGGCGCCGACGCGCTGACCCACGCGATCGAGGCCTATTCCGTCCCCGGCTTCAACCCGCTCTGCGACGGGCTCGCGCTTCAGGCGCTGACGCTGATCGGCAAATGGCTCCCCGTCGCGGTGGCCGAGCCTGACAACCTTGCCGCCCGTGGCGGGATGCTGGCGGGCTCCTGCCTTGCCGGGATCGCTTTTCTCAAGGGGTTGGGGCTGGTCCACGCCATCTCTCACATGGTCGGCGCCGAGTATGACACCCAGCACGGCCTGACCAACGCAGTGGTCCTGCCACTCGTCCTGCACTTCAACTTGTCCCATCTCGGCGACAAGCCCACCCGCATGGCCGAGGCGATGGGGCAAGGCGCGCTCACGCCCGACGCCTTCGCCGCCCATGTCGAAGCCATCCTCGACGGGCTGAACATCCCACGCACGCTTGCCGAAATCGGAGTGCCCGACGACTGCGCCACCCGCATCGCCGCCAAGTCCATTCAGGACGTCGCCGCCACCACCAACCCGAGGCAGGCCACCGAGGCCGAAATCGCAAGCCTCATCGACGCAGCCCTGAAACAGGCGCGGCCCTAGCTCAGGTCGAAGAAGCCGGAATCCGCGCCGCCCGCCATCGCCAGATCAAGCGCAATCTCCGGCGAGCGCTGGCACGTCTTCCAGCCCGCCTCCACCGGAACAGGCGCCTCCTCCGCCACCAGCGGCGCGCGCCCCCGGATCAGGTCCGCCGCCCGCTCGGCCAGCATCAGCGTCGGCGCGTTCAGGTCCCCCGCCGTCGCCTGCGGCATGATCGAGCTGTCGACCACGCGCAGCCCCTCCACCCCGCGCACCCGGCAGTCCGGGTCGACCACCGCCATCGCATCCGTGCCCATCCGGCAGGTCCCGCAGGGGTGATAGGCGCTCTCCACCTTCGCCTTGATGAAGGCATCCAGCGCGGCGTCCGACTGTGCCTCCGGCCCCGGCGCAAGCTCTTCGCCGCGATACGGATCGAACGCGGCCTGAGCAAATACCTCCCGCGTGAACCTGATCCCGGCGCGCATCTCCTCCCAATCCTCCGGGTGGCTCATATAGTTGAACCGCACTTTCGGCGGACCCTCCGGCTTCTGGGCATCAAGCCGCACCCACCCCCGGCTTTTCGACCGTTTCGGGCCCACATGCACCTGAAACCCGTGCCCCTCGGCCAATGTATTGCCGTCATAGGAAATCGCGATCGGCAGGAAATGCATCTGCAGATCCGGATAGCTCACCCCGGCCCGGCTCCTGATATGGGCGCCCGCCTCGAAATGGTTCGACGCGCCCAGCCCCCGCCGCGTCAGCAGCCATTCCAGCCCGATCCGCGCCTTGGCCAGCATCCCTTGCGCACTGTAAAGGGTGATCGGCCGGGTACAGGCCTGCTGCACGTAAACCTCCAGATGATCCATCAGGTTCTCGCCCACGCCCGGCAAATCCTGCCTGACCTCCACCCCCGCCGCCTGCAACTCCTCCCCCGGCCCGATGCCGGAGCGTTTCAGCAAGACAGGCGACATGATCGAGCCCGATGACACGATCACCTCGCGGCTCGCGCTGGCGGTCCGGACCTGACCGTTATGGCGGTATTCCACCCCGGTGGCCCGCCCGCCTTTGAGGATCACGCGGGTCGCCTGTGCATAGGTCTTCACCCGCAGATTGCCGCGCTTCATCGCCGGGCGCAGATAGGCCCGCGCCGCCGAACAGCGCACGCCGCCGCCCACGTTCATTTCCATCGGGCCGAACCCCTCGTGCTGGCGGTCGTTCATGTTGGCGCTTCTGGCATATCCCGCCTGCACCCCGGCCTCGATGAACGCACCGTAAAGCGGGTTCGCCTCGGCCCCGCGCGTCACGTCGATTGGCCCGCCCCGCCCGCGCAGATCGCCCGCATCGGTGGCATTCTCCAGCCGCTGGAAATAGGGCAGCACGCTTTGCCAGCCCCAGCCGACAGCCCCGCGCGCCGCCCACAGCTCGTAATCCATCGGGTTGCCCCGCACCCAGCACATCCCGTTGATCGACGACGACCCGCCAAGCCCCTTGCCGCGCGGCAGGTTCACCCGCCGCCCGTCAAGATGCGGCTCGGGTTCTGTGCTGAACCCCCAGTTGAACCGCTTGGTGTTCATCGGCATCGACAACGCCGCCGGCATCCGCACGATCAGCGACCGGTCGTCGCCCCCGGCCTCCAGCACGAGGATGCGCAGCGCCGGATCCTCGCCCAGCCGGTTGGCCAGAACACAGCCGGCCGAGCCCGCGCCGACGATGATGTAATCATACTCGCTCATGCCCCGTCCTGCCGGCCGATCATGACGAAATACTTGATCACCGTCTCGGGCTGATGCCACGTGCCGGTGAACCCCTTGGGCAGGAGGAACGCCTGCCCCGGCCCGAACCTGTCGCGCGTGCCATCGGGATAGATCAGCTCGATATGCCCGGCGATCAGGTACATGAACTCGTCGAATTCGTAATCGACGATCTCGTCCGTATAGGGCTCACATTTCCACGTGCCCGCCCGCACATGGGGCGAGGGGCGGTCGACCACGAGGGTCTCCCATTCCGTCGGCGCGGCCACGTCGGGGCCGCTCATCTCCATCTGCCTTGGCGGGGTGGTCAGCGCGTGGGTTTCGGCGTCGGTGAGGTCGATTGCGCGTATCATCGGCGGGCCGCGTCCTTCTGATTGGTCCGGTCCCGGAAAGCTTAGGGGAACCGGACGCGGCTGTCATGGTCTGGCGGTGGTTCCTGCGCGAAAAATTATATTGAGCGCTCACTCAAATTCTGGCTACACTGCGCGGACAGACAGAGCCCCTTCACCCCCGGAAAGGAACGCCGATGAAACCGATCCAGCCCAGCGAACGGAAGACCGCGAATATCCGCGACGACGCGGCCTATACCCCCTACACCACCACCGGCGGGCCGGAGGCGGGCACCTCCCATATCAAGCTCAACCCGCATACCGAACGCGACACCGGATTCTACATCTACCGCATGGAACCGGGCGCGCAATCGACCCCGCATCGCCATGGCGGGGCCGAGGACTTCCTGATTGTCGAGGGCGAGCTGATCGACAATGACGGCACGGTCTATCGAACCGGCGACGTGGTCTGGCTGGAGGCGGGAACCGAGCATCGCTCGCACACCGAAACCGGCTGTCTGATCGCCGTTTACGCCGAAGCCTCCGAGGAAGCGCCGGGCATGGCGGGCTGAATCCGCCCCAGTCCGGCCCCCGTCCGGCCCGCCGACGCCGTCCGCCAGCGCCTTGCGATTGCTCAAAAAATCACCTTTTCCGCCCGCCAAAGCCCGCTTGGCGGGCGGCTTTGTGACGAACGGCACCGGGCCAGAGCGGGAGGAAATCGAAAGAATCCTTTGCCGGAATCGATATTGGCCTGCTATGGTTGATCCGAAATCGAACCATTTTGGGTAATTGGTTCAGTTGTGGTCCAGAGATCGTCTGATTTCCTCTGCCCGGTTGGTTTCGGCTTCGCAATAAGCCGCGAAAAGCAGCGGTGCCAACATGGGAGTGTCAAGATGTTTTCAAAAATCTTCTCGTCCGGGCTTACGCGCCGTACGTTCCTGAAATCCACGGCGGCCACGGCGGTCAGCGCGGGTTTGCCCGGCGCGGCGCTGGCGCAGGGCGAACCGATCAAGATCGGCTTTCTCGCGCCGCTGACCGGCGCGGTGGCGGCCTGGGGCAAGCCCGGCCTCGACGGTTGCGAAATATGGGCCGAGCGGATCAACGAAGCGGGCGGCATCCAGCTTTCCGACGGCGCCCACCCGGTCGAATTCGTGAGCTACGACAACGAATATGACCCCGCCAAGGCCCGCACCGGCGCCACCAAGCTCATTCGCGAAGACGGCGTCAGCTTTATCATGATGCTGGGCGGTGACACATGGCCGGGCGTCCAGCCCGTGGCCGACAAGACCGGCATGCTGTTCTCGACCCTGCTGCCGTCCGACCTGTCGCCCGATACGACGACCCTGATCGCGCCCGCCGAGGTGCACCCGATCTACAATGTCACCGGCGTCGAATGGCTGGCCGAAAACAAGCCCGACCTGAAAACGGCCGTGATGTGCGCGCAGGACGATGCGCTGGGCCTGCCGTCGGTCGCCACCTACCTCGCCGCCTTCGAGGCCGCCGGCATCGAGATGCAGAGCGAGCCGCTCCTCTTCGACCCGGCGACCACCGATTTCGCCCCGGTCGTAACCCGGTTGATCTCGGACAGCCCGGATATCGTCTGCCTCGACACATGCTATGCCGATTATGTCCACCCGATCTGCGAACAGCTGTTCCAGCAGGGCTATGAGGGCCAGATCATCAGCTGCACGGCGGATTTCTACGAACAGATGGTCGACAAGACGTCCAAGGAATTCATGGAAGGCTTCATCTTCCAGTTCCCCGATTTCGACGACCCGGCGCTCAACTCCGATCAGGTCAATTTCGAGGATCCCAACGGCTTTTACTCCGAATACGCCGAACGCTTCCCCGGCCAGTGGGGCGCGGTCAGCTGGGAATACGCCTCGATCATGGACCTCTGGAAAGCCGCCGCCGAAAAGGCCGGCTCGGCCGACCCCGAGGCGGTGATCTCGGCGATGAAGGAAGGCGGCACCGGCAAGCACGCCTTTGGCGACGCAAGCTGGTGGGGTGACGAGCTTTTCGGCATCGACAACGCGCTCGTGGGCGACTGGCCGGTCGTGGTGATCGAGGACGGCAAGGCCACCATCAAGGGCTTCAAGAACATCCCCGACTGGTACGACAAGCATGGCGACCTGCTGGTCAAGCACATGAAGGCCTACGACCAGATGTGGGACCAGCGCGGCTGATCCTGCGCACGTGGCAAAACGGTAGCGGTCCGGCACATATGCCGGGCCGCTCTCTACCTGCACGGAAAGACATACCCTGATGATTGAATTACTGGCGCAGACCTGCCTGAACGCCGTCTATGCCGCGAGCTATATCTCGCTGGTGGCGGTGGGGCTGGTCCTGATCTTCGGTGTCATGGGCGTGATCAACTTTGCCCATGGCGAGCTGTTCATGGCCGGTGCCTATGCGGTGGTCACCTTCTATGCCGACCTGCACCTCCCCTTCCTCGTCGCGGTGGCGCTGGGGCTGGCCTTCGTGGGCTGCCTTGGCCTTTTGATGGAACGGGCCCTCTTCCGACCATTGCGGGACAACCCCTTGGGCGGGCTCGTCGCCTCGATCGGCTTCCTGATGATCCTGCAGGCGCTCGCGGTCATGGGCTACGGCGTGCGGATGGAACACATCCCCCCGGTGACGCAGGAGGTGATCGTCTTCTCCGACAAGGTCCGCCTGCCGCTCTCGCGCCTCTTCGTCATCATCGCCGCCGTCGTCCTGTTGGGCGCACTCTGGTACTTCCTCAAGCGCACCAAGTTCGGCTGGGCCCTGCGCGCCTCGGCACAAGACCCCGAGGCGGCCGAACTCCAAGGCATCTCGATCAACCAGACCGCCCGCATCGCCATGTTCATCGGCGCCGGGCTGGCGGGCATCGCCGGCGCTCTCACCGCACCGCTGGTATCGGTCAACCCGCATATGGGGCATTCGGTCATCGTCACCGCCTTCATCGTCATCATCGTCGGCGGCGTCGGCAGCCTCGAAGGGGCGGTGCTGGCCTCGGTCGTCTATGCCGTGGTGCATACCTTCGTCACCACCTTCTATGACGGGGTGATCGCCGACATCGTGGGCCTGTCGCTCATGCTGCTGGTGCTGATCATAAAGCCCACCGGCCTCTTTGGGAGTGCGGATCGTGCTTAAATTCCTCCTCCTGCCCGTCATTGCCGTCGCGCTCATCCTGCTCCCTCACGGGCTGAGCTTCTCGCAGCAGGAAATCCTCGTTTTCCTGACCATCAACGTGCTGCTGGTCAGCACCTACCGCCTGCTGACGCTCACCGGCGAATGGTCGCTGGGGCATGTGGTCATCATGGGCGTCGGCGCCTATGCCAGCGCGCTCTACACCAAGGAATTCGGGGTCTTCGTGCCCGTCTCGATGCTCTTGGGCGGGATCACCGCCGCCCTCATCGCCATCGTGCTCAGCTTCCCGCTCTTTCGGATGAAAGGCTTCTACTTCCTCATCGGCAGCTTCGCGGCGGGCGAGATCATCCGCCTGCTGTGGAAGCGCTTCCGCGACCCGTTCGGCGGGGCCAAGGGGATCAAGGGGATCGACCCGATGCCCGACTTTTCCATCGGCATCTACGATTTCGACTTTTTTGAGCCGATCAGCTATTACTACTTCGCCGGCACCATCGTGATCTTCTGCCTCTGGATCCTCTGGCGGATCGAGAAAAGCCCCGTCGGCCTGACCTTTCACGCCGTCCACTGGCAGGACAAGCTGGCCGAGGCGTCGGGCGTCAACCTGCGCGCCTACCGCACGCTGGCCTTTGCCATAGCCAGCGGGTTCGCCGGGATCGGCGGCGCGCTGATGGCGCATTACGTGGGCACGATCAACCCCAACAGCTTCGATGTGGAGGTGATGGTCTTTGTCCTGACATGGGCCATCGTCGGCGGCACCGGCACCTTTTACGGGCCGATCCTCGGCTGTGTGCTGCTCACTGTCCTGAACGAGATCGTGCTGCGCGAACTGGGCTTCGAACAATTGCGCCCGCTCATCTACGGCGCCATCCTGATCGCCTCGATCCTTTTCCTGCCCAACGGGCTTGAAAGCCTCGTCCAGAAATTCACCCGGAAGGAGGCCAAGTCATGACAGACCTTCTGGAAGTCAAAGACCTGACCATGCGTTTCGGCGGTCTTACGGCTGTCGATCACCTCGGCTTCAAGGTCAAGCAGGGCGAGATTCACGGGCTGATCGGGCCGAACGGGGCGGGCAAGACCACAACGTTCAACATGATCTCGGGCTTTTACACGCCCAGCGGCGGGCAGGTGCTGTTGCGGGGCGAGGAGATCTCGGGCCTCAAGATGCACGAGGTGGCCCGCCGCGGCGTGGTGCGTACCTTCCAGCACTCGACGCTTTTTGCCGAACTCACGGTGATGGAAAACGCTCTTGTCGGCACCCACATGCCGTTCCGTCCCAATGTCGTGGCGGCGATCTTTGGCTGGGACAAGGAAGACCGGCGCAAGGCGCAGGCCCGCGCGACCGAGGCGCTGGAATTCTTCGGCATCGACCACCTCAAGGGGGAACGCGCCGGCGACCTGTCGCATGGCCACCAGCGGGCGCTGGGTCTGGCGGTGGCCTATGCCAGCCACCCCTCCCTGATGCTGCTGGACGAGCCCTTTACCGGCATGAACCCCGAAGAGACGCGGCGCATGATGGACCTGATGAAAAAGCTCCGCGAGGAGGGGATCACCATCCTGATCGTCGAACATGACATGCAGGCGATCATGGGGCTGTGCGACACGATCACCTGCATGAGCTTCGGCAAGTTCCTTGCCGAGGGGGGGCCGGACGAGATCCGCAACCACCCCGACGTGATCGAGGCCTATCTCGGAGGGTCGCGCAATGTTGCTTGAACTCAAGGGCGTGTCGGCCGCCTATGGCAAGATCACCGCCATACGCGACATCTCGATGACCGTGGAGCAGGGCCAGATCGTCACCATCATCGGCGGCAATGGCGCGGGTAAGACCACCACGCTTCGGGCGATGTCGGGGATGCTGCCGCTGACGGCGGGCGAGATCAGTTTCGAGGGCAAGCGCATCGACGGCCTGCCCGCCAGCAAGGTCGTCGCCCACGGCATCGCCCATGTGCCCGAAGGGCGGCGGATCTTCCCCGACATGACGGTCGAGGAGAACCTGCGCACGGGGGCGTTCCTGCGGAAAGACATGGACGGGATCGAAACCGATCTCAAGACGGTCTACAAGAAGTTCCCCCGCCTTCAGGAGCGGCGCGGGCAGCGGGCACAGACGTTGTCGGGCGGTGAACAACAGATGCTGGCCATTGGTCGGGCGCTGATGGCGAAACCGCGGCTTCTGCTGATGGACGAGCCGTCGATGGGGTTGGCCCCGGTGATCGTCGACGAAATCGCCGAGATCATCCGCGAGATCAACCAGCAACAGGGGCTGGCCGTGGTGCTGGTCGAGCAGAACGCCGAACTGGCGCTCGAACTGGCCGATCACGCCTATGTTCTGGAAACCGGAAACTGCAATCTGAATGGACCGGCAAGTGAGCTACATGAGAACGAACATGTCCGCGCTGCATATCTGGGGATTTGAGCGCGGCGACACCGAAATGCGTCTGGCGCGCGACGCCGGCTGGCACCGGTCCGAGCTGGTCTGGGAGCGGGTGATGGAGGCCGGCAACCGGGCGTGGGACGAGGGGCGCCTGACGCGGGCGCGCGGGTTTTTCACGCTGGCCGACCGGATCGCGGTGTTGCGTTTGGCCAAGGGCGACCCGCGCCGGGCCACGGCGCCGGCGGCCTTGGCCCGTGTCTTTGACCGGCAGGGCAGATCGCGAAAGTCGCAGGCTCAGGCTCGCCGCGCGCTTGCCGAATGGGCCGGGGTCGGCGCCTTCATCGAGGCGGTCGAAATCCGCCCCCGCGCCCGAAGCTCGCTCTTTCACCTCCGCATGGAGGTGCGCCACCGCGACACCTTTCACGACAATCTGCGCACCCGCTACCGCAAGTTCGCCGAAGAGACGCGCGAAACCATGGCCGGCCTTTCCGGCGAGGGCCCGGCGGCCACGCATCGCCATTTCGGCCGCTGGCGGGGGGAGCGACCCTCGATCTTCGACGACACGCGCCGGGTTCTGTCGGCCTGCCTGCTGATTCCCGATCCGCCCAAGGGTTGAGCCGGGCGTCGGCAAAGCGCACCGACGCAATACCGACAAAATACCGACGTTATACCGACGTTGGAAATCGCCCCGTCCGTCGGTCTTGATACCGGCGCGGAAACCCCTAATCTCGTGCCCATGCCAGACGTGTTGCTCGCCATAATCTACGGTCTTTTCGCCGGCCTGATGATCCCCGCCGGCGGGTATCTCGCCAGTATCGAACGCATTCAGCCCAACTGGCTGGAAGAGGAGGTCCGCCACAGCGTCGTAGCCTTCGGCGGCGGCATCCTCGTGTCGGCCGTGGCCTTTGTGCTGGTCCCGGAAGCCCTTGATTTGCTTCCACTTTGGGCGGCTCTGCTGGCCTTCTTCGCCGGCGGCGCGATCTTTGCCCTGCTGGAATATCTGCAAAAGCAGAACGCCTCGAAGAACGCCCAGTTTATCGCCATGCTGACCGATTTCGTCCCCGAAGCGGCCTCGCTGGGCGCCATGATGGCCGCCCGCACCCCAGAGGCCGCCTTGCTCGCCTTCCTGATCGGCGCCCAGAACCTGCCCGAGGCCTTCAATTCCTGGCGCGAACTTCAAGCCGGCGACCACCCCAAACGCCGCGTCATGCGCATCTTCCTGACCCTGGCCCTGCTGGGTCCGGCGGCGGTTCTGCTGGGGTATTTTTTCCTTGCGGATCAGCCGCTTCTGACCGGGACGATCATGATGACGGCAGCGGGCGGCATCCTGTTTCTGACCTTTCAGGACATCGCCGTGAAAGCGCATCTGGAGCACCGCCAGGCGCCTTCCCTCGCGGCGCTTCTGGGCTTCTCCCTCGGCATGGTGGGCCACGCCCTCGTCACCCAAATGGGCGGCTGACCGGGCCCGGTTACCGGACCCAGACCAGTTGCAGCGGCGCCGGTCGTTTGGCCGCGAGCCGGACGCGGCCACGCTCCAATTTCTCTTTCGCCGCAGTAAGTTGCAGGATCGCCCGCTCGCGCCGGTCATAGACGCGCCGGATGCGCGAGCCGGGCTGGCCGATCGCGGTCTCCCCCGGCCGGGCGGCGGCGGGGAACCACGCCTTCATCTCCTGCCGCGCAAGGGTCAAGGCGCGCTCGGCCTCAAGGTAGCGGCGATAGGTGACAAGCAGCACGCGGCGGCGGGTTCGCAGATCTGAATGCATCTCGTGCCTCCGTAAAGACCTTGTATGCTGGCCCATGATACCACAGTGCAGCCACCGCTCAAAGGCCGGCCTCGTCATGAAACCGGCGCAGGCCAATCCCCGCATCCTTGAGCGCTTGCCGCACCGTTTTGGCGATATCGACCGCCTCGGCCGTGTCGCCGTGCAGGCAGATCGTGTCGATCCGGGTTTCGATCCGCTGGCCGCTGGCGGTGATGATGGCGCCCTCGCGGACCATGTCGACCATGCGCTGCCCGGCAAGCGCCGCGTCGTGGATCACCGCGCCGGGCTGGCTGCGGTCGACGAGGGTGGCGTCGTCGTTATAGGCGCGGTCGGCGAAAATCTCGTGAGCGATCGGGCAACCGATTGACTGCGCGGCCTTTTCCTGCGCGGTGCCGGCAAGGACCATGACGATCAGGTCGGGTGCCACGGACAACGCGGCCTCGTAGCAGGTGCGGGCCATCGCCTCGTCTTCCGAGGCCATGTTGGCCATCGCGCCGTGCAGCTTCAGATGCCGGAGGCCGCCGCCCGCCGCGCGCGCCATCCCTTGGGCTGCGCCCACCTGATAGCGGACGAGGTTGGCGAGCGAGGCGGATGGCATATGCATCCGCCGGCGGCCAAACCCTTGCAGGTCGGGGAAACCGGGATGCGCCCCGAGGCCCACGCCATTCGCGACCGCCCGTTTCATGGTGTCTGCCATCGTGTCCCAGTCGCCCGCATGCAGGCCGCAGGCGATATTGGCCGAGGTGATGACGTCCAGCAGCGCGGCATCGTTGCCCATCACCCAAGGACCGAAACTTTCGCCCATATCGGCGTTCAGATCGACGGTTTGCGGCATTTTCAGGCTCCTTCAGGGTCTAGCTCGCGGCCTGCCGTCATGCCGGAAATCAATTGGTAGGACAGCAGGTTGGGGATGGTGGCGGGGTCGCGAATGAGGGGTTGGCGGCGTTTCGGCAGATCGATGAGGGCCTGCGCCGCCTTGCGCTCGGCTTCGGTGGCCTCGTCCAGCGAAACGAAGCGGAACCGGAGCGGGGCGCCCGCCGGGGCTTGCGCGATGCGAGGCAGGTCACAGGGAAGGACCGTGGCGATGCGGGGGTAGCCGCCCGTGGTCTGGCATTCGGTGAGAAGCACGTAGGGCGTGCCGTCGCCGATGATCTGGATGTCGCCGGGCATGATGACTTCCGAGACGATTTTGCGGCCGATCTCGGGGAGAAAACCGTCGCCATCCCATTTCAGCTGCACGCCCATGCGGTTGCCGCGCGTGTCGCGGTGGAATTCGGTGTCTTGGAACCGGGTGCAGAGATCTTGCGGGAAGGCATCGGTGTGGATCGAGGGCAGGATGCGGATGGCGCCGCCGGTGAAGCGGGTGTCCTTGGGGAGCATCAGGCCGGTGTTGGTGCGGTCGTCCGGGCCGAGGTCGATCCGATCGCCGTTCGCCAGCGGTCCGCCGATCCCGGCGGCCAGATGCGCCGAGCGGGCGCCCAGCCGTTCGGGCGGGTTAAAACCGCCGCCGATATGGAGGTAGCCGTAGACGCCTTCACCAGCCGAGCCGATGGTCAGACGCGCATGGGCGGGCAGCGTGTGGCTGGCGTTCCACGCGATGCGGGTGCCGTCGATGGCGGCGGCCATCGGCGCGCCGGTGAGGGCGATGCGGGTGTCGCGGCTGGCTTCGAATTCGCCGCCCATGCCGGTCATCTCGATGGCGGTGAGGTCCGCCGGTTGCCCCAGCAGGGCCGCGCCCTCGGCCAGCGCCAGCCGGTCCGCCGCGCCGCCGCGCGACAGGCCGAGGGCGAGGTGGCCGGACCGGCCCGTGTCCTGCAGGGTCAGGCCGGGCCCCGCGCGGTGGATGGTCAGGGTGTCGGTCATGGCAGGTCAGTGCGTTCCGCGCCGCCATGCGGATCAGCGCGCATGTTTGACAGGGTTTCGGCGTCGGTTTCGGTGAAATCCACCTCGTCGCCGGGGCGCAGGAGGAAGGGCTCTTCTGCTTCGGGCTGGAAGAGGCGCATGGCGGTCTGGCCGATATGCTGCCAGCCGGTGGGGGTGGCGACGGAAAAGAGCACCAGTTGCCGGATGGCGACGGCCAGCGCGCCCTCGGGGATACGGTTGTTGAGCGTGCTTTGGCGGGGGATGTCCCATGCCTCTGGCAGCTCGCCCAGATAGGGCTGGCCGGGGGCGAAGCCGATGGTCTGGACCCGCACGCGGGTTTGGGTGAAATCTTTCACGGCCTCATCGGGGGAAAGGCCCGCCGCCTCGGCCGCCTGTTCCAGTTGCGGGCCGAGATCAGTGCCGAAGACAGCCGGGATGCGCCAGAGGCGGCGGCCGGAGGGGAGGGGTGCGTCGTACCAGTCGCGGTCTGTGAGCAGGGTGTCGAGCTTGGCTTTAAGCTCGTCATGGCCAACGTGCAGCGGGTCGAAGCGCAGGTAGGCGGAGACCAGTGAGGTGGTGCTTTCCTCGACGCCGTCCCACCCCTGCCGCTCGATCTCGGCCCGGAAGGCGAGCGCGGCTCGGTTGGCCGGTTCGCTCAGGCTGTCGCCGAAGCTGACCAGCATCCCGTCGACCCCGGCAGTGCGGATGCGGGGGGCGGTTTGCGGCATGGTATCTGTCGTGCTTTCGGTCACATCCGCCCCGGCAGGTAGGTCACGATGCCCGGAAAGACGATGATCAGCACGATGGCGACGATCATCAGGCAGAAGAACGGCAGTGCCGCCACCGCGACGCTGAGAATGTCGCGGCCGGTGAGCGATTGCAGCACGAAGAGGTTGAAGCCCACGGGCGGGGTGATCTGCGACATTTCCACGACGATGACGAGGAAGATGCCGAACCAGAGCGGGTCGATCCCGGCGTCGAGCACCATGGGCATGATGACCGAGGCGGTGAGGACCACGACCGAGATGCCGTCGAGAAAGCAGCCGAGGATGACGAAGAAGACCGTGAGCGCCGCGAGCAGGGTGAAGGTCGACAGCTCCATCGAGCCGATCCATTCGGCCAATGTGCGCGGGATGCCGGTGAAGCCCATCGCCACGGTCAGGAAGGACGCCCCGGCGAGGATGAAGGCGATCATGCAGGAGGTGACCATCGCGCCCATCAGCCCGTCCTTGAAGGTCTGGCGGGTGAGGGTGCCGGAGCTCCATGACAGGATCAGGGCCAGCACCACGCCGACGGCGGCCGCATCGGTGGGCGAGGCGAGACCGGCGTAGATCGAGCCGATGACGCCGAGGATCAGCAGCAGCACGGGGATCAGCCGGCGCGACCGGCGCAGGCGTTCGCGGAAGGGGACGTTCTCGGCCTCGTCCGGCAGGCGGTGGCGGTTGAGAAGGGACCAGACGACAAGGAAGCCCACGAAGAGCGCCACCAGCATCAGCCCCGGCAGCACGCCCGCCACGAAGAGGCGCGCGATGGATTGTTCCGTTGCCACGCCATAGACGATGAGGATGATCGAGGGCGGGATCAAAAGGCCCAGCGTGGCCGAGCCGGCCAGTGTGCCGATCACCATCTTCTCGGGGTAGCCACGTTCCTTGAGTTCGGGGATCGACAGCTTGCCGATCGTGGCGGCGGTGGCCGCAGAAGAGCCGGAGACCGCCGCGAAGATCCCGCAGGCGAAGACATTGACGTGCAGAAGCTGGCCGGGGAGGCGGTTCAGCCACGGGGCGAGGCCGGCGAACATGTCCTCGGAGAGGCGCGAGCGGAAGAGGATCTCGCCCATCCAGATGAAGAGCGGCAGGGCGGCGAGTGCCCAGTTGTTGCTGTGGCCCCACATGGTGGTGGCCATGACGAGGCCGAGCGGCGCGTTGGAGAACAGCGCCATGCCCGCGATGCCGACGCCGAGCAGCGACAGCGCGACCCAGAGGCCCGCGCCGAGGAAGGCGAAGAGCAGGATCAGCAGGATGACGGAGAGCAGGGTGACGGTCATGGCCGGGCGATCCTATTCATTGAGAAGGTTTTCGCCCTTGCCCTCCCACGAGGGCGGGCGGCCGCGCAGCAGGGCGACCAGTTCGTCGGCGAGCGCGATGGTGAGGATGGCAAGGCCGAGGGCGACCGGGATCTGCGGAATCCAGAGGGGGACCGAGATCATGCCGGAGCTCTTGTCGCCGAATTCGTGCGATTCCAGCACCAGTTTGATCATGTACCAGGTGGCAAACGTCGTCATCGCGAGGGCGATGGCGGTGACCGCGATTTCGGTGCCGCGGCGGGCGCGGTCGGGCAGGTGGCCGGTGACCAGCGTGACCCGGATATGCCCGCCCTCGCGCAGGGTGTAGGCGAGGCCGAGGAAGGTGGAGGCGGCGAGGAAGAACCCGGTGAAATCGGCATAGGACGGGATGGTCAGGCCGACGCCGCGGCCGGCGATGGCGGCGGAAATCTTGTCGGCGAGGTTGAGGCCAACCTGCGCGAAGACCAGAAGAGCGATGGCGAGGATGAACAGGGCCGCCAGCCCGCCCGCCGCGCGGTACAGGGTGTTCAGGATGCTCCGCATGGGCATTCTCCTGTCAGGGGGGAGCCGGGCGCGGGGATGCGCCCGGCGGGCCGTTGGCCGTTACTGCTGGTATGCGTCGAGAAGCGCGGCGCCGTCTTCGCCGGCTTCTTCCTTCCAGTTTGCGAGCATTTGCTCACCGATCTCGCGCAGGCCGGTCATCAGCTCTTCCGAGGGTTCGACGATGGTGATGCCGTTTTCCTCGAGCACGGCGGTCTGTTCGTCGGTTTCCTTCTGGCTCATCTCCCAGCCGCGGGCTTCGGCCTCGGCGGCGGCGTCGAGCACGGCTTGCTGGGTTTCCTCGTCAAGGCGCTGGAAACTGCGTTTGTTCACAACGACGATGTTCTTGGGGATCCAGGCCTGAATGTCGGTGTAATGCGACAGGAAATCCCAGGCTTGCGAGTTGGCGCCGGTGGAGGGCGAGGTGATCATAGCCTCGACCCGGCCGGTGCTGAAGGCCTGGGGAATGTCGGGTACTTCGACCTGCGTGGGCGCCGCGCCGGCGAGGTTGGCGAACTCTTCCAGCGTGGCGTTGTAGGTGCGGAATTTCAGACCCGAGAGGTCTTCGACCGTGTTGATTTCCTTGGTGGTGTAAAGCCCCTGCGGTGGCCATGGCACGGCGTAGAGCGGCATCAGCCCCTGTTCGTCGAGCAGCTTGGTGACCACGTCCTTCTGCGCATCCCAGAGCTTTTGCGCGTCCTCGTAGCTGGTGGCGAGGAAGGGCAGTGAGTCGGCGCCAAAGGCGGCGTTGTCGTTGGCGAGCAGCGACAGGAAGAACTCGCCGATCGGGACCTGACCGCTGCGGACGGCCTTGCTGATCTCGGGGTGTTTGAAGAGCGAGCCGGCGGAGTGGACGGTGATTTCCAGCCCGCCATCGGTGGCCTCGGAGACGTCGGAGGCGAATTCGCTGATGTTGACGGTGTGGAAGGTCGCATCGGGGTAGGGGGTCGGCATGTCCCACGTCTCGGCGGAGGCGGGAAGGGCCGTGGCCGTCGCGAGGGCGGCGGCGGTGAAAAGTCCGGTCAGTTTCATGTTGTTTCTCCCTGAGTGATTATGGCGTAATGCTGACGTAACGTTTGCGATTTGTCAACGTTTTGTTATTTACGCTTGATCAGGCAGGGTTGGGCAGCGTGGCTCCTTGTGCAGTTCAAGATATGCTTGCGGTCTTGTGGGGGAAATCAGGTGTCGCAGTTGTAAACGGCGATACGATGTGAAAACATTAACAAAACGTAAGCGTTTTCAGTGGAAAAGGAGGGGTCATGTCTTCAGACGGCGACGTGGGGCGGCGGATCGTCTCGTCCCGGCATCTGGCCGAGGGCGAGGGATGGGAGATGTCGGAATTCGAGTTCGGGCTGATCATCGCCTTCAACGCATTTTCCCGCTGGATGACGCGGTGCATGTCGGCGGCGGGGCAGGGAGATCTGAACCCGCTCGACATCCTGATTCTCCACAATGTTAACCATCGGGGGCGCGACAAGCGGTTGAGCGATATCGCGTTCCTTTTGAATATCGAGGACAATCACACGGTCAATTATTCCCTGCGGAAGTTGACGAAGCATGAATTGATCGATTCCGAGAAACGGGGGAAGGAAGTGTTCTATCGTGCCTCGGCCAAGGGCGAACAGGTCTGCGAGGCCTATCGTGACGTGCGGCGGCAGTGCCTGCTGGATGCGGGCGGGTCGGAGTTGACGGGGGCACAGCTGCGCGATCTGGCGCGGACGCTCAGGGCGCTGTCGGGGCAGTACGATCAGGCGAGCCGGGCGGCGGCGTCGCTTTGAACGCAACCGCCTGACGCGTCACGGGGCGCCGCCGAGGGCGGCCGAGAGGTCTTGCGCGGCGTGCAGGACGGCGCGGCTGAACTCTTCGGTCTTGTCCTCGGACACGCGGCTTGTCGGGCCGGAGACGGAGAGGCCGGCGACCGCCGTTCGGCTGTGGTCGAAAACCGGCGCCGCGATACAGCGCATGCCCTCGTTGCGTTCCTCGGCGTCGATGGAAAAGCCCTGTTCCCGGATCGTCGCCAGTTCCCGGGCGAGGCTTGCGGGATCGGTGAGGGTATTGGCGGTGAAGGCCTGCATCGGGTGATCCGACAGGATGCGCGCGACCCGGTCTTCGGGCATCTGGGCCAGAAGCACCTTGCCGATGCCGGAGGAATGCATCTCGGCCAGGGTGCCGGGTGGAAAGAAGGCGCGGATGGTGGCGTTGGTTTCCACTTGGCTGAGGAACAGGACCTGTCCGTCCTGTTCGCGGCCGAGATTGGCGGTTTCGCCGGTCAGTTCCATCAGTCGCCGCAGGATCGGGCGGGCGCGTTCCACAAGGCTGGTGCGGCGGAGGAAGCCGGCGCCGATCACGAAGGCCTGTGCGCCGATATGCCAGAGCTGTTCGGCGGGGTCGAATTCGACGAGGCCGCGAGTTTCGAGCGTCACCAGCACGCGATAGACGGTGGCGGGCGACTGAGTCAGGTCGTCGGCCAGTTCGGTGAGCATCCGGCCCTTGGAGCGGCTGAGATGCTCGAAGACCAGCATGGCGCGGTCGAGCGACTTGATGGTGTTCTGTTCGGTCTTGTCGTCCCAGCCGCGCGGGCGGCCGCGGGCGCGGCGGGCGGCTGTCTGTTGGCTGGAGTCTGACGGCATGGGTGTTCCTTTTGAAAAACGCGTTCAGAAGGTGAAAAAAGTTAACTGTCTGATAAACGGAATATTTCCCGCTTTCTACCGTTTCTGAAAACCGATTTCAAAAAAATTTCCTTCCGCTTGGACCGTTGATAGCCTTTCGGTCATGCGATGGAGGAGCCCATGATGAACACGCAGAACCCGGTTTTCATTCCCGGTCCGACGAACATTCCCGACGTGCTGCGCAAGGCGTGTGACATGCCGACGATCGATCATCGCTCGGCCGTGTTCGGCGAGGTCCTGCACCCGGTCAGGGGCAAGGTGCGGGAGATCCTGAAGAGCGAAAGCGCGGAGATATTCCTGTTCCCCGCGACCGGCACGGGCGGGTGGGAGACGGCGCTGACCAACACGCTGTCGCCCGGCGACAGGGTGCTGGCGGCAAGGAATGGCATGTTCTCGCATCGGTGGATCGACATGTGCCAGCGCCACGGGCTGGATGTGCAGGTGGTCGACGTGGCGTGGGGCGAGGGGATACCGGCGGAGCGGCTGGGCAAGATACTGGCGGCGGATCCGCGGCACGGGATCAAGGCGGTGCTGGCGACACATAACGAGACGGCGACCGGGGTGCGGTCGGATATCGGGGCGTTGCGACATGCGATGGACAAGGCGGGGCATCCGGCGCTGCTGTTTGTCGACGGCGTGTCGTCGATCGCGTCGATGGAGTTCCGCTTTGACGAGTGGGGTGTCGATGTGGCGGTTGCCGGGTCGCAGAAGGGGTTCATGCTGCCGGCCGGGCTGGCGATCACGGCGTTCAGCCAAAAGGCGCTGGCGGCGGTGGAGGCGGCGCGGCTGCCGCGGACGTTCTTCGACATTCGGGACATGGAGGCGGGGTATGCGCAGGGCGGGTATCCGTACACGCCGCCCGTGGGGCTGATCAACGGGCTGAACGTGGCCTGTGACATGCTGCTGGCGGAGGGGATGGAGCAGGTCTTTGCCCGCCACGCGAGGATTGCCGACGGGGTTCGGGCGGCGGTGAGGGCGTGGGGGCTGGAGCTGTGCGCGGCGGGGCCTGACCTGTGGTCAGACACGGTGAGCGCCATCCGAACGCCGCCGGGGGTCAATGCGAGCGATATCGTGGCGCGTGCCGCCGAGGTTTATGGCACCGCTTTCGGCACAGGCCTTGGCGAGGTGGCGGGCAAGGTGTTCCGGATCGGGCATCTGGGGAGCCTTACCGATGTGATGACGCTGAGCGGGATTGCCACGGCGGAGATGTGCATGGCCGATATCGGCATGGAGGTCACGCCGGGGTCGGGCGTGGCGGCGGCGCAGGAGGTGTATCGCGCCACCGCAGGCGCCCGGCAAAGGGAGGCCGCGTGATGAAAGACGTTAACAAGACGTTAATCCCGAGCTTCGACGACATGCTGGCCGCGCATGAGCGGATCGGGCCGCATATCCATCGGACACCAGTGTTGACATCTTCTTACCTCAACGACCTGACCGGGGCGGAGCTGTTCTTCAAATGCGAGAATTTCCAGAAGGCCGGGGCGTTCAAGGTGCGCGGCGCGACCAACGCGGTGTACGGGTTGCCGGAGGAGATGCTGGAGAAGGGGGTGTGCACTCATTCCTCGGGCAATCATGCGCTGTCGCTGAGCTATGCGGCGGGGCGGCGGGGCATTCCGTGCAACGTGGTCATGCCGCGCACCGCGCCGCAGGCCAAGAAGGATGCCGTGCGCGGCTATGGCGGGACGATCACCGAATGCGAGCCCTCGACCAGCAGCCGCGAGGCGGTGTTTGCCGAGGTGCAGGCGCGGACGGGCGGCGATTTCGTGCATCCCTATAATGACCCTCGCGTCATTGCCGGGCAGGGGACCTGTTCGCGGGAGTTGATGGCGCAGACCGGCGGGCTGGACATGGTGGTGGCGCCGATTGGCGGGGGCGGGATGATCTCGGGCACCTGCCTGACGCTGTCGGAGCTGGCGCCGGATGTGCAGGTGATCGCGGCGGAACCGGAGCAGGCCGACGATGCGTATCGCAGTTTCAAGGCGGGGCGCATCATTGCGGATGACGCGCCAGAGACGGTGGCGGACGGGCTGAAAGTGCCGCTGAAAGAGCTGACTTGGCATTTCGTGTCGAATTACGTGAGCGACATCCTGACCGCCTCGGAGGAGGAGATCGTCGAAGCGATGAAGCTGACATGGAAACGGATGAAGATCGTGATGGAGGCGAGCAGTGCCGTGCCGCTGGCGACCATCCTGAAGAACCGGGAAAGGTTCGCGGGCAAGCGGGTGGGCGTGATCGTGACCGGCGGGAACGTGGACCTCGACAAGCTGCCGTGGATGGCGGGCTGACAAGGAGAAAATGTGATGAAAGACGTGAGCAATCTCGACGATTTCGACGTGGGTTTCGACATTCCGGCCAAGCCGGGGATGATTGAGGCCGATATCCAGACGCCTTGCCTGATGCTGGACCTCGACGCGCTGGAGCGGAATATCCGCAAGATGGGCGATTATGCCAAGGCGCACGGGATGCGGCACCGGGTGCATGGGAAAATGCACAAGTCGGTGGACGTGGCGAAGCTTCAGATCGAGCTGGGCGGGGCCTGTGGGGTCTGCTGTCAGAAGGTGAGCGAGGCGGAGGTGTTCGTGCGGGGGGGCATTGGCGATGTGCTGGTGTCGAACCAGGTGCGGGAGGCGGCCAAGATCGACCGGCTGGCGAGGTTGCCGAAGCTGGGGGCGCGGGTGCTGTGCTGCGTGGATGATGTGGCGAATGTGGGTGATCTGTCAGAGGCGGCGGAGAGGCACGGGACGGAGATCGAGTGCCTTGTGGAGATCGATTGTGGCGCTGGGCGGTGTGGGGTGACGACGACGCCGGAGGTGGTGGAGATCGCCCGCGCGATTGATGCGGCGCCGGGGCTGAAGTTTTCCGGGATACAGGCCTATCAGGGGGCGATGCAGCATCTCTACGCCTACGAGGACCGGAAAGCTAAGATCGAAATTGCCGTGGCGATGGTGAAGGATGCGGTGGAGGCGCTGAAGGGTGAGGGGCTTGAGTGCGATATCGTCGGCGGGGGCGGGACCGGGTCCTATTATTTCGAGAGTGCGTCGGGCGTTTATAACGAGCTGCAATGCGGGTCGTATGCGTTCATGGATGCCGATTACGGGCGGATCCTTGACGAGGAGGGCCAACGGATCGACCGGGGGGAGTGGGAGAATGCGCTGTTCCTGCTGACCAGCGTGATGAGCCATGCGAAGCCCGACAAGGCGATTGTCGATGCCGGGTTGAAGGCGCAGTCGGTGGATAGCGGCTTGCCGGTGGTCTTTGGGCGGGATGACGTGGAGTATGTCAAGTGCTCGGACGAGCATGGGGTGGTGGCGGACCCGGAAGGCGTGCTGGCCGTCAATGACAAGCTGAAGCTGGTGCCGGGACACTGTGACCCGACCTGCAATGTGCATGACTGGTACGTGGGCGTGCGTCAGGGCAAGGTCGAGGTGGTCTGGCCGGTCTCGGCCCGCGGCTTTGCGTATTGAGCGGGGGCCGGGGATGATCATCGTACCGGAGCGGGAGATTGCCGACCTGATGACGCGTGAGGCGGCGTTCGAGGCGGTCGAGCGGGTGTTCGCGGCGATGGCGGCGGGGGAGGCCTATAACTTTCCCGTCGTGCGCGAGGCGATCGGGCATGAGGATGCGCTATATGGCTTCAAGGGCGGGTTTGACCGGTCGGGGCTGACGCTGGGGGTGAAGGCGGGGGGGTATTGGCCGCATAACCTTGAAAAGCATGGGGTGATCAACCACCAGTCGACGGTGTTCCTGTTCGATGCCGATACGGGCCGGGCGCATGCGATGGTGGGCGGGAACCTGTTGACGGCGTTGCGCACGGCGGCGGCGTCGGCGGTGTCGATCCGGCATCTGGCGCGGGGGGATGCCAAGGTGCTCGGCATGATCGGCGCGGGGCATCAGGCGGGGTTTCAGTTGCGCGCGGCGCTGGAGCAGCGGGCGTTCGAGAAGGTGATAGGGTGGAACCTGCATCCGGAGATGTTGCCGAACCTCGAGAAGGTGGCGAAGGAGGCTGGGGTGGCGTTCGAGGCGGTCGAGCTGGGGGGCATGCGGGAGGCGGATGTGATCATCTCGATCACGTCGTCATTTGCGGCGATCCTCGGGGCCGATCAGGTGGCGCCCGGCACGCATCTGGCCTGCATGGGCACGGATACCAAGGGCAAGCAGGAGGTTGACCCGGAGTTGCTGGCCCGGGCGGTGGTGTTCACCGACGAGGTGGCGCAATCGGTGTCGATCGGCGAGGCGCAGCATGCGGTGGCGATGGGGCTGATTGGTGAGGGGGATATTCACCAGCTTGGGGCGGTCATCAACGGGGCGCATCCGGGGCGGCGGAGTGCGGAGGAGATCACGCTGTTCGATGGCACGGGTGTGGGGTTGCAGGACCTGGCAGTGGCGTCGCGGGTGGTGGAGCTGGCGCAGGAGAAGGGGCGGGCTGTTGTGGTGGATTTTTGAAGAATAGGGGTAAAGCCCTGCGCGGAATCGAGGGCGAAGCCCGCCGCGCATCGACGGGCCGCCCCGACGGCACGGCGATTTGGTGAGGTTGGCGCGCCATGGTGGTGGTGAGCGTTCGAAAGAAATTACCCTCGCAGTTTCCTGCGAGGGTAACATCGGTGACATGCCAGGTCGTGAGACGGATCACTCCATCGAGCAGTCCTTGGCGTAGCTGTCTTCCATCGCCTCTTCGATCACGCTTTCAGAGACCGCGATGTAGTTGCCGTCCTCGTCGGCCTCGACCGTGGCGAGGTACATCGACTGGATCGGGTGCTGGTTGGTGTTGAACCTGAAGTCGCCGCGGACGGAGGCGAAATCGGCCTCGCGCAGGGCGGCGCGGAAGGCGTCGGTGTCGTCCATGTCGTCGACCTTGGCCGCCGCGCTGTCGATCAGGCGGACGGAGTCATAGGCCATGGCGGCGAAGTCGGAGGGGGGTGAATCGTACTTGGCGCGGAAGGCCTCGACGAATTCCTGGTTGGCGTCGTTGGGCAGGTCGATTGTCCACTGCGCCGCGCTTTTCAGGCCCAGCCCGGCCTCGCCGATGGCGTTGAGGGCGGCGCCGTTGAAATAGGTGAAGGCGCTGTAGAGCGGCGTGTCGTCCTTGAGACCCGCTTGGGCGTATTGCTTGACCCACTGGATGCCGAGGCCGCCGGGGTAGAAGACGAAGACGGCGTCGGGATCGGCCGATTTCACCTGGGTCAGTTCGGCGGAGAAGTCGGTTTGTTCCAGCGGCGTGTAGATCTCGCCCACGATCTCGCCGGTATAGGTGCGCTTGAAGCCTTCGAGAAGGTCGCGGCCGGCCTGATAGTTGGGGGCGAGGATGAAGGCGGAGCCGACGCCCTCGGCCGAGAGGTGCGTGCCGACCGCTTCGGCGAGCTGGTCGTTCTGGAAGGGGACGGCGAAATAGTTGGGGTCGCACTTGTCGCCCGCGAGCGGCGCGGGGGCCGGGTTGGGGCTGAGGACGATCTTGCCGGCGCGGGTGATGGGGCGGTGGATCGCCATCATCACGTTCGAGAAGGAGGAGCCGATGACCACGTCGACATCTTCCGAGCGGGTCAGGCGTTCGGCGGCTTCCTTGCCGACATCGGGCTTGCGCTGGTCGTCCTCGTAGATGAACTCGGCCTCCTTGCCGCCAAGCGTGCCGTCGAGCATTTCGAGGGCGAGGTCGGCGCCCTTCTGCATTTCCTGACCGAGCACCGAGCCGGGGCCGGACAGCGACAGGATGAGCCCGACCTTGATCTTGCCGTCTTCGGCAAGGGCGGGGGCGCCAAGGCCGGCGGCGGCGAGTGCCGAGACGGCCAGTAGTTTGGTGAGGTTGGTCTTCATGGTGTCTTACTCCCTTTGTTGAGGTCTTCTGGTTTTCCAGTCTTCTTTTGTCGTGTGCGTTCAGGGTTGGGGCAGGGTTGTCGTGGCCCGGTCAGGCCGCCGTGCCAAAGCCGCCTCCGCCCGGTGTTTCGATGATGAAGACGTCGCCCGGGCCGAGTTCGGCCATGTCGTTGCCTTTGAGTTCCTCGACCGTGCCGTCGGCGCGGCGGATGGCGTTGCGGCCGACCGAGGCCGGGCCGCCGCCCTCGGCCCCGCGCGGGGGCACGCGGCGGTGCGAGGTCAGGACGGTCGTGGTCATCGGCTCGAGGAAGCGGACCTCTCGGCGGATGCCGTCACCGCCGCGATGCTGGCCCTTGCCGCCCGAGCCGCGGCGGATGGAGAATTCCTCGATCCGGACAGGGAAGCGCCATTCGAGCACTTCGGGGTCTGTCATGCGGGTGTTGGTCATGTGGGAATGCACCGCGTCGGCGCCGTCGAAGCCGGGGCCCGCGCCGGTGCCGCCACAGATGGTTTCGTAGTTCTGGTAGGCGTCGTTGCCCCAGACGAAATTGTTCATCGTGCCCTGCGAGCCCGCGATCACGCCGAGCGCACCATAAAGGGCGTCGGCGATGGACTGGCTGACCTCGGTGTTCCCGGCGATCACGGCGGCGGGATAGACGGGGTTGATGAAGGTGCCCTCGGGGATGATGAGGTCGAGGGGTTTCAGGCAGCCCTCGTTCAGGGGGATGTCGCTGCCCACCAGCGTGCGGAAGACGTAGAGCGCCACCGCCCGGCAGATCGAGAGGGGGGCGTTGTAGTTGCCCTTGTCCTGCTGGCTGGTGCCGGTGAAGTCGATTTTGGCGGTGCGGTTGTCGCGGTCGACGGTGATCTGCACCTCGATCTTTGCGCCGCTGTCCATCTCGTAGGTGTTGCGGCCGTCGTGCAGGCGGTCGATGACGCGGCGCACGCTTTCCTCGGCGTTGTCCTGCACGTGGCGCATGTAGGCCTGCACCACGCCGGTGCCGAATTGCGACAGCATCCGGCGCACTTCGCGGGCGCCGGTCTCGTTGGCGGCCATCTGGGCGAGGAGGTCGGCGATGTTGTTGTCGATATTGCGGCAGGGATAGGGGCCGGAGGCCAGCAGCGCGCGGGTTTCGGCCTCGAGGAAGCGGCCCTGATCGACCATCTTGAAGTCGTCGATGAGCACGCCTTCCTCGTCGATATGGGTGCTGTCGGGGGGCGCGCTGCCGGGAGTGCGGCCGCCGATATCGGCGTGGTGCCCGCGGGAGCCGACGTAGAAGAGGATTTCGGCGCCCGCCTCGTCGAAGACGGGGGTGATGACGGTGACGTCGGGCAGGTGGGTGCCGCCGTTGAAGGGGGCGTTGAGGATGAAGACGTCGCCCGCTTTCATTCGGCCCGCATTCTCGCGGATGACGGTGCGGACGGATTCGCCCATCGAGCCCAGGTGAACCGGGACGTGGGGGGCGTTGGCCACAAGCCCGCCATCGGGGTCGAAGAGGGCGCAGGAAAAGTCGAGCCGTTCCTTGATGTTGACGGAATATGCGGTCTTGGCGAGGGTGGCGCCCATCTGTTCGGCGATGGACATGAAGAGGTTGTTGAACACCTCGAGCATGACCGGGTCGGCCTCTTTCCCGATATCTTCCATGCCGCGGCGGGGCACGGCGCGGTCGAGGACGAGGTTTTCGAAGGCGTCGACATGGGCGCGCCAGCCCGGCTCGACGATGACGGTTCCGGTGGCTTCGCGGATGATGGCGGGGCCGTCGACGGATTGGCCGCGGCCAAGGGTGTCACGGTCGTAGAGCGGGGTTTGCGCGGCCTTGCCATTTGCCACCATGTCGACGGTGTCGATGGGCGCCGGGGTGCCCTGATCGGGGCGGGTGGCGCTGTCGGGGAGGTCGGGCTGGGCGCCGATGGTTTCGACGGTGAGCGCCTCGAAATAGACCTCGCGCTCGGGGTCGGCAAAGCCGTAGAGCTGGCGGTGGGCGGTCTCGAACGTGTCGCGCATCTCGGTCTCGGGGCCGAAGGTGACTTCGAGCGTCTGGTGGGAGCCGGCATAGCGGAGGAGCGCGCGGGTCACGCGGGTGATGTCATCGCTGGCGCTGCCCTGTTCGATCAGCTCGGCCTCGGCCTCGGCGGCCATGCGGTCGGCGAGGGTTTGTGCCGCGGCGCAGGAGGTGGCGGAGAGCGGCTGGTCGAACTGGCTTTGCCGCATGGCGCGGATCTCTGCGAGGCCCATGCCATAGGCCGAGAGCACGCCCGAGAAGGGGTGCAGGAAGACCTTGGACATGCCGAGCGCGTCGGCCACGAGGCAGGCGTGCTGACCGCCCGCGCCGCCGAAGCAGTTGAGGGTGTAGGTGGTCACGTCATAGCCGCGCTCGACGCTGATTTTCTTGATCGCGCGGGCCATGTTTTCGACGGCGATGCGGAGGAAACCCTCGGCCACGTCCTCGAGCGGCATACGGGGGTTGCCGGTTTCGGTGGCGATCTGTCGGGCGAGCGCGTCGAACTTGTCGCGGACGATTTCGGTGTCGAGCGGTTGGTCGGCCTCGGGGCCGAAGACGCGGGGGAAATGGCCCGGCTGAAGCTTGCCCAGAAGGACGTTGCAGTCGGTCACGGTGAGGGGGCCGCCGCGGCGATAGCAGGCGGGGCCGGGGTTGGCGCCGGCGCTTTCGGGGCCGACCTGAAAGCGGCCGTCGCGGAAGGAAAGGATTGAGCCGCCGCCCGCCGCGACGGTGTGGATGTTCATCATCGGGGCGCGCATGCGGACGCCGGCGACCTCGGTCTCGAGGCTGCGTTCGAAGCTGCCGGCGTAGTGGCAGACATCCGTTGACGTGCCGCCCATGTCGAAGCCGATCAGCTTGTCGTGACCGGCGTGTTCGGCGGTTTTGACCATGCCGACGACGCCGCCGGCGGGGCCGGAAAGGATGGCGTCCTTGCCTTGGAAAAGCGCCGCGTCGGTGAGGCCGCCGCTGGATTGCATGAAGAGCAGGCGCTTGCGGTCGTTGCCGTCAGTGCCGGCGTCGAGCGCCTCGCGGACCTGTTCGACATAGCGGCGCAGGATCGGGCTGAGATAGGCGTCGACGACGGTGGTGTCGCCCCGGCTGACGAGTTTCATCAGGGGCGAGGTGCCGTTGCTGGTGGAAATCTGGGTGAAGCCCACGTCGGCCGCGATCTCGGCGGTGCGGTTCTCGTGCGCGGGGGTCTTGTAGCCGTGCATGAAGGCGATGGCGACGGCGCGGATGCCGTCATCATGGGCCTGTTGCAAGGCGGTGCGGACGGCGGTTTCGTCGAGCGGTTCCAGCACCTCGCCCGCGGCGTCGAGCCGTTCGGGGATCTCGACGCTGCGTTCGAAGAGCATTTCGGGAAGCTGGATGTCGAGGTCGAAGATGCGCGGGCGGTTCTGGTAGCCGATGCGGAGGAGATCGCCAAAGCCCTTGGTGATCAGGAGGAGCGTGCGGTCGCCCTTGCGTTCGAGAAGGGCGTTGGTGGCGACGGTGGGGCCCATCTTGACCGAATCGATGACGCCCTGGGGGATCGGTTCGCCCGGGGCGAGGCCGAGGAAATCGCGGATGCCCTGAACGGCGGCGTCCTTGTAGTTCTCGGGGTTCTCCGACAGCAGCTTGCGCGTCTCAAGCGTGCCGTCGGGGCGTTTGGCCACGATATCGGTGAAGGTGCCGCCACGGTCGACCCAGAACTGCCACATCTTTGAACTCTCCGGTCTTTATTCCTGAATGCCCACGGCGCGGGCGCCGGTGGGTGGATATAAATATACATACAGTATAAAAATAGTAAACCGTGAAAATTCAGGGTGCAGGGCCGTAGGATTTTTCCTTGACGGATGCTGGGGCGCGTGGCACGTTTAATAAAATACTAAACGTATAAAAAGGAGAGCGCGATGCGCGGCTTTCTTATCGAAGAGTACGGTGCGCCGACATCTCACCGGGTTCACGACCTGCCGGATCTGACGCCGGGTGTGAACGAAGTGTTAATCGAGAACCATGCAATCGGTCTGAATTTCCCGGATGCTCTTATGGTGCAGGGGAAGTATCAGAAACGTCCTAACCCACCGTTCGGTCCGGGGCGCGATTGTGCCGGTGTGGTGAAAGCGGTTGGCGAGGGCGTCACCGGGTTCAAGCCGGGTGACCCGGTGGTGGCGCAGGTGTTCACCGGCGCGTTTTCGGAACAGGTGAACGCGCCGTTGTCGCGGGTCTTTCATCGGCCCGAGGCGGTGTCGGCCATCGACGCGGCGGGGGCCATCACGGTGTTCAACACGGCCTATGTGGCGGTGTCGATCCGCGCGGGTGTCAAGAGGGGCGACCGGGTGGTCGTGACCGGTGCTGCGGGCGGGGTTGGCCTTGCTGCCGTGCAGCTGGCCCACGCGCTGGGGGCCGAGGTTCTGGGCGTCGTGTCGTCGGAGGAGAAGGCGGCGCTGGTCCGTGAAGGCGGCGGCGACGCGCTGGTCGTGACGGAGCGCGAGGAAGAGCCGCTCAAGCAGGTCTTCAAGGACAAGGTGCGCAGGCATTGGGGTGACGACAGGGGCGCCGACGTGGTGATCGACACCGTGGGCGGGGCGATGTTCATTGCCGGGCTGCGGTGCCTTGGTTTCGCCGGGCGGCTGGTCGTCGTGGGCTTTGCCAGCGGGTCGATCGAGTCGGCCAAGGCGAATTACCTGCTTTACAACAACCTGTCGGTGATGGGCGCGCCGCTGGACATTCATTTCGACCATGCGCTCGAGGAGATGCGGGCGGGCACCGAATGGTGGCTGAACCTGCTGGCCGAGGGCACGGTCAAGGCGAATGTCAGCGAGGTGCTACCGTTCGGGCAGTTGATGCAGGGCTTGCAGGACATTCTTGACCGGAAGGTCGCGGGCAAGCTGGCCGTGGATGTGACGACGGGATGAGTTCTGGCGCCGCCTCTGACGCTGCGCGCGATGGCTTTGCGCCGTTCCGCGAGGATGACAGCCTTTTGGCGTTCATCGGCGAGATCGGCGTGCGGCGCGAGGACGGGGCGGTGTGGTTCGAGGTGCGTCTGAAGGAGGGCGCGCTGAACCCGCTGGGCATCCTGCATGGCGGCGCGCTGGCGTCGCTGTTCGACGTGGCGATGTACGAGGTCGCGAAAGCGGGCGGCGAGGCGGTGACGGTGTCGCAGGAGACGAAGTTCCTGTCGGCCATCCGCGCCGATGCGCCGCTTTACGTCAAGGCCGAGGCGCTGCGGGTGGGGCGGAAAACGGTGTTCTGCACCGCGCGGGCTACGCAGGGCGACAGGCTTTGCGGCCATGCCACCGCACAATTCGCCCGGCTGGGCGACAAGGGGACCTGACCCCCGAAACCCTGCGCTCCCGAGGGCGCGCCAGACAAGGAGACGCCAGCAGATGGCCAGCCTTTTCGCGGAACAGCTTCTGAACGGCATACAGCTTGGCATCCTGCTGTTCCTGATCGCGGCGGGGCTGACGCTGATCTTCGGGGTGATGGATTTCATCAACCTCAGCCACGGGTCGCTGTTCATGCTGGGGGCGTATTTTTCGGTTCTGTTCCAGGCGCTGACGGGGAGTTTCTTTTTGTCGGTGGGCCTGGCGGCGATTGCGGTGTTCGGGGTGGGGATGCTGTTGGAGGTGCTGCTGGTGCGGAGGCTTTATGCGCGCAGCCACCTCGACCATGTGCTTGTGACCTATGGGCTGATCCTGATCGCGAATGAATCCGTCATCCTGATCTGGGGCAGCGTGCCGATCTTTTCGGGCGTGCCGGAGGCGCTGGCGGGGCAGATCCCGTTGCCCTTCGGGATCGACTATCCGGCCTACCGGATGCTGGTGATCGCGGTGGGGGGGCTTGTGGGGCTGGGGCTGTTCCTGTTGATCCAGAAAACGAGGATCGGGATGCTGGTCAGGGCCGGGGCGACGAACCGGGTGATGGTGTCGATCCTTGGCGTGAATATCTCGCTGCTTTATGCGCTGGTCTTTGCGCTGGGCGCGTTGCTGGCGGGGCTGGCGGGGGCCATGGCCGGGCCGATCCTGTCGGTGCAGCCGGGGATGGGGGAGGCGGTGCTGATCCTGTCTTTCGTGGTGGTGGTCATTGGCGGGCTGGGTTCGATCCGGGGCGCGCTTTTGGCGGCGATGATCGTGGGGCTGATCGACACGATGGGCCGGGCGTTCCTGCGCGATATCCTGAGCGCGTTCTTTTCGCCGCAGGTGGCGGGCGAGGCGGGGCCGGCGCTGGCCTCGATGCTGGTTTACATCCTGATGGCGCTGATCCTGTTCTTCCGTCCCGAGGGGTTGTTGCCCCTGCAAAGGAGACATTGAGATGGCCGTTTCCTTTCGCATGATCGAGGGTGTCGTGGTGCTGGTCGCGATGGTGGCGGCGGGGCCGCTGGTGGCGGTGCTGTCGGGCGATGTCTACCAGTTGGCGGTGTTCGAGCGGGCGCTGATCTATGCGGTGGCGGCGGCGAGCCTCAACATGATTTTGGGCTTTGGGGGGATGGTGAGCTTTGGCCATGCCGTCTATCTGGGCATCGGGTGTTACGCGACGGGGATATTGGCGAATGCCGATATCCTGCCGATCTGGGTGCAGTTGCCGGTGGTGATGGCAGCCTCGGGGCTGGTGGCGCTTTTCATCGGGTTGATCGTGCTGCGGACGTCGGGTGTGTATTTCATCATGATCACGCTCGCGCTGGCGCAGATCTTCTATTACCTCGCGGTCAGTTCGTCCTATTTCGGGGGCGATGATGGCATGGTGATCTATGAGCGCACCACGCTTTTCGGTGGCTATGATCCCTTTGACAGCTGGCATTTCTACTTTTTCGTGGCGGGGATCACGGTCCTGTGCCTCCTTGTCGTCAACCACCTCGTGCGGTCGGATTTCGGGCGGCGGCTGGTGGCGTGCCGGGAGAACCCGACGCGGGCGACGGCGCTGGGGTTCAACGTGTTCGCCGTGCGGCTGGTGGGGTTCGTGCTGGCCGGTGTGATCTGTGGCATCGCGGGGTTCCTGCTGGCCAATCAGGCGGAGTTTGCGACGCCGGGCTATGCAAGCTGGCAGCGGTCGGGGGAATTGCTGGTGATCGTGATCCTTGGCGGCGTGGGCACGCGGTTCGGGCCGGTCTATGGGGCGTTTGCCTTTGTCCTGCTGGAAAGCGTTCTGGCGGGGTATACGACGCATTGGCCGATATTGTTCGGGCCATTCCTGATCTGTGTCGTGATGTTCTTTCACAAGGGGCTGGCGGGGCTTGTCGATCGCCTGATCCCGGGCCGGGCGAGGGCGGGATGAGCCATATTCTGAAACTCGAGGATATTTCGGTCAGCTTCGGCGGCATCCATGCGTTGCAGGGGGTGAACCTGCGGCTGGATCACGGGTCGATCCATGCGCTGATCGGGCCGAACGGGGCGGGGAAGACGACGCTGGTGAGTGTCTTGTCGGGCGAGTTGCGGCCCAATGGCGGGGTGGTGCATTTCGACGGGCGGAACGTGAACGGCCTTTCGACGCATGAGCGGGCGCGGCTGGGGCTGACGCGGACCTATCAGATCACGGCGCTGTTTCAGCATATCGCGGTGTGGGAGAATATCCTGCTGAGCCTGAAGGCAAGGGACACGCCGAAAGTGTCGGTGATGCAGTTGTTCCGGGCCCATGCGGAGCGGCATTATGCCAGCGAACTGGCCGAGGTGTTGCGGGATTTCGGGCTGGAGGAGAAGGCGGATGCGCTGCCTTCGGCGCTGAGCCATGGCGACCGGCGGCGGCTGGAACTGGCGATGGCGATCATTTCGAACCCGGCGATCCTGTTGCTTGACGAGCCGCTGGCGGGGCTGTCGACCTCGGATGCGGCGGAGCTGGTGGCCCTTATTCGCAAGCGTTTGAAGGGGGATGTGCCGATCCTGCTGATCGAGCATGACATGGATGCGGTGTTCGATCTGGCGGATGAGATCACGGTGCTGGTGGATGGCCGGGTGCTGATGACCGGGACGCCGGAGGCGGTGCGCCATTCGGCCGAGGTGCAGGCGGCCTACCTGTCGGAAGAGGACGATTTCTGATGCTGCAATTCCGCGATGTCTGTGCCAGTTACGAAGCGAGCCAGATCCTGTTCGACCTCAGTTTCGAGGTTGAGGAAGGGTCGGTGACGACGCTGCTGGGCAAGAACGGGATGGGCAAGACCACGACCATCCGGACGCTCTTTGGCCTGACCGACCGGATCGGGGGAGATATCTATCTTGGCGGGGCCCGGATCAACGGGGTGCCGACCCATGAGATCGCCAAACGGGGCGTGGCGCTGGTGCCTGAGGGGCGGCAGGTGTTCCCGACGCTGACGGTGATGGAGAACCTGCTGGCGACCGCGCGGAACGGGCGGGACGGGCTGGAGGAAGTCTTTGATTTGTTTCCCAGATTGGCGGAGAGGAAGGCATCCTTCGGGAGCCTGTTGTCGGGGGGTGAGCAGCAGATGCTGGCGATTGGCCGGGCGTTGTTGACGCGACCGAGGTTCCTGATCCTCGACGAGGCGACGGAGGGGCTGGCGCCTGCTGTCAGGCGCGAGATCTGGGGGGCGCTGAAGCGGCTGAAGGATCGGAACCTGACCATTCTGGTGATCGACAAGAGCCTGAAGCCGCTGTGCAAACTGGGGGACCGGCACCACGTTATCCGCAAGGGCGAGATCGCGTGGAGCGGGCCGTCGGAGGTTCTGGCGGATGCGGGGTCGGAGGCGCGGCGGCACCTGAGTTTGTGAGGGTTAACCGCTGGGGCGGCGATTGTTGGCCGAATCAGGGTTAATGCTTTGATTTTGCTGGAAAGGCCATGTCGGTATTACGTCGGTATTTTGTCGGTATCGCGTCGGTGTTTTTGACCGAGGGGTGCGGGGTAAATGTGGCGTTCGGTGGGGGGTGGGGCCAGATGTTGTGCGGGGCGCAACGGGGGCTGCCCGGCGCCGCGCCTTTGGCGGGGCTTCATTCCGGGCTTGGTAGGAGGATGGACCAGCGCTCCTCCCCCACCCCGCAGGCATTTTCCCGCTGACGGCCAAGCACCGGCTTTCGCCCGCCGCCGGGATCGGAAACACTATGCGCCAAACCAAGAGCGGGCCGGCCCTGAGTCGCGATCCGCCAGAGCAGGAGCAGTGGCAAACCGTGTCTACCAGATACGAAGAGACCCGGCATGGGGCCATGCCGGGAGAGATTATTCCTTTCCAGATTCGCGGGCGGTTCCTGATGGCGCTGTCGCTGCGGGTGGATGTCGAGGCGGATGACGCGGCGTTCTATGAACGGCTTGACGCGCAGCGCGAGACCTCGCCGCAGTTCTTTGACGAGGCGCCGATGGTGATCGACCTTGGCAACGTGCCGGGCATGGCCGAGCCCGAGCGGTTGCGGGCGATGGTAGCCAAGTTGCGCGAGCGGAACCTGCGGGTCTTCGGCGTGCAGAACCCCGGCGTGCTGTCGGAAGAGGCGTTGCAGGATATGGGGCTGATCCCCGTCTTGGCGGGCAAGGATGCGCCGCTGCCGGATGCGCGGAGCTCGAAGCGGCGGAAACGGGCGGCGCTTCGGGGTGTCGAGAACAAGCTGGTCCGCGCGCCGGTCAGGTCGGGGCAGATGGTGGTCTGTGAGAGTGGCGATCTGACGGTGATCGGGTCGGTTGCGTCCGGCTCCGAGGTCGTGGCGGGCGGCAATATCCACATTTACGGGCGTCTGCGCGGGCGGGCGATGGCGGGCGTGCATGGCGACGAGAGCGCGCGGATTTTCTGCCAGAGCCTCGATGCCGAACTGCTGGCGATTGCCGGGCTCTACAAGACCAGCGAGACGCTGGAGGACGCGGTGCGAGACCGCGCGACGCATGTTTACCTGGATAACGAGAGACTGTGCATGGAGGTGATCGGATGACGGTCGATCTTAAGGAAAAGCCGGCCTTGGGCCGGGTTATCGTGATCACGTCGGGCAAGGGGGGCGTGGGCAAGACCACGTCCGCCGCGGCGATCTCGGCGGGGCTGGCCAAGCAGGGGCACCGCACGGTGGTGATCGATTTCGACGTGGGGTTGCGGAACCTCGACATGACGATGGGCTGCGAGCGGCGCGTCGTGTTCGATTTCATCAACGTCATTCAGGGCGATGCGCGGCTGAAGCAGGCGCTCATTCGGGACAAGCGGCTTGAGAACCTGTCGATTTTGCCCACCTCGCAGACGCGGGACAAGGATGCGCTGACCAAGGAAGGTGTCGAGAAGGTACTGGACGAGCTGAAGCAGGAGTTCGACTATATCATCTGCGACAGCCCTGCGGGGATCGAGCATGGCGCGCAGATGGCGATGTATTTCGCCGACGAGGCGGTGGTTGTGACGAACCCGGAGGTGTCGTCGGTGCGCGATAGCGACCGGGTTCTGGGGCTGTTGAGCAGCCAGACCAAGCGGGCCGAGAGCGAGGGCGCCGATGCGGTGAAGGCGCAGGTTTTGCTGACGCGGCATGATCCGGCCCGGGTCGAGAGCGGCGAGATGATGAACGTGGAGGATGTGCTGGAGATCCTCGCGGTGCCTTTGCTGGGAGTGATCCCGGAGAGCCAGGCGATCTTGCGGGCGTCGAATATCGGCACGCCGGTGGTGCTGGATCAGCCCTCGGCGGCGTCAAGGGCCTATGAGGATGCCGTGCGACGGTTGACCGGCGAGGAGGTCGAGATGCGGATCGCGGGCGAGCGGCGTCCGGGGCTGTTTCACCGGCTGTTCGGGCGGGCGTCATGAACCTGTTCGGATTTGCCCGCAAGCAACGCCGCGCGAGAAGTGCGGAGACCGCAAAGGACCGGTTGCAGATCCTGCTGGCGCATGAGCGCAGTGGCGGTGGGCGCGGCGGAGAGGCCGATTACCTGCCGATGTTGCAGCGCGATATCGTGGAGGCGATACGGAAATACGTGTCGATCGGCGAGACGGATGTGGAGGTGCGCATGGAGCGCGGCGAGCAGATGTCGAGTTTGGAGATCAACGTGGAATTGCCGTCGGAGGTCGGGTCGAAGGCGGGGTGAGTTTTGTACCGCCGGGTAGCGCCCGACCGCGGGTGGGTGCGCCTAGATTTGTGTTGGTTGATTTATGGTGCAGCCCGCATCCGAGGGTGGGTTTGATTGGTGTCGGTGCAGAAGCGCCCGCCCTGGGGGCGGTGTCGCCATTGTCGCTCGGACCAATGGCGCAACAATGACGACCGCTGCCCGGCGGTGCGCCTATGGCGCACCTTGATTCCGGGCGGAAGAAGTTGCGGGGTGGTCGCCGGAGGTGGGTTGGCACCCACCCTACGGCGGGCCGTGATACCTTGCCTGCCCGCCCCGGGCTTGACCCGGGGCCTCTTGTGGCGCGAGGTCCCGGCTCGGGGGCCGGGACGGGCGCTTCTACCTTGTGCCGGCGCTCGCCCGGCGGGACCGTTTTGAGAGTGCCGTGGCCACGTAGCGCCTACTCCGCCGCCACCTGCCCCTTGTCGCCCAGCACCGCCATCGCGGCGTCGACGATTTCCTTGTAGCCGGTGCAGCGGCAGATGTTGCCGGAGAGCGCGTCGCGGATCTCGGCCTCGGTATAGCGTTTGCCGGTGGAGGCGAGTTCCGACAGGGTCATCAGCATGCCCGGCGTGCAGTAGCCGCATTGCAGGGCGAAGTTCTCGTGAAAGGCCTGTTGCAGGTCGTTGAACTGGTGGTCGGGGGTTTCCAGACCTTCGATGGTGCGGAGTTCGCGGCCCTCGGCCTGATGCGCGAGCGTCAGGCAGGAGCGCACCGCCTTGCCGTCCATCATCACCGTGCAGGCGCCGCAGACGCCGTGTTCACAGCCGACATGGGTGCCGGTGGCGCCGATCTCGTGGCGGAGAAAATCGCTGAGCAGCATGCGCGGCTCGGCGAAGCCTTCGACCTCTTCTCCGTTCAGGGTGAATTCGACCATGTGTTTCTGGCCGTGTTGCAGGACCTTCATGAGAGGACCTCCTCGATGAGTTTCTTGCCTATGCGGCGGACGAGTTCGCGGCGGTAGCGCGCGGAGGCGTGGATGTCGTCGTAGCCGCCCATTTTCCACGCCAGCCGGTTGAGGGCGTCGGGGATGTCGGCGGTGGACAGGTCCGGCCATTCCTCGACCGTGGGGGTGTCGGAGACGCCGCCTATGCCGAGGCGCACAGTGCCCTTGTCAGCGATGCAGGCCATGGCGACGATGGCAAAATCACCGTCGCGCCGGGCGATTTCGCGGAAGCCCCATTTGGCCGAGGAGGGGAGCGAGGGGAAATGGGCGGAGGTGCAGAGTTCGCCCTGTTGTTTTGCCGTCTCGAGCAGCCCGGTCTGGAACTCGCTGGCCGAGAGGGTGCGGGTGCCGGTCGAGGATTGCAGGGTCACCGTGCCGCCGAGCGTGGCGAGCAGGAGGGGCATTTCGGCCGAAGGGTCGGCATGGCAGAGCGAGCCGCAGATTGTGCCGCGGTTGCGGGTCTGGATGTGGCCGACATGGGTCAGCGCCTCGCGGATGAGGGGCATGTGGGTGGCAAGGTCGGGGTGGTGGAAGACCTCGGCCTGCGTGGTGGCGGCGCCGACGGTGAGGCCGTCGGGGCCGATCTCGAGCGTCTTGAGGTCGGCGAGGCGGGAGACGTCAACGAGAATCGACGGTTCCGCCAGCCGCATGTTGAGCATCGCCATCAGCGACTGGCCCCCGGCGATGACGCGGGCGTCTTCGCCGTGTTCGGCAAGGCAGGTGACGGCCTCGTCAATCGTGTCGGGGATGTGGATGGAGAAGGGGGCCGGTTTCATGAATTGCCTCCGAATTTCGAGCGGATCTTGCCCAGCAGCCCCTTGCGCGGCGCGGCGTCGGGTGCGGCGCGGGACACGAGGGCGCGGAAGAACTGGTTGATGAGAAGGCGCGCCGCGCCGGAGAGCAGGCGGCCGCCGACGGAGGCGATGGTGCCCGAGAGGTGGATTTCGTAGCGGTAGCGGACATTGGTGCCGCCCTCGGTTTCCACGAGGTCCACCCAGCCGGTGCCGCGCGAGACGCCGAGCGAGCCGTCTAGCGTGCCGGTGATCTCGACGCTTTCGGGTTTGCGCATGTTCTTCAGGCGGATATCGGCCTCGAACGTGCCGCGCACGGCGCCGACGCCCATTTTCAGCGTGCCGGTGAAGTGATCCTCGGCATGTTTGTCGAGTTCCTTGCAGCCGGGAATGAGGGCGGCCATCTCGGCGGGGTCGAGGAGGGTGTCCCAGACCTTTTCGCGGGGGGCGGGAACGAAGGTTTCGCCCTCGCCGCGCAGCGCGTCGCCGGAGTAGTCGACGGAGAGGCGTTCATCGGTCGGTTCTTCGTCTGCCGGGGGCGCCATTTCCTCGCCGCTGTTGATCCAGCCGAACACTTTCGAGGGGGTGAGCGGCAGGGTCACGTCTTCGTAGTCGAGCGCGTCGGCCACGGCGTTGGCGAGGCAGACGGGGGTGGTGTACTGGTTGCCCTCGGCGATGCCCTTGGCGCCGAGGCGCGTGAAGGGGGAGGGGATGGCGACCGTGTCGACCAGCACCGGGTCGATGGCTTCGGCGGCGGTGGGGATCAGGTAGTCGGCCATGGTGCCCGAGAGGAACGTGCCGTCTTCCTTGTAGACGAATTCCTCGTAGAGGGAGGCGCCGATGGCGTTGGCGAAGGAGCCGCGGATCTGGCCCTTTGCCAGCCCCGGATTGAGGATGGTGCCGCAATCATGGGCGGTGACGTAGTGATCGACCTTGACGTTGCCGGTGTCGGGGTCGATTTCGACGCCGCAGAAATCGAAGGCGAAGCCGTAGGCCAGCGAGGTGTTGATCTCGTCATTGGCGGTGGTCGGCGTGAGTTCGGGGGCGTTCCAGTAGGCGACCTCGCGAATGCCGGGGTCCATCCCTTCGGGGAGCGAGGAGGGCGACCAGTGCGCCAGCCCGCCGACCCGGCGGAATTCGAGCGCGTTGTCGGGGTTCGATTTCGAGCGGATCATGCTGTTGGCGAATTCGATGTCATCCTCGGGAACGTTGAGGAAGCGGCCGGCGACCTTGGTCATTTTCACGCGCACCCGTTCGGCGGCGGTTTTCGCGGCCGAGGTGGAGGCGGGCGAGAAGCGGCAGGAATAGTTGCCGGCGGCGATCGACCAGTTGTCTTTCTGGGTGTCGGTTTCGAGGTTCACGGTGATGTCGGAAAACTCGAGACCAAGCTCGTCGGCGACGATCTGGGCCAGCGCGGTCTGGTGGCCCTGACCCTGTGGCGTGGAGTCACCGACGACGTTGACCGAGCCAAGAGCGTCGACCGAGATGGTGCAGGAGGCGACGGCGCCGTCCTTGGGGCCGGCCTTTTCACGTTCTTCCTTGGTTTTCAGGGTCGAGATGTAGCCCATGTTGGATTGGCTGGGTTCCACCGCGGCGGAGAAGCCGATGCCGTAGAGCTTGCCCTCGGCGCGGGCCTCTTTCTGGCGCTCGCGGAGCCAGTCGAGCTTGCCCTGTTCGACGGAGTCTTTCACGACCTGCTGGTAGTCGCCGGAGTCGATCAGCGCGCCGGCGGGGGCGCGGTAGGGGAAGGAGCCGGCGGGGATGAGGTTTTTCTTCATCAGGTCGAGCGGATCCATGCCCAGTTCCCTGGCGATCTTGTTCATCACCCGTTCGACGGCGAAGTAGAGCTGTGGCCCGCCGAAGCCGCGCACGGCGCCGGTGGGGCATTTGTTGGTGAGGACGATGTTGTTCGTCACCTTGACGTTGGGGATCGTGTAGCAGTTGGTCGACAGCCCGTGCATCCGGTAGATGGGCGCGGGCATTGGGGCGCGAAGGTGGGCGCCGTGGTCGTCGTAATGCTCCATCCGCAGGGCGTTGACGGTGCCGTCATCGTCGTAGGCGGCCTCGATCGTGGTGACGCGGCTGGGTGCGACGGAGGAGGAGGCGTGGTGTTCGAGCCGGTCCTCGATCCATTTCAGCGGGCGGCCGGCGAGGCGGGAGGCGACGCAGAGCACCACGATGTAGGGGAAGACGGTGAGTTTCGAGCCGAAGCTGCCGCCGGAATTGGCGGGGCTTTTGTGGCGCAGCTTGGCGGAGGGGATTTTGAGCGCGATGGCCATCACGGTGTGGACCGAGAAGGGGCCTTGGAAGTTGGAGGTGACGTCGTAGCCGCCGGTATCGGGTTTGTATTCGGTGACGACGCCGTAGGTTTCCATCGGCGTGACCGAGTTGCGGGGATAGCGGATGGTGATCTGGGTCTTGTTCTTGGCCTCGTCGAGGGCCTTGTCGGCCTCGCCGTGGTTGAAGACGCGGTGGGAGACGCGGTTGGAGCCGGCGGCCTCGTGCAGGACGGGGGCGCTGTCTTCGCAGGCGCGGACCGGGTCGACCACGGCGTCGAGCACCTCGTAATCGACCTTGATGAGCTTGAGCGCATCCTCGGCGCGGTAGCGGTCGGTGGCGCAAACGATGGCGACGGGTTCGCCCACGTAGCGGACCTTGTCGAGCGCGATGCCGCGATAGTCGAGCGGGTTGGCGAAGCCCACGATGAGCGGCTTGGTGTAGGGGCGGATGTCTTCGCCGGTGATGACGGCGTGGACGCCCTTGAGCTTGAGCGCCTCGGTGGCGTCGATGCCCTTGATGCGGGCATGGGCATGGGGCGAGCGCAGGAAGGCCGCGTGTAGCGTGCCCTTGGCAATGGGTATATCATCCATGAAGGTCGCCTTGCCGCGCAGCAAGGTCTGATCTTCGGTGCGCAGGATCTTCTGCCCTACCAGCGGTTCGCGCATTTCTGACACATCATCCTCCATACCCGTCGAGCGAGCTTGAAATTCATTAAATACTTATTGTATAATAAAGCTGGATCGTGTCAACTCGTTTACGACGGCAATTCGTACAAGGGCTTGAACCGGAAGGCTGGGAATGACCGAAGGATTTGATTTCAAAGTGGAAAAAGAGATGCTCGAGCTGAGCGACGGCGGCCGGGTGGCCCTTCGCCGCTGGGGCGGGGAGAAGGCCGAGCGGATCGTCTTGTCGCATGGCAACGGGCTGGCGATCGACGGGTTCTACGAGTTCGCCAAGGTGCTGATGGACGATTTCGAGGTCGTGGTCTTTGACATGCGCAGCCACGGGCAGAGCGGGCCGGGCGAGGTGGTGGAGAACCCGTGGCCGCGTTTCGTGGCCGACATTCCGGAGATTTACGATTCGATTCAAGCGAGGTTCGGCGAGAAGCCGATGCACGGGGCGTTTCATTCGCTGAGCTCGATCGCGACGCTGATGGCGCAATCGCAGGAGCCGCGGGGGTGGCGATCCCTGACGCTTTACGAGCCGCCGGTGCCGCCGGTGGCGGATGCGGACTTGCTGACAGAATTCGAGGAGGCGCACCGGGGCCTGTCGCGGCGGACAAGGGCGCGGCGGCGGCGGTTTTCGGGGCCGGAGAGGCTGGTCACGTCGTTGCAGCGGTCGCCCACCTTCGGGGGCATTCCGGACGAGGTGACCCTGCGGCTGGCGGCGGCGATGCTCTACCGGGCGGATAACGACCCGGAGGCGCCATATGAGCTGGTCTGTGATCCGGATCTCGAGGCCAACACTTTTGATATCCGCCTGCCGCGCGCGTGGTGGGACGGGATCGCGACCGTGGAGGTGCCGGTGCAGGTGGTGGTGGGCACCACGCTGGGGCATGACCTGCCAGTGCTGATCCGGACCGCGAGTTTCCTTGCGCAGTCCTTCGGGTTCGAGACCGCCGCCGTCGAAGGCGGGGGGCATCTGATGCAGATGCAACGGCCGCAACGCAGTGCGGAGCACGCCGTGCGGTTTGCCACGGCCCAATCGGAAAACAACGCCGCCTGAACGGCGCCTTCATCCAACAGAGGGGAAAAGACAATGGCACAAGAGACGCTGACACAGGCCCGGGCGATGGGCACGATTCTGGAAAGCATGCGGTTCTGGGCGGCGCAGACGCCGGGGCAGATGGCGGTCGAGACGACGGATCATGGCAAGCTGAGTTACGCGGAACTGGCGAGGAAGGCCAACGCGCTGGCGGCGGCGTTCGGCACGCTGGGATTGACGCGCGGTGATCGGGTGGCGATCCAATTGCCGTCCTCGCCGGAATTCGTGACCACGTACATGGCCTGCGCGATTTCGGGATGCGTGCTGACGACGCTGCATATGCCGTATCGGCAGGACGAATTGTACCCGCTGATGGCGTTTGCCGGGGTGAAGGCGGTGGTGACGGCGGAGGTCGGGAAATACGACGGGCCGAAGGTGATGGAGGCGTTGAAGGGCGAGATCGGGAGCCTTGAGCACGTGATCTGTGTGACCGAGCCGAAGATCGCCGGGCAGCATCATTTGGAGGCGCTGGTGGCGGAGCATATCGACACGCCGGAGATCGCAGGGCCGGGACCGGAGGCGGAGGTGGCGCTGTGCTTTACCTCGGGTACCTCGGCGGCGCCCAAGGGGGTGATCCGCAAGCAGACGCTGATGGCGCAGAACGCGCGGCGGTTCGGCGAGATGGTGGGCATGACGCAGTCCGACCGGGTGATGATCGCGCCGCCGCTGACGCATGTGTTCGGGTTGTTATGTGCGGGCAATGCGCTGATGTCGGGGGCGACGGTGGTGCCGATCCCGCTGTTCACGCCGCCGACCTATGGGCAGTACCTGACCGAGATGCGGCCGACGGTGGTGTATTCGGCGCCGGCGCATCTGGCGGCGACGCTGAAGAGCGGGGTGATGGATGCCAGCCCGCCCGAGACGGTAAGGGACGTGATCGTCGGTGGCTCGATCTGTCCGCCGGAGGTGGCGGCGCAGTTCGAGGCAAGGTTGCCCAATGGCCGGGTCGGGTGCCTGTTCGGGATGACCGAGGCGTTGCTGGCGACGCAGACGGTGGTGACGGATGACCCGGAGATACGGCATGCGACGGTGGGGCAGTTGGCCGAGGGGCTGAGTGCGCGGATCATGACGCTGGAGGGCGAGGACGTGACGAAGGGCGGCGAGGGGGAGTTGCAGATGAGCGGCTATTCGATCCTGCCCGAGTATCTGGACAACCCGGAGGCCAATGCGAGCTCGTTCACCGAGGATGGCTGGTTTCGCACCGGCGATCTGGCCTCGATCGACGAGAACGGGAACATCATGATCACCGGGCGGAGCAAGGACATCATCAACCGGGGCGGGATCAAGATAAACCCGGCGGATATCGAGAGTATTCTGGATGGCCATGCCGATATCGTGCAATCGGCGCTGGTGCCGATGCCTGATGCGGTTCTGGGTGAGCGGATTTGCGTCTACGTGGCGCTCAGGCCCGATACGGCGCTGACGCTGGAGGATCTGTGCGCCTATCTCGACGGGCAGGGGGTGGCCAAGATGCGCTGGCCCGAGCGGCTGGAGGTGATCCCCGAGATGCCAATGACGCCGACGAAGAAGATCATCAAGCCGGTTCTGGTTGCGGATATCCGCGAGAAAGTGGCAGGTTGACTTACCCTGTGGGTTGAGAGGACGAAGACATTTCATGGCAGAGAAGCAAGAGGACGCCGGTATTCTGGGCGGCGGACAGGTCGACACCTTCGAGAAGCGGGCCAAGCGCGGGCGGCCGCGGGGCAAGGGCACGCAGGTGGTCTATGACGCGCTGCGAAAGGAAATCCTGACGCTGGTGGCGAAGCCCGGCGACCATCTGGACGAGGCGCAGCTGGAGAAGCGGTTCGGGGTGTCGCGCACGCCCATCCGCGAGGCGCTGATCCGGTTGCAGGCGGACCGGCTGGTGCGGTTCTCGGCCAACCGGGGGCATTTCGTGGAGGTGATCAACCTCAACGACGTGCCGCGAATCTTCGAGGCGATGGACCTGTACCAGGCCGCGGTCCTGCGGCTGGCGGCGGGGCGGCATACCGAGGATCAGCTCAAGGTGCTGCGCGAGATCAACGAGGGCTACAAGGCCGCCGCGAAGGCCGGCGATTTCCAGGCGATGACCGAGCGGAACCACGAGTTTCACAAGCAGATCGCGTTGATGGCGGGGAACGAGTTCATCAAGGAAGGCTATGAGACGGTGCTGAATTTCAGCCTGCGGCTGACCTACCTGATGTTCGAGAACGAGGATCGCACGTCGCAGGAGCCGGACACCTATTACGAGCGGATCTATGACGAGCATGACGAGATGATCGACATGATCGCGGCGCGGGACGGGGATGCGCTGGACGAGGTGAGCCAGAAGCATACGCGGCTGTTCTGTAGCCGGGTGTCAGCGTTCATGGAAAACCGGGTGACGCTTCGGACGAAGGCGCAGACGTTCTGAAGGCGCGCGCGCCCCGGCGGGACCGGGGCGCGGCTAGGGGCGGTTACTGGTCGAGCCGTTCGACGGTTTCGAGGGCGAAGCCGCCGATCATGGCCGCGTAGAAATCGGCATTCGACGGCGGAATGGCGGTGTAGCCTTCGGGCACGATCGCCTCGCCGGTGACGGCGCTGACCTTGATCGGGAAGCTGCGCTCGATCTCGTTGGGGGTGGCATCTTCGCGCGAGCCGGAGGTCACGTCTTCCTCGAGACCGCGGAAGACGGCGACGGTGCCTTCCATCTCGTTGAATTCGCCGGTGTCGGGCAGGATCGGGCTGCCGGAGATGGCGATCTTGTTGATCTCGACACGGATGGCGGGCGCCTCGGCGGTTTCGTCGACGGTGACGATGGAGGAGATGGCGCGGCCGAGATCGGCCTCGAGCGACGGCCAGAATTCGCTGGCGTTGCTGTCCTGATAGGCCGACAGGTCGGTTTTCACCTCGATGCGCGACACGGTGACATCCTGTGCCTGCACGGCGACGGGGGCGGTGAACATCAGCACGGCGGCAGCGGCGCTGAGAACATGGTGTTTCATAACAGTGTCCTTTGTAAAAGACTGGCTTACAGGGTTGCTCAACGTCCCTGCGAGGCAAACGGTTCCCGGCGTACAAGCTGGAGTTTGCGCAGGCCGGGGGGGCGGCCCGGTTTCCGGGGAACCGGGGTCGGCATGGTACGTTGGGTTCCGGTCAGGAGACTTTGTACGGGAAAGGACAGGGATGGCGGCATCCGCAAAGGGCCGGCCCATGGCCGCGGTCGATATCGTTCTGGAAACGGAACATGCGCTGGAAGGCGAGCGGTCTTCGGTGCGCGAGGTGGTCGACCGGCTGGGCCGGGCGAGCTATACGCCGCTGCTGATGGTGCCGGCGCTTATGGTGGTCTCTCCGTTGAGCGGTGTGCCGGGGTTTTCGTCGGTCTGTGGCATCCTGATCGCGGCGGTGTCGGTGCAGCAAATGATGCGGCGGCCGGCGCTGTGGTTGCCGGGGTGGCTGAACCGGGCGAGCCTGCCGGCGCGGCGGGTGCATGACGCGGTGCGATGGCTGCGCAAGCCGGCGCGGATGCTGGACCGGGTGACGCGTAGGCGGATGCAGTGGCTGACCTATCCGCCGTTCTCGATCATGCCGCAGGGGTTGTGCCTGATTTGCGGGATGCTGATGCCGTTGCTGGAACTGGTGCCCTTCACCTCGTCCATTCTGGGCGTGGTCGTGGCGGTTGTGGCGACGGGCATGTTCATGGCCGACGGGCTTTTGGTGTTGTTCGGGATGATGGGGGCGGCGGCGGCCGTGGGGGTCATCGCGGCGGCGATGCGGGGAGCGGGGTTCGGGTAGGAACCGAGCGCGGCGCGAAACCGGGTACCTTCGCACCGCGCGGGCAGTAATTCAGGTCTTGGCCTTGGCGACGGCGGGCACGGGCTGTGCGTCGTCGATATTCTCACTGATCCGTTTCAGGACATCCCAGGCAGCCACAGCAATGAGGGCGAACAGGGATATCACCGAGAAATGCTTGCGTCTCATGATGTACCTCCGTGTTGTTGTTCTGAGAATTGAACGTCCGAAACCTTACGCTGGTTCCCGGCAGGTCATCATTAACGTCATCATTTCGCCGGCAGGGCCTCGTCTTCCTCTACTTCGGGCCATGACAGCGGGAAGGTCACGTGCAGCTCGTAGCGGTCGGGGGTGGCGTGGGTGTCAAGCGTGCCGTCGAGCTGCGAGACGAAGGACTGGATCAGCCGCGAGCCGAGGCCGGAGCCGTCGGTGTCGTGGGTGTCGTCTTCGCCGTCATGGGGCATGCGGGAGTTGACGATGCTGAGGTTGAGCGTGTCGGCCCCCACCTGCTTGAGCGCGATGTTGATCCATGCGGTCGCGCCGCGTTCGACGCCGGAGTGCTTGACCGCGTTGATCGCCGCCTCGGTGGCCAGAAGCGAGAGGGGGACGGACTGATCCGGGTCGATCTCGACCGCATCGAAGCTGGTGGAGATCTCGATGCGGTGCTCGTACTCGTCGAGGGCGCCGATGGTGACGAGCTGGCGGATGATGTCCTCGAGCAGCGAGTCGGCGCGGACCTTGGAGAGCTTGCGCGCGAGGTAGAGGTAGCGGTGGATGGCGGAGAGCGCCATCACCCGGTCCTGTACCCGGCGGAGCAGGTGGCGGGCCTCGGGGCTTTCGGTGTTGCGGATCTGCATGTTCATGATCGAGGAGATCAGTTGCAGGTTGTTCTTTACCCGGTGGTGGATTTCGCGCAGCAGGACGGTCTTTTCCTTCAGGTCCTCGTCGCGGCGGCGTTCCTGTTCGGAAATGCGGCGGGTCATGGCGCGGAAGGCGTCGGCGAGCACCTCGAATTCCTCGGGTGCGTTGTCGAGGCGGGCGGCGTCGAGATCGGTGCGGCCGGCGGCGAAGAGGCGCATCCACGACCGCAGGCGCCAGACATGGCGGATGGCGAGGCGGTGGACGCCGATATAGGCCACGGCGATGGCGATCACCCACATCAGCAGCGGCACGTAGAGCGAGATCGCTTCCTCGTAGCCGGGCAGGAAGGTGCTCTGGCTGCGGGGGCGCCAGCTTCCCAGTGCGAAGACGCTGCCTTCGACGATCGGGACCACGGCGAAGTGGCGCGGGTTGCCCTGACGGTTGAGGTCGCGGAAGGTCTGGCGGCCCTCGCCCACGAGATCGGGGAGGGACCGGCCGGCGGGCAGGACGGAGCGGCGGTCGTCGGTAAAGTCACCGGTCGCGATGATGTCGCCTTCGCGCTGGAAGACCACGAGATCGACATCGGAGTCGATTTCGGCGAGCACGTCGTTGATCTCGCCCAGCGGGATCGCGATCCAGGCGGTGCCGCTTTGCAGGCTGGAATCGGTCACCGGCACGGTGACGATGACGGCCGAGCCGGGGCCGACGAATTCGAGCGGCTGGACGATGACGCCCGGCTCGCGATTCTCGAGGTCGGAGCGGATGATGTCGAGATTGGCGAGATCCTGGCGTTCGCCGTTGGAGGCGCAGACGAGTCGCAGGTTCGAATCGATGAAGCCGGCGAAGCTGTAGACCTCGGACGTGTTGACGACCTGCGACATGATCAGGTCGCAGCTCTGGTTGGAGGCGGAGAACGCCTCGACCGCGATGGCCAGCGTGCGGGCCGAGCTGACGGCCGAGCGGATCAGCTCGCGCGTGTCCGAGACGGCCTGTTGGGTGTGATCGAGAAGGGCGGTTTCGGAGAGGGCGCGGCGTTCTTCCAGTACCTTGAGGGTCTGGAACACGGAGATCAGGCCAAGCGGCAGCATGGCGAGGCTGAGAACGATCGCCAGCCGGAAAGCGAGGCCGGGTTTCAAGCCCCGATGCCGCGCCGCCGGCTTCTCGCTCATACGGATGGCTTTCCGTTTACCACCGCCAATGTTGCTGAATCCGTCATCTCGAGTTCGCTGTCATCGTCAAGGTGCATCAGTTCGCCCAGACGCTTGCGCGCCCGGTTCGCCCGGCTCTTGATGGTGCCGACCGCGCATTTGCACATATCAGCCGCTTCCTCGTAGGAAAACCCCTCGGCGCCGACAAGCACCAGAACCTCGCGCTGTTCGGCGGTGAGCTGGGCAAAAGCCTCGCGGAAATCGGTCATGGCGAGGCGACCGTCATGGTCGGGCTTTTGTGACAACGCCCCGGCCATGATGCCTTCGGGGTCTTCGACCTCGCGGCGGCGTTTGCGGTGCTGGGAATAATAGGTGTTGCGCAGGATCGTGAAGAGCCACGCCCGCAGGTTGGTGCCGGTCTGGAACTTGTCGAAGTTATCCCATGCCTTGACGACCGCATCCTGTACGAGGTCGTCCGCCGATGAGGCGTTGTGCGACAGGCTGAAAGCGAACGCACGCATGGCAGGAAGATGCTCGATCAGCTCTTCCTTTGGATCTTTGTGTGTGGTCACGCGTCATCCTCGGTCTTGGTTTCGGAGTCCCGATTCCGCGTATCACTGCTCTCTTGCTCTTTTGCGCGCAACTGGTCGAGCAGCTTGGTAAACCGCTCTGGCACCGGTTCCTCGAAAGCTTCCGAGTAAACACGCCGCAAGTTATCATCTATTTGCTGATCCACTTGGTTGTTCCTGCTAGTCTTCGTCATGACACCCGAATTTCCGCACAAGCCCTCAGGCGCTTTTTTTGCACCTGATCTGGAACATAACCTAAAGATATGCGTTTGGTTCCTCACGACGACAATTTTTTTTAGAGGACAGCTGAGGGAAATATCCATGATGGACAGCAATCCTGATGTAACAACGCGCATCGCGCAGGAACTGCCTTATCTTCGACGCTATGCGCGGGCGCTTACGGGCAGTCAGAACACCGGAGATAATTACGCCGCTGCCACGCTCGAGGCGCTGCTTGAGAATCAGGAGGTCTTTACCAACGACCGGGCGCCGAAGGCGGCATTGTTCCGGGCGTTTCACGATATCTGGGTGTCCTCCGGCGCGCCCGTGGACGAGGGCGGGAGCCTCGATTCCGCGGAAGGCCGGGCGCAGTGGCGCCTTTCCGGTCTGACCCGCAACACGCGGGAAGCCCTGCTTTTGCAGAGCCTCGAAGGGTTCCGGACCGAGCAGATCGCCGACATCATCGACGTGAGCCCCGACGAGGCAGCCGAACTTTTGTCAATCGCCCGGCGCGAGATGTCGGACGCCGTTCGCGGTCGGATCATGGTCATCGAGGACGAGGCGATCATCGCGATGGATATCTCCTCTATCGTCGAGAGCATGGGCCACGAGGTGACAGGTGTGGCGCGGACCCGCGATCAGGCCGTCAAGCTGGCCAAGCAGACGCCGCCCGACATGATCCTGGCCGATATTCAGCTTGCCGACAAATCGTCGGGGATCGATGCGGTGAATGACATTCTGGGCCAGATGGACGAGGTGCCCGTGGTGTTCATCACCGCCTTCCCCGAGCGCCTCTTGACCGGCGAGCGGCCGGAACCGGCGTTCCTGATCACCAAGCCCTATTCGGAAGACCAGGTTCAATCCGCCGTGAGCCAAGCGATGTTTTTCTCGAGTACGGAAACGCTGCAGGTCTGAGGGAGGATCGACAGCTTTTATCGGAGGCCTGCGCGCCGGTCAGCGGCGCGCAGGTCTTTTTTCGTTCGGGCCCGTCAGCTGCGGACGGCGCGCATGATCAGTGCGCCGAGGAACAGCACGAGGAACACGAAGAACAGGATCTGTGCGATCCCGGCCGACGCGGACGCGATACCGCCAAAGCCGAACACGGCGGCGACGATTGCGACCACGAAGAATACAAGTGCCCAGTACAGCATCGGATAACTCCTTTGATTGCCTTGGTTCGTCTTGCGTTTGATGGCTGACCAACCGCGCCGGGGAGCGAATGGTTCCCGAAAATTTTTCCGTGGCGGCAGGGAGTTGCTCTAATTTGCCGCAGTCGGGCGAAAGGCAGGAACCTGTGGCGCGCTCATGCGTTGACGCGGGGAATGGACCACACTGTTCACGAAAATAAGGAGGCCGACATGGCACGGGCTGAAACGGACACACCGAAAAGTGAACTCGACGAACTCTCGGCGCAGATCTCGACCCTGAAAAAGGATGTCTCGTCGCTGACGAAGACGCTGGGCGAGCTTGGCGTCAATTCCAAGAATGCCGCGGTAAACGGCGCGCGGCGCAAGGCGTCGGAGGCTTATGACGCGGGCGAGGCACAGTTCAACGCCGCGCGCGATCAGGCCGAACGGGCCGGTGAATATGCCGCCGACACGGTGCGCGCACAGCCCGCCACCTCGATGGCCGTGGCGGTCGGCGTCGGCTTTATGCTGGGAATGCTGACAAGCCGGAGGTAAGGGATGTTTGGAATTCCCGCCACTATCGAAATCCAGGCGCGCGCCGCGGCGCGCGCTTTCGCATTCAATTTCGTGGGCATGATACTCGTTTTGGTCGGCAGCGGCTTTCTCGGTGCAGCCCTCTGGCTTGTGATCGAGGCTGAGCATGGCGCGATCATTGCCAACGCTGCGATTGGCGGGTTGTTCGTGCTGTTGGCCGGCATCTGCTTCCTGCTGAGCCGGTCGCGAGTTCCCGTGCGCGGGGCGGCCGCCGCAACGGTGGCCCCGGCAGGGGCGACGGGCAATGCCTCGACCCTCGTGGGGATCATTGAAGGGTTTGCGATGGGAATGCAGGCCGGGCGCTCCGCCCGAGGGCCCCGCGACCCCAAGCCGTAACCGGCCTCAGCCTTTCGGCTTGCGCGGCCGGATGGCGTGGCGGATCATGTCGTCCGTGAAGGGGCGGATCAGCATGTTCCAGCCAAGGCTGCGCACACGGTCCTCATCGTCTTCGCCGGCGGTGAGGATGATTTGCGTGCCGCAGGTCCTGAGCGTTTCCGCCAGTCCGGTCTTGACCAGCTGGGTGTAGTTCATCTCCAGAAATGCAGCTTCGATCCGGTTCTGCGCGGCAAGCCGGCTGGCCATTTCGTCCGCCGACTTGACGCGGATGATGTCGCACGGGCCCGCCGCCCTGAGCGAGCCGGCAATATCCTCTGCAATCAGGGAATTGCGCTCCAGCACAAGGTAGACGGGAGCCGACTGATCCGGCGAGGTCCGCCGGGAATCATCGGGCCGTTCATTCATGAGGTTGTCTCCAAACATAAATTCAAAATACCGTTTAAAATTTGGGCTGCATTAAACTATGACATAGGGAAAGGGGAATTTTTGCTCATGGTTACGAATTGCAGAAATTGCTGGTTGCGCAACCGGCCCGTCTTTCTTCCCATGTCCGAAGCCGAGCTCGACTTCATGAAGGATTTCAAGACGGGTGAGTTGAAGGTCGATCCGGGCACGACGCTGATGTTGGAGGGGTCGAACAGCCCGCAGCTTTATACCGTGCTCGACGGGATGGGCCTGCGGTACAAGACGCTGGAGGATGGCGAGCGGCAGGTGGTCAGCTTTGTCATGCCGGGCGATTTCATCGGGCTGCAGGCGGGCGTGATGGACGAGATGCAGCATTCGGTCGAATCGACCACGTCGATGATGCTGTGCGTGTTCGACCGGCGGTCGCTGTGGCGGCTGTTCCAGGACCATCCCGAGCGGGCCTATGACCTGACATGGATCGCCGCGCTGGAGGAGCATTTCCTTGGCGAGCAGCTTGCCGTGGTGGGGCAGATGCCGGCCGAGCAGCGGCTGGCGACGGGGCTTTTGCGGCTTTACGACCGGTCGGTGGCGCTGGGCATGTCGAAGGGGCCGTGGATGAAGCTGCCCTATACGCAGAAGGATCTGGCCGACGCGCTGGGCCTGTCGGTGGTGCATACCAACAAGACGCTGAAGGCGCTGCGCGACCGGGGGATCGTGAACTGGAAGAACGGGGACATGGAGATCCGCGATTACGAGGGGCTGGCCGATCTGGCGCATCGCGATCCGGACGCGGATGTGAAGCGGCGACCGCTGATCTGAGGGGGCGACGGGGGAACGTAGCCTCCGAAAAAAGCGGCCCCCGCCTTCAATAAAGGCGGGGGCAGGCACCCGAGGGACAGGAAGGGTGCTGAATGTCTGCCGGGGATTTGGGGATGATGGCAGACATCCTGTCGAAACGATTTCTCCATTCCGACGTCGAAAATACAACGCGCCGAATGGGAAAAGGTTTCCCGTCGCCTGATGTTTTTTTGAGAAAAATATCAAGATATTGATTTTGATATGGAATTTCCGGAATCTTTTTCGAGATGAAGCTGCGGTCGACCGGGGGTCTGTACCACATGGCGCGCCTTGCGGCGCAACCGGCCGGTTTGCGTTCGGGCCACGCAGGCCCTGGGGGCGCGGCCCCCAGACCCCCGGGATATTTCGACCAAGAAGACGTCGGGAAGGCGCGCCGGGGGTTCTTCTTGGTCCAAATATCCCCGCCGGAGGCATCCGACGGAAAGGCCGGTGGTGTCGGGGCCGGGGGTCAGCCGCCCTTGATGTTGATCGAGAAGCTGCGGCGGGCGCCGGGGGGCGGGGCCGGGAAGGGGGCGGCGCGGCGGACGACGCCGAGCGCCGCCTGATCGAGCCGGCCGTTGCCGGAACTGCGGGTGAGCGAGAGGCCGGCGAGGCCGCCGCTGGAGGAAACGGTGAAGGCGATCACGGCGGTGCCGCGCGAGCCGACCTGTGGGCGGCGGACGCGGGAGATCTGGCGCATGACCTGTCCGGGGTAGTTGCTGACGGCGGCGTTGCCGGCCTCGCTTGACTGGCCGGTGCCGGTATTGGCCTGCCGCCGGTTGGTTTCGGCCCCGGTTGCCGCGCCGGTGGTGGCGTTCTGACTGGCGTTGCCCTGCGGCTGTTGGCGGGCGGCCTGTTGCTGTTGTTGCTGGCGGCGCTGTTCGGCCTGCCGCTGCTGCCGTTCCTTTTCGCGCTGGCGGGCGAGGCGTTCCTGTTCTTCCTCGATGGCCTTCGGGCGGTTTTGCGGGCGCAGGGAGCGCGAGACGGCGGGGCTCGTTTCGGTGTCGGCCTCGATCGTTTCGGCGCTCTCGGCGAGGTTGGTCGAGGGGACGGGGGCGGCCCGGGTCGGTTCGGCTTGTGTGGGTTCGAGCGCGGCGAGGGGTGTTACCGCCGGTTGCGGTTCGGCCTGCTGCACCTCCTCGGGAGCTGTTTGTTGCAGGGTTTCGGGTTCGGGCGTTTCGGTATCCTGAGCCATGGCGACGTCGGCGATGGTCTGGTCGGGGGCCGCAGGGGCGGTGGCGGTTTCGGCCTGTTGTGGTTGTTGCGGCTGCTCGGGGGTGTCCTGTGTCACCGGCTTGGGCACGTCGGGGCGGGTTTCCTCGGGCGGTGTTTCGGCCGTCCGCTCTTCGGTCTGGTCGGCCTCTGTGGTCTTGGGTTCGGTCGGTTCCGCCTCGGCTTCGGGGGCGTCCGGTTCGGTCAGCTCCTCTGTCTCGGCGGGCGACATGGTGCCTTCGACCATGTCAGAGAAGCTGTTGCCGAGGCTGGCCTGCATCTCGCCGCCGGAGCCCTCCATCTCGATCTCGATATCGGGGGTGACGGCCCAGAGCGCCAGACCGTGCAGGGTGATGGCCGTTGCGGTGGCGAGGGTCTTGGCGAGGCGGGAGGAGGTGGTCATTCCAGCCCCCGTTCGGTGACGACGAGCACGCGCTCGGCCCCCTGGCCACGCAATTCGCGGGTGAGGTCGACGAGGGTCTGGGCCGGGAGTTCTCGGTCGGGGACGAGGCGGATGGTCTTGCGCTCCTCCTCGGAGAGCGTCGCGACATAGGCGGTGGCCGAGGCTTGTGTTTCGCCCCGGTAGCTGAGCCGGCCATCGGCGTGGACGACCAGCGTGTCGGGCGGCGCGCGCCCTTCGAGATCGGCGGTGCGCACGAGGTCGAGATCACCGTCGACCGGCCGGGCCAAGGTGCCGGCCACCATGAAGAACACCAGCATCAGGAAGACGATGTTGATGAGCGCGATGGTGGGTTCGCGTTTCTGGGTGGAGCGGGCGCGTCTCATGAGGCCCCCAGCACGGTGACGCGGATCGGCCCGACCGAGCGCAGGGCGACCAGCAGGTCGGTCAGGCGCTGGGCGTTGACGCCGTCACGCAGGCTGACGAGGACGGGGGTTTCCGTTTCCTCGGTTTCGCGCAGGTCGTCGAGCGCGGGTTTCAGGGCGGTGAAGTCGAGCTCCTGCCCGTTGAGGCTGAGGCTGTCGGGGCTGAGCCGGAGGAAGGCGGGCGGGGTGTCGGATGGGGCCGCCGCGCCGCCGGCTGCCGCGCTGATCTCGACCTCGGCGAAGCGCGAGAAGGTCGAGGACAGCATGAAGAAAAGCAGCAGCAGAAAGATGACGTCGATCAGCGACGTCATCGACAGGCGCTTGCGGGCGCGTGATCTACGCACCGGCGGGCACCGCGCCGCCGGCGGGTGCGGCCCTTGCGGCCCCTTGCGGGAAGAGGACGGTCGAGATGGCGCGCCCGGCGGTGACGCGCTCGGCGTCCATGCGGGCCTCGAACCAGCTCAGCACCAGCGCGGTGGGCATGGCGACGGCGAGGCCAACGGCGGTGGTCAGCAGCGCGACCCAGATGCCGCCCGCGAGAAGCGAAGGATCGACCTGTGCGCCGGCCTGCTGGAGCGACTGGAACGCCTCGATCATGCCGAGGACGGTGCCGAAAAGGCCGAGGAGCGGGGCAAGCTGGGCCACGGAATCGAGCAGGCGGAAGCCGCTTTCGAGCCGGGCGAAGCGGGTTTCGGCCTCGGCCTCGAGCCGTGAGGCGTCGGCGGGGCCGGAGGTGAAAGCCATCTCGATGACGGGCGCAAGGTAGCTGCGCGAGCGGGAAAGGGCCTGTTGCGCGCCGGCGCGGTCGCCGCGATCCCATGCCGCGACGGCCTCGGACAGTTCGCGGTGGCGTCCGGCGCCAGCCGCCTTGAACTGCCACAGCTTGTAAAGCATGACCGCCAGCGTCAGCACCGAGACGCCGATCAGGACCATGACGACGGGTCCGCCGAGATCGGCGACCTGACGGAGGGCTTCGATCAGTCCGGTCATCCGACCACCTCCACTTCGGTGCGGCTGTTGACCTGCAGGCCTGTGGAGCAGGCGGTCTCGTCAAGCTCGGGCGCGGTGCAGGCGTGGGCGCCGTTGATCAGCACGCGGCTGATGTTGTCGCAGGTCAGGCCGGGGACCGAGAATTGCCGCACGCGGGGGCGGCCCGGCGGCAATTGGCCGAAGTCGAAGAGGGTCAGGCGGTCGACCTGTCCGTCGGCGTTGAAGAGGACGGTTTCGTAGACCGCTTTTTCGATCGGCTTGTCATGGCCGTTGATGACGAGGAAGGTCAGCGCGCAGGCGCCGTCGCCGGGTTTGAGGGTGTTCAGCTCGACCATGACGTTCTTGCCGATGGGCGTATCCTCGGCCATGGCCGCGGCGCCGGTGAGGCAGGCGGCGGCAAGGGCGACGAGGGGGGAAAGGCGGAAGGCGTGGCGCGTCATGCTGGGCTCCGGGACATGGGATCTGAACGGATTCGTACCTGGCTTGGGTATGTCCCAGCTTGGCGTTTATCAATGGGATTCACCACAAATCCCCGTGTGGCGCAATACCTAATTGAAATTGTCGGGTTAGCGGGTCAGAGGGCCGCGCCGGCCTTGAGCCCTTCGAACACGGCTTCTTCGACCGTGCGGGGGGTGAGGCAGTCGCCGATCAGGTGCAGCTCTCCGGGCCAATCGGCAAGCTGGTCGGGCAGGGTGGTGACGGGCTGGTGGCCGAGGGAGGTGACGAGCGTGTCGACGCCGTCGAGCATCACCGGCTCGCCGCTGAGGACGTGCTGGAAATAGGTATCCTCGTCATCGGCGCCGTAGAGGCGGAGATAGGGGTGGATTTCCACGCCGAGGCGGTGGAGCGTACCGAGCCATGCGTCGCGGGCGTATTGGGGGATGGATTGCCCGGCCATGGTGCCGTTGACGGCGAGGCGGACATGGCAGCCGTTGCGGGCAAGGCGTTCGGCGAGGCCGAGGCCGATCCAGTCGCCTTTCCAGTCGGCGATGACGACGCGGCCGCCGATATTGGCCTTGTCTTGCAGCACCTCCCACGCGGTGAGGATATGGGCCTCGTCGGCGCCGGGGATGTCGGGGGTGTAGGGGGTGGCGCCGGTGGCGCAGATGATGGCGTCGGGGGCGGTTTGCTCGATCAGCGGCAGGTCGGCGGGGCTGTTGAGACGGATCTCGACGCCGGCGGTTTCGGCCTCATGGGCGAGGTTGGTGGCGGCGCCGCCGAATTCGGCGCGGCCGGGGAGGGATTGGGCGAGGTTGACCTGTCCGCCGAGGGTGGCGGTGGCCTCAAACAGGGTGACGTGATGGCCACGGGCGGCGGCGATGGCGGCGGATTTGAGGCCGGCGGGGCCGCCGCCGATGACGAGGACGCGCTTGGGTTTGGGCGTTTTGGAAAGGGTGCCGTAGGTGAGTTCGCGGCCGGTTTCGGGGTGCTGGATGCAGGAGATCGGCTGGCCGTTCAGCATATGCCCGATGCAGGCCTGATTGCAGGCGATGCAGGCGCGGATGTCGTCGAGGCGGCCGGCTTTTGCCTTGGCGGGCATCTGCGGGTCGGCGATCATGGCGCGGGTCATGCCGCACATGTCGGCTTGTCCGGAGGAGAGCACCTCCTCGGCGATCTGGGGCTGGTTGATGCGGCCGGCGACGAAAATGGGGATCGACAGGCGGGCGCGGATGGCGGCGGCGAGGGGGGCGGTGTAGGCCGTCTCGTACTGCATCGGCGGGACGATATGGGTGGAGCCCGAGAGGCCCGCGGAGGTGCCGGCGGTGACGTTGAGGTAGTCTAGGATGCCGTCTTGGCCGAGGGCTTCGGCGATGGCGATGACCTCGGGCTGTTCGAGGCCGTCATGGTCTTTTTCTTCGCCCGAGATGCGCAGGCCGATGGCAAGCCCGTCGCCCGCGCCGCGGCGGGTGGCGGCGAGCACCTCGCGCACGAAGCGGAGGCGGTTTTCGGGGGAGCCGCCATAGGCATCCTCGCGGATATTGGTGCGGGGGTTGAGGAACTGGCCCAGCAGGTAGCCGTGGGAGGCCAGCACCTCGATGCCGTCGAGGCCGGCGCGTTTGAGACGGGCGGCAGCGGCTTCGAAGCCTTCGACGATTTCGGCAATGAGCGCCTTTGGCATGGCGCGGGGCATGACGTGGAAGCGTTCGTTCGGGATGGCGGAGGGGGCGTAGGCCACTGGCTGGGTGCCGTCGGCCAGCGCGCCCATCTCGCGGCCCGGATGGGTGAGCTGGCCAAAGACCTTGCAGCCATGCGGGCGGCAGGCGGCGATGATGCGTTCGTAGCCGGGGATGCAGGCATCGTCATAGGCGGTGATCGCCGCGCGGCCGGAGGTGCCGGAGGGGTGGGCGCGGGCGGCCTCGATGATGATGAGCCCGGCGCCGCCCTGGGCCCGGGCGCCGTGATAGGCGGCCATGCGGGCGGAGGGCACGCCGTCTTCCAGCATCACCGTCATGTGACCGGTGGAGAAGATGCGGTTCTTGAGGTCGGTGGGGCCGACGCGGAGCGGGGAGAAGAGCGTCGGGAAAGCGTCAGTTGTCATCTTCGGGGTCGGCCTTTTCGTCAGGCAGGGAAAGGCGCTTTTGTTGCAGGCGTTGCAGGCTTTTGTGCCGGGCGGTGCAGACATCGCATTCGCGCGGCTCGGCGTCGGATTGCGCCTGGGGTTCGCCGTAGATGTTGGTCGTGTTGGTCTCCGTCTCATCGGAGGTTCCGTTGGCGAGCGCGGGCGTGGCGAGGAGGAGGATGAGGCTGACGTATCTCATGCGCGGCCCGTTTCGAGGTAGTGGCGCAGTGGTGCGGCGCTGTCGGCGTTCCGGGCCGTTTCCAGTTCGAGGAAGTCGATGGCGGCGAATTCGTGGTTGGTGAGAATGCGGAGCGCAGGCAGGTCTTCGGGAGGCGCCATGGCTTCGAGACCTTTGAAATCGTCGATATAGGCGGGGAAGGTTTTCCGCATGTCGGTGATCAGGCCGTCCCATTCGGTGGGTTCACGTTCGGCCTGTTTCTGGCCGGAGGCGTGGAGGTCGGCGGTGGGGGCCGGGGTGAGGCCGTATTTCTCGATGAGTGGCCAAATGGCGGCGGCGGCGAAAGTTTCCACCTCGCCCATCAGGTGCATCTTGTCGGCGTGGTCGGGGGTGGAAAGGCGGTCGGCGATCCGGTGGAAATAGGCCTCTCCCTCGATCTCTTCCTCGTAATATTGCTTGAGCGTGGCGAGGTAGGTGTCATGTGCGGGACCGCTGGCGCCCACGTCGACGCGGTCATGGCGGGCGAGGTGGCGCGTGTCGCCCACAATGTCGAGGTCGCGGGCGTAGCGGTGCCCGGCATGGACGGCGGCGGCGATGATGGCGGGCGCCTCGCAATCGCCGATGCGGGTGAGGGTGAAGGGGAGGGCCGAGGCGTCGCCGCCGGCGGAGGCGAGCAGGTCGTGGTAGAGCGTGTCGTTGGGCGCGCGCTGGGTGACCATGACGACGGAGGCGACGGGGAGCCGTTTCTCGGTACCGGTGAAGGCGCAGGTGAGGGTGGCGTCGGTGCCGTCAAAGCTGTCGAGGGCGTGGGAGAGTTCGAGGGCGACGCCCTGTTGCATGAGGCGGGTGCGGACCGCCCAGCGTTCGGTGGTCTTGCCGGCCCATTCGGAGACGACCTCGGAGGGGGTGGCGAGGGTCACGTCGAGGCCCTTGGAACGCAGCAGTTCGGCGATGAGGCCGCCCATGTAGTAGCTGTCTTCGTCGTAGACGAGGACGGGGCCCTCGGGCGTGTTCCCGGCCATGATGTCGTCGGGGGTGAGGAGGGGGATGTCCTGACCTGCGACGGGCTTGTAGACCTCGCCGTCGAACCGGTCGCGGCGCCATGTGGCGCCGGTGGCCAGCACCACGTGATCGGCGCCCACTTCGCGGACGGTGTCGGCGGTCATGGCACTTTCGCGGAAGATCTCGACATTGGGCATCTCCTGCAGGGCCTGTTCGCGGTAGTCGCGGACGCGGGCATAGGGGCTCATGCCGGGCAGGGTGGATTCGTGCGTGGCGCGGCCGCCCAAGGTGCGGGTGGCTTCGGCGAGCATGACGTTGTAGCCGCGCTGGCCCAAGGCGCGGGCGGCTTCGAGCCCGGCGGGGCCGGCGCCGACCACGAGGATCGAGGCGTGGGAGCCTTTGGGGGCGATTTTCTCGGGGTGCCAGCCGCGGCGCCATTCTTCGCCCATGGTCGGGTTCTGGGTGCAGCGGATGGGCACGCCGATGCTGTCGCCTGAATAGCAAATGTTGCAGCCGATGCATTCGCGGATGGTTTCGAGCGCGCCGGATTCGATTTTCGAGGGCAGGAACGGGTCGGCGATGGAGGGGCGGGCGGCACCGATGAAATCGGTGATGCCGCGCTTGACTTGAGACACCATCGTGTCGGGGGAGGTGAAGCGGCCGACGGTGACGACGGGTTTCGAGGTCACGTCCTTCACGAAGCTCATGTAAGGTTCGAGCGCAGCTTCCTGTGTGTAGCGCGAGACGCCCATTTCCACGAAATAATTGGCGATGTTGATATCCCACAGGTCGGGTAGGTCGGCGAGCAGTGCCAGCATGTCGCGGCGTTCGCCGTGGATGGGCTTGCCGTCTTCGCCGATTTCCTCGTCAGCCGAGAAGCGGACGGCGACGGCGCAGCGGTCGCCCACGGCTTCCTTGGTTTCCTCGATCAACTCGCGCACCAGCCGCACGCGGTTTTCCAGCGAGCCACCGTATTCGTCGGTGCGGGTGTTGATGCGGGGGTGCAGAAAGTTGGAAAGGAGGTAAGTGTGGGTGGCGTAGACATAGACGATGTCGAACCCCGCGTCGCGGGCGCGCAGCGCGGCGTTGCGGTGCCAGAGGCGGAGGTTGCGGATATCCTGCTTGTCCATCGCGCGGGTTTGGTAGGGGTGGCCGGCGAGGTTGGGCATGGAGGTGATGTCCATCGACACTTCGCGGGTCATCAGGTTGGCGGTGCGGGCGCCGCCATACCAGAGTTCCGCCCCGGCCAGTGCGCCGTGTTCGTGGACCGCCTCGGTCATCAGGCTATGCGCACGGATATCGCTGTCATCCCAGAGCGCGGCGGAGGGGTGGGGCAGGTCGTCGGAGGTGGGGTGGATGGAGTTGTATTCGGTGCAGACCACGCCCCAGCCGCCCTCGGCCTTGATCCCGCGCATGGCGGCCAGCATCCGGGGGCGCATGTAGCCCATGCCGGTGCAGTGGGGCACTTGGTAGAAGCGGTTCTTGGCGGTGACGGGGCCGATTTTCACCGGCTCGAAGAGGATGTCGTAGCGGGGGTCGCGGGTCATTCCGCTGCCTTTCGCGGTTCGGGGGGCGGGGAGAGTTCGGTCAACTCGCGGTGGAAGGGGACGGCGCGGTCGTCCTGTTCACCCAGTTCGCGGGCATATTTGTGGCCCGCGTAGACGGCGGCGGCGATGATGCCGGGGGCGTGGGCATCGCCGATGAGGGTGACGTTCGTGGCGCCTTGGGCGGTGAGGGCGTGGTAGAGGGCGTCATTGGGCAGGCGCATGGTCACCAGCACGGCGGTGCCGCAGGGGATGGTGCGGGGCGCGCCGGTATAGGCGCAGGCGAGGTCGGCCTCGCCCTGTCGTAGGGCGGTGACGTTGTGGGAGAGGATGAGGGTGACGCCCGCCTCGAGCAGGCGTTTTTGCACCACGTGCTGTTCGAGGGTGTTGTGGGACCAGCCCGCCACCTCGGGCGCGGCGGTGACGAGGGTGACGTCATGGCCGTCGGCGCGGAGTTTCTCGGCCAGAAGGCCGCCCATGTAGAAATTGTCGTCGTCGTAGATGACCACGGGGCCGGTAGGGTCGGAGCCGTCCATGATGTCATTGGGGGTGAGGGTGATGGCGCCGTCCTCGATGGTGATGCCGCGGGGGTTGGTGCGGCCGATGCCGTCTGCTGTCCAGCGGGAGCCGGTGGCAAGCACGATGTGGTCGGCGCCGAACTCGGTGGCGGTCTCGGCGGTGAGGTCGCTTTCGAGGTAGAGGTTGACGTTGGCCATCTGGCTGATCTGGTAGGTGCGGTAATCGACCACGCGGCCCCATTCCGACAGGCCGGGCAGGCGGCGTTCGCCGACAAGGCGGCCGCCGGCCTCGGAGCGGGCGTCGGCGAGGGTGACGTCGTGGCCGCGTTCGCCGAGCGCGCGGGCGGCTTCCAGCCCGGCGGGGCCGGCGCCGATGATGAGCACCGAGTCCTCGGTGCGTTTGGGGGCGATGCGGTCGGGGTGCCAGCCCTTGCGCCATTCCTCGCCCATGGTGGGGTTTTGGGTGCAGCGCATCGGCGCGAAGGTCATGTCGCCCGAGATGCAGATGTTGCAGCCGATGCATTCGCGGATGTCCTCGATGCGACCTTCCTCGATCTTTTTCGGCAGGAAGGGGTCGGCGATGGAGGGGCGGGCGGCGCCGATGAAATCGAGCTTGCCGCCCTTCACCAGCGAGACCATGGCATCGGGCGAGGTGTAGCGGCCGACGCCGACCACGGGTTTCGAGGTGACCTGTTTGACGAAGGCGACGTAATCGTCCTGAAAGCCTTGGGACTTGAAGCGCGACGGGGCGCTGTCATGCTCCCAGCCGGAAATGTTCACGTCCCAAAGGTCGGGCTCTTCGGCGATCATCTCGACAAGGTCGCGGCCTTCGCCGTCGCAGGTCATGCCCTCGTCGCCCATGAGTTCGTCGACGGCGAAGCGCAGGGCGACGGCGCAGGTGTCGCCGACGGCATCCTTGGTGTCGGCCAGCACCTCGCGCAGGAGGCGGGCGCGGTTTTCCAGCGAGCCGCCGTATGCGTCGGAGCGCCGGTTGCGGTAGGGCGAGAGGAAGTGCGAAATCGTCGAAAGCTGGTGGCCCGCGTAGACATAGACGATGTCGGCGCCGGCTTTGCGGGCGCGCAGGGCGGCATCGCGATGCCAGCGGCGCAGGTCGCGGATATCGGAGAGGTCCATCTCGCGGGCCTGAAGCTGATCGGGGACGGCGACGGGGATATGCGAGGGGGCCAGCGGCGCCATGCGGCTGTAGCGGTTGCCGGCCATGACGCCGGCGTGGTTGAGTTCGATCCCGGCAAGGCTTCCGAATTCGTGGATGCCCTCGCACATGCGGGCGAATAGGGGGATGTCGCGGTCTTCCCAGAGGCGGCCGCCGGCCCATGGGGTATGGTCGGCGGAGGGGTGGATTTCCACCTCCTCGGTGCAGATGACGGCCCAGCCGCCCTCGGCCTTCACGCGGCGCATTTCGGTCATCGAGGACGGAAAGCTGCGCCCCATGCCGTTGCAATGCGGCACTTGGTAAAAGCGGTTCCTTGCGGTCACCGGGCCGATTTTCACCGGCTCGAAGAGGATGTCGTAGCGGGGGTCTCTGGTCATGATCTAGTTGTTGTGTGCCGGCAGGACCGGCTGGTCGAAATGCCGGGGGAAGGTGTTTGCGAGGAATTCGCGAATTCGGAACCTTGCGTCGGTGCCGGAGAATTTCTCGGGGTATATCAGTATGTTGATGGAATACCCGTCGTAGAGCGCCTCCATCGTGTTGGCGACGTCGGCGGCGTCGATGTCTTCATAATTGCCCTCGTCGATGATCCGTTCGAAGAGTTCGCGCATGGAGTGCAGACGCTCGGCGTCGATCTCGTCCATGATCTTGCGGTAGACGTGGCGATAGGGTGCCTCGCCGAAGAAGCTGTACCAGACGGAGAGGTTCTTGCGGTTACAGATGCGCGGGTGGAAATTGGCGTCGACGATGGCGAGCAGCTTGGCGACCGGGGTCAGTTCGGCCTTCTGAACCGATTTGACCCATTGATCGCGATGTTCGTCGGCAAGGTGGCGCAGGGTTTCCTCGTAGAGGTTCTGCTTGTTCTGGAAGTGGAAGTTGACGATGCCGAGCGACAGCCCGGCAAAGCCGGTGACCGTGGTCATGGTGGTGCCGGAAATGCCGTGCTTGGCGATCGACTCGATCGTCGCCTCGATCAGTTGCTGGCGGCGCACCTCGCGCGAGGCGGTGCGGCCGGTGGGTCTTGTGGGCTTGGTGGTGCGCCCGTTCACATCCGCCATGGGCCGCCCCGTGTTATGCAGGTGAATGCCGTCATCGGATCAGTCGGCGCCCAGCAGGACAAGCGATTCCGGCGACCAGCTTAGCCAGACGGGGCGGGAATCGTCGGTGACCGAGATGGCGTCGAGCTTGTTCTGGGCCGAGACGGCGACGGGTTTTTCCATGCCGTCGAGTTCGACGAAGAAGTGGCTGCGCTCGCCCAGATAGGCGGAGTGCTTGAGCGTGCCCTTGACCGAGGCGGTGGCGCCGTTGGGCTGTTGCTCGGTCAGTTCGAGCTTCTCGGGGCGGATGGCGACCTGAATGCGGTCGCCCTCGGCGAAGGCCCTTTCGCCGCGGTCGCCGTGAAGCGCGCCGAGGCCTTCGGCGTCGACGGAGATCTTGGTGCCCTCGACCTTGGAAACCTTGCCCTCGAAGAAGTTCATCGTGCCGATGAAGGAGGCCACGTCGCGCGAGCCGGGGCGTTCGTAAAGCCCGGTGGGCGTGTCGAGTTGCAGCACGCGGCCACGGGACATCACGGCGATCCGGTCGGAGAGGGTGAGCGCCTCTTCCTGATCGTGGGTGACGAAGACGAAGGTGATGCCGACGGTGCGCTGAAGCTGGCGGAGTTCAAGCTGCATCTGCTCGCGCAGCTGTTTGTCCAGCGCGCCCAGCGGTTCGTCGAGCAGCAGCACCTTGGGCTGCAGGATCAGCGAGCGGGCCAGCGCGATGCGCTGGCGCTGGCCGCCGGACAGCTCGTTGGCCTTGCGGTCACCGTATTCCGGCAGCTTGATGAGGGCCAGCATCTCGTCGACCATCTCGTTGCGCTTGGCCTTGGGAAGCTTCTGTCGGCGCAGGCCGTAGGCGATGTTGTCGCGCACGTTGAGGTGGGGGAAGATGGCGTAGTTCTGGAACACCATGTTGACGGGCCGGTAATGCGGCGGCACTTCCGACATGGGCTGGCCGTCGATGTAGATTTCGCCCGAGGAGGGGTTTTCGAACCCCGCCAACATCCGCAAGAGCGTGGTCTTGCCGCAGCCGGAGGAGCCGAGAAGCGAGAAGAACTCGCCATGGCCGATGTCGATCGAGACGTTGTCGATCGCCTGGAATTTGCCGAAATACTTGTCGACATTCTGTATCGAGATGAAGGCATCAGACGACATTGTTTAATCTACCTTTATCGTGCCGGCATGGGCGCCGCGGTTGATCCAGAGACCGATGAAGACGATCAGGAAGGAGGCGGCGATGACGAAGGAGGACAGCGCCAGCACCGCGGGGAATTCCTGAGGGAAGCGCAGCTGGCCCCAGATATAGATGGGCAGGGTGGGCTGCGTGCCGTTGAGGAAGAAGGCCATGATGAACTCGTCGAAGGAGACGGTGAAGGTCAGCATGAGGCTGGCAATCACGCCCGGGAAGATCATCGGCAGGGTGATGCGCCAGAAGGTCCAGAGCGCGTTCTCGCCCAGATCGGCCGAGGCCTCTTCCAGCGCCGGGTCGAAGCCTTCGAACCGGGGCAGGAGGGTGGCGATGGAGAAGGGCATGCAAACGATCAGGTGCCCGAGGCCCACTGTCCAGAGCGAGAGGGGGATGCCGAGGCGGCTGAGCAGCACGAGGAGCGCCACGCCAAAGATGATCAGCGGCACCACCAGCGGCAGCATGATGAACCCAACCAGCGGCCCGCGCCCGGGGAAGCGGTAGCGGGCGATAGCCTTGGCGGCGAAGATGCCGAAGAGGGTCGAGATGACCGAGACCGACAGCCCGACCTTGACGCTGTTCATCAGCGCGTTCCACACCGGTTCCCGCTGGAACAGTTCGCCATACCATTTGAGCGTGAACCCTTCGAGCGGGAAGCGCACGTAGATCGAGTCGTTGAAGCTGAAGAGCGGGATGAACAGCACCGGCACGTAGAGCACGATGATGAAGATGATCGCGTAGACCTGCAGCGGGCGGCTTTTCTTGCGGATATAGGAGTCGCTCATGAGATCTTCCTCCGCACGAGAAGCATTATGAAGACGTAGAGCAGGCAGATCAGCGTGATGACGACCATCAGCACGATCGAGAGTGTCGCGCCCATGGGCCAGTTGTTGATCGGGCCGAACATCTTCTGGATGAGATTGCCGATCATTGCCCCGTCAGGCCCGCCCAGAAGCGCCGGGGTGATGTAATCGCCCGTGGTGGGGATGAAGATCAGCAGGCTGGCGGCGATCACGCCGGGCAGCGACAGTGGCAGCGTGATGCGGAAGAAGCGCATCGCCGGGCCGTCGCCGAGGTCGGTCGCCGCTTCGAGCAGCGAGCGGTCGATCTTTTCCAGCGAGACATAGATCGGCAGGATGGCGAAGGCAGCCCAGGCATGGGCGAGCGTGATGATCACCGCCTCTTGGCTGTAGAGCAGGAATTCGAGCGGCTCTCCGATCAGGCCGATGCTCATGAGGGCCGAGTTGATCACGCCCTCGTAGCCCAGCACCACCTTCCATGCGAAGACCCGCAGGAGGTAGCTTGTCCAAAAGGGCAGGGTCATCAGCACGATCCAGACCATCTTGTTGCGATGGACGTGGAAGGCGACGTAATAGGCCATCGGGTAGCACAGGATGACCGTGGCGATCGTGGCGATGGCCGAGATGTAGAGCGAGCGTCCGAGCAGCGCCATGTAGATCGGTCGTTCGAAGACCTGGCTGTAATTCTTGGTGGTCAGCGTGGTGTCGAAGTCGAAGCCGGCCGCGGTCCACAGGCTCATGACGATCAGGATGGCGAAGGGCACGAGGATGACCGTCAGCATGAAGATCAGCGTCGGCGCCAGCAGGCCGAAGCCGCGGGCCGCTTCGGACCGGTAGATCAGCCGCTCGAACCAGCCGGCTCGCGGGGCGGGTCCTTCCGGATCGGGATCGGGCGAGGTGGCGCTAAGGGAGTGGTCGCTCATTGGGAAGGGGTCCGCCTTGTTGGCGCGCCGTCCGGGCCCCGGGGCCCGGTCGGGCCGTGAGGGCCGGCCGGCGCAGCTGTCGAAACCGGCCCGCGCCACGGGTCAGGCGGCGCGGGCCCCGATCGGGACGGCTCAGAAGCCGGCCTTGATCTCTTCGAACGTGGCGTTCATCTTGGTTTCCCATTCCTGCGACTGCGGGATCTGGAAGTGGCCCGCCTGCAGGATATCGGCCGGGGTCGAGCTGAGGCCGAGGCCGGCCAGCGTTTCCTCATCGAACTCCTCGAAGGCTTTGGCGTTGGCGTGGCCGTAGCCGTAATCGCCGATCATGAACTTGCCGGTTTCGACGCTGAGCAGCGCATCGATCACGTCGTAGGCGCGGTCGGGCTTGGGCGCATCCTTGTGCATCATGACACCGCAGACCCAGGTCATTGCGCCTTCCTTGGGGTCGGCGAACTTGACCGGCACGCCTTCGGCTTTCAGCAGGGCGGCCGAGCTGTTCCATGTCATCGCCGCGACAAGCTCGCCCGAGGCGAGCGCCTGTTCCAGCGTGGTGGTATCGTCGGTGTATGTGCGGATCAGCGGGCGCTGTTCGCGCATGACGGCGGAGATCTTTTCGAAGGCCTCGGGGGTATCAAGCTCCTCGAACGGGATGCCGGCCTTGATCGCGCCGACCCACCAGGCGTCGGCCCCGGCGGCGAGGCTACCCAGCTTGCCCTTGTATTCCTCGTTCCAGAGCATGTCCCAGCTCTCTTCTTCCACATCGACGAGGTCGGTGCGGTAGGTGATCGATGTCTGGCCCCAGTCGAACGGCACCATCCAGATATTGCCGTTCTCGGCATCGTTGCCGGGCAGGTCGACGAGTTCGGGCATGACCTCGCCCCAGTGGCTGATCTTGGAGGTCTCGATCGGCTGGAACAGGTCGCTGGCCACCCAGCGCGGCAGGGCCTGATTGCAGGGGTGCGACAGGTCGACGACGAAGCCGCCGCGCATCTTGGTCAGCGCTTCCTCGGAGCCGCCGAAGATCGAGAAGTTGGGCAGTTCGCCGTGCTTTTCCTGATATTCGCCGAAGAGGTCGGGAATATCGTAGCCGCCCCAAGTGAAGAAGGTCGCCTGATCGTCCGGCGCGGCCATCGCCCGGCGGCCGCCCAGCGGCACAGAGGTGACGGCGACACCGGCGGCGAGCAGTGATTTCGTAAACGCGCGGCGGCTCAGCTTGCCTTCGCGCATCGAACCGAGTTGGTCCAAGACATCCATGTGGTGATCTCCCTGTTGTTTTGTCGGCCTGTTGGCGGCCGGTATCCGAGTTTTCTTCTTTGTGTCCCGTCGCGCTTCTTGCGGCGCGATCAGGTGTTTTTTGTTGTAGCGGCACCCTCTTGGCGGCGGCATCTTCGGGCCGGAACCAATTGAATACTCATTCAATGGATGGGTTGCTTTGGTCTACGAGTCAATACAATACTCGGGCATGAGCCCGGGCTGGCGTTTGATTGCACAAGGATTGGGCAAATGTGGACCTTGTCAAAAATGCTTTTGGTTTCAATTGCTTGGTATGGTTAAGGTCGGTTCGGAAAGCCGGCTTCGACGGGGTCTTGCGCCCGACCTGCGGTGGCGGGACGGGTGACCACATTGGCGGAAACATAGAGAGGAAATGACATGGCGAAGACGGGTGTGATGCGGCTGGTGCCGGACGGTCCGGTGGGCGAGGGGCTTGAGCCGATGGAGGTGGACCCGGCGGGGTTCGCGCCCGGATCGGACGTGCCGGAGCAGACGATCCATGCGTATTTTGCCGACGAGAGCATCGGGCTGACCGTCGGGGTCTGGACGACGACGGCGATGCAGGAAAAGCCCGGCCCCTATCCGGGGGACGAGTTCATGTATTTGCTGGACGGGCGGCTGGACATGGTAAGCGATGGCGAGGCGGTGCCGGTGGAAACCGGGCAGTCCTTTGCGGTGCGCAACGGCATTCCCGTAAGCTGGACGCAGGAGGCGCCGTTCCTGAAAAAGTTCTTCCTGCTTCTGCATGACGAGAAGAAGCCGATGGCGGAGATCGACAGTGCCAAGGGCGGGGTCGTGGTGATGGACCCGGTGGCGCTGGAGGCGAAGCTGGAGCCGGAGGCGGAGTCGCTTGGCGGTGGGGCGCAGCGGGATGCGCTGGCCTTTGCCAACGATGCCGGCACGATGACCGTGGGCATGTGGGAGACGACGCCGTTCGAGACGGAGATGGGGCCGTTCCCGGTCCACGAGATGTGCCAGATCCTCGAAGGCGAGGCGGTGATCACCGACGAGGACGGAACGGAGCACCGGTTCAATCCGGGGGAATTCCTGTTTATTCCCAAGGGCACGGTGTGCAGCTGGAAATGCGACGTGCCGCTGCGGAAATATTACGCCATCGTGGATATGTGAGCGGGGCGGCTCAGCCCAGCCGCTGCCCCGTCTCGGGCGAGAAGAAGTGCAGGGCGTCGGGGTGCGGCGTGAGCGGCAGGGTATCGCCGGGATCGGGGATGTCGGGGCCGGTGATGCTGGCCACGAGCTCGGTTTGGGTGCCTTGCAGGAGGCCGTGGATATTGGCTGTGGCGCCGAGGCGCTCGACCACCTGCACCTGAAGCGGCAGGGGGCCATTTGGGGAAGGGGCAAGGTGCTCGGGGCGAATGCCGATGGTCACGGGGCCGATGGCGGGGCGTTCGGGCGAGAGGATGTGGCCGTTTTCGAGGGCGACGCCGTCGCCCGTGACGGTTCCGGGCAGGATGTTCATCGGCGGTGACCCGATGAAGCCCGCCACGAAGGTGGAGGCGGGTTTGTTGTAGATTTCCAGCGGGGGCCCGGCCTGTTCGATCCGGCCGGCGTTCATGATTACAAGCTGGTCGGCCAATGTCATGGCCTCGAGCTGATCGTGAGTGACGTAGATCGAGGTGGTGCCGAGCCGCTGTTGCAGGGCGCGGATTTCGACACGGGTCTTGACGCGCAGCTTGGCGTCGAGGTTCGAGAGCGGTTCGTCGAAGAGAAAGGCCGTGGGGTCGCGGACGATGGCGCGGCCCATGGCGACGCGCTGGCGCTGGCCACCGGAAAGCTGGCGGGGCTTGCGATCGAGGAAGTCCGACAGGCCGAGGGTTCGGGCCGCCTCGCGAACCGCCGCGTCGATCCGGTCTTTCGGCTCGCCCCGGTTGCGCAGGCCGTAGGCCATGTTGTCGTAGACCGTCATGTGCGGGTAGAGCGCGTAGTTCTGGAAGACCATGGAGATATCGCGCTCGACCGGCTCAAGCTCGTTCACGCGGCGGCCGCCGATGCGGATTTCACCGCCGGTGACGGTTTCCAGCCCGGCGACCATGCGCAGAAGCGTGGACTTGCCGCAGCCCGAGGGGCCGACCAGCACGCACAGTTCGCCCGCCGCGATGGAGAGGGAGAGGTCGGGGATCACCTCGACCCCACCGGGATAGACCTTGCGGACGTTTTCGATGGCTATGTCTGACATTTTTCTAACGTCTCGGTTTCGACAAGGCCGCGCACGCAGAGGCGCTGCATGCCGATGATGACCATGACGGGGGGCAGCATGGCGAGGATCGCGGTGGCCATGATCAGGTTCCACAGCGGTTGTTCCTCGCCCGCGTTGGCCATGCGCTGGATGCCCATGACGACGGTGTAATAGCTCTCATCCGTGGTCACGAGGAGCGGCCAGAGCCACTCGTTCCCGCCAGAGATGAAGAGGATCACCGACAGGGCGGCGAGGTTGGTGCGGCTGAGCGGGATGAGGATGTCACGGAAGAATTTCATCGGGCCTGCGCCATCGACGCGGGCGGCCTCGGTCAGCTCGTCCGGGACGGTCATGAAGAACTGTCGGAAGAGGAAGGTGGCGGTGGCCGAGGCGATGAGGGGGATGGAGAGGCCGGCATAGGAGTTGAGCATGCCAAGCTGGGCCACGACCTCATAGGTTGGCAGGATGCGCACTTCGACGGGCAGCATCAGGGTGATGAAGATCGTCCAGAAAGCCAGCACGCGGAAGGGGAAGCGGAAATAGACGATGGCGAAGGCGGAGAGCAGCGAGATGGCGATCTTGCCGGCGGTGATGGCGATGGCCATGACGGCGGAGTTGAAGAGCATCAAGCCGATGGGCGGGGCGCCGACGGAGGACAGCCCTTCGCCCAGCACCTGCGCGTAGTTGGCGAAAAGTTCGCCGCCGGGCAGGAGGGGGATGCCGCTGCCCACCTCGCGGGCGGTGTGGGTCGAGGCGATGAAGGCCACGTAGATCGGGAAGGCGAAGAGTGCGGCGCCGAGGATCAGAAGCCCGTGCTGGACGATGTTGAGGAGGGGGCGGTTTTCGACCATCTCAGTACTCCACCCGGCGTTCGATATAGCGGAACTGGATCGCCGTCAGCGCGATCACGATGACCATCAGGATCACCGACTGCGCCGCCGAGGAGCCGAGGTTGAGCCCCTCGAACGCGTCGCGCCAGACTTTGTAGACAAGGATGTTGGTGGCATTGCCCGGCCCGCCGCTGGTGGTGGCGTGAACGACGCCGAAGGTTTCGAAAAAGGCATAGACGAGGTTGACCACCAGCAGGAAGAAGACGGTGGGCGACAGGAGCGGAAGCTGGATGGTCAGGAAGCGTTTGACGGGGCCTGCGCCGTCGATGGCGGCGGCTTCGGTCAGCGAGCGGGGGATGGCCTGAAGTCCGGCGAGGAAGAAGAGGAAATTGTAGCTGACCTGCCGCCACGCCGCAGCGATGACGATGAGGGCCATGGCGTCGGAGCCGCTGACGTAATGGTTCCAGTCATAGCCCAGCCCGTCGAGCGCGTAGGCGATGATGCCGATGGTGGGGTTGAAGAGGAACCACCACAGCACGCCCGCCACGGCAGGCGCCACGGCATAGGGCCAGATCAGCAGGGTGCGATAGGTGAGTGCGCCGCGCAGGACGCGGTCGGCCATCACGGCGAGCACCAGCGCGATCAGCATGGAAAGGGCCGTCACCAGCGTGCTGAAGACGATGGTGGTGATAAAACTGTCAAGGTAGAGCGGGTCGGCCAAGAGACGGGCGAAGTTCTTTAGCCCGACGAATTCGGTGCGCAGGCCGAAGGCGTCTTGTCGCAAAAGCGACTGGTAGATCGCCTGGCTTGCGGGCCAGAGGAAGAAGACGAGGGTGATGATGATCTGCGGCGCTATCAGCGCGTAGGGCAGCCATCGGTGCCGGAAGGTAACTCTCTTGGCGCGCAATTGCGGGGCTCCGGTCGTTGATCGTGCGGAAAGCGGCCCGGGCGCGCCGGGCCGCTTTCGTGGTGCCGATCGGTTGGGATCAGCTGTTGGTGTCCTGGAACTCGCGCAGAAGCTGGTTGCCGCGGTCGGCGGCCTTGTCCAGCGCTTCGTTCGCGGTCTGGTCGCCGGCCCAGAGGGCTTCGAGCTCTTCGTTGATGATGTCGCGGATCTGGACGAAGTTGCCGAAGCGGATGCCGCGGGAGTTCTCGGTCGGCTCGTTCAGCGACAGCTGCTTGATCGCGGTATCGGTGCCGGGGTTCTCGTCGTAGAAGCCCTGTTCCTGCGAGAGTTCATAGGCGGCCGTGGTGATCGGCACATAGCCCGAGGACTGGTGCCAGTCGGCCTGCACTTCGGGCGTGGACATGTAGTTGAAGAACTCGGCGACGCCTTGGTAGTCGGCATCGTCATGGCCTTCGAGCACCCACAGCGTGGCGCCGCCGATGATCGAGTTCTGGGCCTCGTCGCGCACCTCGGTGTTCACGGGCAGCATGGCCTGACCGAATTCGAATTCGGCCTGATCGGAGATGCCGGCGTAATAGGCCGAGGAGTTCATCCACATGGCGCATTCGCCGGTGGTGAAGAGCGGCAGCGAGTCGCCGCGACGGCCGCCGTACTTGAACATGCCGTCGGCTTGGCTGTCGGCGATGCGCTGGAGCAGCTCGGTCAGGTCCTTGCTTTCGTTGAAGACGAATTCGGTATCGGTCCCGGCAAAGCCGTTCTGCTGCGTGCCGATCGGCTGGTCATGCCAAGCGAGGTAGTTTTCCACCATGACCCACGACTGCCAGCCAAAGGAGAAGGCACAGTCGGCGCCGTTTTCCTTGAGCTTTTCGGCGGCGGCGAACATGGCGTCCCATGTCTGGGGGACCTCTTCGACACCGGCGGCGTCGAGCATGTCCTTGTTGTACCACATCACCGGGGTCGAGGAATTGAAGGGCAGCGACAGAAGCTCGCCCTCGGGGGTGGTGTAGTAGGATTTCACCGCCGGAAGGTAGGCATCGGAATCCCAATCGATGTCGGCGTTGCCCATCACCTCGTAGACCGGTTTCACGGCGCCCTGGGCCGCCATCATGGTGGCGGTGCCGACCTCGAAGACCTGAACGACATGCGGCTGCTCGCCCGCGCGGAAGGCGGCGATGGCGGCTGTCATGTTCTCGGTGTAGTTGCCCTTGTAGGTGGGGACGATTGTATACTCGTCCTGCATCTCGTTGAAATTGGTGGCGATTTCTTCGACTTTCTCGCCGAGGGCACCGCCCATGGCGTGCCAGAAATTGATTTCGGTCTGCGCCAGCACGGGCGAGGCGGCAAAGGCCAGCGACGCTGCAAGGGCGGCGATGGAAGTATGGGATTTCATCGTCGGTCTCCGAAGAAGTCAAAATGTTGGGAGGTCGGGCAGCGGCCCGGCCCGGTGTGGCGGTAAACAACCACGCGGCCGCGGAACTCTCAAATGAAGGTTTTATAACATAACCGGGCCGGCCGGCTTGGCGTCGGGGCGGGTTGGTTGCCGGTTTGACAAATCTGACAAAACAACTCAAGTTCTGCCTCAATGGTCGCCCCGGGTGATTCCGGAACCGCCACGTGATGCGCGCCCGTGCCCCGCGCCCAGACCGAAACCAGACAAGCCGGAGCGGCCCATGTCAGTCATCTTTCCCGGTCGTCCCAAGGATGCGCGCGCCGTCCCGCAGGCGACCGGCGATGCGCCCGAAGGCGCCCCCGAAGGCGCCCCGGAGGCCGAAACCCCCGCCTATTTCGCGAACGACCTGACACAGGACGGCAAGCTCGCGTTCATCTGCCATCAGGATCAGGTCTACACCCTGCGGATCACCCGCGCGGGCAAGCTCATCCTGACCAAGTGATCCATCAAGGAGGACTTTTCTCATGACGATTTCCAAGCTCGGCACCAGCGCCCTCGCCCTCGGTTTCGCGTTCGGGCAGACCGGATTTGCCGCCGCCGAGACGGCCAGGGCCGAGGTCCTGACCACCTATGCCGACATCGCGGCGGCCAAGTACGAGGATAGCCTGACCACCGCCCGGCGGTTGGAGGAGGCGGTCGAGACGCTGGTCTCCGACCCCTCGGCCGAGGCGCTGGGTGCGGCGAAGGCGGCGTGGCTGGCGGCGCGGGTGCCTTATCAGCAAACCGAGGTCTACCGGTTCGGCAACGCGATCGTCGATGACTGGGAAGGCAAGGTGAACGCGTGGCCGCTGGATGAAGGGCTGATCGATTATGTCGATGCCGCCTATGGCGGGCCGTCGGATGCCAACGAGTTGGCGGCGCTGAACGTGGTGGCGAATGAAAGCTTCACCCTGTCGGGCAAGGAGGTCGACGCCGCCGAGATCACGCCGGAACTTCTGGAAGGGTCTCTGCACGAGGCGGACGGGATCGAGGCGAATGTCGCCACGGGATATCATGCGATCGAGTTCCTGCTTTGGGGTCAGGACCTGAACGGGCACGCGCCCGGTGCGGGCAACCGGCCGTGGACGGATTACGCGCAGGGCGAGGATTGTACGAACGGCAATTGCGACCGGCGGGGCGCCTACCTGACCGCCGCGACCGATCTGCTGGTTTCGGACCTCGAATGGATCACCGCCCAGTGGCAGGCGGGCGGCGAGGCCCGCGCGGCGCTGATGGAGGACGAGACGGCGGGGCTGTCGGCGATCCTGACCGGGATGGGTTCGCTGTCTTATGGCGAGCAGGCGGGCGAGCGGATGCGCCTTGGCCTGATGCTGAACGACCCCGAGGAGGAGCATGACTGCTTTTCGGACAACACCCATAACAGCCATTACTATGACGGGCTGGGCATTCAGAACGTCTATCTGGGCGAGTATGTCCGTATCGACGGCACCGTGGTGAGCGGCGCGTCGCTGTCGGACATGGTGGCCGAGAGTGACGAGGCGCTGGATGCCGAGATGCGGGCCAAGCTGTCGGCGACGATGCGCGAGCTGGGCCAGATCAAGACGGCGGCGGAGGCCGGGTTCACCTATGACCGGATGCTGGAGGCCGGCAATGACGCGGGCGAGGCGCTGGTGATGGGTGGGGTCGATGCGCTGATCGACCAGACGCGCTCGATCGAGCGGGTGGTGTCGGCGCTGGGGCTTGACGGGATCGATTTCGAAGGGTCGGACAGCCTTGATAACCCCGGCGCGGTGTTCCAGTAAGGGGCTTTTACACGCCCTTTCACTGCAGTTCCGGGACCGAGGCCGATGGCATATCCGTTGCATTTTCGCTGGCTTGCCTGCGCGGGGCTGGGCATTGCCCTCTTGACGGGCGGGGGCGCCGCGCGGGCCGGTGTGCTGGATGAGCCGCATTTGCGGATCGTGCCCCGGACGGATGCCGAGCAGGAAAGGATCGACAGGGCGCTGGCATTTCCGCGGGATTTCAGCACGCCGCAGACGTTCGAGGAAATGTCCGCCGGGGCCGCCACAGTGCGCCCGCGCGAGAATGCCGATGCGTTTTCCCAGCCCTCGGGCAACATGCCTTTTGCCGATGAGCTTGATTTCAAGGTGGGCAACGGGCTCTTTCGCAAGCTCTGGGTTTCTGCGCCGTCCTCGACGCTGGCCTCGGACGGGCTGGGCCCGCTGTTCAACGCGCGGTCCTGTCAGCGGTGCCACCTGAAGGACGGGCGCGGCCATCCGCCGGAAGGGCCGGAGGATTCGGCGGTGTCGATGTTCCTGCGCGTCTCGGTGCCCGGTGGCGAGGAACAGGCGATGGCGGAGATCGAGGACTACATCTCGACCTCACCCGAGCCGACCTATGGCGTGCAGTTGCAGGATTTCAGCCTGCCGGGGCAGAAGGCCGAGTACCGGCTGAAGGTGACCTACGAGGAGCGGAAGGTGGCGTTGTCAGGCGGCGAGGTGGCCCGCCTGCGGGTGCCCGCCTACGAGGCGGCGGATCTGGGGTATGGGCCGCTGCATCCCGACGCGATGCTGAGCCCCCGGGTGGCGCCGCAGATGATCGGGCTGGGCCTGCTCGAGGCGATCCCGGCGGCGGATATCATGGCCTTGGCCGATCCGGGCGATGCGAACGGCGACGGGATTTCGGGGCGGCCGAACATCATATGGTCGCTGGAATTCGACATGTCGATGCTGGGCCGGTTCGGGCACAAGGCGGGCGCGCCCACGATCCGGCACCAGACGGCCTCGGCCTTTGCCGGGGATATCGGGATTTCCAACCCGCTGTTCCCCGATCCGTGGGGCGAATGCACCGAGGCGCAGGCCGGGTGCCGCGCGGGGCCGCATGGCGACGGGGATGACCGGTTGTACGAGATCGACGGCGAGGGGCTGGAGCTTGTGACCTTCTACAGCCGCAACCTTGCCGTGCCGGCGCGGCGGGATGTGGCCGATCCGCAGGTGCTGCGCGGGAAGCAGGTGTTCTACGATACCGGCTGCACGTCGTGTCACAGGCCCGCCTATGTCACGCATCGGCTGGAGGATCAGCCGGAGCAGAGCTTTCAGTTGATCTGGCCCTATACCGACATGCTGCTGCATGACATGGGCGAGGGGCTGGCCGACAACCGGCCAGAGGCGCGGGCGACGGGCCGGGAATGGCGCACGGCGCCGCTTTGGGGTGTGGGGCTGACCGAGCGGGTGTCGGGGCACACGTATTTCCTGCATGATGGTCGGGCGCGGTCGCTGCTGGAGGCGATCCTGTGGCATGGCGGTGAGGCGCAGGCGCAGCGGGATGCGGTGGTGGAGATGGCGCCGGGGGACCGGGCTGCGCTGATCGCCTTTCTGGAGAGCTTGTGATGAAGCATCTTATGGCCGCTTTGCTGATCGCGCTGCCGCTGGCCGCGCCGGCGCAGGACAGGGCGGGCGTGATCCGTGGGATTGTCGAGGAGAATATCGTCGGCGGGTTTTCCGAACTGGATGAGAAGGCCGCGCAGATGGTCGAGGCGGCGGGGCAGGATTGCACCCATCCGGGCCTTCACGACAGCTATGCCGCCGCGTTCCTGGCCTGGGTGCGGGTGAGCCATTTGCGGTTCGGACCGTCGGAGGAAGAGAACCGTGCCTTCGCGCTGGCCTATTGGCCCGATCCGCGTGGGCGCACGGCCAAGGCGCTGCGCAAGATGCTGGCGGATGGGAACGACGACCTGCTGTCGCCGGAAGCCTATGCCGACATGTCCATCGCGGCGCGGGGCTTTTATGCGCTGGATTACCTTCTGCACGAGGAGGGTTTGGCGGAGATTGGCACACCGGCGTATCACTGCGCACTGGTCCGCACCATCGTCGCGGATATTCATGGCACCACGGGCGATTTGGCCGAGGCGTGGGCGGCTTTCGCGCCCAACCTGACCGAGCCGGGACCGGACAGCCCCTATCGAAGCGAGGCCGAGGTTCTGCAGGTGCTGTTCAAGTCGGCCAGCACCGGGCTTGAATTCGCCGTGGACATGCGGCTTGGCCGGCCTCTGGGCACGTTCGACAGGCCCCGCCCGAACTGGGCCGAGGCGTATCGGTCGGGCCTGAGCCTTGCGTTGTTGCAGGAGGCGGTGCGCGGTGCGGGCGGGCTGGCGGTCAGGCTCGCGGCGGGGGATGCCGCGCTGCAGGGACGGCTTGAGGCGGAGCTTGCCGATTTTCACGACAGGGCAGCCGCTCTCGGTGACCCGGTCTTTGCCTCGGTCGCCGAACCGACAGGCCGGTTCCGCGTGGAGGCGCTGCAGACCGATCTTCGGGAGGTGCGGGAGGTCGTGCGAGGCGCGCTTGGTCCGGCGCTGGGCGTCTCGGCGGGGTTCAATTCGATGGACGGAGACTGAGGCCATGCCGACGCGCCGCGGGTTCCTTGCCGGATTGCTGGCCTCGGGGCTGGCGCCTCGGGCCAGTTGGGCCGATGCGGGGAGCCCGGCCTATCTGGCGGCGGCAAAGCTACCCTCGGGGGCGTTCGCGCTGTTCGGCCTGAGCACGACCGGAGAGCGGCTGTTCGAGATCCCGTTGCCGGCGCGCGGCCATGCGGCGGCGGCGCATCCCGGCCGGCCGCTTGCGGTTGCCTTTGCCCGGCGGCCGGGCCAATTCGCGCTGGTGATCGACTGTGTGAGCGGCCGGACGGTGCGGCGGCTGGAGACGCCGGACGGGTTTCATTTCTACGGGCATGGCGTGTTTTCGGCGGATGGCGCGGTGCTGTTCACCACCGAGAACGATTTCGAGACCGGCCGCGGGATGATCGGTATCTGGGATGCGACGGGCGGGTATGCGCGGTTGGGGGCCGTGCCTTCGGGCGGGGTGGGGCCGCATGAGCTGCGGTTGATGCCCGATGGCAAGACATTGGTCGTCGCAAATGGCGGGATCGAGACGCACCCGGATGCGGGGCGGCAGAAGCTGAACCTTGCAACGATGCGGCCGAACCTGAGTTACGTGACCTTCGACGGCGCGTTGGCGGATCAGGTGGAGCCGCCGGAAGAGTGGCACAAGGCTTCCATGCGCCATATCGCGGTGCGGGATGACGGGTTGGTTGCCGTGGCCTGCCAGTGGCAGGGGGCGATGACAGAGGTGCCGCCGCTATTGGCGACGCACGGGAGGGGCGGGCCGTTGGAATTTCAGGCGCTCGGACCGGGGGCAGAGCATGAACTGCAAGGCTATCTTGGCAGCGTGGCGTTTTCGGGGAGCGGCGAGGAGATTGCCGTGACCGGCCCGCGCGGCGGGATGGCGGTGGTCACGGATGCGGGCGGCAGGGTGACTCGGCGGCTGGAACAGCGGGATATCTGCGGCGTGGCGCCCGGCCCGGGCGGGTTCGTTTTCACCACCGGCGAGGGGCGGGTGCTGACCGACGATGAGGCGGAGGGTGATCTCGCCCGCCATGGCTGTGCGTGGGACAATCACCTTGTGCCGATCGGCTGACAGGGCCTAGCGTTCGGCCTGTTCCAGCTGAGCAAGCAAGCGTTTGGCATAGGCGTATTCGAGCGTCGCGGGGTCGCCGGCGTCGCGGGTCTGGCGGAGGAGGGTCACGCCATCCTCGGCACGGCCCCCCGCAAGCTCTCGCATGGCGGAGTAGAACAGCGCCTCGGTCAGCAGTTCCTTGCGGGCGAGGCCGATTTTCGACAGGCCGTGGCCGTCGAACCGGGCGGGGTCTTGGAGAATGGCGAGGAGGCGGTCGAGCGCATACCCCTCGACCTCTTCCCCCAGCGCGGCGGCCAGCAGAACCTCGCGCCAGACGCCGTCGTCCTCGAGGTCGAGCCGCCTGTCCCACGTGGACGGATCGACCCGCTGCCAATTGCGCCGGAGGAGCGCGGGCGCGCCGGCCAGTTCGCCGCCCTGCGCGTAGAGCATCAGGGCCACCAGCTTGGCATAGGGGTGATCGACCCGGTCGGTGACGGTGCGGGCGACGGTCTGCCAGTCCTGGTATCGGTACAGCACCTGCGCGGCGGCGCGCCAGAGCCACGGCGCGGCGCAGGGACCGGTATAGTCCTGCAGGCAGTCGGTGCTGCGGGGGAGGGCCACCATCTCGGAAAGCAGGTCGTCGCCGGTGCCCGCCTCGATGGCTTGCGCCAGATTCAGGGCATGGAGGTTGGCAAGGTTGGTCGGGTCCACGGCAGCCACATCCGCCGCCGCAAGCGCCTCGGCGACCAGCGCCCGGGCGGCATCGGGCCCGTCCTGTGCGGCGGTCGCCCGGGTGAGGGCGGGGAGCACGGCGAAGCGGAAGGCCGGGTGGACCATGGCGGCGGTGAGGTGGGCCTTGGCCCCGCTGTCGCCCGCCGCCTGGGCCACGAGGCCCCGGAGGAAGCTGACATAGGCGGCGTACCAGTCTGCCTTCGGCCCGGCGTAGTCGGGTGTCAGGCCTCGCGCCGCCTGAAAGAGGTCGAGCATGGCGGTGACGCGCTGGCGGTCGGCGGGGGCGTTGGAGGCGGCCAGCGCCTCGGCGGCGAAGAGGCCGATTTCGGGTTTCCCGGCCTGTTCGGCGAGTGCCATGACCCGGCGCATGCAGGGGCGGGTGTCGATCCGGTCATAGCAGTCGGTGGCAAGGGTCTGGCCCAGCGTATCGGTGCGCGCCGGATCGTCGACGCGAGAGATGCCGCCCAGCAGGAACCGCTGGCCTACCGCCAGCGCGCCGGGGGTTTCCGACAGCGGCTCGTGCCGCTGCCAGATGGTGCGGCCAAGCCAGACGGCCTGATCCGGGGTGAGGTCTTTCTCGGAACGGAGGGTGGCGGCGTAGGCAATTGCGCTGTCCAGCCAGTCGCGCGTGCCGGCCTTGTCCTGCGCGGCGAGGCGGCAGAGGCCGAAAAGGGTGCTGTCCTGACGGGGCAGGGCGGTGTCGAGGACGAGGTCGAGCTGTTGCACAGCAGGCCGGCCGAGGTCGGGCCGGGTCGGGGTGCGGCAGTCATCTCGCAACCGATCCGCCAGCATGACGGGCGCCGCGGCGGCATAGGCCGCGAGAAAGCGGTTGCGGGCGGTTTCGGCATCCAGCGCGATGGCGCGCTCAAAGGCGGTCTTGGCGGCGGGGAGGTCATCGGCGAGGAGGTGGGCCACGCCATCGGCCACGGCTGTGCCCACCTCGGTCTGCGCTGTGGGGACGGGGTCGTTCCGCGCGGCACGGTCGGAGAGGTCGCGCCAGAGGGTGAGGTGGGCCTCGCCATCGGCCACGCCATGGGCCGCCACGGAAAAGACCAGCGCGCCCAAGAGCCAGTCGAACCGGGGCAGGTGGGCGGCATCGGCACTGTTGGGCCGGGCGCCGGAGGTCTCGTGCCGGACCAGCCCGGCCACCAGTTGCATCAGGTCGGTATGGGCGAAGGTCTCCAACGCCCAGCGTTTCCGTCCCGGCGCGGCGGTGTCGAGATACCCGGCCATGTCATGCGGAAAGACGAAGCGCGCCGGATCGGAGAGCACGCGGGTTTCCAGCGCCCGGAAGACCGCCTCGATCGTGGCGGCCGGATCGTCGGCCTCGGGGGTGAGGGGGGCGGACCAGTCGCTGTCGAGGATTTCCACCGCCACGTCCCCCGGCCCCAGCCGCGCGTCGGAGCGCACGGCGATGTCGAGCGTCACCAGCCCGGTTTTCCGCCTGAGCCGGTCGAGCGTGGCGTCGCGGGTGTCGAGGAAGGCATCGGAAAGTTGCAGGGTACGGTCGCGGTAGAGGGCCTGTGCCACCGGGTGCCATGTATCGAAGGGCTGGCCGGCATCGGGGGTTGGCAGCAGCAGGCGCACCGGAGCGGTCAGCGGGTCGGTCGCCTCTCGCGCCGGGCCGGATACAGCCTCGGTGGCGTCGGATGCGTCGGCGGCCCGGAGGGTCACCCGTTCGCTGCGATCGTCGGGGATCGATGCGGGGGCCGAAGGGCGGCTGTAGGCGGATTGTCCGAAGCTGCCTGCCGCGAAGGGGTCGTTCTTCTCGCTCAGCGCCGCCACTTCGCGCGTGCGGCGGATCGGCCCGTGCATGTAGAGCCCCGCCTGCCAGCCCGCCCCCTCATGGGCAGCGGCCATGTCGATATCGCGCTCGGCCGGTCCATGGCTTGCGATCAGGCCGAGGCTGAACAGCATATCGTCGAGCGAATGCCCCGCGTCGAGCCAGGCCAGCATGTCCTCGCGCACATGCGGCCCGCGGATGGCGAGGTATTCATCGACGGTGATGTCATAGGCCTCGGGAAAGCGGCGAAAGAAATAGTCGACCGCCGCCGTGTCGAGCACGAGCGCCTCGAGCGCGAAATCGGCGATGGCGTATTCGGGATCGACCGTGGCGCGGGCCGAACTCAGCACCCGGCGCAGGATGGCGAAACGATCGTCGCGGGTGCGGGCGTAGGGGTCCTGCAGGATGTAGTAGGTGAAGCTTTCCAGCGTGCTGATGTCCTGCGCCTGCATCGCGGTCTCGACCCGTTCGGTAAAGCCCGCCTCGCGCTCGGCCACCATGCGGCGTTCGGATTGCAGGTAGGACCACGTGCCGAGGCCCACCGCCGCCACCGCCACGCCGGCGGCGATGGAGGTGGTCAGGATACCCCGCCGCCGCAACCGCGCGCAGGCGGCGAGATAGGCGCGTTCGGTCGCGCCGAGCCTGTCGCGGTAGCGAAGATCGGCCAGCAGGGCGCGCGCGTCGGACAGGCGTTGGCCGCGATGGGTCAGAAGGCTGGCATTGCGGCCCGACTGCTCCCATGCGCGGGCGGCATCGCTGACGGCGCGGAGGGTGGCGATGCGGGCAATCTCCGGCTCGAGCCAGACCTGCATCCGGTCCCATTCGCGAAAGAGCGCCTCGTGCGCGACCTCGACCGTGGCCTCCTCTCCCACCCCCCGGCGAACGATAAGGCGCCAAGCCTCGAACTGACGCAGAAGCGATTGTTCCTCAGGGGAGAATTCGGCCCACAAGGCGGTGCGTCGCGTGGCCTTGCCATCGGCATCGACATCGACAAGGGCCGGGATGAAACAGCGCTCGGCAAGTGCTGCCCGGTCTTTCGGCTGACCCTGTGGCGGGCCGGTCTCCTCTCCGGGGGCAACCCCGGCCAGGGCCCGCTCGGCGGCATCGCGCAGGAGGCCCGAGAGGCGGCCAAGCCGCTGGTAATCGTCCAGCAGCAACTCCTTGTCGGCGCTGAACTGGTCCCACAACCGCTGCAGGGCGAAGGCCAGAAGGGGCAGCGCGTCGCGTTCCGGTGCGTCGTCCATCAGCGCATCGACCAGTTCCGGCGCGAGGCGCACGCCATAGCGTGCCGCGGGCTGTTCCATCACGTCGCTGAAGCGGAAGGGGGGCATCTGGCGCAGGTCGTAGCCACGGGTCTTGAGCTGGCCGAAGCCGGGATGCGCCTGCAGGTCGGGCAGGCGGTCGGCGCGGATGGTCATGGCGGTCATCCAGCCGCGGCGGGCCTCGCTTGCGGCGGCAAGGCAGGCGATGAGCTGCGCGGCGGGCGGGCTGTCGTCGCGCAGCAATTCCTCGACCTGATCGACGCTGATGAGGATGGTTGCCCCGGGGGTGCCGGCGGCGCTGCGGAGCTTTTCGGCAAGGCGGTCGAGCAGCTCGACCAGCGCGTCGGCTCCGGCGTCGCTGGCGAGCGCCCCCTCCAGCATGGCGCGGATCTCGCCCGGCGCTTCCACCGCGCCGTGATCGGCCAGCGTTTGCGAGATGGCGCGGGCGAACCCGTCGAGCGCGTCGATGCCGGGGCGGAACACCCGGAGCGGCAACCACGAGCGCGGTTCGCGACGAAGGCGCGGGATCACCCCGGCCTTGAGGAACGAGGATTTGCCCGCCCCCGACACGCCGAGGATCGCCAGCGGCCGCCGGTCGGCATTGGCCCGCATCGAGCGCAACTCCTCGATCGCCTCGGCAATCTCGCGCGAGCGGCCGTAGAAGATGGCCGCGTCGGCATCCCGGTCGCCAAAGGAGACGAGGCCGGGAAAGGGTGTGGGCCGCGCTGCGGGGTCAATGGAGAACGCCGTCGGGTCGAGGCCGATCTCGGATTGCGCCCCGAAGGCCCGGAGGCTGCGCGCCAGAAGGTCGGCAGTATCCGGATCGCGGGACAGGTCGACCGTGCCGTCGGGGGCCAGCGCGCCGCGCAGGTCGATGCCTTGGCTTTCCGCCAGAACCCGGCCCAGCCGCCGTGCAGGCTCGCCCGTGCCCGGCGCGTCAATGTCGACGAAGAACAGCGGCAGGATGCTCTTGCCCATGTACCATGCGGCCTGAAACTCGTTGAAACAGTCCGAGGAGTTGAGCCAGTTGCCGGTCAGCACACAGATCACCACCCGGCAGGCGGCGGCCTGATCGCGCAGACGGTCGGTCCAGTTGTCGCCGCCGAGGATGTCGAGATGGTCGACGAAAGTGTCGCGGAAGCCGTTCTCGTGCAGCCATCGCAAAAGGTCGCCGGTCAGGGCGTCGTCCTTGGTTGCGTGGCTCAGGAACACAGTCGCCATGTCGCGCGCGACCCCCCTCTTTTTCCAAGACAGCCACAGCCGCGGCTTGGTTTCAAGTCTAACGTGGCAGGGGAGAAATTCCGTCGGAATGAAAAAAGGCCCGCCGGTTGGCGGGCCAGTCGCTCAGGGAGGGGAGGGAGGTTCAGGGTCGGATCAGTAGCACTGCCACAGGGTGACCCAATTGCCGTAGTAGTCGTAGACCGTGACCCACTCGCAGTAATAGGCGGTGTCGAAGGCGGCCTCTTCGGTAACGGCCTGGCCTGCGGCGGGGGGTGTGAGGGAGGAGGTGTCGATGTCGAAGCTGTCGGAGATGGAGGCGTTTGCGGTGGCGGCGAAGAGGGCGAAGGCGGCGGCGGTGAGGAGTTTCTTGAACATTGTGTAGGTCCTTTCGGTGTGATGTTGTGTGTTTGGCGGTGTTGCCGTGTTTCGATGGTGTAGTTATGACACCAACAATAAGTGTTGTAAAGACACTTAATTGACCTTGGTAATCAAATTCCGCGTAAGATATTGATTTTGAATAAATCAAAGTTCGAAATTATATGCCGCCGCTGCCAATAAGCGCCCGTTCCCCCTTCGTTTGCGTTCACCTGAATCGGGGCAAATCACCTGCCTGTGCAGCCCGGTCCAACGTTTGCTGTGGCCCTTTCGCCGCATTCGCGAAGCCCCGGCGGCTGAAAACGCATGGCGGGCTGGCGGATTATGGGCTGTCCTTGCTATCACCCCACTTGCCGGGGGGCGAATTTGAGGAATACGGCACTCATGACACGCCTTCTTGCCGCGCTTTGCGCTATTTTTTCCCTTTCCATCCCGGCCATGGCGCAGGAGCGCGGGCCCTACAGTTTCGGCATGCTGGTCACCAATGACTCGCTGGGCGACGGGCATGACCGGTGGCGCACCGGGTCGATGGCGTCGAGCCATGTGTGGGCGCCGGGCTGGACCGGGCAAGGGGATTACGGGCTCGGGCAGGTGTGGGAGCTGCGCATCAATGCGGAGGTGATGGGGCCGGAGAACCTTGCCACGCCGGCGCCGCTGGACCGGGTCTATGCACAGGCGCTGACCTTTGGGCTGCACACGCATTTCCAGCGCAATGCGATCGAGTACGCGATCGGCGGGGAGCTGGCGCTGACCGGCCCGATGACGCAGCTCGATCACGTGCAGGAGGCGTTGCATGACGTACTGGGCGGGCGAGATGCCTCGCCCGCGACCAAGGCGGCGCAGGTGAGCAACGATGTCGATCCCGCGGTGGTGTTCGAGGCGGGGCGGGAGTTCCGGCTGGGCCAGCGCGCCCGGCTGCGGCCCTTTGTCGAGGCGCGCGCCGGGGTCGAGACGCTGGTGCGGGCGGGGGCGGATTTCACGCTGGGGCAGTTCGGGCAGGGCGGCCTGTTGGTGCGGGCGCCGGTGACCGGGCATCGCTACAGCGTCATACAGGAGGCGCCCTATAGCGGGCTGTCGCTGATGGTGGGGGCCGATACGGCCTATGTGCACAGCAGCGAGTTCTTCCCGTCGAGCGGCCCGACACAGCTGAACGAGACGCGCAACCGCGCGCGGGCCGGCCTGCACTGGCGCAGCCGGGCGGGCAGCAGCGTTTTCTACGGGCTTACATGGCTGGACAAGGAATTCGCCACCCAGCGCGAGGACCAGGTTGTGGGTTCTGTGCAGCTACGGATCAAATTCTGAAAAAACCTTCATTGTGAAGGGTTTCCAAGGTGATTCGCATTTGCTACCCTTCGCTTAATAAAAAAAGAAACTGAGGCAGGACGACAGGTGATGGAAACGGGCTTTCGGGGCGCGTTTGTCATTTCCTGGTCGCAGACGGAAGTGGACGGTTTGACCGCCGCTCCAATCGAATCCCTCGCTGTGGGCGCGACGTGGTCGTGGCAGGGCGAGATCGTGCGGATTGACGGGCCAAACGGTGTGCTGCGGCTGGAAGGGGCAAATGGAGACGGGACAAGCCGCCGCTGTGCGGCCAAGCTTGTCCGACGGCTGGTATCGGCGGCCAGAACGGACACACGGAACATCGAAGAGGTGGATGACGGCGGGCCGCTGGCGGATACCGGTTTCGTGGTGACCGACGGGCTGAAGGCCTACAACGTGACGGTGGTGCCGGTCGGGCACGGCGCGCCGCCGCTGGTTATGTTCGTCGACGATATTCCGCCCAAGCGGCGCGAGCTGTGGGTGGTGCATCATTCGCTCGACCGATTGGCACAGAACCCCACCGGGCCGGAGACGGGCGGCGTGATCTGTTTCACCCCCGGCACACGGATCGAGACGCCCGAGGGCCCGCGGCTGGTCGAGGCGTTCCGCGAGGGCGATTACGTTCAGACCAAGGATAACGGCGCCCAGCCGGTGCAGTGGATCGGCAGCCGGCGGATGTCGGGCGCGCGGCTCTTCGCGATGCCACAGCTTCGGCCGGTGAGGATCCGGGCCGGGGGGCTGGGGATGCAGCGGCCGGACCAGGAATTGCTGGTTTCGCCCGAGCACAGGATGCTGGTGAAAGGGGCCGTGGCACGGGCGCTGTTCAACACGCCGGAAGTGCTGGTTTCGGCCAAGGATCTCGTGAATGACCGCACTATCACGGTCGATACGGGGGTGCGGGAGGTGACCTATATCCACCTGCTGCTGCCCCGCCATCAGGTGCTTTGGGCGAACGGGGTGGAGACGGAGAGCTTTCATCCGGCCTCGGCCGCGTTGTCGACGCTCGACCCCGATGACAGGGTGCGGCTGCTGGCGATCAACCCGGGTCTGGAGCAGGAGCCACGGGCCTATGGCGGGTTCGCGCGGCGCAACCTGAACACGTCCGAAGCAGCGATCCTGATGCACGAGGCGGCGTGATGTGACGGGGTTTTGGGGGCGCTGCCCCCGACGTTGAAATCCGTTCCGGATTTCAACGCCTCCCCCGGAGTATTTTCCGGAAAGATGAAGGGCAGGGCCATGGCGGGTCTTTCGGCTGTTGACACCGGCCTGTGCCCTTGTATAAGCGCGCCTTCATTGGTGTTGGTGGCCCCCGCGAGGGGATCCCTGTCACCCCGGCCAAATCCGGGGAGAGGACAACGCCCTTCGAAACCTTGAACGAAGGAGATCAGCCGTGACCAAACGCACGTCTGCCAAGTACAAAATCGACCGCCGGATGGGAGAAAACATCTGGGGCCGTCCGAAATCCCCCGTCAACCGCCGTGAATTCGGCCCCGGCCAGCACGGCCAGCGCCGCAAGGGCAAGATGTCCGACTTCGGTCTGCAGCTTCGTGCCAAGCAGAAGCTGAAGGGCTATTACGGCGACCTGACCGAGAAGCAGTTCCGCCGCATCTATGCCGAGGCCGAGCGTGTGCGCGGCGACACCGGCGAAAACCTGATCGGCCTGCTGGAGCGTCGTCTCGACGCCGTGGTCTACCGCGCGAAATTCGTGCCGACCATGTTCGCCGCCCGCCAGTTCGTGAACCACGGCCACGTGCGGGTGAATGGCAAGAAGGTCAACATCCCCTCCTACCGCGTGAAGGAAGGCGACGTGATCGAGGTGCGCGACCGCTCGAAGCAACTGGCCGTCCTGCTGGAAGCCGTGCAACTGGCCGAGCGTGACGTGCCCGATTACGTCGAGGCCGACCACAGCAAGATGACCGCCAAGTTCGTGCGGACGCCGGGCCTGGGCGATGTGCCCTATCCGGTGATCATGGAACCGAACCTCGTCATCGAATTCTACGCGCAGAACTAAGGCGTTTCTGCAACAGACAGAGGGCCGCGACGGGGGACCGCCGCGGCCTTTTTGTTTGTTCTGGCCAAGGCGATTTCCCGCCGATACAAGGCCGGGAAGGAGCAAGGGTCATGACGAAAATCAAGCCGCAGCCGGGGATCATGGATATCTCGCCCTATGTGGGCGGGTCATCGAAGGTCGACGGGGTCGAGAACGTGGTCAAGCTCAGCTCGAACGAGAACCCGTTCGGGCCGAGCGAGGCCGCGAAAGAGGCGTTCCGCAAGGCCGGGTTTGACCTGCACCGTTATCCGTCGACCGGCCACGAGAGGCTGCGCGAGGCGATCGCCGAGGTGCACGGGCTCGATGCCGAGCGGGTGATTTGTGGTGTCGGCAGCGACGAGATCCTGAGCCTGCTGTGTCAGGCCTATGCCGGACCCGGCGACGAGGTGATCCATACCGAGCACGGGTTCGCCATCTACAAGATCAGCGCGCAGGCCAACGGGGCGACGCCCGTGGAGGTGCCCGAACGCGAGCGGGTGACGGATGTCGATGCGATCCTCGCCGCCTGCACCAAGCAGACCAAGCTGGTGTTCATCGCCAACCCCAACAACCCCACCGGCACGATGATCGGCGAGGCCGAGCTGGCAAGGCTGGCCGAGAAGCTGCCGAAGCAGGTGCTGTTGGTGGTGGACGGGGCCTATGCCGAGTATGTCGAGAATTACGATGGCGGCGCCGCGCTGGTCGACATGCGCGACAACGTGGTGATGACGCGGACGTTTTCGAAGCTTTACGGGCTTGGCGGGTTGCGTGTGGGCTGGGCCTATGGCCCGGCGCATGTGATCGACGTGCTGAACCGGATCCGAGGTCCGTTCAACCTGTCGACCGCCGCGCTTGTCACCGCCGAAGCCGCGGTGCGCGACGGCGAATGGGCCGCGAAATGCCGCACCGACAACACCCGCCTGCGGGCATGGCTGGCCGAGGCGCTGGCCGAGAAGGGGATACCGTCGGACACGTCGACCGCGAATTTCATCCTTGCCCGGTTCGCCAGCCGCGAAGAGGCCGAGGCCTGTGACGATTACCTCAAGTCCGAAGGGCTGATCGTGCGGCGGGTGGCGGGGTACAACCTGCCGCATTGCCTGCGGATCACCGTGGGCGACGAGCCCTCCTGTCGCCGGGTGGCGCATGCCATCGGTCAGTTCATGGAGGGGGCGCGATGAGCCGGGTCTATGACCGGGTTGCACTGATCGGACTGGGGTTGATCGCGTCGTCGATGTTTCATGCGATCAGGCGCGCCGGGCTGGCGGGCGAGGTGACGGGCTATGCCCGGTCGACTGAGACCCGCGACGTGGCGCGCGAGATCGGGCTGTGCGACCGGGTCTGCGACAGCGCGGCCGAGGCCGTGGAGGGCGCTGACCTCGTGGTGCTTTGCGTGCCGGTGGGGGCTATGGGCGCCGTGGCCGAGGAAATCGCGCCGGTGCTGAAACCCGGCGTGACGGTGAGCGACGTGGGCTCGGTCAAGAAGGACGTGATCGAGGCGGTAGCGCCGCATTTGCCGGAGGGCGTGCATTTCGTGCCCGCGCATCCGCTGGCCGGCACCGAGCATTCGGGGCCGCGTTCGGGCTTTGCCGAGCTGTTCGAGAACCGCTTTACCCTGATCGTGCCGGTCGAGGGCAGCGACCGCGACGCCGTGGAGCGGCTGGCGCGGTTCTGGCAGGGGATGGGCGCCAAGACCGAGGAAATGGATGCCGAGCACCATGACCTCGTGCTGGCGGTGACCTCTCATGCGCCGCACCTGATTGCCTATACGATGGTCGGCGTGGCCGATGATCTGCGCCGGGTGACCGACAGCGAGGTGATCCGCTATTCCGCCGCCGGTTTCCGCGATTTCACCCGGATCGCGGCCAGCGACCCTACGATGTGGCGAGATGTCTTCCTGCACAACAAGGAGGCGACGCTGGAGATCCTCGGGCGGTTCACCGAGGAGCTTTTCGCGCTTCAGCGGGCCATCCGCACCGGTGACGGCGACCATCTTTTCGACTATTTCACTCGCACCCGGGCCATTCGGCGTGGTATCATCGAGGCTGGGCAGGATACCGATGCACCAGACTTCGGACGAGTGAAAAGAGGCTGAGATACATGCGTTTCATTTGGGTTATCCCATTGATTTTGATGGGGTGCGGGGCGTTTGGCGGGCGCGACGACGATGAGGTTTCAAGCCGCGGATCGGTCTGTGGCCAGCCGGCGATCAAGGGCCGGGTCGTGGGCGAGGTCGATGGCGCCAGCGCCATCTGTGGCATCGAGAACGGGGTCGAGGTCACCCGCGTCGGCGGGGTTTCGCTAAGCCAGCCGGCGATCATGGGATGCAACACTGCCCGGGTTCTGAACGCATGGGTCCAGCGCGATGTCGATCAGATCGTGGGCAATATGGGCGGCGGCGTTCAGGAGCTTCAGGTGGCCGCGCATTATGTCTGCCGGACCCGGAACCACAAGCCGGGCGCAAAGGTCTCGGAGCATGGCAAGGGGCGGGCGATCGATATTTCGGCCTTTCACCTGCGTGACGGAAGCGAGATCTCGGTTCTGAGGGACTGGGGCAATGGCCGGAGGGGGCGTGCCCTGCGGCGGCTGCACGAGTCGGCCTGCGGGCCGTTCGGCACGGTGCTGGGGCCGGAATCGGACCGGTTTCACCAGGATCACTTCCATTTCGACACGGCCAATTACCGATCCGGTGCCTATTGCCGCTGAGGCCGGTGGGCTGCGGCCCGTGGGGATACGGGCCGCTTTGGTTCAATCGACCTGATCCGGTTTAATGCCCGGAATGATCGTGGGCGTCGCCGCTGCGTTCCTCGACATGGAACATCACCTCGATCTCTCCGGCCTCTTCGAACACGAGGGTCACGGGGATTTCCGTGCCGGTTTCGAACGGGCCGGGCAGGCCCATGAACATCACGTGAAACCCGCCCGGGGCCAGTTCGACGGTTTCCCCGGCTGGCACGGCAAGCCGCTCGACATGGCGCATGCGGGCGACGCCGTCTTCCTCGTAGGATTCGTGGATCTGGACCTTGGGGAAATCGGCCTTGGCGCCGATCAGCGTGTCGTCGGTCTCGCCATTGTTGGTGATGGTGACGTAGCCGCCGCCGGATTTGGCGGTGGCGGCGGTTTCATAGGCCATCGGGTGGTCAATTTCGATGCCGCCGAGGGAGTATTCATGCGCCGCCACAAGGGTTGGCAGGGCAAGGGCGAGGGTGGCTGCAATAAGCGGTTTCATTGGATATTTCTCCGTCTTGTCTGATGGCCGCGCGATGTTGGCGGCCGGAATTCTGGTCAGGGGTCTCGGGCGTCAGGCGGCCGGAGGGGCCCTTGGCAGAGACGGAGAATGAACGGCCCGAAGGCTTTGGGAGGGGCGGGCCGCCACCGGGGCGGGCGCCTTGATCAGCCGCTGCGCGGAGGGGGCCGGCCCGGACGGACCGGCGGTATCGACGGCATGGAGCAGCGCGCAGATATCGGGAGTTTCAGAGACCTCGACGGGGTTGCCGTCGGCGTCGAAGCGCAGCGTGCGCAGACCGTCGCCGGTGCAGATCACCATGACCCGATCGCCGGACAGGCCGAGCGCCGCCGCAACCCCGGCGCCGTGTGGCGCGAGGATGGCGAGTGTCACGATAAGCGCGACGAGGGGTCGGACGATCCAGCCGGTCATGGCGGAAGGACTAATCCCCATTCCCATGGGGGAGCAAGGGCAATCCGCCGCCTGCGGCTATCTGAGGCGGAGGAGGGGCGCATCGCCCAGCGGCACCGGGCCGAGGCGGACCTTGCCACCCTTGAAGTTCAGGGGGATGTCGAGCGTCTTGGGGTTGCCCGCCATCTGCGAGATCAGGCCAAGCCCGTCTTCCAGCGTGCCGGCAATGGCGTCGGGCAGGGTGCCGGAGGCCACCGCCATCTTGAGGATATCGCGCCAGTTGCGGGCCTTGATCGTGATCTCGCCCAACGGGAAGCCCTGATCGTCGACCGTGACCTCGCCCGCCGCCTGAAGCTCGAGTCGGCCCCAGCGGGCCTTGGCGAGGCGGATGTCGATGCGGCGGGGCTGGGGGCGGGCCTGTTCGATGGCGGAGCGGTCCCACGGTTTGTCGAACTCGACGGTCACATCGGCCTCGAAGGCGTCGAACCGCTCGGGCAGCTTGCCCGCCGGGTCGAGCCGCACGCGCCATTCCAGCGGGGGCGACAGCCCCTCGGCGGCCAGCCCCAGCCTGTAGGAGGACGGGTGGGCGGCCACCCGCTCGGCGCCGAGGCGCACGGCCTCGGCCCGGGTCGGCTGATCGGCGGAGCGGGGCGTGACGGAGAGTTCTTCGGCCGTCAGGGTGGTGCGTTCCAGCGGCAGGGACAGGTCGGCGCCGACCACGATGCTGGCGCGCATGTCGCTGCTTTCCACGTCGTATTTTTCCTGCGGCGTGGCGATCATCTGTTCATCGGGCCAGACCGCGATGACGTGGTTCGGCTTGTAGCTGAGCGCGAGGATCTGGAACATCGGCGCCTGCCACGCCAGACCGGTTTCGGGGTCGGCGAGGGTGATGTCGGTGAAGGTGGTGTCGAAGCGGTTGGGAAAGCCCTTGGTTTCCAGCGTGCCGGCCTCGGCCGCCCATCCCTCGGCGCGGCGCGCCTCGAGCCAGGTGCCGAACCCCTCGGTCACGCTGGTCTTGCCGATGTACCAGTACCCCGACCACGCCGCCGCCGCGATCAGGAGCAGGGTCAACAGAATGCGCATGTGCCCGGTGCCTCTTTCATAGGGTCTTGCGATGGTGTTTAAGGCCTCGAAAGAGCGAGGAACAGCAAAATGACGATGTGGGTTTTCGGCTACGGCTCGCTGCTGTGGAACCCCGGCTTCAAGCCGCGCGAAGAGGTGATTGCCACGCTGCCGGGCTATCACCGCAGCTTCTGCATGCGCAGCATCCACCATCGCGGCACCGAGGAAAAACCGGGGCTGGTGCTGGCGCTGGACGAGGCGGCGGGTGAGCATTGCACGGGCGTTGCGCTCAAGGTGAACGAGCCGGAAGAGGAGCAGGTGCTGGAATACCTGCGCGAGCGTGAGCTGATCTCTTCTGCCTATGTGGAAAAGGTTCTGCCGCTGGAGCTGACCGATGGCCGCAAGGTGCAGGCGGTGACCTACGTGATCGACGCCGCGCACAACCAGTATTGCGGGGGGATGCCGCTGGAAGAGCAGGCGCAGATGATCGCCCATGCGGTCGGCGGGCGGGGGCCGAATACCGAATATCTCTACAATACCACCATCCATCTCAAGGAGCTGGGGTTGGAGGATGAGGACCTTGAATGGCTGGCGCAACGAGTGCGCCAGATCGTGGGATAAAGCCTTGGCTTGACACCATATAAAGCGTAGGGTGGCGCCAAAGAACCGTCAGAGCCGGGAGCCGTCCATATGGACCAGCCGGACCGTGAGGTCGAGCCGCAGTTTTCACAGCCAGTCCGGCAGATCACGCTGATGCTGATCGTGCTCGGGCTGACCGGATTCGGGGCCTTTGTGGCCCTGCCGCGCGTTTTGCCGGTATTCCAGTCGAACCTGTATCTCAACGGGTTCATCGTTTTCGTGTTTTTCATCGGCGTGGTGGCCTGTTTCTGGCAGGTGTTCCAGCTGATCACCTCGGTCCGCTGGATCGAGGAGTATGCGCAGGATCATCATGTTCCCGACGCGTCCGGGGCGCCGCGACTGCTGGCGCCCTTGGCGACGCTCATGCGCCAGCGCCGGGGCAAGAAGATGCAGATCGCCTCGACCTCGGCGCGGTCGATCCTCGATTCGGTCGCGCAGCGGATCGACGAGGCGCGGGAGATCACCCGATATATCGTCAACATGCTGATCTTCCTCGGTCTTCTGGGCACGTTCTATGGCCTTGCCACGACCGTGCCGGCGGTGGTCGACACGATCCGCAGCCTTGCCCCGCAGGAGGGCGAGGGCGGGGTGGAGGTGTTCAACCGGCTGATGACCGGGCTCGAGGCGCAGCTTGGCGGGATGGGCGTGGCGTTCGCGTCGTCGCTGCTGGGGCTGGCCGGGTCGCTGGTTGTGGGCTTGCTGGAGCTGTTCGCGGGGCATGGCCAGAACCGGTTCTACCGCGAGTTGGAAGAGTGGATGTCGTCGATCACCCGCGTGGGCTTTGCCTCGGGCGAGGGGGAAGGCGGGGGCGAGCACGGCGCCATGGCGGGCTTTCTCGAGCATATGTCCGAGCAGGTGGACGCGATGCAGCAGATCGTCAGCCAGTCGGATGTCAGCCGGGCGATGGTGGATGAAAAGCTGGGCGTGCTGGCGGATTCGATCGAGCGGCTGACTCACCGGATGAGCGAGGCGAACCCGGTCAACACCGCGCTGATGCAGGTGGCGAACGGGCAGGAGCGGCTGATCACCACGCTGGAGGCGCGCAACGAGTCGCTGGGCGAAACCGGGCTCGATGCCGAAAGCCGGATGCGCCTCCGGTCGATCGATGTGCAGATGCTGCGTATCCTCGAGGAAATCAGCGCCGGGCGGCAGGAGACGATGACCGAGATCCGCACCGACCTTGCGGCGCTGACCAAGATCTTCAACCAGTTGCGCAATGCCGAGAGCGGGCGGGCCCGCGCCGCGCTGCGCGTCAGGCCCGACGCCGGCAAGACGGAGCGGGAGGGCTGATCCATGGCCCTGTCCCGCCGTACCGGACAACGCTTTCAATCCTCGATCTGGCCCGGCTTCGTCGATGCGATGACCGGCCTTTTGCTGGTGCTGATGTTCGTGCTGACGATCTTCATGGTCGTGCAGTTCGTGCTGCGAGAGACGATCAGTGGGCAGGCCAGCAAGCTTGACGAGTTGTCGGCGGAGGTGGCGGCGCTGTCACGGGCGCTGGGGCTGGAGCAGGACCGCAACGCCACCCTGAGCGAGCGTGTGGGCGAGCTGACCAGCACGCTGACCGATGCGCGCCAGCAGCAGGAACAGCAGACCGCCCTGATCGCGAGCCTGCGGCAGGAGCGCGAGGCACAGGCCGAAGCGCTGGCCGCCGCGCAAACCCGGATCGCCAGTTTCGAGGAGCAGGTGGCGAGCCTGTTGTCGGATCGCGAGACCAACCTCGGCACCATTTCCGACTTGCAGGACCGGCAGGAGGAATTGCTCTCGGAGCAGGAGCAGTTGAACCTCGCGCTGGCCAATATGCGCGAGGAGATCGACGCCCAGACCGAGGAGGCCCGCCTTGCCGCCGCCCGGCGTGAGGCGCTGGAGGCGCTGATCGCCGATCTGCGGCGACGCTATTCCGAGGGGCAGGAGGAGATCGCCAACCTGTCGGGGCAGGTCGAGACGCTTGAGGAGGAGTTGAGCGAGGAAGAGAAGCTGCGGCTGGCCGAGGCGGCGGCGGCGGAGGCGTTGCAGGAAAAGCTCGAGAATGCCGAGACGGAGCTGACCTCGATGACGCTGGCGCTGGAGGAAGAGCGGCGCCGGGCCGAGGAGACGCTGACATTGCTGGCGGCGGCGGAGAATGCCGAGGAGGATCTGGATATCCAGCTTGCCGCCGCTCTGCTGGCGCAGGACCAGATCAGCGAGGAGTTGACCACCGCGCAATTGGCCGTCGACGAGAAAGATGCCCGGATCGCGGAGCTGGAAGGGCAGATTTCGGAGGCCGAGGGCGCAGCCGTGGCCAGCCGGAGCACGCTTGAGGATATGGAGGCGGAACTGGCCGCCGCGCTGGCCGATGCGGAGGCGAAGGGCGAGACACTGGAGGAGGTGCGGCTTGAGCTGAGCGAGGCGCAGAGCCTTGCGGAGGGCCGGGCCGAGGAGAACCGGACGCTGGAAGAGCGTATCGCGTCGGCCGAGATCGCGCTGGCGGCTGCACAGGCCGATGCCGAGACGGCACAGGCGGAATTGGCGCAATCGCGGGATACACTGGACTCGACGCGGGGCGAGCTGGAGGAGCGGCTGGCCGCGATGGAGGCGGAACTGGCCGGGGTGAGCGCGCTGGAAACCCGGTTGGCCGAGGCGGAGGCGGAGGCCGAGGCGCTGGGGGCGGAGCGGGATGACCTTGCCACGCGGTTGTCGCAGGCCGAAGCTGTGGGGCAGGCGTTGCAGGACGAGACCGTGGCGCTGAAATCGCAGCTTGAGGCATCGCAGGAGGACGAGGGCGAGGCCGAAGGTCTGCGCGCCGAGTTGGCGCAGGCGCAGGCCTCGGGCGAGGCGTTGGAGGCGCGGCAGGTGGAGCTGGAAACCCAGTTGTCGCAGGCGAGGGCCGAGGCCGATGCGCTGGCGCAGGAGAAGGCCGATCTTGAAACCCGGCTGGCCGACGCGCGGGAGGCGCAATCGGAGGCCGGGACGGCGAGCGCGGAATTGGAGGAACGGCTAGCGCGACTCGAGAGCCAGTTGGTCGCGCTTCGGGACGAACGCGAGACGCTGTCGGGCGAGGCGAAGAGCCTTGAGGAGAAGCTGGCCGAGGCGCTGGCCGCCAAGACCGCCGCCGAGAACGAGGCGGTCGAGGATGCCGACCTGGTCGCCGAGTTGCAGGCGCGGCTCAACCGGACCGAGGAGGCGCTGCAGAAAGTGCGCCGGCGGCTGGCCGAGGTGCTGGCCGCGAATGAGGCGGCCGAGGCCGAGGCGGTAAGCTCGGAGGATGTGCGCAAGCAGCTGGCCGCCGCGCTGGCCGCGAAGCTGGCGGCCGAGACGCAGGCCGTCGCGAGCGAGGAGGATGTGGCGGATATCCGGGACGAGCTGGCGCAGGCGCTGGCCGCGAAACTGGCGGCAGAGCGGGATGCGCAGGCCGAGATCAGCAAGGCCGAGGAGCGCCAGATCCTGCTGGAAGAGGCGCGGCGCAAGCTGGCCGAGGCCGAGGCGGGGCGCGAGAAGCAGGCCGATCTGGCCTCGGAGGCGCAGAAGCAGCAGGAATTGCTGAACCGGCAGGTCGCGTCGCTTCGGCAGCAGCTTGGAGAGTTGCGGGCGCTGTTGGATGACGCCAAGGCGCGCGAGGCGGCGGCGAACGTGCAGATTGAATCGCTGGGCGAGGATTTGAACGTCGCGCTGGCGAGGGCCGCCGCCGAGGAACGTCGCCGGAGGCAGCTTGAAGAGGAAAAGGCCAAGCGGCTGGAGGAAGAGCGCAACGCGCTTCAGGCGCAGAACGAGGATCTGGAGAAATACCGATCGGATTTCTTTGGGCGACTGCGCGAGGTGTTGGGCGGTCAGGAAGGTGTACGGATCGTGGGCGACCGGTTCGTGTTCTCGTCGGAGGTGCTGTTCGCGCCGGCCGAGGCCGAGCTGGAAGAGGCCGGCAAGACCGAGATCGCCAAGGTGGTGAACATCCTGCAGGGGGTGGCCGACGAGATCCCCGAGGGCATCGACTGGGTGCTGCAGGTGGACGGGCATACGGATGATATCCCGATCCGCAACAGCCGGCAGTTCGAGGATAACTGGGATCTGAGCCAGGCAAGGGCGCTGTCGGTGGTGCGCTACATGGTGGACGATCTGGGGATGGACCCGGTGCGGTTGTCCGCCAACGGGTTCGGGGAGTATCAGCCGGTGAACACCGCCGATACCGACGAGGCGCGGGCGCAGAACCGGCGGATCGAGTTGAAGATCACCGAGAAATAGAGGCTTTAGCGGCGGACGGTGATGTCGGCGTGGCGGGCGGCGATGAGGGTGTCGCCGCGCGTCAGGGTGACATAGCCGCGATAGTCGCCGGGGGGCCAGCCGCCCTCGGGGCTGCGCCGGCCATAGGCGCGGAAGAGCTGAGGCTGCGGGGTGTCGAGCGGGACGGTGTGGCTGAAGATCTCGCCATCCGGGCCGCTGGCGGAGAGGGTGAGCGTGTCGCCCGGTTCGGCATGGAAGACGTGGCCGTAGAGGACGAGGGCTTGGTCGTTCGGGGTTGTCGTCACCCGCGCCGCGCCGGTTTGGACGTCTTCGAGCGTGGGCACGGCGGTGGCGAAGCCGGCGGTGAAAAGGCCGGTGGCGGTATAGGCGGGGGCGGTTTGCCAGAGGCTGCTGGCCTGACTGGTGCCGCATTGCGCCGTGGCCTCGGGCCGGAAGGGGTCGATGATCTCGCCATCCTTCAGGACGGTCAGGTGGAGATGGGGATTGTTGGTGAGACCGCTGAGCCCGACGAGGCCGAGCGGATCGCCCGCCGCCACCCTCTGGCCCTCGCGCACGGTGAGCGAGCCGTTCTTCATGTGGCAATAGAGGGTCTGCCAACCGTCGCCGTGATCGAGCCGCACGGCGTTGCCGCATTCGCGGCCCCGGATGGTGGCGCGGGTGGCGTCGGTGACGGGGGTGTCGGCCATGCCGTCGCGCAGGGCCGCGACGCGGCCGGGGGCGGCGGCGAGGACGCTGACACCGCTGTTCATCGCGTCGAAGGAGGGCAGGGCAATATCGGTGCCGCGATGGCTGTCGCGGCTTTTGAGGCCGCAGGTATAGTCGCGCTGGCCGGGGCCGGGGTCATTGTCGACGTAGTCCTCGATGAAGCAGGTTTGCCCTAGGTCGCAGTCGATGGGCAGGGAGAGCTTCGGCGGCTCCGCAAACGAAGGCGCGGCCCAGAGGGCCGCGCCTAAAAGTATCGCCTGTCGCGACGGCGTCACTAGTCAGCCGTCAGAAGTGGCGGCTTTTTTCCCGACAGACGGGGACGGCTCGGACCTTCGTACTGAAGATCGATCTTGCCGTCCTTGACTCCAACCTTGACGATGCCGCCCTTGGAAAGCTTCCCGAACAGAAGCTCTTCGGCGAGCGGTTTCTTGATGTGTTCCTGAATGACCCGGCCAAGCGGGCGCGCGCCCATCTTGTCGTCATACCCTTTCTCGCCAAGCCATGCGGCGGCGGGTTCGGTCAGTTCGATGGTCACGTTCCGATCCAGAAGCTGGGCCTCCAGTTGCAGGACGAACTTCTCGACTACCTGCAGGATCACCTCTTTCGGCAGCGGCGCGAAGGAGATGACCGCATCGAGCCGGTTGCGGAATTCCGGCGTGAAGGTGCGTTCGATCGCCTCGGTATCCTCGCCCTCGCGACGGTCGCGGCCAAAGCCGATGGCGGATTTCGCCTGTTCCGTCGCCCCGGCGTTCGAGGTCATGATCAGCACCACGTTGCGGAAGTTCACCGTGCGGCCGTTATGGTCGGTCAGGTTGCCGTGGTCCATCACTTGCAGAAGGATGTTGAACACGTCCGGGTGCGCCTTCTCGATCTCGTCGAGGAGCAGGACACAGTGCGGATGTTCATCCACCCCGTCGGTCAGCAGACCGCCCTGATCGAAGCCCACATAGCCCGGAGGCGCGCCGATCAGGCGGGAGACCGCGTGCTTCTCCATGTACTCGGACATGTCGAAGCGCAGCAATTCCACGCCGAGCGAGTCGGCAAGCTGTTTGGCCACCTCGGTTTTACCGACACCGGTCGGGCCGGCGAAGAGGTAGTTGCCGATGGGCTTTTCAGGCTCGCGCAGGCCGGCGCGGGACAGTTTGATGGCGCTCGACAAGGCCTCGATGGCCTTGTGCTGCCCGAAGACCACGCGCTTGAGCGAGGCTTCCAGATCCTTGAGCACCTCTGCGTCGTCCTTGGAGACGTTCTTCGGCGGGATGCGCGCGATCTTGGCGACCACGGCCTCGATCTCTTTCGGGCCGATCGACTTGCGCCGCTTGGAGGCGACGACAAGATGCTGCGCCGCGCCGGCCTCGTCGATCACGTCGATGGCCTTGTCGGGCAGCTTGCGGTCGTTGATGTAGCGCGCCGAGAGGTCGACGGCCGACTTGATCGCCTCGCTGGTGTATTTGACGCTGTGGTGATCCTCGAAATAGGGCTTGAGGCCCTTGAGGATCTTGATCGCGTCTTCAACGGTGGGCTCGACCACGTCGATCTTCTGGAACCGGCGGGAAAGGGCGCGGTCTTTCTCGAAATGCTGGCGGAACTCCTTGAAGGTGGTGGAGCCCATGCAGCGCAGCTTGCCGCCCTGAAGCGAGGGCTTGAGCAAGTTCGAGGCGTCCATCGCGCCGCCCGAGGTGGCGCCGGCGCCGATCACGGTGTGGATCTCGTCGATGAAGAGCACCGCGTCAGGGTGCGCCTCGAGCTCGGTCACGACCGCTTTGAGGCGTTCCTCGAAGTCGCCGCGATAGCGCGTGCCGGCCAGCAGCGCGCCCATGTCGAGCGAGTAAATCGTTGTTTTCGAAAGAACTTTTGGCGTTTCACCCTGTACGACCTTGTGCGCGAGCCCCTCGGCGATAGCGGTTTTGCCGACGCCGGGATCGCCCACCAGAAGCGGGTTGTTCTTGCGCCGGCGGCAGAGCACCTGAATGCAGCGCTCGACCTCGTGGTCGCGGCCGATCAGCGGATCGACATCGCCGCGGCGGGATTTCTCGTTCAGGTCGACGCAGTATTTGGCCAGCGCGCTTTCGCCCTGTTCCACGGCCTCGGGGCCGCTGCTGTCGGACTTGGATTTCTCGCCGTCCATGTCGCTGACGCCCTGCACGGGGCGGGTTTCGCCATAGGCCGGATCCTTGGCGACGCCGTGGGCGATGAAATTGACCGCGTCGTAACGGGTCATGTCCTGTTCCTGCAGGAAGTAGGCGGCGTTCGACTCGCGCTCGGCAAAGATGGCGACGAGCACGTTGGCGCCGGTTACCTCGGTGCGGCCGGAGGACTGGACATGGATGGCCGCGCGCTGGATCACGCGCTGGAAGGCGGCGGTGGGCACCGCCTCGGAGCCGTCGATGTCGGTGACGAGGTTCGACAGATCCTCGTCGATGAATTCCACAAGCGTCGCGCGCAGATCTTCGGTATCGACCGAGCACGCGTTGAGGACGCGCGAGGCGTCAGGCTCGTCGATCAGGGCCAAAAGAAGATGTTCCAACGTCGCAAATTCGTGCCGCCGCGCGTTGGCCAGCGCGAGGGCCGCATGAATCGCCTGCTCAAGTGTCGTCGAGAATGATGGCACTTTCCTGTGCTCCTTCTGATCTGCGATCCGGATCGCTGTCCGGAGTCTTGACCTCATAGGCTTAAAGTTTGGTCGATCTGCCGGGTCCTTCAAGTTTTTTTTCGTGGCATCCGATCACATTTCTAAACGTTATTGAGGTTTTGCACCTATTTTGTGCCCGACGGAAACGGTCGGGGGATTTCAGAAATTGTCCTTGCGCGTCCGGATTTCGGCGAAGACCTCGGCCGGGTTGGCACCTGTCAGTCCCAGATGGTCCTGAATACGCGCATCCCCTGCACGCAGGAACGGGTTTGTGGCGAGCTCTTCGGCTAGGGTGGAGGGCACGGTTGGTTGGCCGTTCGCCCGGGCTGTTTCGACCGCCTCTGACCGGGATATAAGGTCAGGATTGTCCGGATCAATGGTCAGGGCGAAACGGGCGTTGGCGGCTGTGTATTCGTGACCCGAACAGATGGTCGTGTCGGGCGGCAACGCCGCGAGTTTTTGCAGGCTTTCCCACATCTGTGGCATGGTCCCCTCGAACACCCGGCCACAGCCGAGCGCCATCAGGCTGTCGGCGGTGAAGGCAACCTTGGAAGTTGGAAAGTGAAAGGCTGCATGGCCGACAGTGTGGCCGGAGACGTCGATCACCTCGCCGCTCTCATTGCCGATACGAATGGTTTCGCCTTCCTTAACGGCGGTGTCGAGCGGGGGAAGGCGGTGGGCGTCGGCGGCGGCGCCCACGACCTTGGCGTCGTGCTTGGCGAGAATGGCGTCGAGCCCCTGCACGTGGTCGGCGTGGTGGTGGGTCAGCAAAACCTGTGTCGCGGTCCAGCCCTTTTCGGCCAGCGCCTTGAGGATCGGCGCCGCCTCGGGCACGTCGATGATCGCGGTCTCGCCGGTGTCCGGATCATGCGCCAGAAAGGCGTAATTGTCGGACAGGCAGGGAACGGTTTCGATCTGCAGTGTCATTGTATTTCCCCATTCGCCGGTTACTGATACCGTCAGACTGACTGATCGGGACAGCGGCTGCAATGCATCTTGATGTGCAGGATCTTAGGAATTTCTATTACCGCAGTGCGCTGGGCCGGGCTGCGCAGAAGATCATCCGTACGGAGGTGCAGGCGTTCTGGCCCGAGGCCAAGGGGCAGACGGTGCTGGGCTTTGGCTTTGCCGTGCCGTTCCTGCGGCCCTATCTGGCTGAAAGCAAACGGGTTATTGCCTGCATGCCGGCGCAGCAGGGGGTGATCGGGTGGCCGCAGGGGATGCCGAATGTCTCGGTTCTGTGCGAGGAGACGTGGTGGCCGGTCGAGACCGGGCATGTGGACAAGCTCTTGGTGGTGCACGGGCTGGAGACGAGCGAGCAGCCGAGCGCCCTGCTGGAGGAATGCTGGCGGGTGCTGGGGCCGGGCGGGTCGGCGTTGTTCATCGTGCCGAACCGGGCGGGCCTGTGGTCGCGCAGTGACCGGACGCCGTTCGGGTTCGGCCGGCCCTATACCCAGAGCCAGCTTGAGAACCAGTTGAAATCGCACAATTTCCTGCCCGAGGGCCATGCCACCACGCTGTACCAGCCGCCCTCGGACAAGCGGTTCTGGCGCAAGACGTCGGGGATGTGGGAGAAGCTGGGCGGATCGCTGTCGGTGGTGGCGGCGGGCGGTGTGCTGCTGGTGCTGGCCACCAAGCGGGTTCAGGCGCCCTTGGGGCCGGGTCTGCGGGAGACGGTGAGGAAGCCGTTGGGAGTGCTTCAGCCGAAGCCCGAGGCCAAGCCTGTGTGACGTCGGTATAACGTCGGTATTTTGTCGGTATTGCGTCGGTGCGCTTGAAAACCGCGCGGGGCGTCGCCACATCACCGAACGGCCGATAGCGATAACGCCGCCCCCGTGTTCCGTCATGGCCCCGGCATGCCCACGGGAGGGGCCGAACAGGCCCTGATACGCACGGGAATCGCGGTTTCGTGAAGAAATCCACAGCTTTTTATTCCCGGAAAATATGCGCATTCGGTCGCAGGGGATTTAACCCTTTGAAAACAATCAGTATTCAATTGTATACCGTTGGTTTCAAGCCGCTTGCTAGGTCCGCAAGGCTCTGCTACACCCCAGCCGAATTTCGATGTTTACAGACAGGCATCGTGTCCTAACGCCCCCGGACGACGGCATCCCTGTGCCGTCATTTTGCTGAACCGGGGCCAGAAATCGGAAGGGTGGACGTGTCCGAACCAGCTTCGATCTCCTCCGGCATCGCCGAACGCTATGCCACCGCCATTTTCGAGATTTCGAAAGACGAAAAGTCTCTGCCGAAACTTGAATCCAACGTCACCGACCTTGCCGCCGCGCTGGACGACAGCGATGCGTTCGCCGAGCTGATCGCCAGCCCGGTCGTGCCCCGGGCGGAGCAGAAGGCGGCGGTCATGGCGATTGCCGACAAGATGGGCCTCGAGCCGGTGCTGAAGAACGGTCTGGGCCTGATGGCCGAGAAGCGCCGTCTTTTCGTGCTGCCGCAGCTGATCGTGAAGCTGCGCGAGATGATCGCCGAGGACAAGGGCGAGGTGACCGCCGACGTGACCAGCGCCAAGGCGCTGACCAAGACCCAGTCGGAGAAACTTGCCAAGACGCTCAAGGGCTCCGTGGGCAAGGATGTCAAGATCAATGCGACCGTCGATGAAAGCCTCATCGGCGGTCTTATCGTCAAGGTTGGCTCGAAGATGATCGATACCTCGATCCGCTCGCGCCTCAATTCCCTCCAGAACGCAATGAAAGAGGTCGGATAAATGGGTATCCAAGCTGCAGAGATTTCTGCGATCCTGAAGGACCAGATAAAGAACTACGGCAAAGAGGCCGAAGTGGCCGAGGTCGGCCGGGTTCTTTCGGTCGGTGACGGGATCGCGCGGGTTTACGGGCTCGACAACGTGCAGGCCGGTGAGCTTGTGGAATTCCCGGGCAACGTCATGGGGATGGCGCTGAACCTCGAAACCGACAACGTCGGCGTCGTGATCTTCGGCTCGGACCGCGAGATCAAGGAAGGCGATACCGTCAAGCGCACCAAGTCGATCGTGGACGTTCCGATCGGTGACGAGCTGCTGGGCCGGGTCGTGGACGCGCTGGGCAACCCGCTGGACGGCAAGGGCCCGATCGGCGCCAAGACCCGCGGCGTGGCCGACACCAAGGCGCCGGGCATCATCCCGCGTAAATCGGTGCACGAGCCGATGGCGACCGGCCTGAAATCGGTCGACGCCATGATCCCGATCGGCCGCGGCCAGCGCGAGCTGATCATCGGCGACCGTCAGACCGGCAAGACCGCCGTGGCGCTTGACACGATCCTGAACCAGAAATCCTACAACGAGGCCGCCGGCGACGACGAGAGCCAGAAGCTCTACTGTGTCTACGTGGCCGTCGGCCAGAAGCGGTCGACCGTGGCGCAGCTGGTGAAGAAGCTGGAAGAAAACGGCGCGATGGAATATTCTATCGTCGTGGCCGCCACCGCGTCGGACCCGGCGCCGATGCAGTTCCTGGCGCCCTATTCGGCAACCGCCATGGCCGAGCATTTCCGCGACAACGGCCGCCACGCGCTGATCGTTTACGATGACCTGTCGAAACAGGCCGTGGCCTATCGCCAGATGTCGCTTCTGCTGCGCCGTCCGCCGGGGCGTGAAGCCTACCCGGGCGACGTTTTCTACCTTCACTCCCGCCTGCTGGAACGTTCGGCCAAGCTGAACGAGGAAAACGGTGCGGGCTCGCTGACGGCGCTGCCGATCATCGAAACGCAAGGCGGCGACGTGTCGGCCTTCATTCCGACCAACGTGATCTCGATCACCGACGGCCAGATCTTCCTCGAAACCGAGCTGTTCTACCAGGGTATCCGCCCGGCCGTGAACACCGGTCTGTCGGTGAGCCGGGTTGGTTCGTCGGCCCAGACCTCGGCGATGAAATCGGTCGCCGGCCCGGTGAAGCTGTCGCTCGCCCAGTATCGCGAGATGGCGGCCTTCGCCCAGTTCGGTTCGGACCTCGACGCCGCGACCCAGCAGCTGCTGAACCGGGGTGCGCGCCTGACCGAGCTGATGAAACAGCCGCAGTACTCGCCCCTGACCAACGCCGAGATCGTCTGTGTCATCTATGCCGGCACGAAAGGCTATCTCGACAAGCTGAAGGT
>JAVJTX010000022.1:0-75298 GCA_040220035.1 Roseovarius sp. | reverse complement strand
TGTAATGGTCGCGGAACATGGTCGTGACCTCTTCGGCCTCGCCCAGCCGGAGGAGCCCGTGGTCGACGAAGACGCAGGTGAGCTGGTCGCCGATGGCCTCGTGAATGAGCACGGCGGCGACCGAGCTGTCGACCCCGCCCGACAGGCCGCAGATCACACGCCGGTCGCCGACCTGTTCGCGGATCTTGGCAACCGCCTCGTCACGGTAGGCGGCCATCGTCCAGTCGCCGGTGAACCCCGCGAGCCTGACGAAATTGGCATAGAGCGCCTTGCCGTTCGGGGTGTGATGCACCTCGGGGTGGAACTGGACGGCGAAGAAACTCTTTTTGGCGTCAGCGGTGATGGCGAAGGGCGCGTAGGGCGAGGTGCCGAAGACCTCGAAGCCCGGCGCGATGGCCGAGACGTGATCGCCATGGCTCATCCAGACCTGTTCGCGGCTGTCGTCGGCGGCGAACCAGCCGTCGAGCAGCGGCAGCCGATCGTCCGAGGGCGTGACATAGGCACGGCCGAACTCGGCGGTGCCTTGGCCGCGTTCCACCTTGCCGCCCAGCATGTGCATCATCACCTGCTGGCCATAGCAAATGCCGAGGATCGGCACGCCGAGGTCGAACACCTTTTCCGGCGGGCGGGGCGAACCCTCGTCGATGACCGAGGCCGGGCCGCCGGAAAAGATCACTGCCTTGGGGGCGAATTCGTCGAGGAACGCGTCGGTCACCTGCTGGAACGGGTGAATCTCGCAATAGACGTTGAGTTCGCGCAGGCGGCGGGCGATCAGCTGGGTGACCTGGCTGCCGAAATCGATGATGAGGAGGCGGTCGTGCGGTGTCTGGCTCATACCCTGCCTAGTATGGCGGGTGGCGCTTTTGCGCAAGACCTGCTTGCGCGGGCTGGTGTCAAACCCGTCTTAACTGAATTCGGGTAGGACCGGATCACCTCCGTCGATCAGCGGATCTGCGGAATTTGTACCGCAGATGTCGGTTTTGGCCGGGCAAGGCCGCAAATCCGCCGTGTGCGACAGAACGATGAAGATAAAAGCGGGCAAACGGCGCCGTCGGGTGCCGGAGTCGGGACCAAGGAGACCTGTTCAATGAGCGAAGCAGCAGCCCGCAGACGAGGCCGCGGTGGCGGCGGTGCCGCCCGCCGGGCAGAACGCACGGCGGTCAGCATCGAAACCGCCAAGTATATCGAGCGCAACATCCCCCTCTTCGAGGTGCTGAACGAAGAGGCGCTCGACATCATCGAACAGAATGCCGAGACCGTGCTCGAGGAGATCGGCGTCAATTTCGTCGAGAATCCCAAGGCGCTGGAGCGCTGGCGCGAGGTGGGCGCGGATGTCGAAGGCGAACGGGTCCGCATTCCGCGCGGCCTTGCACGGGAGCTGATCAAGACCGCCCCCAGCGAGTATACCCAGCACGCCCGCAACCCCGAGCGCAGCGTCGTCGTCGGCGGGCGCAACCTCGTCTGTGCGCCGGTCTATGGCCCGCCCTTTGTGCGCGACATGGATCATGGCCGCCGCTATGCGACGATGGATGATTTCGAGAAGTTCGTGAAGCTGGGCTACATGTCGCGCTGGCTGCACCATTCGGGCGGCACCGTGTGCGAGCCGACCGACATTCCGGTGAACAAGCGCCACCTCGACATGCTCAAGGCGCACATGACCCTGTCGGACAAGCCGTTCATGGGTTCGGTCACCGATCCCAGCCGAGCGCAGGACAGTGTCGATATGTGCGGCATCCTCTTTGGTGACGATTTCGTGCGCGACAACACGGTGATGACCTCGCTGATCAACATCAACTCGCCGATGACTTTCGACGAGGTGATGATGGGAGCGCTCGAGGTTTATGCGCGCAACAACCAGGCCTGCATCGTCTCGCCCTTCATCGTCGGCGGGGCGATGGCGCCGGTGTCGGTGGCCGGTACGCTGACGCAGGTTCTGGCCGAGGTGCTGGCAGGCATCGCCTATTCGCAGATGATCCGCCCCGGCGCGCCGGTGATCTTCGGCGCTTTCGTCACCTCGATCGACATGAACAGCGGCGCGCCCACCTTTGGCACGCCGGAGGCGTCGCTGATCACCTACGGGGCGGGACAACTGGCGCGGCGCTACGGCCTGCCGTTCCGGTCGGCCGGGTCGTTCAACGGCTCGAAACTGCCCGATGCGCAGGCGGCCTACGAGACGGCCAACAGCCTCAACCTCGGGCTGTTATCGGGCGTGAACTTCATGCTGCATTCCTGCGGCTGGCTGGAAGGCGGGCTGGTGTCCAGCCTCGAGAAATTCGTGATGGATGCCGATCAGCTCGGCGCGCTTCAGAACATGGCGCGCGGCGTGGACATGACCGAGAACGGCCAGGCGATGGACGCGATCCGCGAGGTCGGCCCCGGCGGGCATTACCTTGGCTGCGCCCACACGCAGGCGAACTTCAAGAAATCCTTCTGGCGCTCGGACCTGCTCGATTACAAACCCTACGAGCAATGGGCCGAAGAGGGCGAGCGCGATACGATGACGCTGGCCAACCTCAAGGTGAAGCAGACGCTATCGAACTATCAGCAGCCGGCGCTCGATCCGGCCATCACGGAAGCGCTCGACGCTTTCGTGACCAAAAAGAAGGCCTCGATGCCCGACGCCTTTTCCTGATCGGTTCGGGCGGCGGCGCGCATCAGGCGCACCTCGCCCAGGATCGCGATGACCACATCGACATGGCGCGCCGGCGAATAGCCGGCGTAGTCATTTCTGCGCAGCTGGTTCAGCTCCTCCTCGATTTCCAGCAAGGTCTCGAGCATGGCCCCGCTGTCGGGGTGATGCAGATCGCCCAGATGGCGCCGCAGGGTCTTTTCCCGACAGTAGTTTGCAACGCCGATGCGCGCCGCCTCGATCAGGAGGGCAGGGCGCCGAAGGTGGGTGAGGTCGGGAATCACATGGGTCATGGCAGTCTCCGGTCCGGTGGAATGACGTTTGGACGGAGCAATCTGGCACAACCGGAAACGGTGTTGCGTGGAATGTTTATCACCGAACGGTTGCGTTTCCGTTTGTTTACCATTTGGCAACAATGGTGACCAAACCGTTCTTAGTTAACCAACCGGTAACAAATGGCACCTTAACTCGGGCGGCTTCTGCGGGTGACCGCAGGCAGGGGGACCATCTGTTGCCGACAAAGATCAGGAGGAGACGGCATGTCACATGTCTCGCCTTCCGCCGACATTGCGGAACAGTTGCCGTGCTGGGTGCCGAAGGAAGCACTCGCCTATCTTCTTCACACGGAAACCGGTCATCCGATCCGGGCGCTGGCGCGGGAAGCGGGCGTTCATGCCTCGACCGTGCTTCGACAGGTGCGAGCGCTGGAGGCGCGGCGCGAGGATATCCTTGTCGATCAGGGGCTTAGCCGTCTGGGCCGCCGCGTTCTGGCCGCCGAGGCGCGGGCGGCAGAGGCCGACCCGGTGGTTCCTTCCATGGACGAGCTGTCGCACGAGGCGCGGCGTGTGCTGCGGCTGTTGTGCGAGCCCGGCGCCGTGCTGGCGGTGGCCGCGGAAATGGACAAGGCGGTGGTCGTCGCCGAGTGCGGAGACGGCGGGACCGCGCAACGTCTCGTCGTCGATCATGCCGCGGCCGAGGCGATGGCGCTGGCGGGCTGGATCGCTTGCGAGGATCCCGGCCGGGTTTCGCGCTATCGCATCACGACGGCGGGGCGCGATGCGCTCAAGCGCATGATGGCCGATGCCGAGAACCGCGCCCTGGGGTTCAGCGAGGCGCCGGCGCCGTTTGACCATGCCGGTTTGTCGCGACACCAAAACGTTGCGGGGACGCCGCCGGAATTTCGCACGCGTTGTCAGCAGACGGATACCCCGCTGACCCTGCTGGCGCGGCGTCGCGACCGCAGTGGGCGAAAATTCGTGTCCGACGATCTGGTCCGGGCCGGAGAACGCCTGCGCGAGGATTACGAGATGGCCGATATCGGCAGCCGAAAGACCGAAAGCTGGGACAGGTTCCTGACCATGGCCGAAGCCGCGAGGTCGGATCACTACGGCGCCACCGCCGCGCGGGCCCGGGTTCTGGGCGCGCTGCGCGATCTCGGGCCGGGCCTGGGCGACGTGGCGCTGCGGTGCTGTTGTCACCTCGAAGGGCTGGAAAGCGCCGAAAAGCAGATGGGGTGGTCGGCCCGGTCGGGCAAGGTCGTGCTGCGCATCGCCCTGCAAAGGCTGCGGCGACATTACGACAGGCTGGGCGATGGGGGCGGGCTGATGGGGTGACGGCCTGTCACCCGGCCACCAGCCACCCGACGGCGAAGGCCACGAGGGCGCAGATCACCCCGACGAGCACCGTCTCGCCGACGGACCGCCAAAGCCGTTCGCCGGTGGCATTCCAGCGCAGGAGGCCAAGACTGGCCAGCGCGAGCCCGGTCGCCGCGACCGACAGGAGGAACGTGCGATCGTCCGGCGGAAGCAGGAAATAGGGCGTCAGGGGGATCGCGCCGAAAATCACGAAAGACAGGAAGGTCGAAAGACCGCTGATGAGCGGGTTGTCCTCCTCGGGGTGCGACATGCCGAATTCATAGGTCATCATCAGGTCGGCCATGATATCGGGATGGCGCGAGAGGATTTCGGCCGCGGTATCGGCCTCTCCCGCGGGAATGCCGCGCTGGCGCAGGATCTCGAAAAGCTCCATCCGCTCGTGATCGGGATCGTTGGCGATCTCTTCAAGCTCGCTTTGCCGGCGCGCGCGGTACAGGTCGTGCTGCGACCGCAGTGACAGGAATTCCCCCAGCCCCATGCTGACCGCGTCGGCAAAGAGATTGGCCAGCCCGAAGACCAGCACCGCAAGGCCGCCGACCTGCGCTACCCCATCGGCGGCGGCCCCGGCGAATCCCGCCACGATGGCAAAGGTGGTCACGATTCCGTCATTACCGCCATAGACGAGCTGTTTGAGATGTTCCTGCGTCCGGCTGAGCTTGTGCGCCTCACGCCTATGTGCCTGCCAATCCATCGCCCTGCCTGTCAGTCTTCGAATGCGCGCGTGTACTTCTAATACGCGCTTGAACCCGGTCAGGATAGGGGCCCGCCCGGGTGGCGCAACCGCCGAATGGGCGGGGCAGGGGTGGGCACTCGTTACAAAAGGCGGCGACACCGCCCGGTGCCACCGCAGAACTGGTACATCCCACCGCGATGCATTATGCAGGGGAAAAGTTACCAAACAGTTCGCGGGGGAAATTCCGTGCGTGACATCAAGATCCCACAGCAACGCCATCCCGAAAAGGCCCATCGGCCCGACAATGCGCAGCCCAAGAAACCGCATTGGATCAGGGTAAAGGCACCGGATGGCGACGGCTATCGCGAAACCCGCAGAATCATGCGCGAGCACAAGCTGGTGACGGTCTGCGAAGAGGCAGGCTGTCCGAATGCGGGCGAATGCTGGAACCAGGGCCACGCCACCATGATGATCATGGGCGATACCTGCACGCGCGCCTGCAGTTTCTGCAACATCGCCACCGGCAAGCCGCCCGAGGCGCTCGACCCGTTCGAGCCGGGCCGCGTGGCCGATGCGGTTCAGAAACTGGGTCTGAACCACGTGGTGGTCACCTCGGTCGACCGCGACGATGTCGAGGATGGCGGCGCCGCGCATTTCGCCCAGACGATCCGGGCGATCCGGCACCGCAGCCCCGGCACCACGATCGAGATCCTGACGCCGGATTTCCTGCATTGCGACCCGGCCGTTCTGAAGGTGGTGGTCGATGCGCGGCCGGATGTCTTCAATCACAACCTCGAGACGGTGCCCGGGCTTTATCCCGCGGTGCGGCCCGGGGCCCGGTATTTCCACAGCCTGCGCCTCTTGCAGCGGGTCAAGGAGATGGACCCGACGATCTTTACCAAGTCCGGCATCATGGTCGGCCTCGGCGAGACCCGCGAACAGGTGCGGCAGGTGATGGATGACATGCGCGCGGCGGAAGTGGATTTCCTGACCATCGGCCAGTACCTGCAACCCACGCCCAAGCACCATGCGGTGGACCGGTTCGTCACGCCCGACGAATTCGCGGCCTATGAGAAGGCGGCGTTCGGGAAAGGGTTCCTGATGGTGTCGGCGACGCCGCTGACCCGGTCGTCCTATCATGCCGGCGACGACTTTGCCCGCCTCAGCGCCGCACGTCAGGAGCGGCTTGGCGCCTGAGCGAAGGCCGGGAACCATGCCGGGAACCATGCGGGACCGCGATTGATCCATCTGAAAAACAAAAGCACCGGCGGGTCCATCCGGCCGGTGCTTTTCGCGGGACTGAAACCTGTTCTGCTGGGCTTAGCTGCCCCAGCTGCGCACGGGGCCGCAATCCATGTGGACGAAGTTGCTGCGCGAGTACCGGCCGACGCCGCCGCCATGGCAGGCCATCGCCGCGCGATACATCTGATTGACCGAGCGCGACCCGAGCCGCAGATCCGCCGCCTCGCCCTGAAGGTGGCGCGAGTTCTTGGCCACACCGCTCGACCGGCTGCGAAGCATCGCGTTGGTCTCGGGGCTGCGGTAGCCGGAGATCAGCATGTAGGGTTCGCTCACATCGAGCATGTTGTGCGCGGCCGTCATGATGTCGATCGTGCGCAGGTCGATGTCGCGAACGCCGTCCGTGCGCCAGTCGCGCATGAAATAGCTGATTTCCCGAACGGCGTCGCGGATATATTCGCCTTCGATCCAGTAGATCGTGTCGAGCGTTTCGCCGGTACGGGGGGAGGTCATCCGAATGCGGCGTATATCGCCGGCCCCTTTCAGAAAACCTGTTGCGTTTGAAAAGGTGGGTGCCGCCACCACGGTTGTTGCTGCGAATGCACCCAGCAGGGCGCGCCGCGTCATGCTCAAAGAGCTAACTTCTGTCATGTGTATGCGCCTGTCCCGTCGCTTACCTGTGTCCTCCGCCTTGCGGCGGCTCTGCCATCCATCCCCAGATGTGCGATTTTTATGACATATTCAGTTTTTGCGAAAAAGGGGGGCTAAGGTGAAACTTTTACCGATCAAGGGGTTTCGGCAGAATCTCGCGCAAAAATCCGTCTATGTGCCTAAAATACTCTGCTCCGGAGGCCAAGACACTGCTCTCGTGAAAAAGGTACATGCGATACCGAAGTTTTGATTGGACAGAAATTGCCCTGCGCGCATGATCCATTACATTGAGATATGAAATTTGCCAATTCAGGGGAGACGACATGATTCTGAGAACCTTGGGGGCCAGTATCCGGGTATCGGGTTTGGCGATCGCGTTTTCGGCGATCGGTTACAGTGCCTCGGCCGCCGAGGCCGCCATCACCGCGTTCAAGCAGGCCGTGGCCGAAGCCGCGTCGACGGACCGCGATATCGCGGCCTTCTACCGGTCGAACAAGTTCGGCGCCGTCTGGACGGGAACCACGGACGAAGATCGGGCCCGCCGGAGCGCGCTTCTGTCAGCGATGAAGACCGCGTCGAAACACGGCCTTCCCGCCTCCCGCTATGATACCGACCGGCTGGTACGCGTTCTGTCCGACGTCAACTCGCCGCGCAAACGCGGCTTTGCCGAAGTCGAGATGACCAAGGCGTTCATCCAGGTTGCGCGCGACATGCAGTCCGGCGCGCTGGACCCGGCCTCGGTCGACGATGGCATCAAGCGCAACGGCGTCTACAAGGACGCGAACACCTACCTGACAGGTCTGACCGAAAGCGGCCATCCGCGCGCCTATTTCCGCACGCTGGTGCCGCAGACGCGTGAATATGCCCGTCTGATGAAGGAAAAGATGCGCCTCGAAGGGCTGATCGAGACCGGTGGCTGGGGCCCCGCCGTTCAGGCGGGATCGCTGGAAAAGGGTCAGAGCGGGCAGGCCGTCGTGGCGCTGCGCGACCGGCTGATGACGATGGGCTATCTCGGGCGCACCTCGACGATGGTCTATGACGACAATATCGAGAAGGCTGTTCTGAAATTCCAGGCGGCCCACGGGCTCGAACCCGATGGTCAGGCCGGCTCGAACACGATCGACGAGATCAACACCTCGCCGGCCACGCGGCTGGCCTCGGTATTGGTGGCGATGGAGCGCGAGCGCTGGCTCAACAAGGAGCGCGGCGAGCGGCACATCCTCGTCAACCTGACCGATTTCTCGGCCCGGATCATCGACAACGACATCATCACCTTCGAGACCCGCGCCGTCGTCGGGGCGAATTCCGGTGATCGGCGCAGCCCGGAGTTCTCGGACGTGATGGAACATCTGGTGATCAACCCGACATGGAACGTCCCGCGGTCGATCACCGTGAACGAGTACCTGCCCCAGATGCAGCGCAATCCCGGTGCCGCCGGGCACCTGCGGCTCTATGACGGGTCGGGCCGGCAGGTCAGCCGCTCAAGGGTGAACTTCAACGCCTATAACAGGAACAACTTCCCCTTCGACCTCAAGCAGCCGCCGTCGAACGGCAACGCGCTGGGGCTGGTGAAGTTCATGTTCCCGAACAAGTACAACATCTACCTGCACGACACGCCCAGCAAACACCTCTTTGCACATGCGCGCCGCGCATATAGCCACGGCTGCATTCGTCTCGCCAAACCGTTCGATTTTGCCTACGAGATCCTGTCCAAACAGTCCGATGATCCGAAAGGGCTCTTCCACCGGATTCTCGACACCGGGCAGGAGACACAAGTCGATCTGGACAAGGAGATCCCCGTTCACATCATCTATCGGACGGCCTTCACCAACGCCAAGGGCGAGCCGCAGTACCGGCAGGATGTCTATGGCCGCGACGCGCGGATCTGGGCGGCGATGAAGAATGCCGGCGTGTCTTCGCCGGCCGTCTATACCGCCGACATGCAGATTCCCGAGCCACAGTACTTCTCGCAGCCGCAGGCCCGCCAGACGAGGCAAAGCCAGCCGCGGACGGTGCAGGTCTCGCAGCCGCGCACGCAGGTGCGCGTCGTCAACCAGCCGCGGTATCAGGCCCGGTCGCAGCCGCAGGCCTCGCAGGCGTCCAGTCTGAACACGCGCTCGCGCGACCGGTAAGCTCGGCCGTTTCTCGCAGCCAGAGTTGCCCCCCGCCACGGCGGGGGGTTTTTCGTTCCGACCCCGGAGAAGGGTTGCCGCTCGGAAGATGCAGGATTTCGCCCCTTGCCGTGGCGGAGGGGTTTCGCTGGCTTCCTATCGCGGCTAAATCTTCCCGACAGCACGAGGGGAGTCTCATGGGCTACACGATAGAGCAGATTGCGGCTGCGCTGGGTACGCAGGCCGTTGGTGATGCCAAGATCGAGATTGACGCACTTGCCGAGCCGGCGGATGCCGGGCCGCGGCACTTGGCGCTGGCGATGAAACCCCAGTTTGCCGAGCGCCTCGGCGACGGCATGGCCCGCGCCGCCATCCTTTGGGCCGAGGCCGACTGGCAGGCGCTCGGGCTCGAGACCGCGATCCTTGCGCCGCGCCCGCGCTATGCCATGTCGGGCCTGACGGCGATGCTCGATGCGGGGCAGGGCTGGGACGAGGGTATTCATCCCAATGCGGTGATCCACCCGGAGGCAAAGCTCGAAAAGGGCGTGAGCATCGGCCCGTTCAGCGTGGTGTGGAAAGACGCCCATATCGGCGCCGGCACGGTGATCGGCCCGCAATGCTATATCGGCACCGGGGCCCGGATCGGCCAGATGAACCAGCTGCGCGAAGGGGTGAAAATCGGCGCGCGGGTGGTGACCGGTGACCGGTTCATCGCCCAGACGGGTGCGGCGATCGGCGGCGACGGGTTTTCCTTCGTCACGGCCGAAACCTCGGGCGTCGAGAATGTCCGGGAAACGCTTGGCGACCGGGGCGAGGCACAGGCCCAGACATGGACCCGGATCCACAGCCTCGGCGGTGTCGAGATCGGCGACGATGTCGAAGTCGGCGCGAACACCACCGTCGATAGCGGCACCATCCGCAGCACGCGCATCGGCCGCGGCACCAAGATCGACAACCTCGTGATGATCGGCCACAATGTCGAGATCGGCGAGGACTGCCTGCTGTGCGGGCAGGTCGGCATCGCCGGCTCGGTCAAGGTCGGCAACAACGTGGTCATGGGCGGCAAGACAGGGGTCAGCGACAACGTGTTCATCGGCGACAACGTGATCACCGGGGGCGGGACCATCGTGCTTGCCAACATTCCCGCAGGCCGCGTCATGCTGGGATATCCGGCCATGAAGATGGAGACGACAATGGAGCTTTTCAAAAGCTTCCGGAGGATGAAGCGTCTCTTCACGGATGTGGCCGAGCTCAAGAAAACGGTTTCCAACCCGCCCGCGAAGGACTAAATCGGGCGCGACATAAGGAAGAGGGCCGGAGCGATGGATATCAAGGACCGTGTCATAAAGATCATTGCCGAACAGGCCGTGCTCGAACCTTCCGACGTCACGATGGACAGCACGCTGGAAGACCTTGGCATCGACAGCCTCGGGCTGGTCGAAAGCATCTTCGCCATCGAGGAAGAGTTCGACATTTCCGTCCCGTTCAACGCCAACGAACCGCAGGAAAGCGATTTCGACATTTCGTCGGTCGCCAGCATCGTGGCCGGAATCGAGAAGCTGGTGGCGGAACAGAAATCGTGAAAAGGGTCGTCATCACGGGCGCCGGAACGATCAACGCGCTCGGGTTCTCGGTGCCCGAAACCCTTGCCGCCATGCGCGAAGGCCGCTGCGGCATCAGCGAGCTCGAGTTTCGCGATGTCGAGCGGTTGTCTATTCGCATCGGCGGGCAGGTGAAGGGCTACGAGCCCGAAGAACGCTTCAACCGTCAGCAACTGGCGCTCTACGACAGGTTCACGCAGTTCACCCTTGTCGCCGCGCGCGAGGCCATCGGTCAGGCGGGGCTGGAGTTTTCCGGCGAATTGGCCGCCCGGGCCGGGGTCGTGCTGGGCAATTCCGGCGGCGGGATGACGACGCTCGACGAGAATTACCGCTCGGTCTACGAAGAGGGCAAGAACCGCGTTCACCCCTTCGTGGTGCCGAAGCTGATGAACAACGCGGCCGCCAGCCATGTGTCGATGGAGTTTAACCTCAAGGGCCCCAGCTTTACCGTGTCGACCGCCTGTGCCAGTTCCAACCACGCCATGGCGCAGGCCTTCCAGATGGTTCATGGCGGCTTGACGCCGGTCATGATCACCGGCGGCTCGGAATCCATGCTGTGCTTTGGCGGCGTGAAGGCGTGGGAAGGTCTGCGCGTCATGTCCAAGGATGCCTGCCGCCCGTTCTCGGCCAACCGCAACGGGATGGTGCAGGGCGAGGGGGCCGGCGTGTTCGTCTTCGAGGAACTGGAGCACGCCAAGGCGCGGGGCGCCGAGATTCTGGCCGAGGTGGCCGGCTTTGCCATGTCCTCGGATGCCTCTGACATCGTGATGCCCTCGAAACAGGGGGCGGCGCGGGCCATTCGCGGCGCGCTGCAGGACGCGCGGATCGACGCAACCGACGTGGGGTATATCAACGCCCACGGCACCGGCACGGCGGCCAATGACAAGACCGAAAGCGCGGCCGTGGCCGACGTGTTCGGGGCCCATGCCGACCGGCTGATGATCTCGTCGACGAAGTCGATGCATGGCCATCTGATCGGCGGGACCGGGGCGGTCGAGCTGCTGGCCTGCATCATGGCGGTGCGCGATGGGATCGTGGCGCCGACCATCGGCTATGAAGAGCCAGACCCGGAATGCGCGCTTGACGTGGTGCCCAACGAGGCGCGCGAGGCGCATGTCGAGGTGGCGCTCTCCAATGCCTTCGCCTTCGGCGGGCTCAACGCCGTGCTGGCGCTCAAGCGGTTTTCCTGACCCGTCGCAATACGCTTTCGGACCAAGAAAAAACGCCGCCCGGAAAGGCGGCGTTTGTCATGTTCGCGGTCCTAGATCGCCCTCAGTTCGGGGCGACCGAGACGTTCTCGTAAGCTTTGGTAAAGCCCGAGAGCGAGGTCTTGATGACCACGCGCTCGTCCGGGGCCTGTGCCGGCACGATCGTCAGCAGCGCCTCGCTGCCGGCCTTGAGCGCGTCTATGTCGGCCTGAGTGAAACCGATACGGGCAAAGCAGCCGACCATCGAGCAGAAGGAATAGTTATAGGCCTTGGCCTGCCCATTATCCACCGCGACCTTCAGGCCCTGCGGAAGCAACGTCCCGAGCGGCACGACGATCGTGGCGCCGGCGACGGCCTGACTGTCGTCGGGCAGCTTGAAGAGGCTGAACTCGGCCACCGGGTTGCCGGCCTCTTCGCGCAGAAGCTGGTACATCTGGCAGGGGTCATCCTCGGCTTCGCTGCGGAAGCACTGAAGCTGCCAGTCGCCATAGGTTTCCTTGACGTAGGACGGATCCTCCTGAACCTCCTGGCCCATGTCGAGCGTGTTGGCGTCGGTGGTGCCTTGCTCGCCTGCGGTCTCGGACCCGGTCTCGGCCGGCGTTTCAGTCTCGGTCTCGGTGGCGGTGTCGGAACCCGTATCATCCTGCGCGACGGCTGCGGAACCGGCGGCCAGAAGCGCAATGAGCGGCAGGGTGAAAAGAAATTTGGACATGAAATCCCCGTTTTGGTGATCAGTGTTTTGTCGTCGCTCCCGAAGCCGGGAACGGGCTGAGGAGATAAAATCGCACCGGTCTGCAGGTTTCAAGGCTTTCCGCCATCTGCATGCCGTCGCCTCCCATAAAAAAGGAAAAGAGACCTTTCGGTCTCTTCCCCTGTTTCTCCCTGCCGGACTGGCCGACTTAGTTATTGAGCGAACGCTATGACAGTTACCGCAACCCGTCAACAGGAATGGTTCATATTTTTTGATGGCCCTGATAAGGGGTGAAAATCTTTCCGGATTCAGGCCCCGATCGGGGGCCGGACGGGCCGAAAAAAAGGCCGCACCGAAACGGCGCGGCCAGTCTGACAGGGAGGAAGTCGCCCCGGCGCCAAGAGGACATGAGGCCCGGGGCAGATTGAAGGTGCCAGACAAACATTAACTTAGTATGTTCAGACCGTGGAAAAGTTGAGACAGAGGTCTAATAAGTTGGAAAACAAGGTTTTTATTGGTGGTGGCGGGGAAGGGTACAGCGACCCGCAGGGCCTCACACTGAAGTATGCCAACCGCCACGGGCTGATCGCCGGGGCCACGGGTACGGGCAAGACCGTCACCCTGCAGATCCTGGCCGAGGAGTTCTCCGCCGCGGGGGTGCCGGTGTTCCTGTCCGACGTGAAGGGCGACCTGTCAGGACTGGCGGCCTCCGGTAGTGCCGAATTCAAGCTACATGACGCCTTCACCAAGCGCGCTACAACCATAGGTTTTACCGACTACCGCTACGAGGCCTTTCCGGTCACCTTCTGGGACCTGTTCGGAGCGCAGGGACACCCCGTGCGAACCACCGTCGCCGAGATGGGGCCGCTGCTGTTTTCCCGCCTCCTGCAGCTAACCGAAGCGCAGGAGGGGATCATGAACATCGCTTTTCGCGTGGCCGACGAGGAGGGGATGCCCCTGCTCGATCTCAAGGACCTTCAGGCGCTGCTGGTCTGGGTGGGCGAGAATCGCGACGCGCTGTCGCTGCGCTACGGCAATGTCACGACCCAGTCGGTGGGCGCCATCCAGCGCGCGCTGCTGGTGCTCGAGAACCAGGGCGGCGCCGGGTTCTTCGGTGAACCGGCGCTCGAACTGGCCGACCTGATGCGCACCGCCGCCGATGGTAGGGGGCAGGTCAACATCCTCGCCGCCGACAAGCTGATGGGCGCACCGCGGCTTTACGCGACCTTCCTGCTGTGGCTCCTGTCCGAGCTGTTCGAGACGCTGCCCGAGGTGGGTGATCCCGACAAGCCCAAGCTGGTCTTCTTCTTCGACGAGGCGCACCTGCTGTTCGACGACGCCCCCAAGGCACTGGTCGACAAGGTCGAACAGGTGGCACGGCTGATCCGGTCCAAGGGCGTCGGCGTCTATTTCGTCACGCAGAACCCCGATGACATCCCCGAGGATATCCTCGGACAGCTTGGCAACCGCTTCCAGCACGCCCTGCGCGCCTTTACTGCCCGCGACCGCAAGGCGCTGCAGCGCGCCTCCGAGACCTACCGCCCGAACCCGCGTTTCGAGACGGTGGATGCGATCCGCGACGTGGGCGTGGGCGAGGCGGTCACCTCGATGCTGGAAGACAAGGGCGTTCCGGGCATTGTCGAGCGCACCTTGATCCGCCCGCCATCCTCCAAGCTCGGACCCGCCAGCACCGCCGAACGCGAAACGGCCATGGCGGCCTCGCCGGTCAAGGGCAAGTATGACGAGGTGCTCGACCGGCAGTCGGCCTATGAAATCCTCGCCGCCCGGGCCGAGAAGGCCTCGAAACAGGCGGAAGCGGCGGAAGAGGAGGTGGACGAGATGTCCCCCGCCGAACGCGAATTCAACGCCGGCCGCCGCTATTCCGGCTCGCGCGTGCCGCGCTCGACCAGCCGTGAAGACCGGAGTTTCGGCCGGAAATTCGGCGATGCCATGTCCGACGCGGTGATCAAGGAAATGAAGGGCACGACGGGCCGCCGCATCGTCCGCGGCATCCTCGGCGGGCTTTTCAAGGGGCGCTAGGGGCGGATTTTCCGCAGCCCGTCAAGGAGGGTGCCGTAGAAGGCGTCCGCCTTGCGGATGCGTCTTGCCGACAGGTCTTTGGCCTCGATCCGGATCAGCACCTCGACACCCAGCATGAAGGGCAGCCAGATGTTGCGCTCGACCTCGTCAAGCGTGAACGCCTCGGCAAATGCATCGAGCCCCCGCGCATCGACCCCGAACCGCTCTTCCCCCGACGGGATCAGGTCGCGCCGCGCCATGTGCGACAGAAAGCGCGCCATGTCCTTGTAGATCGGCAGCTTGGCCGAGCCGCCGGTGTCGATCCCCGTCAGGCGCGCCCCGTCGGAAAGAAGGTTGTTGGGGTGGAAATCGCCATGGCTGATCGCGATGCGCCACTGGCCGGCCTCGTGCGGGGCGGCGATGCGGTGCAACTCGGCCAGCACGCTCTGTTCCGCCCGGCGCAGCGTGGCGTCGCGCTGGCGTGCCATGCCGCGGTCGATCCGCTTGTACCACCCGTCGAGGCGCACGTCGGTTTGCTCTTCCGTCGGCGCGGTATAGGCGCGAAGCCACCGGGCGGCAGGCCGGAGATAGTCTGACCGCTGCGGGCCCTCCGTCGCCCGGATGCGTTCCATCAACGGCGTGCCATCGACCCGATCCACGACAACCAGCCCCAGTTCGGGCACATGCAAAGCCGGCGCATTCACCCGGAAATCGCCCTCGGACATATGGCCCGTGACACGCTGCAACTCGGCCCAGTCCCGCTGTGCATTGGCCTCCGCATGCTCGATGTAGAACCGGAAAATCGCGGGCCGCTCCCCCACCGTTCCCGACAGGATCGCCCGCTTGCCCGGCACCAGCCGGATCACCTCGTCCAGCCGCGCCCCCGCCAGCCGCACGTCAGTTGCCGCCAGCGTCTCGAAGGCCTGCACGAGGTCCATCATCGCATCCATGTCGGGCAGGGGAGAAGGGCCGCGCTTTTTTGCCATGGCCGTCACAATTCCGCATGGGCTTTGGGGCGTCAACCGAATTGAACCCCCTCCCGGCCCCGTCTATGGTGGCGCCAAACCCGGCAAGACTTGCGAGGCGCCCATGACCGATACCCCCGTTTCCGAAATGTCCTTCGAGGAGGCCATGAAAGAGCTCGAACAGGTGGTCAGCAAGCTGGAGCGGGGCGACGTGGCGCTGGAAGATTCCATCAAGCTCTACGAACGCGGCGCCGAGCTGAAGAAGCGTTGCGAGACCAAGCTCAAGGAAGCCGAGGAGAAGGTCGCGGCCATCACGCTCGACGGCGAGGGCAATCCGACCGGCACGACCCCCGTCGAAAACTTGTGAGGTCCGGAATGGAGGACGGGTTCGCCGGGGTGCGTGCCTCGGTCGAGGCACATCTGGCCGGGGTGCTGGACCCCTTCGGCGATGGCCCCGTGGCACAGGCGATGCGCTATGCGGTGCGGGGCGGCAAGCGCGTGCGCGCGTCGCTGGTGATGGAAGGCGCGCGGCTGCACGGGGTGCCCGACGCTCGCGCGATCTGGCCCGCCTGCGCAATCGAGGCGATGCATGCCTACAGCCTTGTCCATGATGATCTGCCCTGTATGGACGATGACGATCTGCGCCGGGGCCAGCCCACGGTGCATGTGAAATGGGACGAGGCGACCGCCGTTCTGACCGGCGATGCGCTGCAGGCGCTGGCCTTCGAGCTGGCCGCCCACCCGGAGGGCGCGGCGACCCCAGACGCCCGCGCCGACCTGTCCCTGACGCTGGCCCGCGCGGCGGGCGGGCAGGGGATGGTGCTGGGACAAGCGCTCGACATCGCCGCCGAGACCGCCGCGGCGCCGCTGACGCTGGAGGATATCACTGTGCTTCAGGCCGGCAAGACGGGCGCGCTCATCGGCTGGGCCGCCACCGCCGGTCCGCGCATGGCGGGTGCCGATACCGGCCCGCTCGAGCGATACGCCACCGCTCTGGGGCTTGCCTTCCAGATACAGGACGACGTGATCGACGTCACCGGCGACGCGGCAGCCGCGGGCAAGGCCGTGGGCAAGGATGCCGCCGCCGGCAAGGCGACCTTCGTGTCGCTCCTCGGGCTCGATGCGGCCCGCGCCCGCGCCGGGGCCCTTGTCGAAGAGGCCTGCGAGGCCATATGTTGCTATGGTCAGGACGCCGAGCGCTTGCGGCAGCTGGCGCGCTTCGTTATCTCACGCCAGACCTGACGACAGCGACGTGCCAGAAAGGGAATATCCCGTGTCAGACCGCCCGAACACCCCCCTGCTGGATCAGGTGAACACCCCCGCCGACCTCAAGCGGTTCAGCGATGCGCAACTGGGTCAGGTGGCGCACGAGCTGCGGCAGGAAACCATCTCGGCCGTCTCCGAAACGGGCGGCCATCTGGGCGCGGGCCTGGGCGTGGTCGAACTGACCGTCGCGCTGCACCACGTCTTCGACACGCCCCGCGACAAGCTGATCTGGGACGTCTCGCACCAGTGCTACCCGCACAAGATCCTCACCGGCCGGCGCGAGCGTATCCGCACCATCCGCCAGAAAGAAGGGCTCTCGGGTTTCACCAAGCGCACCGAGTCGCCCTATGACCCGTTCGGCGCGGCCCATAGCTCCACCTCGATCAGCGCGGCGCTCGGGTTCGCCGTGGCGCGCGACCTCGGCGGCGTCTGCGACACCGGCCATGGCGACGCCATCGCGGTGATCGGCGACGGCGCGATGAGCGCCGGCATGGCCTTCGAGGCGATGAACAACGCGGGCCACCTGAAAAAGCGCCTGATCGTTATTCTCAACGATAACGAGATGTCGATTGCCCCGCCGGTGGGCGCGCTCTCCTCCTACCTCTCGCGGCTTTACGCCGGCGAGCCGTTTCAGGAATTCAAGGCGGCGGCCAAGGGGGCCGTTTCCCTCCTGCCCATGCCCTTTCAGGAAGGGGCGCGCCGGGCCAAGGAGATGCTCAAGGGCATGACCGTGGGCGGCACGCTCTTCGAAGAGCTGGGCTTTTCCTATGTCGGCCCCATCGACGGCCATGACATGGAGCAGCTTCTGCCCGTGCTGCGCACCGTGCGCCAACGGGCCACGGGGCCGATCCTGATCCACGCCATCACCAAAAAGGGCAAGGGCTATGCGCCCGCCGAACAATCGAGCGACGCGGGCCATGCGCGCGCCAAGTTCGACGTGGTCACCGGCGAGCAGCAGAAGAAACCCTCGAACGCGCCGAGCTACACGAAGGTCTTCGCCAACGCCCTTCTGGATCACGCCGCGCAGGATGACCGCATCTGCGCCATCACCGCCGCCATGCCCGACGGTACCGGGCTCGACCTTTTCGAGAAACGCTACCCCAGCCGGTGTTTCGACGTCGGCATCGCCGAGCAGCACGCGGTGACCTTCGCGGGTGGGCTTGCGGCGGGCGGCATGAGACCTTTCGCGGCGCTCTACTCCACCTTCCTGCAGCGCGGCTATGATCAGGTCGTGCATGACATCGCCATCCAGAACCTGCCGGTCCGTTTCGCCATCGATCGCGCCGGGTTGGTCGGCGCCGATGGCCCGACCCATGCAGGCGCTTTCGATGTGGCCTACCTGTCCTGCCTCCCCAATTTCACTGTGATGGCGGCGGCGGACGAGGCCGAACTTGTCCATATGGTCGCCACCGCTGCGGCCCATGACAGCGGCCCCATCGCGTTCCGCTATCCGCGCGGCGAGGGGCAGGGCGTCGAAATGCCCGAACGCGGCGAGGTGCTCGAGATCGGCAAGGGCCGCATCGTCAGCGAGGGCGCACGCGTCGCGATCCTCTCCTTCGGCACCCGGCTGGGCGAGGTGCGCAAGGCGCGCGAGGCGCTCATGCAGCGCGGGATCGAGCCGACCATCGCCGACGCCCGCTTTGCCAAACCGCTCGACGCCGCCCTGATCCTCGACCTTGCCGCGCGGCACGAGGCGCTGATCACCATCGAGGAAGGCTCGGTCGGCGGCTTCGGCAGCCATGTCGCCCAGCTCCTGGCCGAGAATGGCGTCTTCGACAACGGCCTGAAATTCCGCTCCATGGTCCTGCCCGACAGCTTCATCGACCAGTCGAGCCCGGACGACATGTACGCCACCGCCAAGCTCAGCGCGCCGGATATCGAGGCCAAGGTGCTCGACGTTCTCGGCGTGGCCGACCTCAAGGACAAGCGTGCATAAAAAAGGCCGGGGAAACGACCCCGGCCCTTCTTCTGGCTTAAAATATCCCGGGGGTTTGGGGGCTGGCCCCCAATGCACCCGCTGACCTCAGGCGCGACGCCGCCGGCGCCCACCGCGGCCACCCGCAGCCTCTTCACCCGGCTTCGGCGGCGCCTTGTTGAACCGGATCCATGCCCCGCCATGCGGGTCGTTGTTGGTCAGGAAGTTGGCGGCGCGGATCGCCTCCATCTCCTTGCCCGCTTTCGGCTTGGTCGAGCCTAGGCCGAAGAGCTGACAGAAGGTTTCGTCGTCCATATCCTCGGGCAGCACGATCCCGAGGGCGGAGACTTCGGCCTTCTTGGCCTCGATCTCCGCCTGTTTCACCGGCAGCGCGATCGGGTTCATGATCGCGCTGGTCATGCCCGCACCCATTGCCATCGGCAGGAAGGCGTTGTTGATGCCGTGCCGGTTGGGCAGGCCGAAGGAGATGTTCGAGGCACCACAGGTGGTGTTCACACCCAGCTCGTCGCGCAGGCGGCGGACAAGGGTAAACACCTGCTGGCCGGCGGTTCCCATGGCGCCGATCGGCATGACCAGCGGATCGACCACGATGTCATGGGCCGGAATGCCGAAATCGGCGGCGCGCTCGACGATCTTCTTGGCCACGGCAAAACGCACGTCGGGGTCTTCCGAAATGCCCGTGTCGTCGTTCGAGATGGCCACGACCGGCACGTTGTATTTCTTGACCAGCGGCAACACCAGTTCCAGCCGATCTTCCTCGCCCGTAACCGAGTTCAGCAGCGGGCGACCATGCGCGGCCGCCAGCCCGGCTTCAAGCGCGCCCGGCACCGAGCTGTCGATGCAGAGCGGGACATCGACAAGGCCCTGCACCAGTTCGACGACCTTGGTCATCAGCGGCGGCTCGGTCTCGTTCGGATCGGGGTTCGAGTTGTAGACAACGCCCGCGTTGATATCGAGCACGTTGGCCCCGGCCGCGACCTGTGCCAGCGCATCGGATTCCACGGTCGAGAAATCGCCCGCTTCCAGCTCGGCTGCCAGCTTCTTGCGCCCCGTGGGGTTGATCCGCTCGCCGATCACGCAGAACGGTTCATCGAAGCCGATGACGGCGGTTTTGGTTTTGCTCTCGACAATCGTTCGGGTCATTTTCGATCCTTCAGGAGGCGTTTGCGGGTTTGGTGGCATTGCCACCGTTCTCTATCGCCCATGTGGCGTTCGTCTTGATGCCGCCCAGCGGGAAGAAGTGGACGTTGGTGATATTGAAATCGGGGTTGGCGGCGCGATGCGCGGCCAGATCGCGCAGCACGTCATGCGGCTCGTAGGGCAGCAGCAGTTTCGAGACGTCCATCGCGCGCTTCTGCAGCACCTTCAGCGAGGGGCCGACGCCACAGGCAATCGCGAACTTGATGAGCGTCTGCAGCTTGGCAGGCCCGGCGATGCCGATGTGGATGGGCAGGGTGACACCCGCGGCCGACAGGCGGTCGGCCCATGCGATCATCGGTTTTGCGTCAAAGGCGAACTGCGTGGCGATGGCCATCTCGGCGTCGGTCCGCTCCGAGAATTTCTGCTTCCATTGCAGCGCCTCGTCGACGGTCGCGTTGCCGCCATCGGGATCGATGTCGCGGTTGCCCTCGGGGTGGCCGGCCACGTGCAGGCGCTTGAAGCCCGCCTTGTCGAACTCTCCCGATTCCATCAGCTGCATCGAGCTGTGAAAATCGCCATGCGGCTGGGCCACGCCGCCGGCCAGCAGCAGCGCCTGCTCGACCCCGGCCTCGCCGTTGTAGCGGGCGATCCAGTCCGCCAGCATCGCCTTGTCCTTGATGATCCGCGCGGGGAAATGCGGCATCACCGGATAGCCATCCTCGGCCAGCCGTTTGGCCGTGGCGACCATGTCGTTGATCGGCGTGCCCTCGATATGGGCGATGTAGACGCGCGTGCCCTCGGGCAGCAGGTCACGGAAGTTCTCGACCTTCTCGGCGGTGCGCGGCATCACCTCGATCGAGTAGCCTTGCAGAACCGCCTCGAGCCGGCCATCGGCCACGGCTGCAGGTTTCTCACGCTTCTTGAAGTTCAACAAAGCCATCACGGCCTCCCATAGCGCAGGTTTCGGGCTCATGCCCAGCCTTCATTGGCGATCAGGGCCTTGATGCGCTCCTGATCATACTCCGTGTCCAGCCGGGCCGCCTCGGCCTCGGCAACGTCCGCTGCCTCTCCCTCGACCGGGTAGGGCGCAGCCTTGCGCCACTCGGCAAGGTAGGTGTCGGTATCCGACGCCCCCACCTTCATCGCGGCCCGGTCGATCGCCTGCTCGAACCGCTCGGGCAGTTGTTTTTTCGCGCCGCGGCGGCCTTTTCCGACGATCACTTGCGCCGGAATATCGCGCCAAAAGACGATGGTGACATCAACCATGACTGATTCCTCGATTTCAGTGGCCTCTCTCTAAAGCAGCAAGGGCCACCGGCAGGGTCGAATTTCGACAGAACGCGCGCATACTGCGACAGTCTGACACTAGCGCTGCCGCGCGCGCACCGCCACCGGGCCTAATCGGAAAAGCTTTCATATTCATAATGTGAAACGGCTAGAGCTTGCGCGAGACGCCGCAAGAGCCTACCTTTGAAACAACTCGAAATGGAGGGCGTAGGAATATGACGCCCAAGCGTCCCGTAGGTGCGGGCGCGTTCCCGAAAGCGGTAGAGAGCCCCGCACTGACCCGGCCCGATGCGCCGCCGCTTTACGCGGCGTTGGATCTGGGCACCAACAGCTGTCGAATGCTGATTGCCCGTCCAAAAGGCGGCCAGTTTTCGGTTGTCGACAGCTTTTCCAAATCCGTTCAGCTCGGCTCGGGACTCGAGAAAACCGGGCGGCTGTCGCGTGCCTCGATCTATCGCACGATTCAGGCGCTGCGGGTCTGCCAGCAGAAGCTCAAGCGCAACAAGGTCGTCAAAATGCGCCTCGTCGCGACAGAGGCCTGCCGCCGAGCCGTCAACGGGCGCGAGTTCATGGACCGGGTCCATCGCGAAACCGGCCTCCGGCTCGAGATCATCGAACCGCAGCAGGAGGCCCAGCTTGCTGTGGTCTCCTGCGCGCCGCTGGTCAGTTCAAAGACCGAACAGCTTCTGGTCGTCGATATCGGCGGCGGGTCGACCGAGCTTGTCTGGATCGACCTCACCGACGTTCCGCCACAGGGGCGGGCGCGGGCGATCATGCGGATGCATGGCGGCTTCGACCTGCCCGACGATGGCGGGCCGCGGGCAAAGGTCGTCGACTGGATCAGCGTGCCGCTGGGCGTCGCCACCCTGCGCGACCAGTTCCGCGACGTGGAAGACGACAGCGCGCGCTTCGCCCTGATGAGCTGGTTTTTCGAGGAAAACCTCGCCGAATTCGCCCCTTACAAGGACGAACCGCCGCGCGAGGGCTTCCAGATCGTCGGCACCTCCGGCACCGTCACCACCGTCGCGGCCAGCCATCTCGGCCTCAAGCGCTATGACCGCAACAAGGTCGACGGGCTGCGCATGACCTCCGACGAAATCGACAAGGTGATCCGCACCTACCTCGCCCTCGGCCCCGCAGGCCGCCGGCGTGATCCGCGCATCGGCATCGACCGGCAGGCGCTGATCATGTCGGGTGCGGCGATCCTTCAGGCGCTCTTGCGCTGCTGGCCCACCGACCGGCTCTCCGTGGCCGACCGTGGCCTGCGCGAGGGCATCCTTTACGCACTCATGTCATCCGATGGCGTGCTGCAAGATACGGACGCATAAATGACCAAGAAACCGGACGGAAAGAACACCTCGGGGCGCGGACAGCGCGATCTGACGGTCAAGGTCAAGACCGCCCGGGGGCGCAAGTCGTCCTCGACGCGCTGGCTGCAAAGGCAGTTGAACGACCCTTACGTGAAACGCGCGCAGTCCGAAGGCTATCGCGGCCGCGCGGCCTTCAAGATCATGGAACTTGACGACAAGTTCCGCTTTCTTGTCCCCGGAGCGCGGGTGGTCGACCTCGGCTGCGCCCCCGGCGGCTGGTGCCAGGTGGCGGTGCCGCGAGTGAACGCCTTGGGCGAGAAGTCGGGCAAGGCCCAGGGCTTCATCCTCGGCGTCGATCTGCAGGAGGTCGAGCCCATCGCCGGGGTCGATCTGCACCAGCTCGATTTCATGGACGAGGGCGCCGACGACAAGGTCAAGGAATGGCTGGGCGGGAAGGCGGATGTTGTCATGTCCGACATGGCCGCCGCCAGCTCCGGCCATAAACAGACCGACCATTTGCGCATCATCGCGCTTTGTGAGGCCGCGGCTTACTTTGCCTTCGACGTGCTCGAAGAGGGTGGCACCTTCGTCTCCAAAGTGCTGGCCGGTGGCGCCGAGGGCGAGTTGCAGAAGCTGCTCAAGCAGCGCTTCACCAAGGTGGCCAACGTCAAGCCGCCGGCATCGCGTTCGGACAGTTCCGAGAAATTCGTCGTGGCGACCGGATACCGGGGCGCGCCCGAGTAGGCTTCAGTTGTGCGCCGACAGGGTTTGTGCCGCGCGTTTCGCGAAGGCGGCGCTGTCCTCCTGCGCGCTGTCTTTCGTCAGCCGCGTCTCCCGGCGCAGCGCGGCAAGGTTGTCCTGCCGGATCAGCTCGAACAGCCGCGCATGGCGGGACAGGGATGGCGACAGGGGCAGTAGGGCAGGGCGCATCAGGCGAATCTCCGGGCACTCGTACGCGTTTACACTAGCCAGAGTTACGATCTGATTGAGGCGGAAATTGCCCGAAACGGCGGGGATTGCGTGGCGGCCGCCCCTAGAGCGCCAGCACGAGCGCCAGCGACAACAGTGTCAGGGCGCTGGTGCCCACGATGATCTGCGCGATCCGGTCCGTGCGCACGTCATAAAGGAGCGCCATGCTGAAGGCCATCGCCCCGGCGGGCCCGGCGGCGGCGAGGATGAACTGCTGGCTCTGCGGGGTCCAGCCGGGCGACAGCGCCGCGAACACCCCCCAGACCAGCGCCGGAAAGGCCAGCATCTTGATCGCGCCCACGGTCAGCACGACCGGGTCCGCCGACATGCGCGTCTTCGACAGCACCACGCCCAGCGCGAACAGCGCGATCGGCGGGGCGGCGGCGCCGTTGAAGTCGATGAACGTGTCCACCGGGCCGGGCATCTCGATCTGCGCCAACCCGGCGACGAGACCCGCCAGAATCGCCACGATCAGCGGCATGCGCACCAGCTTCCCCGCAATCGCACCGGGCCGCCATGCCGTGCTGCCGTATAGCTCCAGAAAGATCAACGATCCGGCAAAAAGGAACAGCACGTCCAGCACGATGACCGACACGACAGGGCCCACGCCATCCGCGCCATAGATCAACTGCGATATCGGCAGGATATACATGACGGTGTTGGAAAAGACCGCGCAGACCCCCAGCAGGACCGCCTCGGTGACGACACAGGCAAACAGCCTGCGGGCGGCGATATAGACGACCGTGAACACGATCGCCTCCGCGGCCGCGTAAATCAGCAGCTTGTCCCAGACGAACGCGCCGAAATCGGACCGCGCCAGCAGGCCGAAAACCAGCACCGGCATCGGGATCGACATGGCGAAGCGGTTGATGATGCGGGCATTCTCTTCGGTCGCGCGTCCGGTACGCCCCAGCAGGTAGCCAATGATCGCAATCGCGAAGATGGGCAGGATCGGGTCGGACAGAACCTTGATAATGCTGGACAATCGTACGCTCCTTTGGGCCATCAATAGAGCAGTTGTCAGGGAATGCAAATGCCGCGCCATGCAGGGCGGGCCCAGCTTGCGACACGCGGCCGGACCCGGTATCCCCGGCATATGGGACGGGCGAGGCTCCTTCCCGTCAGGATTGGAAGGCGATGAAACAATTGGGTCAGGTTTTAGTGGCAATTGCCGGTCCCTCGCCATGGCGGAGGTTGCCGACGGCGACCTTTAGCCTCTGGCGTGTAAACTGCACAAGTTTCAATGGTTTGCAGGGCTTTCGTGAGGTAATCCAATGACCCCCGGCGCTCGCGTTGCTGCGGCCATCGCGGTGCTGGATCAGGTGCTCGACGGCAAGCCTGCCGAGCAATGCCTCACCCGCTGGGCCCGCGGGGCGCGCTATGCCGGGTCAAAGGACCGGGCTGCTGTACGCGATCACGTCTTTCAGGCGTTACGCTGCCTGCGGTCCTACGCATGTCTCGGCGGGGCGCATACCGGCAGGGGCGTGATGATCGGCGCCCTGCGTGCGGAAGATGCTAATCCCGACGACTTCTTCACCGGTGATGGCCACGCGCCGGCACCGTTGAGCGACGAAGAGCGCCGGGCCGGCAGCCCCCCCGAGGCGGAGGGCGACCGTTTCGACTTGCCCGACTGGCTGGTCATTGCCTTCCGCGAAACGCTCGGCGCCAAGGCTGAGGTCACGGCACGCGCGCTCCGGACGCGGGCGCCGGTGATCCTCCGGGTCAACGAGCGCATCAAGATCAAGACGGAAGCCATTGATATATTGGAACAGGACGAGATTTTTGCCCAGTCGATCGACATTGCCCCCACGGCCCTGATCGTTGTCGAGGGCGCCCGGCGCATTGCCGGTTCAGCCGCCTATCGCGACGGCATCGTCGAACTTCAGGACGGCAGCAGCCAAGCGGCGATGCATGCCCTCGATATCGCGCCGGGCAGCAAGGTCCTCGACTATTGCGCAGGCGGCGGCGGCAAGATTCTCGCGCTCGCCGCACTGAACGACGGCAACTGGCATGCACATGACGCCGATCCGGCCCGGATGAAAGATCTTCCGGCAAGGGCCGCCCGGGCGGGGTCTTCGGTGACCTGCCTGTCCACGCATGAGGTCTCCGCCCACGCGCCATATGACCTCGTTCTTTGCGATGTGCCCTGTTCCGGCAGCGGCACGTGGCGGCGGGCGCCGGATGCCAAGTGGCGCCTCGATCCGGATCGGCTCTCCGCGCTGACGGCCGTTCAGGCCGACATCCTGCAACAGGCCGCGGCGCTTGTCGGACCGGGTGGCGTTCTCGCGTACTCGACCTGTTCGATCCTGCGCCAGGAGAACGAGGGGCAGGTTGAAAACTTTCTTATGAATTCAAAAGGCTGGGCGCTGGAGTTCGAGCAGAGATGGCCCGTGTCCGACGCCGGAGACGGCTTCTACCTCGCCCGATTTCGTGCGCCCTGATGCCGCACGGCGCAACCTTGACGTGCAGATCGTGCCGCCGTTAAATCATGATTAATCTTTTTCGGAAAAACAGGACGTATTGCTGTTTTTCATTCGGGACACGGTTTTGCACTTCGACACGGCTGACGACTCTTCCATTCATCGCGCGGCGGCGCAGCTGCGGCCGCGCGGCAAGGCCATCCTCGGCGCGGCCCTGTTATTCGCGGCTGCGGGATTTCTGGCCGGGGGCGGACTGGCGCGCCTGACTTTCATCCTTACGTCCGTACTGCTTGCGCTCGCAGCTGTCTGGATCTCCATCATGGTCCGGCGGACCGATCGGGCCGACAGGGCGGCCGTGCGGCACGCGACCGCGCTCGCCGGCAACGATCCGGTGCCGGTCGCCCTCACCGGGCCCGATCTGGTGCTGCTCTATGCCAATCCCGCGGCCATTGCGGCCTTCGGGGGGGAGGGTGATACCACCCTGACCGGGCTTCTGGACGCTGAATTCGCGAATGTATCGGCCTTCCTTTTCGATGTGGAACATGACGCAAGAACGCGCGGCGCCGCCCTGCGGGAGGTGAACAGGCCCGACGGACGGTTGTCGATCGCGGTGCATCGGGCGGGTGGCGAGCGGTGTCTCTGGCGGATCGAACTGAGCCCGGTCAAGGACAAGCCGGCGATTCAGGGCGGTGATGTTCCGGTCATCCGCCTTGGCGCGGAGGGCGAAATGCTCGGCCTCAACAAGGCGGCGCAAACGATCATCGGCGCCGATGGCGGAGGGGGCGAAACGTTTTGCCCCCATGGCGAACTGCGCGCGGGCCACATCAGCCGGATCACCACCGAAAGTGGTCTGGCGGACTGTCTCGTGGCCGACTGGCCGCGCGAGGATGGCACCCGCGATGTCTACCTGTTTCCCGCGACCTCATCGGCCGAAACGGCGCCGGACGGGTGGGCGTTCTTCGATTCCCTGCCGGTGCCGCTGCTGAAACTCTCGCGCGACGGCCGGCTTCTGTTGTCGAACCGTCCGTCCCGTGCGCTGCTCGGGATCGACAGCGCCGAGGGGCGGCGCCTGACGGACGTGCTCGAAAGCCCGGGCCGGCCGTTGCCCGAATGGCTCGACGACGCGGTCGCCGGTCGCGGCACCGTTCAGGCCGAAACCGCCCGGGTCCGCCGGGAAGACCGCGAGGTGTTCGTGCAGGTGGCGCTGACCCCGGCTCTCGACGACGGCGAGGCGGTGCTGATCGCGGTGCTGCATGACGCGACCAAGTTCAAGTCGCTCGAGGCGCAATTCGTCCAGAGCCAGAAAATGCAAGCCATCGGCCAGCTTGCGGGCGGTGTGGCTCATGATTTCAACAACCTGCTGACGGCGATTTCCGGCCATTGCGACCTGCTCCTGCTCCGTCACGAACAGGATGACGGCGACTATGCCGATCTCGTGCAGATCAGCCAGAACGCCAACCGCGCCGCGGCACTGGTCAGCCAGCTTCTGGCGTATTCCAGGAAACAGACCCTCCGCCCTAGGGTGATGGACCTGCGTGAGGTGCTGTTCGACCTTACGCATTTGCTGAACCGGCTGGTGGGCGAGAAGGTCACTCTGGAGGTCGTTCACGACCCCGAACTCTGGGCGGTGCGCGCGGACAAACGGCAGCTCGAGCAGGTGCTGATGAACCTCGTCGTCAACGCGCGCGATGCCATGCCCGAGGGCGGGGATATCACCCTCTCCACCAGTAACCGCGTCCTGAAGGAGCCCCTCAGGCGCGACCGTGCCGTGGTGGCGCCCGGACGCTACGTTGCGGTGACGGTAGAAGACCGGGGCACGGGGATCGCGTCCGACCATCTGGAGAAGATATTCGAGCCGTTCTTTACCACCAAGCGGCCCGGCGACGGCACCGGTCTCGGGCTGTCGACGGTCTACGGAATCATGAAACAGACCGGCGGGTTCATCTTCGTCGACAGCACCCCGGGCGAGGGGACCCGGTTCCTCATGCTGTTTCCGGCGCATGAGACGCCGGCCCGGGCATCGTCGCCCTCGGCCCTGCCATCGCTGCGCGAGGCCAAGGCCGAGGGGGTTGTCCTGCTGGTCGAAGACGAGGCGCCGGTCCGGGCCTTCGCCAGCCGCGCGCTGAAGATGCGGGGCTTTACGGTGCTCGAGGCCGAGTCCGCCGAGGCTGCGCTGAAACTCCTCGAGGATGATGCGCTCCGGATCGATGTGTTCGTGACGGATGTCATCATGCCGGGCATGGACGGCCCGACCTGGGTGCGCGAGGCCCTGACGACGCGACCAGATACGCAGGTGGTCTTCATTTCCGGATATGCACCCGAAACCTTCGGGGAAAACGAGGCCGATGTACCGAACTCGGTGTTTCTTCCCAAACCCTTCTCGCTGACGGAATTGACAGAAACCGTCGGCGCGCAGGTGACGCGCGGCGGCAATCGATCGAAATGACCGCATACATTGAGGCCACGGCTACCGCGACCGGGTCACTTCCCCGGGCAATGGCTCGTATTGACCGTTCGGGCCGATGCTCTCGAACAGGGCGAACTCATAATCGAATTTTCGGCGGAACCTGTCTGCCACCTCCCCGGACAAATCGAGCTGCATTGGCGGTGAGGCGTTCATGACCACGGTCTCCGGCAGCGCACCGAGCCGCTCTTCCAGAAAGGTGCGCAACCCGGCCTGATCTTCGTAGCGGAACAGATGCGTCACGGCGGTGCCGTTGCGCTGGGGCTCGAAAAACTTCGCCTGCGATCCGACATTGGCGAACGCCGGACGGTCCCCCTTCATGTAGGCCTCCACAAACGCATCGAAATCAAGGCCCTGCGTACTGGCCGACTGCCCCTTGAGGAAATCGCGCTGCCGGTACCTGTACCAGCTGCCGAGCCAGTCGACAGGCTCGCGCATCACCGCCAGAACCGTCAGGTCCTCGCCCACGAATTTCTCGAGCATCGGCCGGAAGAAGCGGTTGTAGCGGAAGACCGGCGCGTGTTTCAGTTCCGGCGGATCGCGCACCACCATGGTCGCCAGCGGCTCGAGTGCGGCCTGCCAGGCGGTCGTCCCGGTCTTCGGCACGGACAGGAAAACCAGCTTTTCCCGTGCAAATACAAGCATCTTGTCTGTCTGCCCCCGGTTTGCCCTGACCTGTAAACTACTTCTTAACCCGCTTGGACAAAAGTGGATTTGACAACAATTTTCTTGATATGTTCCACTTTTGTCTACATAAGGCAGAGAACAAGAGGTGAACGAATGCGGCGATGGACGCCCGGAACAGGGTGTGAAATAAGGATGAAAACCACATGGCAACGGCAGATCTTTTGACGATGGATTCCAAGAAGAACGCGGACAAGCAAAAGGCACTCGACAGCGCTCTGGCGCAGATCGAACGTCAGTTCGGCAAGGGCTCGATCATGAAGCTCGGCGCCGACAACCCGGCGCAGGATATCGAATCGACCTCGACCGGCTCGCTCGGCCTCGACATCGCGCTCGGCATCGGCGGCCTGCCCAAGGGCCGGATCGTCGAGATCTACGGCCCGGAAAGCTCGGGCAAGACTACGCTGACCCTGCATTGCGTGGCCGAGGAACAGAAGAAGGGCGGCGTCTGCGCCTTCGTCGATGCGGAACACGCGCTCGACCCGATCTATGCCCGCAAGCTGGGCGTCGACCTCGACGAGCTTCTGATTTCACAGCCCGACACCGGCGAACAATCGCTGGAAATCGTCGACACCCTCGTCCGTTCGGGTGCGGTCAGCATGGTGGTGATCGATTCGGTCGCCGCGCTGACCCCGAAATCCGAACTCGAAGGCGATATGGGCGACAGCAGCGTCGGCGTTCATGCCCGCCTGATGAGCCAGGCCATGCGCAAGCTGACCGGCTCGATCAGCCGCTCGAAATGCACCGTCATCTTCATCAACCAGATCCGCATGAAGATCGGCGTGATGTTCGGGTCGCCCGAAACGACGACGGGCGGCAACGCGCTGAAATTCTACAGCTCGGTCCGCTTGGATATCCGCCGCATCGGCTCGGTCAAGGACCGCGACGAGGTGGTCGGCAACCAGACCCGGGTGAAAGTGGTCAAGAACAAGGTCGCGCCGCCCTTCAAGCAGGTGGAATTCGACATCATGTATGGCGAGGGCATCTCGAAAACCGGCGAATTGCTCGACCTTGGCGTCAAGGCCGGCGTGGTCGAGAAATCCGGCAGCTGGTTCAGCTATGGTGACGAGCGCATTGGCCAGGGCCGCGAGAACGTCAAGAATTTCCTCAAGGAAAACAAACAGGTCGCGCTGGAGATCGAGGACAAAATCCGCGCCGCCCACGGGCTCGACTTCGACATGTCGAGCAGTGACGACGAGGCCTCCGACGACATTCTCGAAGCCTGATTTGCCACGAGTTTCGGGGCAGGGGCCCGGGCCATGACAGCCCGGGCCTTTTCATGTTGACCGCTAGCTGTGGACATGGGGTTGGCGCACCGCTAAATCAGCGTGACGCCCGCAAAATCCGCTACCGGAAGAGACCCGATGCCGACGCTCAACGAAATCCGCTCCACCTTCCAGTCGTTCTTCGAGCGCAACGATCACCGGATCGTGCCAAGCTCCCCGCTCGTGCCGCGCAACGACCCGACGCTGATGTTCACCAATTCCGGCATGGTTCAGTTCAAGAACCTGTTCACCGGGCTCGAACACCGTGACTACAGCCGCGCCACGACAAGCCAGAAATGCGTGCGCGCCGGCGGCAAACACAACGATCTCGACAACGTGGGCTATACCGCGCGGCACCATACCTTCTTCGAGATGCTCGGGAATTTCAGCTTCGGCGACTATTTCAAGGAACAGGCGATCCCCTATGCCTGGGACCTGCTGACCAAGGATTTCGGCCTGAACAAGGACAAGCTGCTCGTCACCATCTACCACACCGATGACGAGGCGGCGGAGATCTGGAAGAAATACGCAGGGCTCAGCGATGACCGGATCATCCGCATCGCCACGGATGACAATTTCTGGTCGATGGGTGCCACCGGACCCTGCGGCCCCTGTTCCGAGATTTTCTATGACCACGGGCCCGAAATCTGGGGCGGCCCGCCGGGCAGTGCCGAGGAAGACGGCGACCGCTTCATCGAGATCTGGAACCTCGTCTTCATGCAGAACGAGCGGTTCGAAGACGGCACCATGCGCGAGCTCGACATGCAGTCGATCGACACCGGCATGGGGCTGGAACGGATCGGCGCGCTGTTGCAGGGCAAGCACGACAATTACGACACCGACGTGATGCGCACCCTGATCGAGGCCTCGGCCAACATCACCGACGGTGCGCCCGACGGGCCGGGCAACGTGCATCACCGGGTGATCGCCGACCACCTGCGCTCGACCTCCTTCCTGATCGCCGACGGCGTGATGCCCTCGAACGAGGGGCGCGGCTATGTCCTGCGGCGGATCATGCGGCGGGCGATGCGCCACGCGCACTTGCTGGGTGCCAAGGATCCGGTGATGTTCCGCCTTGTGCCGACCCTCGTCGCGCTGATGGGGCAGGCCTTCCCTGAACTTGGCCGCGCGCAACCGCTCATCGAGGAAACGCTGAAGCTCGAGGAAACCCGCTTCAAGCAGACGCTCGACCGCGGGCTCAGCCTTCTGGATGCCGAACTGAAAGGCCTGCCCGAGGGCCAGAACCTGCCGGGCGCAACCGCCTTCAAGCTCTACGATACGTTCGGCTTCCCGCTCGACCTGACTCAGGACGCCCTGCGCGAGATGGGCCGGGCGGTCGATACCGACGGGTTCGACGCCGCCATGGCCGAGCAGAAGGCCAAGGCCCGCGCCGCATGGTCAGGCTCGGGCGAGGCGGCGGATTCGACAATCTGGTTCGACATCGCCGAGGACAAGGGCACCACCGATTTCCTCGGCTACGATACCGAACTGGCCGAGGCCCAGATCGTGGCCGTGGTCAAGGACGGCAACCGGGTCGCCAGCGCCAAGGCGGGTGACACCGTGCAAGTCGTCCTGAACCAGACGCCCTTCTATGCCGAATCCGGCGGGCAGGTGGGTGACACCGGCACGCTGGAAACCGACAGCGGCACCGCCCGCATCACCGACACCAAGAAGGTGGCCGGCGTCTTTATCCATTTTGCCGAGGTAACCGAGGGCGAAATCGCCGATGCGCAGGCCGCCAAGCTCGAGGTCGACCACGCCCGCCGCACGCAGATCCGCGCCAACCATTCGGCCACGCACCTGCTGCACGAGGCCCTGCGCAAGGCCCTTGGTGATCACGTCGCCCAACGCGGCAGCCTCAACGCGCCCGACCGGCTGCGCTTCGACTTCAGCCATGCCAAGGGTCTGACGCGCGAGGAACTGGCGCAGGTGGAGGCGGAGGTGAACAGCTACATCCGCCAGAACTCGCAGGTCGAAACCCGGATCATGACCCCGGACGACGCGCGCGAAATCGGCGCACAGGCCCTCTTCGGAGAGAAATACGGCGACGAGGTGCGCGTGGTGTCGATGGGGGCCGAGGATGGCTCGGGCAAGGGGCTCGACGGCCAGACCTATTCGATCGAGCTTTGCGGCGGCACCCATGTGCGCCAGACCGGCGATATCGGGGTGTTCGTGACCATCGGCGAAGGCGCCTCAAGCGCCGGGGTGCGCCGGATCGAGGCGCTGACCGGGGCGGACGCTTTCCGCTATCTCTCGGAACAGGATAACCGGCTGGCCGCCGTGGCCTCCGAATTGAAAACCCGGCCCGAGGAGGCGGTCGACCGTGTCCGTGCGCTGCTCGATGAACGCAAGGCGCTGACGTCCGAGGTTGCGCAACTGCGCCGCGAGCTTGCCATGGGCGGCGGCGGCGCCCAAGGCGAGGGGGCCGAAGCCAAGGACGTGGGCGGGGTGAAATTCCTGGCGCAAGTTCTGAACGGCGTCTCCGGCAAGGACCTCCCGCCGCTCATCGACGAAATGAAGGCGCGGCTGGGCTCCGGCGCGGTGCTGCTCATCGCCGATGCGGGCGGCAAGGCGGCCGTGGCCGCCGGGGTCACGCCGGACCTGACCGATCGCCTCTCGGCTGTCGATCTCGTGAAGGCGGCGGTGCCGCATCTGGGCGGAAAGGGCGGCGGCGGCCGCCCCGACATGGCCCAGGGCGGCGGCAAGGACGTGGCAAACGCCGACGCCGCGATCGAGGCGGCCGAGCAGGTGCTGACCGGCTGAGGGAGACGCACATGAGCGCCACCATAATCGCCCGGATCACCGTGACCGACCCCGAGGGCTACAAGGCCTATGCCAGCCAGACAGTGGCGCTGGCCGAGGCCTGCGGCGGGCGCTTCCTCGTCAAGGGCGGCGCACAGGACGTGCTCGAAGGCGACGCCCCGGACCGGCATGTCGTCATTGAATTCCCCGACCGGCAAACCGCCCTCGATTGGTACAATTCCGACGCTTATCAGCGCATCCTGCCTATCGCCTTCGCGAACAGCGAGCGCGATATCGTCATCGTTGACGGAATGTGAACTGGACCACAGGAGAGAAACAATGCCCGCACTCTGGATCGCCCACGTGACCGTCACCGACGAGGAAGCCTACGGCAAATACGCCAAGCTCGCCGGCCCGGCGATCGAAAAGCACGGTGGCCATTTCATCGCCCGAGGCGGCCGCTACGTACAGCTCGAGGGCAACGACCGGCCGCGCAACGTGGTAGCCAAATTCCCCTCCGTCGAGGCGGCCGAGCAATGCTATCGCTCGCCCGAATACCAGGAAGCGCTCGACCATGCCCGCGACGCATCGGAACGCGACCTGCTGATCGTCGAGACGAGCGAATAGCAGCAAACCGCCACCGCCTCGGCGATCTTCGGCCGGCATTGTCCCGGCCCCCCTTGCGCTTCCGGCGGACGATGCTGCAGTGCGTCGTGATTCGTTGATCGTTTACAGTCAGGAGTGCAAACCTGACAAACAGGTTGATCTGTTTCCGTTTCAGAAACAGTCGCCTTATCAATCGCTTAGCGGACTGTGGCCGAAATATGGCGAAAACGCCACAATTACGCCTCATTTATAAAGAGTTGGCGAAAATTTCGCCGACTCAGCACAGAATACGTAATCGCACCTGTGCGAATATTTGCCGACGTGCGGTACAAAAGTTCTACTGCTAACCCTTAGGGAGATTTTTAAATGAAGACTATGTTTGCTGTTGCTGCCACCGCGATGCTGTTTGCAGCCCCTGCGGTCGCTTGGGAAGGCCAGAAAGTTGCCTGCTATGACAAGCACTGGGTCCCGGCCACGTATTACTCCACCAAGCATCTCGAGATGGCGGCCAAGCACCAGTGGGAGCATGTCGACGGTCAATACGTCAAGGTCTACTACCCGCCGGTCTATATGGAGAAGACCCACCTCAAAAAAGCCGGCCACTACGTGCTGCGCAAGGCGCCCTGCAATTAATCCGGCGCCTCTGATACCCTGAAAACGAAGGCCCGGTCGTTTGACCGGGCCTTTTTCGTGCCGACGCGATTGTTTCCGTTCGGGTTACAAACGAACCGTCCCTGTCACGACGCTTTTGCTTGCCGCTTGCGCTCGTGCGGGTCGAGATGCCGCTTGCGCAAACGCAGGGCGGTCGGCGTCACCTCGACCAGCTCGTCGTCGTTGATATAGGCGATCGCCTCTTCAAGGCTGTACTGAATATGCGGCGTCAGGCGCACGGCCTCGTCCGTGCCGCTGGCCCGCACGTTGGTCAGCTTCTTGCCCTTCAGCGGGTTCACCTCGAGATCGTTCTCGCGGCTGTGCTCGCCGATGATCATGCCCTGATAGATCTTCTCCTGCGGGCCGATGAACATGCGGCCCCGGTCCTCGAGGTTCCACAGCGCATAGGCCACGGCCTCGCCCGATTCCATCGAAATCAGCACGCCCGCCCGCCGGCCGGGGATGGGCCCCTTGTGCGGGGTCCAGCCATGGAAGACGCGGTTGAGCACACCGGTGCCGCGCGTGTCGGTCAGGAACTCGCCATGATACCCGATCAGCCCGCGCGACGGCACATGCGCCACGATCCGGGTCTTGCCGGTGCCGGCGGGTTTCATTTCGGTCATCTCGCCCTTGCGGGCGCCGGTGACCTTCTCGATCACCGCGCCGGAATAGTCGTCATCGACGTCGATGGTAACCTCTTCGACCGGCTCCAGCGTCTGGCCGTCCTCGCCCTCGCGCATCAGCACGCGGGGGCGGGAAATCGACAGCTCGAACCCCTCGCGCCGCATGTTCTCGATCAGCACGCCCATCTGCAATTCGCCTCGGCCCGCCACGTCAAAGGCCTCGCCGCCCGGCGTGTCGGTCACGCGGATGGCGACGTTCTGCTCGGCTTCCTTCATCAGCCGCTCGCGGATGACGCGCGATTGCACCTTCTTGCCGTCCCGCCCCGCCAGCGGCGAGTCGTTGATGCCGAAGGTGACGGAGATGGTCGGCGGATCGATCGGCTGCGCCGAAAGCGGCTCGTCCACGGCCAGCGCACAGATCGTATCGGCCACCGTGGCCTTCGACATGCCCGCCAGCGTGACGATATCGCCCGCCTGCGCCTCGGGGATGTCCTGCAACGTGAGGCCCCGGAAGGCCTGGATCTTGGTCACGCGGAATTGCTCGATCTTCTGGCCGATCCGCGACAGCGCCTGCACCGTCGCGCCCACCTTCAGATGCCCCGATTCGACCCGGCCGGTCAGGATGCGCCCGACGAACGGGTCAGAGCCGAGCGTGGTGGCCAGCATCCGGAAATCCTCGTCCGCCCGCTTGATCTGCTTGGGCGCAGGGACGTGGTTGATGATCAGGTCGAACATCGCCGACAGGTCCTTGCGCGGCCCGTCGAGGTCATGATCGGCCCAGCCCGAGCGACCGCTCGCATACATATGCGGAAAGTCGAGCTGATCCTCGTTGGCGTCGAGATTGGCGAACAGGTCGAAACATTCGTCAAGCGCGCGGTCGGGCTCGGCATCGGGCTTGTCGACCTTGTTGAGCACCACGATCGGCCGCAGCCCCAGCGCCAGCGCCTTCGAGGTCACGAATTTAGTCTGCGGCATAGGCCCTTCGGCCGCGTCCACCAACAGCACCACGCCGTCGACCATGCTCAGGATCCGCTCGACCTCGCCGCCGAAATCTGCGTGGCCGGGCGTGTCGACGATATTGATCCGTGTGCCTTTCCACTCGACGCTCGTCGCCTTGGCGAGAATGGTGATCCCCCGCTCGCGTTCGAGGTCGTTGCTGTCCATGGCGCGTTCGGCCACGGCCTGATTGGCGCGAAACGCGCCGGATTGCTTGAGCAATTCGTCGACAAGTGTGGTCTTGCCGTGGTCCACGTGGGCGATGATCGCGATGTTGCGCAGGTCCATTCGGGTGTCCTTGGATGTTTGCGCGCGGCTTAACTGTGGTTCCGGTGAATGGCCAGAGGGAAAGCGCGGAGAACCGCCGAGGGGCGGCGCAAAAAACGCGGCAGTGGCAGAAGCGTCGGGCCAATGGTGCGGATACGGGCACCGCTGCCGATCTTGAACCGGGCGAGGCCGGGGGCGCTCTCGGTGTCGACCGTCCCGAGGTCGAGGCGGGCATAGCCACGATCGGCCAGCCATTCCGACGCCTGCCAGAGCATCAGGTGATGCGCCGAAACGCGGCGGCCCTCCGCCCCGCTCCACCCGATATGGTAGGTCGCCACCGGCGCGTGCAGCAATAGCACCATGAAGGCCACCACCTCGCCACCCGCACGGGCCGTGATCAGGCGCGCGTCCACCCGGTCATGCCCCGCCCAGTGCTGCAGGAAAGGATGGGGCAGGGCCGCATAGCGCCGCGCCCTCCGCTGCGCCGCCTCCTGCGCAAGCAGGGCGGCATCCGCCTCCGGCTCCAGCGGGCGGTGCCGCACGATCAGCCCGGCACCCCGAGCGCGCCGCAGTCGGTTGCGCCATTTGCCGTGCTGGCGGGCCATCCGCGTGCCCGACGGCTCGGTCAGGTCGATCTCGGCGACGCTCGGTGCGGTCATCAGCACCGGCGCCTGAAGCCGGTCCGCCCCGGTCCCGTCGTCAGGCTGCAACAGCGTCAGGCCGGGCAGGGCGGCCGGCACCTCCGCCAGCGCGGCGCAACGCACCCCCTCCGACAGACCCGGCTTCCACACCGGCCCGCGCCCGACCCACGCCACGCGCACCGGCCCGAACCGCCGACAGACAACCTGAACCCGGCCGAGATCGGCGTTTCCCTCCATGATCCGGAACATCTCGGCCCGGCCGCCCATCTGCCGCACGGTCCGCCCGTACCCCGGATGCTGCTGGAGCGCGCAGGGCAGGGCGGGCCAGTCGCCCTCGGAACAGCTTTCGAGTCGCATGGCCGGAATTAACGCCTTGGGAACCTAAGGCATGGTTAACTTCACGACATGAGCCGGAAAAAACATACGGTCCTTGGCCACCACGCCCCGGCCCCGCGCCCCACGCTCCTTGCCCTGACGCTGCTCTCGGCGGGGCTGTCGCTGGTTTTCCTGCTCGGGCTCGGCCTCTATCGGCTATGCGTCAACTGAAAAGGGCCGCGCATTGCACGGCCCCTTGCAACGTCATCCTGCCTTGCAGGATCAGAACGGAATCTCGTCATCATAATCGCGCGACGGTCCCGGTGACGCGGGCTGCCCCTGCGAAGGCCCGCTGTCATAGCCGCTGCCGTAATCGCTACCGCCGCCGCCGTAATTGCCGCCCTGGCTGCCACCGCCGCCATCGCGCCCGTCAAGCATCACCAGCGAGCCGTCGAACCCTTGCAGGACGACCTCGGTCGAATACCGGTCCTGCCCGGACTGGTCCTGCCATTTCCGCGTCTGCAGCTTGCCTTCCAGATAGACCTTCGAGCCCTTGCGCAGATACTGCTCGCACACCCGCACGAGACCTTCCTGAAAGATCGCCACGCTGTGCCATTCCGTCCGCTCGCGGCGTTCGCCGGTGTTCTTGTCCTTCCACTGCTCCGAGGTCGCCACGCGCAGGTTGCAGACCTTGCCGCCGTTCTGGAACGTCCGCACCTCGGGGTCGCGGCCCAGATTGCCGATAATGATTACCTTGTTGACCGATCCGGCCCTCGCGCCCTCCTGCGGTTCATCTGCTGTTCTGCTGGTTACACCATCGCAGAAGGGTGAAGGAAAGCCTAAAATTCTATACAAATGACGGGAATCCGCCGGTTCCGCACATGCGAACCACGGTGATCTGGAAATCAGCGCAAAAATCCGTATAGTCGCCCCATTATTGGATCTGGGGTTAATTGGGGACAGTGACGGGGATGCGCACAATCGTAACGGCGGTGCTATGTGCCGCGTTTTCATTTCCGGCAGCCGGCCAAGCCGATATCTTCGGCAGCAAGGGCAAAAAGAATTTCAGCAATCAGACGCGGGTGCTCGATACCCGCGCCAGCCAACAATACAAGGCGTCCGTCCGCTTGCAGCCCGACAAGGTGGTGACGCCCACCAAGTGGGGAAGCGCCAAGGCCTATAACGGCCGCTACCGGGGCGAGTTTCTCGATATGGCGAAATCGGCAGCACTCCGGCACGGCGTGCCGGCCGACCTGTTCCTGCGGCTGGTGCAGCAGGAATCGGGCTGGAACGCCAAGGCGCTCTCGCACAAGGGCGCGATCGGGCTCGCCCAGCTCATGCCGGGCACGGCGGCGGTTCTTGGTGTCGACCCGCACGATCCCTACCAGAACCTCGACGGCGGCGCCCGCTACCTCGCCCAGCAATACCGCGTCTTCCGGTCATGGCGTCTGGCGCTTGCGGCCTACAATGCCGGGCCCAAGGCGGTCGAGAAATACGGCGGCGTGCCGCCCTACAAGGAAACCACGAACTATGTGAAGGTCATCTGGGGCAGCTGAACCCGCCCCGTTGCCTCACCTGTCCAAGCCCCGGCCCACCGGGGCTTTTTCATTGCGGCTTTTTCATTGCGTCTCCGCGAAACCGATCTCGTAGAGATGGATTTCATGCGCCGGGTGCTTCTCGGCATTCACCAGCCCGTTGTGATGGCTGAAAAGTGCGCGCCAGAACGGCTGGATGATCACCCCGTCCTCGCGCAGCATCCTTTCGATCCTTTCCATCACCGCCCGCCGACGGCCGGCATCGGCAACCGACATCGCCTCGTCCAGCAGCGCATCGAACTCGCCATTGGCATAGCCGCTCTCGTTCCACGCTGCCCCCGAGCGATAGGCCAGCATCAGCACCTGCACATCCAGCGGCCGGTGATTCCACTGCGTGGCCGAGAACGGGTATTCCTTCCACGTGTCCCAGAAGATCGCACCGGGCAGGATCGTCCGCCGCACCCGCAGCCCGGCATCCCGCATCAACGCCGCCACCGCGTCGCCGGTATTGCGCTGCCACTCGTCGTCGATGGTGATCAGCTCGTGCTCGAAATCCTCCATCCCCGCCTCGCGCATCTGGCTCAATGCCGCGCCGGGGTCGTACTCGGCCGGGCCGATATCGGCATAGGCGGGGTGGATCGGACAGACATGGTGGTTCGCCGCCACCGTTCCCCGCCCGCCATAGCCCAGTTCCAGACAGATCTCGTTATCGACCGCCAGCGCCAGCGCCCGGCGCACCGCCGCATCCTCATAAGGCCGTCGGCCGTCGATCTGGGCCTGCTGGTTGCCCCGGATCACGGTCGTCGCCGCCGTCTCGCTGCTGGTCTTCGTCCAGCCCAGCCCGTCCATCACGTCGACGAAATCACCCACCGTCTCGTATAGCAGATCGACCTCGCCCTCCCGCGCCGCCTCGACCCAGTTCGCCGGGTCCGTGCCGTAATCGAGAAACTCCACCCGGTCGACATGCGGCCCGCCATACACCTCCGTGCCCCACCAGCCGTGGTCGGCATGGCGTTCTAGGATACAGGTTTCTCGCGGCGTGAGGCTCACGGGCCGGAACGGTCCTGTCCCGATCCCGTGCGCGAACGGGTCGCCGCCCTCGTAGCTTTCATGAACGACCGCCGCCGGGTAATCCGACATGTTGGCGATGATCGCGATATCCGGCGCGCTCAATGACAGCTCGACCGTATGCTCGTCCGTCACCCTCACGGCGTTGTCGCGCAACTGCCCGGTCGCCGGATCGGTCAGCCCGGCCAGCCGCCCGGCCATCGAATTGCCCGCCACAGAGCCGTCGCACCACCGTTCGATATTGCGTGCCACGTCCCGCGCGGTGAACGCATCGCCATTGTTCCAGAGCACGCCTTTTCTCACATGCAGGACATAGCGGGTCGCGTCCTCGTTCACCTCCCAGCTGTCCAGCAGCATCCCCCGGAACGCACCGCTGCCCTGATACTCGACGAGATACTCGAGAAAACCGCGCGTCTGGTTGCCCAGCTCGCTCCAGTCATAGCGGCGCGGATCCTTCATCTCGCGCACGGTCTGCTGAATCCGCAGCGTACCGCCCGGCACGATCTGCGCGGCGGCGGGCGAAGGCAGGGCGAACCCGCCCAGCGCACAGGCCGCCGCGGTGCTGGCCCCCAGACCGGTCGCCCGGGCCAAGAATTCGCGCCGCCCGATCAGCCCCGCGCCATACTCTCGCGCCAACCCCTCGGCGGCAGGATGCACGGGGGGCTCGGCACGTTTGGTCAGCGACATGGCAGATACCTGAAATGGGAATGGGAATGGAAAAAGCTTTTCATCCGCTTACACACAACACCCGCGCAATGATCAAGTTCCGATCATACGCTGCCATCAGGTGTCGGGCGTTTTCATCGAAGCGGGACGACGATAGGGCATGGGCTCGTCCTCGCGGTCCGGGGCGCGCGCCGGGGCGGCCACTGGGGCGGCCGCCGGTACAGGCTCGGGGGCAGGCTTAGGGGCAGGCTCGGGGGCAGGGGCCGGATCACGCGCAAGCGCAACGGCCGGTTCGGCTTGCCGCGACGGCGCCCTGACCGTGGAGGTCGCGGCGACACGCCCCGGCATCGGCGCAGGACCGGGCCTGCCGGACAGCGCCGCGCTCGCCGCGCCGGGGCGTGCGCCCGTCTTCTCCCCCGCCTTGGCCTTGCGCAGCGCCGTGGGCGACAGGCCCGTATGCTGCAACACGAAGCGCGAGAAATAGGCCGCGCTGCGGAACCCCAGCATCGCCGCCACCCGGTTCGCCGGATGATCCGTCGTCTCAAGCAGATCACGCACCGCGTGGACCGTCCGCCGTGTCAGCATGTCCGACGCCGTCATCCCCGCGCTCGCCCGGCAGGCCCGCGTCAGGTGCGTGGGCGTCACGCCAAGGATGCGGGCGTAATCCGACATCGGCTTGCCGGTGGTGTAATCCCGCTCCACCAGCGCCGCATAGGCCATCACCAACCGTTGCGCGGCGGTATGCTCGGGCGGGTTCTCCGGCTGGTCGATGATCGCCCGGCGCAGCCACACCGTCAGCAGGTTGGCATGGGCCAGCATCGCCTCGTCGGCAAAGGGGCGTGCGTTGCTCTGCTCGCGCTGCATGCTTTCCAGCAGGGTGGTCAACTCCGCCTGTGCCAGCACGTCCCGCATCCGCAGCAGGGTCGGCTGGTCGGGCATCAGTACCGCACTGCGCGCCGGGATCGTGCAGACCGTGCCGAACCCCTGCTTGCCCATCTCCAGCGAAAACAGCGTCCGTGCCGGCACGCAAAGCGCGGTATGCACGCTCAGGCCCCGCATCACGCCTTCCACCATGCACCGGCCTTGACCGCGCGTGACCCAGATCAGCGCATGATGGTCATGCGAATGCGGCAACTCCGCCCGCCACGTGCCCGCGCCGGACCACTGGGCGATGCTCATGATCTGTACGTGCTTCGTCAATTGCGGTCCTGCCCTCCGCGATCCGTCGCCTTTTCTATAGTTTTCACGAGGTGGCGACGTATTAAAAGGAAAAAATGTCCGAAAACCTACAAGTCGCAGGCGGATAGCCGCTGCCAGCCCGTCATCCGGGCGCGAAACCACGTTCTTTGCCGTTTGGCAAAGCGCCGCGTCGCGATGATCGCCGCCTCCCTTGCCTCGTCAATCGTCATTTCGCCCCTGAGATGGGCGATCAGCTCCGGCGCCCCGATCGCCTTGGCCGACAGGTGCGCCGGGTTCCAGACCGGCAGGTTCTGCCTTGCCTCCTCCAGCGCCCCGGCCTCCAGCATCAGGTCGAACCGCCGTTCGATCCGCGGGCTCAGCCATTCCTTCGGCGCCTCCACCACCAGCCGCGCACAGGCCTCCGGCGGCAAGAGGGGCGGCGGCGTGTCGTCCTGCCACGCGGCAATGCCGCGCCCGGTCGTCCGCTGCACCTCCCACGCCCGCTGCACCCGCATCGGGTTCCGGCGGTCGATCCGCGCCAGCGTGTCCGCATCCAGCTCGGCCAAGAGCGCACCCAGCCCATCCGCCTCCAGCCGGGCCGTCGCCTCTGTGCGCACGTCGGGCGGCGTCGCCGGGATCTCGGCAAGCCCCTCGGTCAGCGCGGTGAAATACAGCCCCGTGCCCCCCACGATGATTGGCCGCGCCGCGCCATCCAGCACCTCCGCCACCTCGCGCAGCCACCGACCCACCGAGTAATCGGCATCGCGCGCCACATGCCCGTACAAGACATGCGGCGCCCGGGCCTCATCTCCGGCCGATGGCCGCGCGGTCAGCACCCGCCAGTTCTCGTAGACCTGTATCGCGTCCGCATTCACGATCACCCCGCCCCGCGCCTCGGCAATCTCCAGCGCCAGCGACGACTTGCCCGAGGCGGTCGGCCCGGCGATCAGAACCGGCATGTCGGCGGGAATATCGGGAATCTGGATCATGGCGGGGCAGGGGGTATCACGGGCTCCGGGCCTTCGCACGGGGCGCTTTCGCGCTTTATCCGTCGGAAAGCGGGTTTCTTGGATTGAACCTGCCCGCCTTTTCCGACATTTTGCGCGCGATTGCCAGCCCGGCGCAGACGGAGCCCTAGCCAATGCCCGATTCAGACCCCGACAAGACCACCTTTCGCCGCGTCCTGCTGAAGATTTCCGGCGAAGCCTTGATGGGGGATCAGGGGTACGGGCTGCACCCCCCGACGGTCGAGCGCATCGCGCAGGAGGTCAAGTCGGTCCACGACATGGGCGTCGAGGTCTGCATGGTGATCGGCGGCGGCAATGTCTTCCGCGGGCTTCAGGGCTCGGCGCAGGGGATGGAACGCACCACGGCCGATTACATGGGCATGCTCGCCACCGTGATGAACGCGCTCGCCATGCAAAGCGCGCTCGAGGGGCTCGGCGTCTTCTGCCGCGTCATCTCGGCCATCCGGATGGACGAGGTGGCCGAACCCTATATCCGCCGCCGCGCCGTGCGCCACCTCGAGAAAAAGCGCGTCTGCATCTTCGCCGCCGGCACCGGCAACCCCTATTTCACCACCGACACCGCCGCCACCCTGCGGGCCAGCGAAATGACCTGCGAGGCGATCTTCAAGGGCACCAAGGTCGATGGCGTCTACGACAAGGACCCGGTCAAGCATGACGACGCGGTCCGCTTCGACAACGTCTCCTATGATGAGGTTCTGGCCAAGCATCTCAAGGTGATGGATGCCAGCGCCATCGCGCTTGCCCGCGACAACAACCTGCCGATCATCGTCTTCTCCCTCGACGAACCCGGCGGCTTCCGGAGCATACTCTCGGGCAAGGGCACCTATACAACGGTGCACGCCTGAGGATAAAAAGGGTCGCAAGACCAACGACCGCAAGTAAGGATTCCACGACATGGCGGATGATTTCGAGCTCGACACAAAAGATCTGGAACGCCGGATGGACGGGGCGATGGCCTCGCTCAAGACCGAGTTTGCCTCGCTCAGGACCGGCCGCGCCTCGGCCAGCATGCTCGAACCCGTTCAGGTCGAGGCCTATGGCCAGATGACCCCGATCAACCAGGTCGGCACCGTGAACGTGCCCGAGCCCCGGATGGTCACCATCAACGTCTGGGACAAGTCGATGGTCAACAAGGTCGAAAAGGCCATCCGCGAAAGCGGGCTGGGCATCAACCCCCAGATGAACGGCACGATCATCATGCTGCCGATCCCCGAGCTGAACGAGGAGCGGCGCAAGGAACTGGGCAAGGTTGCCGGCCAATACGCCGAACACGCCCGCGTCGCCATCCGCAACGTCCGCCGCGACGGGATGGACCAGATCAAGAAGGCCAAGTCCGACGGCATGTCCGAGGACGACCAGAAATTCTGGGAAACCGAGGTTCAGGACCTGACCAACCAGTATATCGCGGCGATTGACGAGGCGCTGGAAGGCAAGCAAGCCGAGATCATGCAGGTCTGATATGGCAAAGGCGCGCGACACGCGGAAAGACGACGCCCCCAATGGCCCCCGCCATGTCGCGATCATCATGGACGGCAACGGCCGCTGGGCACAGGCGCGCGGGCGGCCCCGGCTGTTCGGCCACCACGCCGGCGCCCGCCGCGTGCGCGAGATCGTCACCGCCTGCCCGGATATCGGGGTCGAGTACCTGACGATCTTCGCCTTCTCCACCGAGAACTGGAAACGCACCCAGACCGAGGTGGCGGGCCTCATGAGCCTCTTCCGCCGCTACATCATGAAGGAAATGCAGGACTTCGTGAAAGAGAACGTGCGCGTCCGCTTCATCGGCGACCGGCCCCGTCTCGACGCCAAGCTGCGCGCGCTGATGGACGAGGCCGAGCAGATGACCAGCCACTGCACCGGCACCAACCTGACCATCGCGCTCAACTACGGCGGCCGCGACGAGGTCTCCCGCGCCACGCGGCGTCTGGCCGAAGATGTGGCCTCGGGCCGGCTGAATCCCGATAACGTGGATGAAGAAACGCTGCCAAAGTACCTGGATACCTACGTTTTACCCGATCCCGACCTCGTGATCCGCACCAGCGGCGAGGCGCGGATCTCCAATTTCCTGCTCTGGCAGTCGGCCTATGCCGAGTACGAGTTCATCGACACGCTCTGGCCCGACTTCACCAAGGACGTCTTTACTGAATTGCTGAAAGGCTACGGCGCCCGCGACCGGCGTTTCGGGGCCGTGACCGCATGAGCGACCCGAGGCAGTGGCATGATCTCGTGCCGCGCGTTCTCTCGGGCGTGGCGATCGGCGTGGCGGGTCTCGTCGCGCTCTGGCTCGGCGGCTGGGTCTTCACCATCGTCGCCTGTATCGTCTGCGGCCTCATGGCTTGGGAAAACGCCCGCATGTTCGCCGCCCCCGCACCGATGCAGGACGGGGCGCTGGCCGGCGTGGCGCTGCTGCTGACGGCGCTCCTGCCGGGGCTCTTCGCCCTGCCGATCCTCGCGGCCTCCGCCGTCGTCACCGCCATGCGCGCGGGTCGCGACAAGCCGCTCTGCTTCGGCGTCCACATCTGGATACTGCTCGCCTGCCTCGCCCTCGTGGTGCTGCGCGGGCAGGCGGGGCTGGCGGCGATCCTGTGGCTGGTGGCGGTGGTCGTGGCCACCGACGTGGCCGGCTACTTCGCCGGGCGCAGCCTTGGCGGACCGAAATTCTGGCCCGCGGTCAGCCCCAAGAAAACCTGGAGCGGCACCATCGGCGGCTGGGTCGCCGCCGCGATCGTCGGCGCCATCTTCGCCGGCCCGACCGGCCTTGGCCTCTCGATCGTGCCGATTTCCGTCTTCGTCTCCTTCGCCTCCCAGATGGGCGACATCGCCCAGAGCGCGGTCAAGCGGCGCACCGGCGTCAAGGACAGCTCCAACCTCATTCCCGGCCATGGCGGCGTGTTCGACCGGTTCGACGGGCTGCTCGGGGCCGCGGCCATCGCCATCCTGCTCTGGACCCTCAACGTGATCTCGCAGGCCGCATGAAACGAATCTCCATTCTCGGTGCGACCGGCTCGATCGGCCAGAACACCATCGACCTCGTCCGCCGCGACCCCACGGGTTTCGAGGTGGTGGCGCTGACCGGTGGCCAGAACGTGGCCCGCCTCGCGCAGGACGCGATCGATCTCGAGGCGGAAATCGCCGTCACTGCCGATCCCTCGCGCCTCGACGACCTGCGCGCCGCCCTGAAAGGCACCAATGTCGAGGCCGCGGCGGGCGAGACCGCCCTGATCGAGGCCGCACAGCGCCCGGCGCAGTGGGTGATGTCCGCCATCGTCGGCGCCGCCGGCCTGCGCCCCGGGCTCGCCGCGCTGGAACAGGGCGCGACGCTGGCGCTCGCCAACAAGGAATCGCTGGTCGCCGCCGGGCCGCTGGTGATGAACGCCGCCCGCGCCAATGGCGGCCGCATCCTGCCCGTCGACAGCGAGCATTCCGGCATCTTCCAGGCGCTGAGGGGCGAGGATTCCGCCGCCGTCACCCGCATCATCATCACTGCCAGCGGCGGCGCCTTCCGCGACTGGCCACTCGAGGAAATCGAGCGCGCCACCCCCGAACAGGCCGCCACCCATCCCAACTGGGCGATGGGCCAGCGCATCACCATCGACAGTGCCTCGATGTTCAACAAGGCGCTGGAAATGATTGAAGCGAGAGAGTTTTTCGGCTTCTCCCCCGATCAGATCGAGGTGCTGGTCCACCCCGAATCGCTCGTTCACGCGCTGGTCGCTTATTGCGATGGCGGGATGATCGCCCATGTCGGCCCGCATGACATGCGCCACGCCATCGGCCACGCCATGTACTGGCCCGAACGCCACGCGCTTCCCGTCGAACAGCTCGACCTCGCCGCTGTGGGTCAGCTCAATTTCAGCGAACCCGACCTGCGCCGCTACCCCGTCCTGCGCCTCGCGCGCGAGGTGATGGATGCGCGCGGCTTCTCCGGCGCGATCTTCAACGCGGCCAAGGAACGTGCGCTCGACCATTTCATCGCCGGGCATATCGGTTTCTGCGACATGTGCGGCGTGGTCGAGGAGGTGCTCGCCCGGCTCTCGTCAGAGGACAGCCTCACTTCCGCCGGGTTCACGCTTGAAACCGTGCTCGAGGCAGACCACCTCGCAAGAACCCGCGCGGACGACGTGGTAAAAAATAGAACAAGGTAGGAGTTGCGCGTGGACCCGATGGCGATCATCCCCCAGTTTGGCGGTATTTTCATGACCGTGGTGGCGTTCATCGTCGCCCTTTCGATCATCGTGGCGATCCACGAATACGGCCATTACATCGTCGGGCGCTGGTGCGGCATCAAGGCCGAGGTGTTCTCGCTGGGTTTCGGCCCGGTCCTCTTCTCGCGCACCGACAAGCACGGTACCCGCTGGCAGTTCGCGGCGCTGCCCTTCGGCGGCTACGTAAAGTTCATGGGCGACGCCAACGCCGCCAGCGGCACCGCCAGCGATGAATACGGCACCCTGAACGAGGACCAGAAACGCCATACCATGCTGGGCGCGCCGCTCTGGGCCCGCACCCTGACGGTCGCCGCGGGTCCGGTGTTCAACTTCATCCTGTCCATCATCGTCTTCACCGCCGTCATGATGGCGCAGGGCAAGGTCGCCGAACCGCTCGCCGTGGGTGAACTGACCGACCTGCCGGTCGAGGGGATCACCCTGCAACCGGGCGACGAACTGGTCCGAATCGAAGGGCAGGAGGTGCCCGCCCGCGACGCCGACACCGGCGACAGCTTCCAGGATTTCATCGACGCCCTCCCGCAGGAGGCGCTGCTCGATTACGAGGTCCGCCGCGATGACGAGCTGATGACCGTGCAGGGCCCGTACCCGATGCCGCCCCACGTGGTACAGCTCTCGCCGCAATCGGCGGCCTACGACATCGACATGAAGCAGGGCGACGTGATCACCGCCGTCGATGACCAGCCGATCGTGTCTTTTGCGCAACTCAAGGATATCGTCGAATCGTCCGAGGGCCGCGTGCTTCAGCTCGACGTCTGGCGCGATGGCGAGATGCTCGAATTTGCCCTCGCCCCCCGCCGCGTGGACGAGCCGCAGTCCGAGGGCGGCTTCCGCACCGAATGGCGCATCGGCATCGCCGGCGGTCTGGCCTTCGAGCCCGCCACCGAACGGCTCGGCCCCGTCGACGCGCTGGCCAACGGCACGGCGCAGGTGGGGCAGGTGATCTCCGGCTCGATCTCGGGCCTTTACCACATGGTCACCGGCGCCATCAGCAGCTGCAACATGTCCGGACCCATCGGCATCGCCGAGGTCTCCGGCGCCATGGCCAGTCAGGGCATCTCGAACTACATCTGGTTCATCGCCGTGCTGTCCACGGCGGTCGGCCTGCTGAACCTCTTTCCGATTCCCGTGCTCGATGGCGGCCATCTGGTTTTCTATGCGTATGAGGCAGTTGCCGGCCGCCCGCCCAGCGACAAGGCGCTGCGGATCATCATGACCGTGGGCCTGTTCTTCGTCCTCTCGATCATGGCCTTCGCGATCTTCAACGATCTCTTCTGCCCCTGACACAGGGGCAGGGCGGCCCGCCGTGATTTCGCCACGATTCAATCCGGATTCGCGTCACAATGCTGCGTCAGGTAGCGCCTGAACCGAGCACAGGGCAGGACAATGCAACAACTCGTTAGCGGATATCGCGGCATCACCCTTCTGGTGAACGTCAACTGGGACCGGATGCTCTATCTGGCCACCATCACCATCGCGCTTCTCGCCGGGGCGTTCTTCGGCTCGTTCTGAGCGGCGCCCGCGCCCCGTCCGGGCCTCGCAGGGCTCCCGTTCGCGCCCGGTCCGACCGGGCGCGCAACACCCGGATTTCAGCCAGTTTCACGAAACCGGATAGGGCCGGGCGCCCCCATGGGTTGCCCTCCCGCGGGGCGCTTCTTGTCCCGTCAAGCGGATCATACACAAAATCTGCCCACACGCGCTTTGACAAGCCCAGAGAGAGAGGTTACTGACTTCCTATACTGGGATGTCTGACTGGGTTTGCAAATGAATGTCTTGAATGCGTGGCGAGACGTGCGCCAAGCACGCTTTTCCGTTAACAGTTTCGTGGCTCGGAGCCTGATCTTATTCGCGATCATGCTGGCCAGCTTCGCCGCTCCGGATGACGCCTCCGCCCAGACCTATCGATTCACCTCCGTGACGATCGAAGGCAACCAGCGCATCGAGCCTGGGACGATCCTGACCTATGCGGGCATCTCCCGCGGCCAGACCGTCTCGGCGGGTCAGCTCAACGAGGCCTACCAGCGCATCGTCGCCAGCGGTCTGTTCGAAACGGTCGAAATCGAACCCCGCGGCAGCCGGCTGGTCATCAAGGTCCGCGAATACCCCACGATCAACAAGATCGCCTTCGAGGGGAACAAGAAGATCAAGGACGAAGACCTCACCAGCCTCGTCCAGAGCCAGTCTCGGCAGGTCTTCAGCCCCAGCCAGGCAGAGCGTGACGCCACCGCGATTTCCCAGGCGTATGTCCAGAGCGGCCGGGTCGCCGCCCGTGTCAGCCCCAAGATCATCCGCCGCAGCGAGAACCGCGTCGACCTCGTCTTCGAGATCTTCGAGGGCAAGGGCATCGAGATCCAGCGCGTCAGCTTCGTCGGCAACAAGATCTATTCCGACCGCCGCCTGCGCCGCGTCGTCGGCAGCAAGCAGGCCGGCCTGCTCCGCGCGGTTATCTCCAACGACACTTTTGTCGAGGACCGCCTGCAATTCGACCAGCAGGTCCTGACCGATTTCTACCAGTCGCGCGGCTATGTCGATTTCCGCGTCACCGGCACCAATGCCGAACTGGCCCGCGAACGTGACGGCTATTTTGTCACCTTCAACATCCAGGAAGGGCAGCAATTCCGCTTCGGCCGGATCACCACCACCAGCGAAATCCCCGAGGCCAACTCGGCAGAATTCCAGCGTGTGCTCAAGATCAAGCCCGGCGTCGTCTATTCGCCCAGCCTTGTCGAGAACTCCATCGCCCGGATGGAACGGCTCGCGATCAAGAAGGGCATCGACTTCCTGCGCGTCGAGCCTGCCATCACCCGCAACGACCGCGCGCTCACGCTCGATGTCGAATTCCGGCTGATCCGCGGCCCCCGCGTCTTCGTCGAACGGATCGATATCGAGGGCAACACCACCACGCTCGACCGGGTGATCCGGCGCCAGTTCGACACGGTCGAGGGCGACCCGTTCAACCCGCGCGAAATCCGCGAAACCGCCGAACGTATCCGCGCGCTCGGCTATTTCAGCGACGCCCAGGTGAACGCCCGCGAAGGCTCGCGCCCCGATCAGGTGGTCGTCGACGTCGATGTCGAGGAAACCACCACAGGCTCGCTCACCTTCGGCGGCAGCTATTCCACCGATGCCGGCCTCGGCATCTCGGTCGGCTTCCGCGAGCGCAACTTCCTCGGTCGGGGTCAGATCCTGTCGGCCAACGTCTCGCTCTCGGGCGACCGCTCGAACTACTCGATCAACTTCATCGAGCCGGCCTTCCTCGGCCGCGACGTCGCCTTCTCCTTCTCGTCCGCCTATGTCGAGACCAACAGCGACAACAGCCTCTATGACACGACCTTTGCCAGCTTCCGGCCCGGCATCACCTTCCCGCTGGCCGAACGCTCCAGAATGACGCTCTATTACAACGCCTCCTACTCGGATCAGGGCAACTACAACGGCGCCTCACCGACCCTCGCGGCCGAAGCCGCCCTCGGAGGCCAGTTCGCCAGCGCCATCGGCTACCGCTACGTGTTCGACAGCCGTGACAACGGCCTCAACCCCAATGCCGGCGTTCTCATCGACACCGGGCTGGAATACGCAGGACTTGGCGGCGATCAGGAATACCTGAAATCGACCCTGCGCGTGGTCGGTGAAACCCGTGTCCTGAACGAGGAAGTCACCCTGCGCGGCATCTTCGAGGCGGGCTCGATCGACTTCAGGGGCGGCACCCGCAGCCGCGCCGTCGACCGGTTCACCCAAAAGGTCATCCGCGGCTTCGAGCCCAACGGCATGGGCCCGATACAGGCCGGCGAACATCTCGGCGGCAACCTCTTCGCCGCGGCCAAGTTCGAGGCGGAATTCCCGCTGGGCCTGCCGGCCGAGTTCGGCATCACCGGCGGCGCCTTCTACGACATCGGCTCGATCTGGAACGTCGACACGATCGTTCCCCCGGTGGCCCAATCCGTCGGCTTCGAACCGCGCCACGTGATCGGCCTCTCGCTGTTCTGGGAATCGCCCTTCGGCCCGATCCGGATGGACTTCTCCAAGGCCCTGCAGAAAGAGCCGGGCGACATCGAGCGCCAGTTCGACTTCTCGGTCAGAACGGACTTCTGAACTTGACCCTCCTGCGCGGCCTTGCAGTTGCGGCTCTGGCCCTGACCTGCCTCGGCCCGCCGCAGGCACGGGCACAGGATCTCGGGATCGTCCAGAACGACATCCTCGTTCTCGATCCCGAGCGCCTGTTTGAGCGGACCGACCTGGGCCAGCGCATGGCCGCCGACCATCAGGCCGAACGGGAAAAGCTCGCCGCGCGCAACCGCCGGCTCGAGGCCGAACTCGAGGCGGAGGAAAAGCGCCTCACCGAACTCCGCGCCGAAACCTCGCCCGAGGAGTTCCGCGATATGGCCGATGCCTTCGATTCCAAGGTGCAGGAGATTCGCCGCGACAGCGAACGCCGTGTCGTCGATCTCGAACGTGACCGCGAGCGTCTCCCGATCCAGTTCCTGCGCGCCGTCGAGCCCGTGCTCTCCGAGGTCATGCGCGAGGCCGGCGGCACCGTCGTGCTCGACGCCCGCACCGTGCTCTTCCGCGTTGACGCGGTCGACGTGACCGACACCGCCATCACCCGGATCGACGAGGCCCTCGGCGATACCCTGCCGGACCCCGACGCCGATCCCGCATCGCAGGACACCGGCACCCGGCCCGCCACCGACGGCGAGTAACCCCCGCGCTTGCCCAGCCGGGCCCCGCTTGGTAGGGAACCCGCACGCGACTTACCGAAAGGACAGACGATGACAGAGCCGCTGAAGACCGCGGATATCAACATGATCCAGCGGCTGATTCCGCATCGCTACCCGTTCCTTCTGGTCGACAAGGTGGTCGACATGAACGGCTACCAGTCCGCCCGCGGCATCAAGAACGTCACCATGAACGAGCCCCATTTTCAGGGCCATTTCCCCCAAAGGCCGATCATGCCCGGCGTCACCATGGTCGAGGCGATGGCCCAGACCGCCGCCGTCATGGTCGGGGCCCATCTCGACCTGCAGGACAAGAACGTGCTGATCTACTTCATGTCGATCGAAAGCTGCAAGTTCCGCCGCATGGTCGAACCCGGCGACGTGCTGGCGCTCGACATCGAAACCCTGCGCGGCCGCCCCGGCGGCAAGGTGTGGAAATTCCGCGGCGTCGCCACGGTCGAGGGCGACATGGCCTGCGAGGCCGATTTCACCGCCATGGTCGATATGCCCAAGGAGTGACTGGCATGAGCGAACGCGGCGAAACCGAGATCCACCCCAGTGCGGTGGTCGAACCGGGCGCCCAGCTGGGGCAGGGGTGCCATGTCGGGCCCTTCTGCCATGTCGGGCCCGACGCAAAGATTGGCGACGGCGTCACGCTGAAAAGCCATGTCGTCATCAGCGGCGACACCGAGATCGGCGAAGACAGCGCGCTCTTCCCCTTCGCCTGCATCGGCGAGATCCCGCAGGATCTCAAGTTTCGCGGCGAAAAGACACGGCTGGTGATCGGCGCCCGCAACCGGATCCGGGAACACGTCACCATGAACACCGGCACCGAGGGTGGCGGCGGCATGACCCGCGTCGGCGATGACGGGCTCTTCATGGCGGGCTGTCACGTGGCCCATGACGTGCAGGTCGGCAACCGGGTCATCATCGTCAACAGCGCCGCGCTGGCCGGCCATTGCGTCATCGAGGATGACGTGATCATCGGTGGCCTCTCCGGCGTCCACCAATGGGTGCGCATCGGGCAGGGGGCGATCATCGGCGCCGTCACCATGGTTACTAACGACGTGATCCCCCACGGCCTCGTTCAGGCCCCGCGGGGCGAACTGGACGGTCTCAACCTCGTCGGCCTCAAGCGCCGCGGCGTGGCCCGCTCCGACATCACCGCGCTCCGCGCCGCCTTCCAGATGCTGGCACAGGGCGAGGGCTCCTTTCAGGAACGCGCACGCCGGCTGGGGGACGAGACCGAAAGCGCCTATGTCCGCCAGATCGTCGACTTCATCACCGCAGGCTCCGACCGCTCCTTCCTGACGCCGGGCTCGATCTGAGCATGACCGGAAAGCTTGCGGTCCTCGCCTGCGCCGGTGCGCTGCCCGTGGCCATTGCCCGGGCCAACCCCGACGCCATGATCATCACGCTCGAGGGCATCCCCAGCGAGTTGGAAGCCCAGTCAGAGCGTCATCGCCTCGAACAGATCGGTACGCTCTTCTCAGCCATGAAACAGGCCGGCATCGACCGCATGGTCTTTGCCGGCTCTCTCGTGCGCCCCGCGCTCGACCCCTCCGCCTTCGACGCCGAGATGGCGGCGATCGCCCCCCGGCTGATGGCCGCGCTGCAAATGGGCGATGACGGCCTGTTGAGGACCGTCATCGAAATATTTGAAGATCAAGGATTTTCTGTCGTCGGCGCCCATCAGGTGCTGCCCTCGCTCACCGCCGATCCCGGCCTGCACGCGGGCACCGAACCCGACGACGGCACCCGATCCGACATCGCCCGCGCCACCCGGATCCTGCGCGGCATCGCGCCGCTCGACGTGGGCCAGACCTGCGTCGTCGCCGGCGGTCAATGCCTCGGTATCGAAACCGTGCAGGGCACCGACGCCTTGCTGCGCTTCGTGGCCGCCACCCCGCCCGAGTTCCGCCGCGACCATCGCGGCGTGCTGGTCAAGGCCGCCAAGGCCGGTCAGGACCTGCGCATCGACATGCCCACAATCGGCCCCCGCACCGTCGAGGCGGTGGCCGATGCCGGCCTCGCCGGGCTGGTCATCGAGGCCGGAAAGGTCATGATCCTCGACCGCGAAACCACCCTTCAGGCCGCGCGGGACAAGGGGATTTTCCTTGTCGCGTCAGAGCTTTAGATGCGTATCTTCGTGATCGCGGGCGAGGCGTCGGGCGACCGGCTCGGCGCCGCGCTCATGGCCGGGCTGAAGCAGCTTGCCGATGTGGAGTTCGAAGGCATCGGCGGCCCGATGATGGAGGCCGAGGGCCTCTCCTCGATCTTCCCGATGGACGATCTCAGCGTGCATGGCCTCGTCGAGGTGCTCAAGCAATACCCCCACCTCCGCCGCCGCCTGCACGAGACTGCCAACGCCGTGCTCGCCTCGCAACCGGACGTGCTGATCACCATCGACAGCCCCGATTTCTGCCTGCGGGTGACTAAGATCGTCAGGGCGAAAAGCCAAATCAGAACAGTGCATTACGTGGCACCCTCCGTCTGGGCATGGCGCCCCAAACGCGCCACGCGGATGGCCTCCCATATCGATCAGGTCCTCGCCCTTCTCCCCTTCGAGCCGCCCTATATGCAAGCTGCCGGGATGGAGTGCGACTTCGTCGGCCACCCCGTCGTCGGCGAGCCTCAGGCCACCCCCGAACAGATCGCCGCCTTCCGCGAAAGCCGCGGCATCGGCGACGCGCCGCTCCTCATGGTCCTCCCCGGGTCCCGCCGGTCCGAGGTGGCCCAGCTCACCCCGATCTTCGGCGCCGCCCTGCGCGAGGTCTGCCGCGCCCGACCCGACCTCCGCCTCGTCCTCCCCGCCACCGAGGCCCGCGCCGCCCAGATCCGCGAGTTGACCGCCGACTGGCCGGGCAGGCCCATCATCGTCGCCCCCGACAACCGTAGCCCCAAGGTCTATGCCATTGAAAAGGCCGCCGCTTTCGGCGCCGCCGACCGGGCGCTCGCCGCCTCCGGCACGGTTTCGCTCGAACTGGCCGCCGCCGGAACGCCGATGCTCATCGCCTACGATGTCCACCCCGTAAGCCGCTTGATCCTGCAACGCATGCTCAAGATCGATACGCTCACGCTGGTGAACCTCGTCAGCGAAACCCGCGCCGTGCCCGAGCTTAACGGCGCCGATTGCAGACCAGACCTTATCGCCCCCAAGCTACTGGAATTGCTCGATAACCCCGGCGATCAGCCTGAGGCCATGTCACTCACCATGGACCGCCTCGGCAAGGGCGGCGAGGCGCCCGGCCTCCGCGCCGCGAAGGCCGTGCTGAAACACCTTCAGTAGAACCGCAGCCGCTGCCCCACGCCCATATCGCGGGCCTTCGCCAGCATCGCATGCCCCAGCGCGATATCCGACAGCGACAGCCCCCTATGCCAGAACAGGATCGTCTCGTCCGCGCTCTCGCGCCCCGGCTTCACCCCGGCCACGATCTGCCCCAGCTCCGCATGCAGCGTTTCCTCGGTCAGCTTGCCCTGATCCACATGCTCCCGCAGCGCGCCGAACACCCCGTGCGCCTGACCCCAGTCATCCATCACCACCTTGGCCATGATATCCGTCAGGTTCAGCTCCACCGCCGACATCGTGCCATAAGGCACCACCAGCGCACCGGGCTTGATCCAGTCCGTCTTCAAAAGCGGCTGCGGCTCCGACAGGCGCGAGGCTTCCACAATGATATCAGCATCTTGCAGGCAAGACTTCCAGTCCTCGGTCACGACGATCTCGCGCCCCAGATCGGCCCGCAACTGTTCCGCAAACGCCTCCCGGCTCTCGGGCCGCCGCGAATGGATGCGCACCTCCTCGAAATCGAACAGGTGGCACAGCAACCGCACATTCCAATAGGCCGTCCCCCGCGCCCCGATATGGCCCAGCACCTTGGGCTTTTCCGGCGCAAGATACTTGGCCCCCAGCGCCGTGATCGCCCCCGTGCGCATCTCGGTAATCCCCGTCGCATCGATCAGCGCCTTGGGCGCCCCCATGCGCGGGTCGAACAGCGTCAAAAGCCCGTATTCCGAAGGCCGCCCGGATTTGTAGTTGTCGACGAAATCGCCCACCACCTTGGTGCCCGCGCTGTCGATCTCGCCGCCGATCCAGCCGCGCAGCACGTTGAAATGCCCCTCGACCCCGGCGCGCGGCCGGATATGCATCCGCGGCTCGATCGCCGTTTCGCCCTTGCCCTGCATCCTGAGCGAATCCTCGATGGCCGAGAGGATCTCGGCATCGGTGAACCCCAGCGCCTCGATATCGAAACGGTTGAGGTAATCGAGGTAAACGGGGGGCGTGTCAGCAGGGGTGGTCATGGGGCAGGGCCTCTTATTATGTATGGACAAAAGGACACTGGCAGCGCCGGCCCGGCGCGGCAACCCGGAAAACGCAATCCCGCCGCTAGCCGCCCGTCGGCCTGACGCTCACCCAGACCGGCGCCTTGGTAAAAACCCAGAGCGTTCCGGGGTGGTCCACACCCGCCTTCATCGCCGCCGAAGACATGCCTGACACATACGGGGCGGAAATCTTCAGGTCGGTTACCCCGGGCTGCACGATGGTCGTACCGCGGAATTCCGCGTCCTCACAGGTGATCCGAAGGGGCAAGGGCCGCCCGCGCACCGTGGGGAATTCGACCTTGGCCGGGGTCTCGAACGTCGCCCTGACCTCCTCCGAGGTCAGAACACAGGTCATCCCCCTGATTTCCCGCCTGCCGGGCCCGTCGAGCCGGGTGCGAACGGCAAACCGTGCCGTGCTGTCGATCCGTCCGGCAAAGGCCGAATCCCTGGGCGAGAGTGTTGTCGCACCCGAACTCAGGCCACCGGCACATCCGGTAGTGGCCATAAGGCCAAGAAAAGAAATAATTTTCACGGAAGGGCAATAAGCCATGGAGAGCTCCACTGAGCGGGCTGGGGAATGGCGCTATGCTAGGGCGTCCCCCCCGCGCGCGCCATTGACGCCGCGTTAAGATTCCGCACTCCAAGCGAACCGTTGCCCATTCAACACAGGGCGGGGCAAGGCCCGACCAACGCCCCGACGCCCGTCAGCCGTCCGGCAGATCCCCCCGCTCCTGCAGCGTCATCCAGACCGTTTCATTGGCATAGGCCCACCGATCCCGCGCATCGGCCACCCCGGCCGAAATCACCGCTGCCGCAACCCCCGCCAGCGACGGCCCGACGACGATCGTCCCGCTGAGGCCCGGCTGAATCACGCCTTCGGCCACGTAATCCTCGCTCGCGCAGCGCACCAGCATCGGCGAGGCCCGCCCGCGCGTGATCGGAAACGCCACCTTTGCCGGCGTCATCAGCGTCGCCTTCAACTCCTTCGATTCCAGCACGCAGGTCACCCCTTTTTCCTGCCGGATGAAACTGCCCTCGTCATCGGTCACCTGCGTGCGAAACGGGAAAGGAGTGGTCGTGGCGATGAACGCCGGGTCCACGCCGGGTTTCACCCCGAACTGCACCGGCTCCGACGGGATATCCGCGCCACAGGCCGAGATAACAAGCAAAGCGGGCAGGCAGGCAAGGAAATGAGGTCGCACGGCAATACACCTTATAGGAAAGTTTCGTTCAGGAACCTTCCCTTATAAGCTGTTCCTCGCCTTCGACAAGCGCGGCGGCGCGTCGCTCCTACCTGACGTAACGGAACCCCGCTACCCCCGCCAGATCCACCCGCCGCCAAGGATCCGGCTGCCCCCGGTCTCGTAGAACACGCAAGCCTGCCCGGGCGACACGCCTTCCTCTGCGGTCAACAGCTCCACCTCCGCCTCGGTCTCGGAAATCGGCCGGATGATCGCCTCCCGCGGCGGCCGGGTCGAGCGGACCTTGACCGACACATGCCACTCGGCCTTCGAGGTAAATGCCTCGTCGCCCAGCCAGTTGATCTCGCGCACCGGCACCACGCGGGTGGCCAGCAAGTCCTTCGGCCCCACGATCACCTGTTTCGCGTCCACATCCAGCTTCACCACGTATAGCGGATCGGAAAGCCCGCCGATGCCAAGGCCCCGGCGCTGCCCGATCGTGTAGTGGATGACCCCCTCATGCTCGCCCAGAACCCGGCCATCCACATGCACGATCTGCCCCGGCTCGGCCGCGCCCGGCCGCAGCTTCTCGATGACAGAGGCATAATTCCCGTTCGGCACAAAGCAGATATCCTGGCTGTCCGGCTTGTCCGCCACCGCCAGCCCGTACCGCGCCGCCAGCGTCCGCGTCGCATCCTTCGACGGCAGATGCCCCAGCGGAAACCGCAGGTAATCAAGCTGGTCCGGCGTGGTCGAGAACAGGAAATAGCTCTGGTCGCGATTGGCATCCTCGGCGCAATGCAACTCCGGCCCGCCGGCGCCGACCTTGCGCTGAATATAATGCCCCGTCGCCATGCAATCGGCATCGAGATCCTTGGCCGTCTCCAGCAGGTCCTTGAATTTCACCCGCTCATTGCAGCGGATGCACGGCACCGGCGTCGCGCCCGCCAGATAGCTGTCGGCGAACTCGTCGATCACCGCGTCCTTGAAGATGTTCTCGTAATCCAGCACGTAATGCGGAAAGCCCATCTCCTCGGCCACGCGCCTTGCATCGTGGATATCCACCCCGGCACAGCAGGCGCCCTTCTTGGCCAGCGCCGCGCCGTGGTCGTACAATTGCAGCGTCACGCCGACCACGTCATAGCCTTCCTCGGCCAGCATCGCCGCCACGACCGAGGAATCCACGCCCCCCGACATCGCCACGACGACGCGCGTGTCGGCAGGCGCCTTGGCCAGGCCCAGCGAATTCAGTTCTGTGTCGAGCGCCATGTCTCTCTCCGGTCCGGTCCCGCGGAATATAGGAAAATGCAACATACTCTCAAGACCCGGTTTCACCCCTCGTTAAGAGACTGCGGCAACACTCCGGCCCATGAAAGGTATGGGTGAGAGTCATGTATCTGAAGAAGGTAACCGGGAAAAGGGCGGTGACACTGCCTGACGGAACGGTGATGACCCAGGCCGACCTGCCGCCCGAGGACACGCGGCGCTGGGTCGCCTCGCGCAAGCTCATGGTGGTGCGCGGCGTGCTTTACGGTCTGCTGAGCCGGGACGAGGCGCTCGCGCGTTACGGGCTCAGCGACGAGGAATTTCAGGAATGGGTGACCGCGCTGTCCGCCCGTGGCGCGTCGGGCCTGAAAGCGACAAATCGTCCTCCCGCGGACAAAATAATCGACAACCCAAAGTAGCGGCGGCTAATATTTTTGTCCGGGTAACCTGTAGTTAACCATTGTTAGTCACTACTCGTGTCGGGAAGAGTTTAATGAACGGAGACCGTCATGCGTGTGCTACTGGTGGAGGACGATCCGACCACGTCCAAGAGTATCGAGTTGATGCTCACCCATGCGAACCTCAACGTCTACACCACCGACATGGGCGAGGAGGGGATCGACCTCGCCAAGCTCTACGATTACGACCTGATCCTTCTGGATCTCGGCCTGCCCGACATGGACGGGCATGACGTGCTGCGGCAGTTGCGGCTCGCGCGGGTCGACACCCCGATCCTGATCCTGACCGGGGCCGACGATACCGAGAACAAGATCAAGGGATTCGGCTTCGGCGCCGACGATTACCTGACCAAGCCATTCCACCGCGAAGAGCTGGTCGCGCGCATCCACGCCATCGTCCGCCGCTCCAAGGGTCATGCGCAATCGGTCATCCGCACCGGCAAGGTCCATGTCAATCTCGACGCCAAGACGGTCGATGTCGAGGGCAAGACCGTGCACCTGACCGGCAAGGAATACCAGATGCTCGAGCTGCTCAGCCTGCGCAAGGGCACGACGCTCACCAAGGAAATGTTCCTCAACCACCTTTATGGCGGCATGGATGAACCGGAACTGAAAATCATCGACGTGTTCATATGCAAGCTGCGCAAAAAGCTGGCCGAGGCCACGGGCGGCGCCAACTATATCGAAACCGTCTGGGGCAGGGGCTACGTGCTGCGCGATCCCGATCCCGCTGTTGACGGGGACAGGCCGCTCGCCATAGGCGCCTGACGTCTGGACGCGCCCGCCGCCGCACCCTATCACTTGCAACGACAGACCGGGGGCGCGCGGAAAGGCCGGCCGCGCCCCGTTCAGGCGGAGGGGCAAGATGGCGCAGAAACCAGCGGTCGACGATCTGACCGAAGCGCAGGCGACGAAAGAACTGGCCGATCTGGCCCAGCGTCTGGCCGAGGCGAACACCGCCTATCATACCGAGGACGCCCCCGCGATCACCGACGCGGAATATGACGCGCTCAAATCCCGCAACGCGGCCATCGAAGAGCGTTTTCCCCACCTCAAACGCGCCGACAGTCCATCCGATCAGGTCGGCGCCGCCCCGTCCGAGGCCTTCGCCAAGGTCACCCACGCGGTGCGGATGCTCAGCCTCTCCAACGCCTTCGACGACGAAGACATCACCGAGTTCGACACGCGCATCCGCCGCTATCTCGGCCTTTCCGACGACGCCAAGCTCACCTACACCGCCGAGCCCAAGATCGACGGGCTCAGCCTGTCCCTGCGCTACGAATCCGGCAAGCTGGTGCAGGCCGCCACCCGCGGCGACGGGGCGGTGGGCGAGAATGTCACCGCCAACGCCCGCACCATCGACGATATCCCCACCACGCTCAAAGGCGCGCCCGACCTGCTCGAAATCCGTGGCGAGGTCTATATGAGCCACGCCGATTTCGAAGCCCTCAACGCGCGGCAGGCCGAAAGGTCTGACAAGCAATTCGCCAACCCCCGCAACGCCGCCGCCGGCTCTCTCCGCCAGCTCGACTCCACCATCACCCGCAACCGCCCCCTGCGCTTCTTCGCCTATGCATGGGGCGAGGTCAGCGAGGCCTTGGCCGACACCCAGATGGGCGCCATCAACCGCCTCGCAGACCTGGGCTTTCAGACCAACCCGCTCACCGAACTCTGCGACGGGCCAACCGAAATGCTCGCCCAATACGCCAAGATCGAGCAACTCCGCGCCGAGCTTGGCTACGACATCGACGGCGTCGTCTACAAACTCGACGACCTCACCCTGCAAGCCCGCCTCGGCTTCCGCAGCACCACCCCCCGCTGGGCCATCGCCCATAAATTCCCCGCCGAACTCGCCTGGACCCGCCTTGAGGCCATCGACATCCAGGTCGGCCGCACCGGCGCCCTCAGCCCCGTTGCCCGCCTGACCCCCGTCACCGTCGGCGGCGTCGTCGTCTCCAACGCCACGCTCCACAACGAGGATTACATCGCCGGCCGCGACAGCAAGGGCAACGAAATCCGCGGCGGCAAGGATATCCGCGAAGGCGACTGGGTGCAGGTCTACCGCGCCGGCGACGTCATCCCCAAAGTGGCCGATGTCGACCTCTCCAAACGCCCCGAGGATGCCAAATCCTACAGCTTCCCCGAAACCTGCCCCGAGTGCGGCTCAGAGGCCATACGCGAAGAAGGCGACGCCGTCCGCCGCTGCACGGGCGGCCTGATCTGCCCCGCGCAAGCGGTTGAAAAACTGAAACATTTCGTCTCCCGCGCCGCCTTTGACATCGAGGGGCTGGGCGCGAAACAAGTTGAACAATTCTACCGCGACGGCTGGATCAAGGAACCCGCCGACATCTTCACGCTGAAGGATCGCTACGGTTCAGGCCCCAGACAACTCAAGAACCGCGAAGGCTGGGGCGATAAAAGCGCGAAGAACCTCTTTGAAGCCATTGAAGAAAAACAAAACATCCCCTTCGGCCGCCTCCTCTTCGCCCTTGGCATCCGCCATGTCGGCGAACAGGCCAGCAACCTGCTCGCCCGCTTCTACGGCACATGGTCCGACTTCACCGCCGCCATGGACAGCGCCGCCAATCACGACGGCCCGGAATGGGAGCGCCTCCTCGGCATCGACGGCGTGGGCGAGGTCATGGCCCGCTCCCTCGTCACCGCCTTCGCGCAAAACAACGAACGCGAAAGCATCGACCGCCTCACCGCCCACCTCACGGTCGAGGAAGCGACCCGCCCGCAAACCGAGGGCAGCCCCGTCGCCGGCAAGACCGTCGTCTTCACCGGCACGCTCGAAAAGATGACCCGGGCCGAGGCCAAGGCCCGCGCCGAAGCCCTCGGCGCCAAGGTCTCGGGCAGCGTCTCCGCCAAGACCGACCTCGTCGTCGCCGGGCCGGGCGCGGGCAGCAAAGGCAAGAAAGCCCAAGAGCTCGGCGTCGAGATGATCGACGAAGACGGCTGGCTCGACCTCATAGGCGCGTTATGAGCACCCGCCCCCCCATCCTTTTCCCGCTCTTCGCCGAGCTGGAAACGCTGGAAGGGGTCGGCCCCAAAACCGCCAAGACCCTCGCCGCGATCGACATCGCCCGCCCCCGCGACGTGCTCTTCACGCTGCCATATTCCGGCATCGACCGACGCCGCCGCGACACGGTCCAGGGCGCCAACTACCCCGAAACCGTCACCGTCGAAATCACCGTCGGCGACCACCGCGCACCCCAGCGCCGCGGCGGGCCCTACCGCGTCAACGTCGAGGATGCCGCCACAACCTTCCAGCTCGTCTTCTTCCACGCCCGCGACGAGTACCTCCGCCGCATCCTCCCCACCGGTCAGCGGGTCGTCGTCTCCGGCAAGGTCGAGCTTTTCGACGGCATGGCCCAGATGGTTCACCCCGACCATATCCTCCCCCCGAACGAGGCAGGCGACATCCCCGATTTCGAGCCGGTCTACCCGCTCACCGCCGGCATCACCCAGAAAACCATGGGCAAGGCCGCGCAATCCGCGCTGGCCCGCGCACCCGAACTGCCCGAATGGATCGACCCCGCGCAAAAGGCCAGCGCCGGCTGGCCCGGCTGGCACGAGGCCATCACCCGCGCCCACGCGCCCGCCGACATGGCCGATCTCAGCCCCTCCGACGCCCCCCGCGAGCGCCTCGCCTATGACGAGTTCATGGCCCACCAACTCACCCTCGGCCTCGCCCGCGCCAAGCTCCGCCGCACCAAGGGCCGCGCCACTGTGGGCACCGGCAAGCTGCAGGCCAAGGTGCTGGACGCGCTGCCCTACACCCCCACCGGCGCCCAGACCCGCGCCATCGCCGAGATTGCCGCCGACATGGCGCAGGACCGGCGGATGAACCGCCTCCTGCAAGGCGACGTGGGCGCCGGCAAGACCCTCGTCGCGCTGAAAGCCTTGCTCATCGCGGTCGAGGCGGGCGGGCAGGGGGTCATGATGGCCCCCACCGAAATCCTCGCCCGCCAGCACCTCGAAGGGCTCACCCCGCTGGCCGAAGCCGCGGGCGTCGTCATCGAAATCCTCACCGGCCGCGACAAGGGGGTCGAGCGCCGCCGCAAGCTCGCCGCGCTCAAGGCCGGCGATATCCAGATCCTCGTGGGCACCCATGCCGTCTTCCAGAAAGACGTGGAATTCCAAGACCTTCGCCTCGCCATCGTCGACGAGCAACACCGCTTCGGCGTCCGCCAGCGGCTGGAACTCGGCCGCAAGGGCGCACAGGCCGACGTGCTGGTGATGACAGCCACCCCCATTCCCCGCAGCCTGTCGCTGGCACAATACGGCGACATGGATGTCTCCATCCTTGACGAGAAACCGCCGGGCCGCAAACCCATCACCACCGCACTGGTGAGCCAAGGCCGCATGGACGAGGTGGTCGATCACCTCCGCCGCGCCATCGCCGAGGGGCGGCAGGCCTACTGGGTCTGCCCGCTGGTCGAGGAAAGCGAACTCATCGACCTCTCCAGCGCGGGCGAGCGATTCAAACGCCTCCGCGCGGCGCTCGGCGAAGGGGTCGTCGGCCTCGTCCACGGCCAGATGCCCCCCGAGGAGAAAGACGCCGCCATGGCCGCCTTTCATCGCGGCGACACCTCCGTGCTCGTCTCGACCACCGTGATCGAGGTGGGCGTCGACGTGCCCAACGCCTCGATCATGGTGATCGAACGCGCCGAAAGCTTCGGCCTCGCGCAACTCCACCAGCTCCGCGGCCGCGTCGGGCGGGGGCAGGCGGCATCCACCTGCCTCCTCATGTACCAGCCGCCGCTATCGGAGACCGGAGAGAAACGCCTCACCACCATGCGCGAAACCGAAGACGGCTTCCGCATCGCCGAGACCGACCTCGAAATGCGCGGCGCCGGCGACCTGATCGGCACCGCCCAGTCCGGCCTGCCACGCTTCCGCATCGCCGATCTCGAGGGCCAAGCGGCCCTGATGGCAGTGGCCCAGTCCGACGCCCGCAAACTGCTGGCCGACGATCCCGACCTCACCGGCGACCGGGGGCAGGCCGCCCGCATCCTCCTGTGGCTGATGGAACAGGATCAGGCGATCCGCCTCATCAGCGTCGGTTAAGACTTATCCACAGGCCGGAACGGAAGTGGAACAAAAACTTTCGTTCCGATCCAAGACCTTAACCCAATTTATCCACATGTGTTCCGGAATGTTCTCATAAAGTTCTTTACAAACCCTTTCCAAGATGAGAACAAATAAGCAACAAAGTCACACCGGACGAAGGAGCCACCCAATGCTCAGCCAGTTCAAGACCGCCGCCTACCGCTCCCGCGACACCCTTATCGGGGATCTCATCGGCGGCGCGGCCCTGATGGTCACGCTTCTGGGCGGTCTCTACCTTCCGGGACTTCTGTAACCTTTCTGCCTGCGACGTTCCTGGCCTGTCGCGCAATCCGCATCGCCTGTCCCCATAGTCTCGATGCGCCGCGCCTGATCACTGTCCCCGGGGTTCCTGCCTCACCCCAGATCACCGGACAGGCCCAAACGGGAACCGAGCTTCCTTCCGCCGCCGCTTGTCCCCAAGCGTGCGGCGGTTTTTTTATGCAAAATTGGAAGGTTAGTCGCGCCCTCAGGCGCAGGAACTCGACGCCTGCGCCGTCTCCAGCGCCTCGACCAAAGCCTCCAGCGTCAGCAGGATCGACGCATGCCGGTTCTTGTAATCCTGCGCCGGGCGCAGCACCTCAAGCCCGTCGAACGGGGCAGGGGGCGTCGGCCCGTCCTGCTTGAGCATCGCCTTCAGCGCATCGCGCGCCTCGGTCACCTGCACAAGGTCACAGCCGATGATATGCCCGCCCACGATGCTGGCCGAGGCCTGTCCCAGCGCACAGGCCTTCACCTCCGCCGCGTAATCGGTGATTTTTGTCCCATCGGTCTTGATATCCACCGTCACGGTCGAACCACAGAGCGGCGCCCGCCGCTTTACGCTCGCATCAGGCTCCTCAAGCCGGCCATGATGCGGAATATCCGCCGCCAGCTCTAGGATCCGTGCCGAGTACAATTTGATCAGGTCGGTTTCGCCGCTCATGGCTTTCCCTTTCCGCATTCCCCCCATAGATAGAGGCGCGTGACGCAGACGGAAAGGGTTTCCTTCATGCCATTCGACCCCGAAACGCTCAAATTTAATCAAGACGGGCTGCTGCCGGCCATCGCACAGGACGCTGAGACCGGCGAGGTGCTGATGCTCGCGTGGATGAACGCCGAGGCGGTGCAGCGCACGCTCGACACCGGCCGCGTCACCTATTGGAGCCGCTCGCGACAATCCTTCTGGGTCAAGGGCGAAACCAGCGGCCACGTACAGGAACTGGCAGACCTGCGCATCGATTGCGACCGCGACAGCATCCTCGTGCGCGTGCGTCAATACGGGCCCGCCTGCCACACCAACCGCCGCACCTGCTTCTACACCGCCATCGAAGAGGGGCAGGAGGTCGAGCTGATGACACCCATGGTGGGCTGACTACCCGGCGTGCTTCCGATGCCGCTCGGCCGCGTCGGCAATTACCTCGTCCTTCAGCGTAAATCCCAGCCCCGGCTTGCCCTCCAGCGCCAGCCGGCCCGTCTTGGGCGCCAGATCCGGCGCCTCCACGATATCCTCGGCCAGCAATTGCCACATGATCTGGTTGCCATCATCAAGGTTGGGAATGGCCCGGCCCGCGTGATGCTCGGCACAGGTGGTGATCCCGGTCGTCATCGACGAGTGGATGCACAGCGGAACGCCCGCCGCCTCGGCCACCGCCGCCGCCTTCATCAGCGGCCGCAGCCCGCCGATCTCGCGCGGGCCGACGGCGATCATGTCGGCCCGGTGCACGGCCGCCGCCGTATGCACCTCCTGCAAGGTGAACACGCTCTGATCCGCCCCGATGGCAATGGGCGACCGCGCCGCCACATGCGCCAACGCCGCCTGCGACGTGCTGGCGGTCGGCTGCTCGATATACTCGATGTCATAAGGTTCCAGCCGCGCGATCATCCGCAGCGCAACCGCCTGATCCCACGCCTCGTTCGCATCCAGCCGCAGCCGGGCCTCGGGCGCGGCCTCCCGCACGGCGCGCACGGCGGCCATGTCATGCGCGGCGCCAACCCCCACTTTCAGGTACAATATCGGCTGCCCACAGGCCACCGCCGCCGCCGCATCCTCGGCCAGCGCCTCGGGCGTCTGCCCTTGCAGAAAGTGGAAATACCCCACATCCCCGCGCACCGCGCCCCCCAGCAGATCCCACACCGGACGCCCCAGAACCTTGCCCTGCGCATCCAGCGCCGCCGTCTCAAGAGCGTTCCGCAACTGGTTGAAATATCGCGGCATATTTCCACCGAACACAAGGAAGTGCTCGCGGTAAACGTCCTGCAAGCCTGCTGCGATATCGAACACCGACCGCCCCACCAGCCCCCGGCCCAGCTTCTCCAGCACGATCTTCTGCGCATCGGCATCCGGTGCGGCGGGCGTCTCGCCATAGCCCACCGTGCCATCCTCGCAGGTCATCGTGACGAGGTTGACGGTGAACGCCTCCTCCACCCCCTGCGACCAGATATAGGGCTGGCGCAGCGGCAGGCGCAGCGGGGTGGCGGTGACGGAAGAAACAACGGTCATGGGGGCGGTCCCTGTGGCTGGAGGTTCCGCCGCAGGCTAGGCCGCGCTCACTTCGCCGGAAAGCCGGAAAACGCGCCAACCTGTCCGGTTCGCGACAAACGGCGTCGTCAATCGCTTGTCACCAGCCGCAGGAACGGGCGCCCCCGCCGCTTCGGCGCGGGGCGCGGGGCCTCCGGCGCCGGCCGCCTGACCTCGACCGTGCCGCCCACCACCGGCGCCACCCGCAGGCGCGTGACCTCGAACCGCCGCGGCGCCCGGCCCGCATCGCCCTCGACCACGAGGCAGCCCATCGCCCGGCTCACGTCGCCCAGATCGCTCCGTAATGGCAACATCACCATCCGCCCGGTCAGCCCCGGCTGCCGGAATCCGCCCCGCGACAGCAGGTCAAGCCGCACCGTCGCCGGCTCCTCGAACAGCCGCGTCAGCGCGCCGGCAAAACCCTCCCGCCGGTCGGGATGGATGAAACTGCTCACCGGCATGCCCCGCACATCCATGCCCATCAGGTCGGCAAGATGCGCGCCCGCCACCCGGAACCTTGCCAGCCCCGGCGCGATCCGCTCGATGATGAACGTGTCCGACAACAGCCCCTCGATCCGCCGCGGGTCGATCTCGGCCCGCCGCGGCACCAAGGCGCCGCGCCGCAACCCGTCCCAGTATTCGACAAGCGCCTGCGGGTCGCGCCCCCCGGCGCGGCCCCGGGGCCGAAGCTCGATCACGTCGTCGGGTTCATAGGTTGTGTCATCCATTGGTCTGCCCTCGCTCGGGTCGGTGGCTCGAAGCGCCCTGCCACGGCCTGTGCGGCGTGGCTGGCGCGTTCCCGGAATCTGGCACGATTACCCCGACAGGGCGCCCGAAATGTTAATAATTGGTTAACATCGCCTTAAACAGATGAACCCGCCGGCACGCTTGCCCTTGTGCAAACGAATGGCTAGGACGTGACGCAACCGCACCCGGCAGGGACATGTCAGGAGGATCCGCGTGCTCAGATCAATGACGGCTTTCGCCGCGGCCAAGGGGGCGCAGCACGGCTTTTCTTGGACATGGGAAATGCGCAGCGTCAACGGCAAGGGGCTCGACCTGCGCCTGCGCGTGCCCGACTGGATCGAGGGGCTCGAACCGGGCCTGCGCGCGCGGCTGGGCAAGGCGCTCGGGCGCGGCAATGTCAGCCTCAACCTCAAGCTCTCGCGCGATGACGGGGCCGGGGCGCTGGCCGTCAACGCGGCCCAACTCGAGGACGTGCTCACCGCCATGGCCGAAGTTGAAAACCGCGCCATGGCCCGTGGCGTCACGCTGGCCCCGGCCACCGCCGCCGATCTCCTCGGCCTGCGCGGCGTGCTCGACACCGGTGCGGCGGACGAGGACACAGACGCGCTTCGCAAGACCCTGCTGGCCGACTTCGAATCCCTCCTCACTGCCTTCCTCGACATGCGCGCCACCGAAGGCCGCGCGCTGGCCTCCGTCCTCACCGCCCAACTCGACGATATCGAACGCCTCACCGCAGAGGCCGCAACCGCCGCCGAGGCCCGCAGGCCCGAGATGGAACAGACCTTCCGCACCGCGCTCGCCCGCGTGATGGACACCGCCGACACCGCCGACGAGACCCGCGTCGCACAGGAACTGGCGCTCCTCGCCGTCAAGGCCGACGTCACCGAAGAGCTCGACCGCCTCCGCGCCCATATCGCCGCTGCCCGCGACCTCATCGCCACCGGCAGCCCGGTGGGCCGCAAGCTCGACTTCCTGTCACAGGAATTCAACCGCGAGGCCAACACGCTGTGTTCCAAGGCCCAGAACAAGGCGCTCACGGCGACCGGCCTCGAAATCAAGACGGTGATCGACCAGATGCGCGAGCAGGTGCAGAATGTCGAATGACGCCACGAATTGGAAAGCGGGGGATTTGAGTATTTTAGGAAAAGTGAAAGGGCAGGGCGCGCATGGCTGACCGGCGCGGGCTCCTGATCATCCTGTCCTCGCCCTCGGGCGCGGGCAAATCCACCCTGTCCCGGCGCTTGCGCGACTGGGACGACACGATCTCCTTTTCGGTCTCGGCGACCACCCGAACGGCTCGCGAAGGCGAGGTGGACGGGCAGGACTACCACTTCATGACCGACACCAATTTCAAGCGCGCGGTCAGCGCCGGGCAGATGCTCGAACACGCCCATGTCTTCGGCAATTTCTACGGATCCCCCCGCGGCCCGGTGGAAGAGGCGATAGGCCAAGGGCGCGACGTGCTCTTCGATATCGACTGGCAGGGCGCGCAGCAGATCCAGAACTCCGGCCTCGGCCAGCACACGCTGTCGATCTTCATCCTGCCCCCCTCGATCGCCGAACTGCGCAACCGGCTGGTCCGGCGCGGGCAGGACGCGCCCGACGTGGTCTCCAAGCGGATGCAGAAAAGCTGGGACGAGATCAGCCACTGGGGCGAATACGACTACGTGCTGATCAACGACGATCTCGAAGGCACCGACGCGCGGCTGAAAAGCATCGTCACCGCCGCAAGGCTCAAGCGCATCCAACAGCCGGGCCTCAACGCCCATGTGCAGAAACTCCAACAGGAATTCGAGGACACCACATGACCATCTACACCCTCGACGGCCACACCCCGCAGCTTGCCGACGACACATGGGTCGCCCCCGACGCCAACCTGATCGGCAAGGTCATCCTCGAAGAGGGCGCCTCCGTCTGGTTCTGCGCCACCCTGCGCGGCGACAACGAGCCCATCACCATCGGCCGCGGTTCGAACGTGCAGGAAAACTGCGTCCTGCACACCGACATGGGCTTCCCCCTCACGGTGGGCGAGAACTGTACCATCGGCCACAAGGTCATGCTGCATGGCTGCACACTGGGCAACAACACCCTGATCGGCATGGGCGCCACCATCCTCAACGGCGCGAAGATCGGCAACAACTGCCTGATCGGCGCGGGCGCGCTGATCACCGAGGGCAAGGAAATCCCCGACGGCAGCCTTGTGATGGGCGCGCCGGGCAAGGTCGTCCGCCAGCTTGACGACAAGGCGCTGGCCTCGCTGGAATTCAGCGCCCTCCACTATCAGGAGAACATGCGCCGGTACCGCGACGGGCTCAAGGCGGTCTGACGGGGGCAGGGCAGGGCGATGAACGCCGAAAACATCTCGTCGCTCCTCAGCGCCATCCCGCTGCCCTCGGTCCTCATCGGCCGGGCCGAGCGCATCCTCGGCGCCAATGACCGCGCGCTCCATCTCGTGGGGCAGGGCATCGTCGGGCGCCATTTCATCACCGCCCTGCGCCAGCCCTCGATCCTCGACGCGATAGAGGCCGCCCTGCGCGACCGCCAGCCCAAGACCACCCGCTACCTCTCCTCCGACGGCACGCAGGACACCACGTTCGACGTCACCTGCTCGCCCGTCCAGACCGAGGCCGGCCACGGCGTGCTGGTCTGTTTCGAGGATGTCACCCATCTCGAACAGGCCGGCCAGATGCGCCGCGATTTCGTCGCCAACGTGAGCCACGAACTGCGCAGCCCGCTCACCGCCCTGCTGGGCTTCATCGAAACCCTGCGCGGCCCGGCCAAGGGCGACGCGGCGGTCACCGATCGCTTCCTCGGCACAATGCAGGACGAGGCCCAGCGCATGGAACGCCTCGTGCGCGACCTCCTCTCCCTCAGCCGCGTCGAGGGGCAGGAACGCGTCCGCCCAACCGACCCGGTCGACCTCTGCCGCCTGATCGGCACCGTGCGCCACGCGCTCACGCCACTGGCCACCGATGCGGGCGTCCGGATCACCACCAGCCTGCCCGAGACGCCACTCGTCGTGCCGGGCGATGCCGATCAGCTCCAGCAGGTCATCACCAACCTCACCGAAAACGCCATCAAGTATGGCGGGCAGGGCAAGACGGTGCATGTCTCGCTTACCCCGACAGAGCAGGAGCCGCTAATGCGCGGCCCCGCCGCCGTCATCTCGGTGCGCGACGAGGGGCCGGGCATCGACCCCGTCCACATCCCGCGCCTCACCGAACGTTTCTACCGCGTCGACAGCCACCGCTCCCGCGCCATGGGCGGCACCGGCCTCGGCCTCGCCATCGTCAAGCACATCGTCGGCCGCCACCGGGGCCGCCTGCGAATCGAATCGCACCCCGGACAGGGCAGCGATTTCCGCGTCGTCCTGCCCCGCGACAGCGCCCAACAGGTCCGCTGACCCGCCTTGCCGGCGCCGCCCGGGGCACGACCCCGCGTCAGGACGGCCATTTTCCCCAACAACTTCCGCGCTGTCATAAAACCGTTACATCCCTGTAACAAAAGCGTCGTCGCCGGACACTAGCAGAACGGCCAAGGGCCATTTGCTGTTGTGGCCCCGCAACTCGAAATCAGGAGCTATCCATGTCCTTTGTGAAACTGACCGCCTCCTCGCTGGCGATCGCTGCCGTTTCCGCAACCGCTGCCGCCGCCCGTGACAACGTGCAGGTCGCCGGTTCCTCGACCGTTCTGCCCTACGCCTCGATCGTGGCCGAGCTCTTCGGCGACAACACCGACTTCCCGACACCGGTCGTCGAATCGGGCGGCTCGTCGGCCGGCCTCAAGCGCTTTTGCGAAGGCGTGGGTGAAAACACCATCGACGTCGCCAACGCCTCGCGCGCCATCCGCGAAAAAGAGATCAAGGCCTGCGCCGAGAACGGCGTCACCGACATCATCGAAGTCCGCATCGGCTATGACGGCATCGTCTTCGCCAGCCAGCAGTCGGGCCCCGAATTCACCGCCTTCGAACCCTCCGACATCTTCAACGCCATCGGCGCCAAGGTGATGGTCGACGGCGACGTGGTCGACAACCCGCACGAGAACTGGTCCGACTTCAACAGCGACCTGCCCGAAGCCGAAATCGCCATGTTCATCCCCGGCACCAAGCACGGCACCCGTGAAGTCTTCGAAGACAAGGTGCTGCTGGAAGGCTGCGAAGCCACCGGCGCCATGCAGGCCATGATGGATGGCGGCATGAACGAGGACGACGCCGAGGATGCCTGCCTCGATGTCCGCCAAGACGGCAAGTCGGTCGATATCGACGGCGACTACACCGAGACCCTCGCCCGCATCGACGCCAACACCAACGGCATCGGCGTCTTCGGCCTCGCGTTCTACGAGAACAACACCGACAAGCTGAAAGTGGCCACCATGGGCGGCATCGAACCCACCACCGAGTCGATCGCCTCCTGCGAATACCCGGTCTCGCGCCCGCTCTTCTTCTACGTCAAGAAGGCCCATATCGGCGTGATCCCCGGCCTCAAGGAATACGCCCAGTTCTTCACCGCTGACGAGATCGCAGGCCCCGGCGGCCCGCTGTCCAACTACGGCCTCGTGGCTGACCCGGAACTGGCCGATACCCAGTCCGTGGTCGAAAACGAGACCACCATGAGCGAAAGCATGTAATCAGGCCCGGCCTGAACCGGGGGCGGCATATTCCGCCGCCCCCGCCACGCCTTTTAGGACATTTACGACAACCAAGGGGATGGGGGGCACATGCCTTTACTCTGGCTTATCCTGATCGTGCTCGCGATCGCGGCGGCAGGCTACATTCTGGGCCGGCAGCGCGCAATCGCCAGCGCCGGGGGCGACAGCCGCGCGCTGCATTCGCTGCCCTCCTATTACGGCTCCAACGTGGCCATCAAGGCCGTCGTGCCGGCCTTGCTGCTGCTGGTCGCGTGGCTGCTGATCCAGCCGGTCTATATCGGCAACGCCATCTCCGGCATGATCCCGGAAAGCTCGGTCAAGGAAGGCTCCTCGCTGGGTCTGGTCATGGCCGAGGTGCGCCGCGCCGCCGACGGTCTCGACAGCGCCGTGGCCCAGGACCTGATGTCGGAAGACGAGGCGCAGAACCTGCGCGCCGAATTCACCGACGTGACCCAGCGCCTGCGTGACGCGGGCTCCATCGTCACCTCCGAAATCACCCAGCCGATCCTGCGCGCGGCACAGCGCTACCGCATCATGACCGGCACGGGCAACCTGCTCATGACCGGCGTTGTGCTGATCCTCGCCGTGCTGGGCTTCCTCTACGGTCTCCGGGAAAGCCACGCCGAATTCCGCGCCCGCAACACGGTCGAGCGCAGCGTCCGCGCCCTTCTCGTCGGCGCCGCCTCCATCGCCATCCTGACCACCGTCGGCATCGTCCTGTCGCTGGTCTTCAACACGATCGAGTTCTTCCGCCTCTACCCGGCCACGGAATTCTTCTTCGGCACCAACTGGGCACCCAGCTTCTCTGGCCGCGGCGGCAGCTCCGATCTCGGCGTCCTGCCGCTCCTGTGGGGCACGTTCTATATCTCCATCGTGGCGCTGGCCGTGGCGGTCCCCATCGGCCTCTTCGCCGCCATCTACCTCTCCGAATACGCCAGCCCCCGTGTCCGCGCCTTCGCCAAGCCGATGCTCGAGGTGCTGGCCGGCATCCCCACCATCGTCTACGGCCTCTTCGCCCTGCTGACGGTCGGCCCGCTGCTGCTCAAGCTCTTCGGCGATGACGGGCTCGACTGGATGCAATCGGGCACGGCGGTGATGACGGCGGGGCTCGTCATGGGCATCATGCTGATCCCCTTCGTCTCCTCGCTCTCCGACGACATCATCAACTCGGTCCCACAGGCCATGCGCGACGGCTCCTACGGGCTGGGCGCCACCCGCTCGGAAACCATCAAGCAGGTCGTCCTGCCCGCCGCCCTGCCGGGCATCGTCGGCGCCATCCTTCTGGCTGCCTCGCGGGCCATCGGCGAGACCATGATCGTGGTGCTGGGGGCAGGGGCCGCGGCCCGCCTCTCGCTCAACCCCTTCGAGGCAATGACCACCGTCACCGCCAAGATCGTCAGCCAGCTCACCGGTGACGCCGACTTCGCCTCTCCGGAAGCGCTCGTCGCCTTCGCCCTCGGCATGACGCTCTTCGTCATTACGCTCTGCCTCAACATCTTCGCGCTCTACATCGTGCGCAAATACCGGGAGCAATACGAATGACCGATGCGACCCTGAACAGCGGCGGCTCGGGCGAGAGCACCTCGCTCACCACCCGCGACGCCCGCACCAAACGCCGCAACGCCTCCGAAAAGCGCTTTCAGGCCTATGGCATGATCGCCATCGGCATCGGGCTGTTCTTCCTCGTGGTGCTCGCCTTCACCATCATCCGCTCCGGCATCCCGGCCTTCACCAAGACCGTGGTCGACGTGGAATTCACCATCACGCAGGCCGAATACGAGGCCGCCGAAAGCGAACTCTTCAAGACCAAGGCCTATCAGGACCTGTTCATCTCCAAGCTCGAAGCCCAGCTTCAGGAGCGCGGCCTCGAGGCCGATTTCGACGCCGACGCGATCGAACGCCTGCTCGGCAAGACCGGCGGCACGATCCGCGAATACTATCAGGGCAACTCGAACATGCTGGGCGAACCGGTCCGCTTCGAACTGGCCGCCTCCTCCCGCGTCGACGGCTATTTCAACGGCCGCGTCACCCGCGAGGGGATGCAGGACAGCCGCTTCCTGATGAAGACCGACCTCGACATCGTCGATGCGCTGCACGCGGCCGGGATCATGAAATCCGCCTTCAACTTGAACTTCATCACCGGCGCCGACTCGGGCGTCGACAATCCCGGCGGGGCAGGGATCGGCGCCGCGGTCGTGGGCTCGTTCTTCATGATGCTGGTGGTGCTGCTGCTCTCGCTGCCCATCGGCGTCGCGGCCTCCATCTACCTCGAGGAATTCGCGCCCCAGAACCGCTTCACCGACCTGATCGAGGTGAACATCTCCAACCTCGCCGCCGTCCCCTCGATCGTCTTCGGCATCCTCGGCCTCGCGGTCTTCATTCAGTTCATGCACCTGCCGCAATCCGCGCCGCTGGTGGGCGGGCTGGTGCTGACCCTGATGACTTTGCCCACGATCATCATCTCGACCCGCGCCTCGCTCAAGGCGGTTCCGCCCTCCATCCGCGACGCGGCCCTCGGCGTCGGCGCCTCCAAGATGCAGGCGGTCTTCCACCACGTCCTGCCGCTGGCCATGCCCGGCATCCTGACGGGCACCATCATCGGCCTTGCGCAGGCCCTTGGCGAAACCGCGCCGCTGCTGCTCATTGGCATGGTAGGCTTCGTCGCCCGCGGCTATCCCGACGGCCTTGTCTCGGGCTTTACCGACGCCAACTCGGCCATGCCCGCCCAGATCTACACATGGGCCGCCCGCGCCGACGTGGCCTTCTACGAAAAGGCCTGGGGCGGTATCATCGTCCTGCTGGTCTTCCTGCTGTCGATGAACATCCTCGCCATCATTCTGCGCCGCCGCTTCGAGCGCCGCTGGTAATCAAGGACCCACCTCATGTATGACACCCCCAATACGGAGAGAACCGTGACCAAGAACGCAACCAAGTTCTCCGCCCGCAAGGTGCAGGTCTATTACGGCGACACCCACGCCATCAAGGACGTGGACGTCGATATCGAGGACAAGACCGTCACGGCCTTCATCGGCCCGTCGGGCTGCGGCAAATCCACCTTCCTGCGCTGCCTGAACCGGATGAACGACACCATCGACATCTGCCGCGTCGAGGGCGACATCCTGCTCGACGAGCAGGACATCTACGACAAGAAGGTCGACCCGGTGCAACTGCGCGCCAAGGTGGGGATGGTGTTCCAGAAACCCAACCCGTTCCCCAAGTCGATCTACGACAACATCGCCTACGGCCCCCGCATCCACGGGCTGGCCAAGAACAAGGCCGATCTCGACGACATCGTCGAGAGGTCGCTCCGCCGCGCCGCCATCTGGAACGAGGTCAAGGACCGCCTCCACGCCCCCGGCACCGGCCTTTCGGGCGGCCAGCAGCAACGCCTCTGCATCGCCCGCGCCGTGGCCACCGAACCCGAGGTGCTGCTGATGGACGAACCCTGTTCCGCCCTCGACCCCATCGCCACCAGCCAGGTCGAGGAACTGATCGACGAGCTGCGCACCAACTACTCGGTGATCATCGTCACCCACTCGATGCAGCAGGCCGCCCGCGTCAGCCAGAAGACGGCCTTCTTCCATCTCGGAAATCTGGTAGAATTCGGCGAGACCGGCCAGATCTTCACC
>JAVJTX010000021.1:0-58377 GCA_040220035.1 Roseovarius sp. | reverse complement strand
GCCGTGGGACTTCGGGAAGAAGGGCTCAAGACGCGCCATCTGTGCATCTGTCAGCCAGAAAAGATCGGACATGTTCACCGCTCGTTTTTCGAACCGTGAATCACGCCGACAGGCGGAAATCAATGGGTCCTGACCCTAGGGCGCTCGCTGCCGTATCCGAACTCCAAGATATACAGCTGAAGAGCATCGAGGACGCGCTCGAAAAAGTCAACAAGGCTGCAAATAGACGGAATAGACTTGTTCACGGCAGCTGGGAATTCATGAATGACAAGTTCCAAGTGACTACATACCAGCCTAATAATAAGAACCCGGAAAAATCCGAAGTTGTTACCGAGAAATCTGTCCTTGAACTGGCATCAGACTATCGCGCTGCTGGGCTTTTTGTCGAGGCAGCGGCTTCCAGCTTGCTGACATCTGCCATGGAGCGAAATACTTCTACAACGGCTTCTTCCGGGTCGCCTGAGCAAAGTTGATAGCCCAAGGAACGGTAGAGCGCTCGGACGCCCTCACTGATCATCCTTTGGCTCACGGCATAATTGCTGTCTTGCATGTTTTTATCGTCTCCTAGCTTTCAACCGTCGCCCTTGGGCGTCACGTCCACCATTTTCCGGTAGTCTTCAGGCGTCATGGCGGCGGGGAGGTTGATGTTCACCTGGACGGCACTGCTGCCGCCCTCCAAGGGCTCGCCTTCGCGGTATCCGTGGCGGGCCTTCAACAGGAACATGCCCGCAACCACGTTGCCGTCCATCGCCGTCTCATAGAGCTTCGCCACCAGCGCGTCATGCTCCTTGGCCCTCCCCCGGTCCAGCGCCTCCTGAACCTCGGGTTGGCGCTCGCGCACGTTTCGGAAAGCGTCCTTGCCCATGCGCAGGGCCTTGGCGATGGTGGCAACGGCAACACCCCGAGCGGCCAGCTCCTCGACCATCTTCAAGCCCCGGCGGCCAACGCGCCACTCGCTCTTGCCGGCGTCATTCACGACGCGCCGGGCGGGGATTTCATGCTTGGCTTCCATGCGTCTCCTCCTTCATCTCATTGGCGATCCGCTGCACGACTGACTTGCCCACGCGAAGCTCAGCCGCGATCTTGTTGATGCCGAGGCCCTGCTGCCGAAGCGAGCGGATTGCCTCGCAGGTGCCGTCGCCCGTCTCTGGCCGACCGAACCTGACGCCCCGCAGCCGGGCGCGGGCGATCCCGGCGTGGGTGCGCTCGACAATCATGTCGCGCTCGAAGGCGGCGAAGACTGAGGCCATGCCCAAGAGCGCGCGGCCCGCCGGGGTGGTGGTGTCCACCGCCTCGCGGTCAAGGTAGAGGTCGCAGCCGATCTGCCGCACCTCCTCGAACAGGGCCGCGAGGTTGGCGAGGCTGCGCCCTAGGCGCGACACGTCAACAGCGGCGATCAGGTCAAAGCGCCGCCGCCGGGCGTCGGCCATCATCCGGTCGAGCGCCGGGCGCGAGCGGCTGGCCCCCGAAGCCGTCTCGACATATTCCTGCACTACGTCCCACCCGGCCCGCTCCGCCACCTCTCGCAGCCGGACGAGCTGGTTATCGGTGGTCTGGCCGCCGGTGCTAACCCGAGCATAGATCGCCACGCGCTTCGCCATCTCCATTTCTCCTCTGTGCTGCCCCGCGAATTCCGGAACATAGCGTGAACATTGTGGCGCGGTCTAGCCCGGAAAGGGGACGGATGGCGGGCCGTTTTCTTGCTGCCTTCGCGGCCCAGAAAACATAGGCGATGCGGCGAGCGTTTCGGGACCCCTTTTCCGGGCGGCCCGTTTCTTGCTGTCGCGGCGCGGATCGGCATTGCCGGGGCGGCGGTGGCCGATCTGGCGCGCCCTTTTACCGGGGCGGCAGGCGCGTGTTGCTGTGTCCCCCTGCCCAGAAGAGTGGCGCGCAGCCGCCCTCCCGATCTTCCCGTTCGGGATCGGCGCGCCTTCAGAACGGGATAAAGGGTGCAAGGTCTTAACGCCCAGAGAACGAAGGGTTTTCCGCCATAGGCTCCCGTTCCTCCCGTTCCTCCCGTTCTTTTGGAGAGTTAGGGAAAGGAGTGAGAAGGCGCGCAAAAGAGGGTCCGAGATGGTAGAAAAAAGGAACCGCGTCGGAAAACCACTAGAACGGGAAGAACGGGAGCCGATGCGCTAACCCCCAGCGGGGGCGCAATTATCTGGCACGGTGGCGCATCCCGTTCTCAGCCGCCGGGGCCGGAAACGGGATGCGCCGCTGCGGAACGGGAGGGCCGCCCTCAGAACGGCATCTCATCGCCCCAGTCTTTGGCGGTCGGCACCCGCACCACGTCCCAATTCGCATGGGGGTCGTCGCCCCAGTCGAAGGCCCGTCCATGCATCTCCGACCACCAATCACGCGCCACGGCAAGCGTCGGCAGCCAGACCCCGCGCGCCGTCTTCCCGGCGATGCTGACCTGTTCGGTCCTCTGGACGCGCCCGAGCTTCTTCAGCTGGTGGCCAAGCGACTTTTCAAGACCCGCAGCTTCGCCCCGCTGGATCTTGCCGCTGGCAACAGCCGCCTTCGCAAGGGCACCCGAGGGGATGAAGACCCGCCCGCCATCTTCGGGCACGTCAACAGGTTCGCCATTGCGCCAGATTTCCGGCGTCTCGCCCGACGCAAGCATTTCATGGATCACCCGGGCTGCGCCGGTGAAGCTGCTCTCCACCTGCTCAGCCAGCGCCGCCGTCTGAGGCCGGTCGCGGTGCTCGAAGCCCGACAGGTCGCGCTGCATCAGAAGGTGTGCGAATGCCTCGCGCCCGCCAGCCTGCCATTGCTCGACCAGGGCGCGAAAGAAGGTCCGGTCGCCCCGCCGAGCCGGAGAAACGTCGAGCACCAGCCAGCGCCGGTCATCGGCGTCCGTCGCCACGATGTGCGGATTGTTCGATGCCAAGATCACGGCGAAATGGTTGGGGGCCGCGAAGCTGTCCACCCCCTTCGGCTCGATGCGGATGTGCGTCTGCGTCACCAGCGTCTTGAGCCGACCGACCATGTTGGCATTCTTCGCGGCGGCGATCTCGTCCGCGAAGACAAGGAGCGCCTGTTGAAGGTGGGCGTTGAAGTTGCCCATCAGGCCCTTCTGGTCGGACACGGCGACGAAGTGCCGCCCGAACAGCTCACCGAACTTCTCGGCAAAGAGGGATTTGCCAACACCCTGCCCGCCGCGCAGCGCAATCGAGGTTTCGAGCTTGGCCCCCGGCTGCTGGAACTTCAGCGCCATCCAGTTCAGCAGGTACTCGTAGACCTCGCCATCACCGGCGGCGATCACGTCCCGGATCAAATCAAGGAACAGGCCGCAGTCGCCCGGCGCGGGCACCACGGCGGGGCCGCGCCAGAGGTTGTAGACACCATCGGGGGATTCGACCCCGGGCATGAACTCGACGCGCTCGAAGTCGCGCCGCTGAGGGTGTTTGATCCACCACTCGGCCAGCGGCTTCTTCACATCGTTCCCGTCCTTGTCGACGGCGACCTTCACAGTCCGGTTCGCGTACCAGTCGAAAAGCTCGGCCTTCTTCAAAAACTCCGGCAGGCCGTCGCTGCGCTCGACCAAGACCCGGACCCGCCCGCCGTACTTCACCATCGCATGGCGGGCGTTCATCTCTGCAAGCTCGGGTTCGACCGCCTCGGCCCTCGCCCGCGCGATCTGCCGCCCCGCGTAGCCCTTGGGCTTCGGCTGTTCGAGGACATGGGCGCTGATCCCATATTCAGGGTCAAGGATCACTGCCGCCATCACATCGTCGTCCACGCCGGCGCGGATCATCTCGCAAAGGACAGCAAACAACACCTCAGACCGCGACGGGTATTTGCTTGGGTCGTCAGGATCGCCACCGTTGACAATGAGCATCCGCGTCCGGGCAGATATCGTAGCCGGGAGATCATCGAGGCTGTCGAGGCGCTTCACGTCGCCCAGCTCGACGCACGGGCCACCGGCGGCGGGCGTGGTCTTCGCCACCTCCGCCTCGGGGAATTCGGCCAGCCGGTACGTGCGCCGCCATTCCGCATCCACGACGCTTGCGAGCCGGGCAACGCGCCCCTTCTTGCGCTTCTTCTCACTGGGCCAGTTCACGGTCCCGGGGAGGCGCATCAGGCGGTCGATGTTGTGGCAGGCGTCGGCCTGTAGGTCCGTCTCAATCCTCAGGTTGCGCCGCTCGATGTGCGCGGCGTCCCCGTCCAGCGGCACGGGCTCCTCCGCCTTCCAAAAGTCTTGGTACCCGCCGCCACTGTCAACGATGGCCGTGGGCGCGGGGCTGTAGGCCCGGAGGAGCCGCAGCGCCCGCTCGCGTTCGGCGTCCAGCACCTCGCCCGGGCGCGGGTCCACGTCCACATGCAGGCCGGTCGCGGCGGCCATGTCGGCCTTCTCCGGCTTCTTGCGGACAGGCCCCGCCGTCTCGTTCACCGTGAAGTAGAGGTTCCAGCGCCCGCCGCTGTGGTCGTGGATCCACTTCCGCACCGCGCCGGGGTCGGCCAGCGTCACCGTCCGGGTTGCGCCGCCCTCGGGTGGGATCGCCGTCAGGACCCAAGGCCCACCCGGACGCCAACCTTCAAGGAAGGTCACGGCCTCCTCGGGGTTCGGCCACAAGTCTCCGGCCTCGCCTCGGCCACCTCCGCCCGCTATACTCGGGTCACAGGGTTGATGATGGCGGTTCTGTTCAAGGGTCCTGTCTTCCTGAGCGCCCCCGGTCCCCCGGCTGGGGGCGTTTCCTTTGTCCATCGCACTCATTCGACCGCACCCCCGGCTTCAACCCAGGCACGCACGTCTTCAGCGCGGTAGCGGATGCTGTGGCCCACCTTCAGGAACGGCGGCCCGACGCGCTTGGCGCGGTACGCCTCCAGCGACTTGGGCGAGAAGCCCGTCATCTGGGAAACCTGCTCAGCGGTCAGGTATTCGGGGGAGACGGGCACACGCCCGCGCGGAAGGTCACGGAGGATGCGCGCGGTCACGGCCTCCGCGATGGCTTCAATCGTCTGTTGGTCCATTGTCGTCACCAAACAACAGACCGCCTGCGGCGGGCGGTCGGTTCAGTGACAGGCCCATGTGAGTTGTTTGCTCACCTACCGGTTGGCCCGCGCCCCTCGCTCTCGCGGGGCGCTCCCCGTGCGCGGCACCCCCGGTGAGCCGACACGGTTTCCTAGTCTCGCCCTAAGCTACCCCTTTGGACGCCAGTTGGGAAACCCTCTTTCTCCCTATTCAACCCGCAATCTTTTGTTGTTCGGGTTCCAGCAGGGCAAAGATCGCGGCGGTCATGCGCTCCTGCTCGGCAAGCAGCGTGTCGAACAGGGCGCGCTCGTGGATGTACACCCCGTCGATGCCGGGCACGGTGTGGTCCAGCAGGAGCCGGGCGTTCACGCGGTCGATGCCCTCGCGCTGGGCAACCGTGCGGTAGGTGTGCCGGAGGATGTGGCCGGTGTCGCTGGGCAGCGCCTTCTCCTTCCAGACCTGCGTTGCGATCACCTCGCCCGTCTTGCTCGACCGGGTGGGGAACAGCCATTCCGACTTCGGGAACAGGACTGCGCCCGTCACAAGGATGCGCTCCACCACCTCGACCATGCGCCCAGACAAGGGCAGGTCGAAGCTCCGGCCCGACTTCATCCGGGGGATGGAGATGGCGCGGTCAGCCGTCCGCACCCAGTCGCGGCGCAGGGAGACGAGGGTGCCGGGGCGCAGGCCCGAGAGGAGCCCGAGCGTGTGCATGTCCCGGCGCAGCGGGTTCGGCAGGGCCTGCACCTTCGCCCACCAGTCGGGCAGGTCCTCGGGCATGATGACGCGGTTGCTCGACCGCTCCTTGTTGAAGGTCACCGCCGCCACCGGGTTCACGGGCAGGGCGTCCGGGTCATCGACCACCTTCAGGGCGAAGTTGTAGGCGGCCCGGAAGTCGCGCAGGGTCTTGTTGGCGGAGGGGCCGCCGTGGTCTCGGGTGATGCGGCGGTGTTCCTCGCGGGCCATGCTGCGCCTGATCTCTGTCAGGGGCGTGTCGGACCAGCCGGAGAGGTAGCGGTTAAGCCGGTCCAGCATGTTCTCCACCGACCGCTCCGCGCAGTCCCGGGCGCGCATGTCGGCAATGTACTCCTCGTACAGGCGGCGCACGGTCCATGTGCCCGCGTCTGCCGCCGGGTCCGCCGCCGGGGCGTTCGGGTCGATGCCGCGCTTGATCTGGTCGATCACCGCCGACGCCCGGTTCCGGGCCTCCTCCAAGGTCAGCTCCTCGGTGGTGCCCAAGGTGTGGCGGACGGTCTTCACCAGCTTCCGCCGCCCGCGCTGCCCCTGCCAAAGGTCACGCTGCACCTTGTAGGACTTTCCCGTTTTGTTCACCGCCACCATCAGCCCCGTCACCTTGGCGTCCCGGACTGTCGTGGCCTTCCCCTCGAACTTGAGCCCCCTGATGAGCCCCTCTGTCAATTTCTCTGGCATCCCGCATCTCCTCTGCGAACCGTGTTTGCCCCGAAGCTCGAACCGTTTCCGAACCAGGTGGGGATAGGGTTCGCTCGGGCTGTCGCGGGCTAACGTAGCCTCAAGATGCTGTTTAGGCTAGTGTTTTATGGGGCGGCGCGGGGCGGGGAGGATTGGGGTCTGTCGCCTCCTAAGGGGCAGGTTGCAGGTTCGAATCCTGCCGGGGTCGCCAAAATCACCTGACTTTATGCCCCGGAAAGAGACGATTTATCCAGTGCCTTCGCTGGTGGTCTGAGGGGGGCAGAAAACGGTCCTTCCGTCCTTGCGTGTGCACGGAAAATGACTGCGATTTCCCTTTCGGTGCGGAGTGATTTTTTCCGGCTCTGCGATGCAGAAACAACCGGCATCCGCCCAACTGTTTGCGGCTTCAGCTATCAGCTCCTGAACCTCGGTGTGAACAGGAACACGCCCGAGCCCGATCACGTCAATGAGGGTCTCACTGGCTTCAGATCGGATCGGGGCCGGTGTAGGTCCAGCGATAGGCAGGCGGGGTCGGTCCCTTGTTGCGCCCGCCCTGGTTCATCTGTTCCCAGGCATGGGCGATCACCCCGACCGAGCGTGACAGGCAGAACAATCCGCGCGCCAGTGGGCCGGCAAAGCCGAGTTCTGCATAGATTACCGCCGTCGCGCCATCAATGTTCATCGGCACCGGGCTGCCTTTGCGATCGTTGAGCACCGTCTGGACGGTGCGGCCGATAGCGGCGTATCGCCCGCTGACCGTTCCGGCCGCGGCAGCCTCGTCCACCAAGCCCAGCAGGCGCGGCGCGCGCGGGTCTTCGGGCTTGTGAAACCGGTGGCCGAAGCCCGGGATAAATTTGCCGCGCTCGGCCTGCCAGCGGTCGACCATCTGCGGCACCGCAGCATCCAGAGGCTGGCCCGCCTGAACGGCCGCACCGATCCAGCCGTAGAACTCCACCGCCTGCTCGCCGGCCCCGCCATGAACATCATCCAGCATGTTCACCGCCGAGGCCATGGCCCCGTTGAGACCGAGCCCGCAGGTCACCGCCATGCGGGCGGTCGCGATCGAAGGCGCCTGAGGCCCGTGATCGACCGCCGCGACCAATGCGCATTCCAGCAGACGCGCCTGCGACTCGGTGGGCAGGTCGCCCCGCGTCAGCAACCAGATCATCTGCGGGAAGGTCACGGCGCCGATCAGTTCCTCGACCGGATGGCCGCGAAACCGGATCTGGCCGGGCGCCATGTCGATGATCTCGGTCGTCCACCAGTCAGAGACGTCATTGCTGTCTCGGGTCATATCGCGCCATCCTCTTGCAATGTATCGATGTCCTCGGTGGAAAGGCCAAGCTCCTGCCAGATCTCGGCGTTGTGCTGGCCCAGTTCCGGCGGCGGGGTCTCGACCGCGGGCGCCGCGCCGTCAAGCTTGATGCCGGTCGTGGCCACCTGGATATCGCGCCCCACGCCGGGCACATCCGCATAGCTGTGCAGAAACCCCCGGTCGGCCACCTGCGGCATGGCCAGGATTTCCGGCACGGTCAGCACCGCACCCGCCGGCACGCCGATCCGGTTCAATTCCTTGGCCCAGTCGCGGGCGGGCCGGGTTTTCAGCACGGTTTCCAGCTCGGCCTTCAGCGCCCGGCGGTTGGCCTTGCGCGCCTCCCGGCTGGCATATTCGGGCCGCGCGCAAAGATGCGACAACCCCAGATGCCCGGCCAGCAACTGCCATTGCTCGTCCTTGTTGGCGGCGATGTTGATCAGGCCTTCGCCGGCTTCGAAGGCCCCGGAAGGGGCAGAGGTGGGGTTCTCGTTGCCATGGGCCAGAGGCTCCACCCCGGCGATCAGGTAGTTGGAGACCACCCAGCCCATCGTTGCCAGCACCGATTCCAGCATCGAGACGTCGATCATGCTGCCCCGGGGCGTGGCATTGAGCGCGGCGGAAATGGCAAAGGCGGCGGTGATGCCGCCGACGGTATCGGCCACCGGATAGCCGACGCGCAGCGGTGCGCTTTCGCCGTCGCCGGTGATCGACATGACCCCCGAGGCGCCCTGCACGATCTGGTCATAGGCCGGGCGATGCACCCAGGGGCCATCCTGCCCGAAGCCCGAGATCGCGCAATAGATCAGGTGCGGGTTCACCGCTTTCAGCACGTCATATCCGACGCCCAGACGGGTCATCACGCCGGGGCGAAAGTTCTCGACCACCACATCGGCGGTCGCCACGAGGCGCAGGAACAGCGCCTTTCCCTCCGGGTGCTTGAGATTGACGGTCACCGATTTCTTGCCGGCGTTCTGGGCCAGAAAGGACACCCCCATGCCGCTGGCATTCAGCTCCGGGTCGGCCCCCAGCTGCCGCGCAAGGTCGCCGCGGCCCCTGGCCTCGACCTTGATCACCTCGGCACCCATATGCGCCAGGTGGTGGCAACAGAACGGGCCGGCCAGCACATTGGTCAAATCGAGCACGCGAATGCCCTCTAGCGGTTTGCTCATGGCCTCTCCCTGGCTCGATGTCGCTGGCGTCGGGCCTCAGTCGCCTTTGGCCGCACCTGCCGCCCGGTTCCGCGCGCGGCAACTGGGCAGGACCACCAGTATCAGCGCCCGCACCGGCAGGCCAAGTGTCATCGGACGGTCGCAGATGAAACTCACCCCCATCACAAAACTGCATGGCGCAGGAAAAGTTGTTCTTCGACGGCGGACCGAGAATGAAGCCGATCAGCAGGCGCGCCAGCGGGAGATCTGCAAACCGCAGGAAGGTCGCGCAGAGAGCGCAGCCAACCAGGATCAGCAGCTCGGTAGCGGTGTTCTGGCCGATATGGGGCAAGGGCGCAGCCTGGCGAGCGCTCCAAATAAGAAGGCGGCGCTGGGAGCGCCGCCTTGGTGTCTTGGCAGAACCGCTGCCTGCGGGAAGGTCTCCGCAGGCAGGTGGTGCGAGGGATTAGACGGGTTCGTTACCCTCGTCGCCTTCGTCACCCTCGTCGTCTTCGTCGTGTTCGTTGCCCTCGTCGTCTTCGTCGTTCTCGTCGCCTTCATTGCCTTCGTTGTTCTCGTCGCCTTCATCGCCTTCATTGTTATCGGCCTGGCTGTCCGCTTCGTTGCCTTCGTCGCCTTCATCTCCTTCGTCGTTCTCATTGCCCTCGTTGGCTTCGTCACCTTCGTCGTCGGAGTCTTCTTCGTTGAGTTCGTCGTTCTCGTCGCCTTCGTCGCCTTCGTTCTCTTCGTCGGCCTCGTCAGCTTCGTCGCCTTCGTCGCCTTCGTCTCCTTCGTTGCCTTCGTCGCCTTCGTTATTCTCGTCGTCTTCGTCGCCTTCGTTGTCTTCGTCGTCTTCGTCGCCTTCGTTGCCTTCCTGGCCTTCGTCTCCCTCGTCGCCTTCGAAGTCTTCGTTGCCTTCGTCGCCTTCGTTGTTTTCATCCTCTTCGTCGTTTTCGTCGCCCTCGTTCTCCTCGTCGCCCTCGTCGAATTCGTCGCCTTCGTCGTCTTCGTTAGCTTCGTCGTCTTCGTCGTTCTCGTCGTTCTCGTCGTTCTCGTTGTCTTCGTCGCCTTCGTCTCCTTCGTTGTTTATGCCGCCTTCGTCGCCTTCATCGCTTTCGTCGTTTTCATCTCCTTCATTGTTTTCGTCACCTTCGTCCGCTTCATCGTTCTCGTCGGATTCGTCGCCTTCATTGCCTTCGTCGCCTTCGTTATTCTCGTCGGCTTCGTCGCCTTCATTTTCTTCGTCGTGCTCGTCCCCTTCGTCGTCCTCGTCGGCTTCGTCACCTTCGTTGTCTTCATCGCCCTCGTCGTCTTCGTCGCTTTCGTCGTCCTCGTTGCCTTCGTCGCCTTCGTCCTCTTCATCACCCTCGTCGTTTTCGTCGTGCTCGTCGGCTTCGTCGCCTTCGTCGGCTTCGTCGCCTTCGTCGCCTTCGTCGGCTTCGTCACCGGAGTTATCTATGTCCGGATCAATTTCGTCACCTTCATTGCCCTCGTCACCCTCGTCACCAGTGCCGGCCACAGGCTCATCGCCTTCGTCGCCCTCGTCACCCTCGTTGGCCTCATCGCCTTCGTCGCCCTCGTCGTATTCGTCGCCCTCGTTGGCCTCATCGCCTTCGTCATTCTCGTCGTTTTCGTCAAATTCATTGTCTTCGTCGCCTTCGTCGCCTTCGTCGCCCTCCTGGCCTTCGTCACCTTCGTCGTTTTCGTCGTCTTCATCGTTCTCGTCGCCCTCGTCGTCTTCGTCGTGCTCGTCGAGTTCGTCGCCTTCGTTGCCCTCGTCACCTTCGTCATTCTCGTCGTTTTCGTTCCCGGTATCCGGCAGGGCTTCGTTGCCTTCGTTGTTTTCGTCGTCTTCGTCGCCTTCGTTGCCTTCGTCGCCTTCGTCGTTTTCGTCGTTCTCGTCGTTTTCGTTGTCTTCGTTGCCTTCGTTGAACTCGTCGTTTTCGTCGCCTTCGTCGTTTTCGTCGTTTTCGTCGTCCTCGTTGGCTTCGTCGCCTTCGTCGTTCTCGTCGCCTTCGTCGCCCTCGTCGTTTTCGTCGGCCTCGTCGTCTTCGTTGCCTTCGTCGTCTTCGTTGTCTTCGTTGCTCTCGTCGCCTTCGTCGCCTTCGTTGTCTTCCTGACCGGGCACGTTTTCGTTGCCTTCGTCGCCTTCGTTGCCTTCGTTATCATCGTCGTCAGGGTTGGTGCCGTGCTCATTGCCCTCGTTGGCTTCGTCAGCCTCGTCGTCTTCGTCGTCTTCGTTGCCCTCGTCGCCTTCGTCGTCGAACGTATCGGTGCCGTCGCCCTCGTCGCCCTCGTCGTCCTCGTCGCCTTCGTCGCCCTCGTTTTCTTCGTCACCCTCCTCCTGCGGGTCTACGCCGGGCTCGTCGCCTTCGTCGCCTTCGTTGCCTTCGTTGCCTTCGTTGCCTTCGTTGCCTTCGTTGTCTTCGTCACCCTCGTCGCCTTCGTCGGCCTCGTTGCCTTCGTCACCTTCGTTGCCGGTTTCGTCGCCCTCGTTGCCTTCGTTGTCTTCATTGCCCTCGTCGTCTTCGTCGGCCTCGTCGCCTTCGTCGCCTTCGTCGTTTTCGTCGTCTTCGTCGTTTTCGTCCTGCTCGTCGCCTTCGTCGCCTTCGTCGCCTTCGGCTTCGTCGCCCTCGTCGCCTTCGTTGCCTTCGTTGTCCTCGTTGCCTTCGTCGCCTTCGTTGCCTTCGTTGCCTTCGTCGCCTTCGTTGCCCTCGTTGGCTTCGTCGCCTTCGTTGCCTTCGTCGTCTTCGTTGCCTTCGTTGCCTTCGTTGCCCTCGTCGCCCTCGTCGCCTTCGTTGCCTTCGTCGGACTCGTTGCCCTCGTTGTCCTCGTCGCCCTCGTTGCCGTCGTCGCCCGAGCCGCCGCTCTCATTCCCCTCGTTGTCTTCGTCGCCCTCGTTGCCTTCGTTGCCTTCGTCGCCTTCGTTGCCCTCGTCGCCCTCAAAGCCTTCGTTGCCTTCGTTGTCCTCGTTGCCCTCGTCGCCTTCGTTGCCTTCGTCGCCCTCGTCGCCTTCGTTGCCTTCGTCGGCCTCGTTGAATTCGTCGTCTTCGTCGCCTTCGTCGCCTTCGTCGCCCTCGTTGCCTTCGTCAGCTTCGTTGCCTTCGTTGTCCTCGTTGCCTTCGTTGCCTTCGTTGCCCTCGTTGCCTTCGTCGCCTTCATTGCCGCCGTCGGGCTCGTCCTGTTCGTCGCCTTCGTTGCCCTCGTCGCCCTCGTCGCCCTCGTCGTTCTCGTCGCCCTCGTCGAACTCGTCGCCTTCGTTGTCCTCGTCGTCTTCGTCGCCCTCGTTGCCTTCGTTCTCCTCATCGCCTTCATCGCCATCGAAGAAATCAACAAAGCTCAGGGGCGCGGTGAGGTCACGGATCTCGAGCGCGGCGTCGATCAGCGCGGCCAGCTCTTCGGTGAGGTCGGTGGTCAGGGCGGCGGGGGTGGCGATGATGGCGGTCATGGGAGGTCTCCGTTGGTCGGAATGGTCTCTTGCGAGAATGAAAGAAATGCGCCTGCCAGGCAGGCAGCTCTGAATCGGGAGTTCTGGTGGGAGCGGCTCAGCGAGCCTGAAAAATCCAGAAATGCAGGTATATCAAAAGCGCATGACCGATGTGCATTTGGGTATATTAATCAATGCAGTACAAAAAACCCAATGCGGGCCAAAGTGATGCTCAATGACGCCACGGCCCAAGGAAATGCAGATTTACTCAAGATGTTCGGCACGAATCGGCATTCTGTCAACGGAAATTTAAGGAACTGGGGTTTCCGGCGAGGCCGCGCAGCCCCCGCCCTGACCGTCTTCCAGGCGCTGTCGCAGCAGGGGCGAACGTGCCTCGATCACCCGGGGTGATCGCCTTATGCGTGCAGATCGCGCCGCAGATCAGCCAGGCTCTTTTCGCCATGGAAAACCGCCCGTCGCACCGCGCCCGTCCCCTCTTGCAGAAGGAGCAACGCGAGGATTCGGGCGGGCGGATAGTTCCAACTGTAGTCATACGCCGCCCCGGGGCGCGCAAGACAGGCTTGCAATCGCTGACGCATCGCGCCGAGGTTGCGCGCCCGGTGGCCGGCCAGCGCATCGGCAGCGGCGCCAGCGTGGCCGGGCGAGAGATCGGCCAGCCCCGGCGGCACCATTTCTTCGGCCAGAAAGGCACAGGTTTCGCGCAGCACCGGCGCCAGTGCGGCTCCGGCGATGCAATGCAACTGGAGGGCATGGCCGAATTCATGCGCTGCGATGGCGAGGTCCGCAGCCGAACGCGAGAGCGGGCAGGACACGTAAACCAACGATTTTTCAGTAATATAGAGCGCAAATGGCTTCGGGTGCCGGGCGCGGTCAGGAGCAAAGTTCAGCACGGTGGCGCCGGCTGTTCGTTCGATCTCCGGGGTGAGCTCTGGCAGGCGGTGCGTCAGGGCGCGGGCGACCAGTGCCCAGAGCGCCGGGCCGTCCGGCCATTCCGCTGCCGTATCGCTGTGCGCGACCGGCTCCGGGAGGGGCGGTTCGGTGGCCAGCAGCCGGGCGCAGCCCTGCGCTGTCATGCCGTGCAGCGCCAGCCAGTCCCGCATGCAGGGTGGGGACGCGGCGCGCATCACGCGACCACACACGCCAAAGGAGAGTGAGATGCCGTAGCGTCACCCGGCAACCGCTTCGGGCAACTCCGGTCGCCAGAGCGATGCTCCATCATAAGTTGCAGGCTGGACACGTGAAAATAACCAATTGGAATAAGGCGCTTCGCTGGTATGATCGCAGGTGGCGGCGGCGGCCGCCATCCTAGCAAGACCATGTATTTTAAAACAAGTGAGAGATGGAATGGCCAACGAAGACTTCAATTTCACTCGACGCATGTACTTTCCGACTATGGTATTTCAAATCGATTTGAAAAATCCCGAAAAGCTGAACGAAAGCCTGATCGAAAAGATTTACAACGAACGTATCCGCGACCAGAAAGGCATCAGCCGCTCGAACATTCCCGCACTGGGCGGCTGGCACAGCCACAACGATCTGCACAAAGCCGACGACTATGCCGAGATGGTCTCGCGCATCAATCAGGCAACCGCCCGGATGTCGGAGAACCTCGGCTATGCCGACACCCACGAAATGAGGATCGGCACCATGTGGTCGATCATCAACCCGCCGGGCTGCGTGAACAAGGCGCATGTCCACCCCGGCTGCCTGTGGAGCGGAGTCTACTATATCCAGGCGCCGGAAAAATGTGGTAACATCGAGTTCATTGAACCCAGAACCATGCATTTGATGAACCAGGCAAAGTTTCAGCCGAACAAGAAACGGCCCAAGGAATGCTGGACCAAGGTCCGCTTCACGCCGGTGCCGGGCCGCATGCTCATTTTTCCGAGCTGGCTGTATCACTCGGTCGACACGAATGAATCCAAGGAAGAAGGCAACGACGCCAACCGCATCATTATCAGCTTCAACCTCAATCAGGTGAAGAAGCCGAACAAGAAGAAGTAGCTCTTTCCGGCTACACCGGGGCAGCGCCGCCGGCGCTGTCCGTCATGGGTCGTCTGACGCGGTCCGTTCCGGTTCTCGAAACCACGGAAGGACAGAGTAACGTGAATTCAGCCAAGGCACTCCGAGGGTCGGCGCGGGCCGCCGTCCGCAAGGGCGGGTTCATCCTGACCTCGGCCTTTCTTCTCAGTTTTCTGGTCAATGTCCTGCGCCTGGCGGGGCCGATGTTCATGATCCTGATCTATGACCGGGTGCTCACCTCGCGTTCGGTCGAAACCCTGGTGGCACTGGTGGCGCTGGTCATGGGCCTGCTGCTGGTGCTCGGCGTGCTGGATTACGCCCGCAAGCGCCTGCTGGCGCGGTTTGGCGCGCAGTTCCAAGAAAAGATGGAGCAGACGCTGCTGCGCCATTCCGGCCGCAACCATGTCTTTCAGCACAACAAACCCAAGCCCGCCGTCGGGCTTGACGAGGTCGACGGGCTGCGTGGCTTTTTCCACTCCGGCTCGCTGATCGCGATCTTCGACTTCATCTGGGCGCCGATGTTTGTCGCCGTGGTCTTTGTGTTGCACCCGCTGCTGGGCTGGGCCTGTGTGGCCGGGGTCGGCGTGATTGCGCTGCTGGCGGCGCTCCAGGCGATCTTCATGGGCGGCCGCCAGGAACGGTCGCGGGCCGCCTCCGGGGCGGTCAACCAGCTCAAGAACGTGCTCATCGCCTCGCGCGATACCGTGCGGTCACAGGATATGGGCGTGGGGTTCAATCCGCGCTGGCAACAGGCGCGCAATCAGGCGCGTGACGATTCCATCGCGCTGCGCGACTGGACAAGCTGGTTCGAAACCATGTCGCGCATCACCACCATGGTGGTGCGCTACTCGGTGCTGGCCACGGGTGCCCTGCTGACCCTTCAGGGCGAACTGACCGTGGGCGCGATGGTGGCGGCCACCTTCCTGGTGACCCGCATTCTCGGACCGGTCGACCGGTTCTTTGTCCAGATCCCGCGGATGTTCGAGGCCCGCCAGCACTGGCAGCGTCTGACCCGCATCCTGGCCAACCGCGCCGAAGAGCTCGAGGACGATTACGCCGAACAGCCCGGCGCACCCTACCGGCTTGTGCTGCAAAACCTCTCGGTCCGCTCGCCGCTCACCGGCAACCTGATCCTGCGCTCGATCTCGCTCACCGCAAATGCGGGCGAAGTGATCGAAATCAACGGGCTGTCGAGCCAGGGCAAGACCGTTCTGCTCGAGACCATCCTCGGGATGTGGCAGCAAAGCGCCGGCGCCGTGCTGATCAATGGCCGGCACACGTCACGGCTCACCGACGCCGAGGCGCAGCGGGTTTTCGGCTATGCGCCGGAGTCGCCCGGTTTTGTGGCCGGCACGATCGAAGAGAACATCTCGGGTTTCGAGGCCAGCCCCGACCCGGAAAAGGTCGGCGAGGCGGCGCGGCGGGCGCGGATGCACGCCGCGATCTGCTCGCTGCCCGATGGCTTCAAGACCGTGATCGATGCCCGCGGCACCTGTCTTTCGGCCTTTGAGCGCTATCAGCTCAGCCTCGCACGCGCGCTCTATCACAGCCCTGAAATCCTGATCATCGATCAGCTCGATTCCGACATGCTGGTGCGCATTCCCAAAAAACTGAAACAGACGCTTACCGCGCTCAAAGACGAGGGGACGCTGATCCTGATGACCGCGCGCGACCCTCTGGGGCTGGGGTATACCGACCGGCACTTCCTGCTCAAGGACGGCAAGCTCACCGAACAGAAAAGCGCCTCGTCCTCCAATCAGAACCGCAGGGTGGCCGAAGACGCGCCCGCCGCCGCGGGCCAGCAACGGCCGCGGGTCGCGGTGGTGCGCAACGATGGCGCCGTGAGCGAAGAGCCCCGCCCCAAGGTCGCGAGACGGTGAGCCGATGACCGAGAGCCCCGACCGACGCCGCAGGACCTGGACCACCGGACGCCCGTTCACCATCGTGGTGCTGACAATGATCCTCGGGCTGGCGGGGCTGGGCTATTGGTCGACGCAGGCGCGGATATCAGGGGCGGTGATCGGCAAGGGCGTGCTCGAGGTTTCGACCTCCATGACCGCCGTGCAGCATCCGGTGGGCGGCGTCGTCGATCAGATTTTTGCCCGCAACGGCGACCGGGTGCGCGCCGGCGATCTGCTTGTCCGGCTCGACAGCACCGAGCCGCGCTCCGATCTCAATGTCACCGAAGGCGAGCTCTTCGAGACGCTGGCCAATATCGCCCGGCTCGACGCGGTGCTCGACAACCGCGACGCGCTCGACCTGCACCCGTTGCTGGCCGAAGCCGCGGCCGAGCACGCGGATATCGGCCGGCTGGTCGCGCGACAGCGCCGACAGCTGGCGGCCCATTTCGAGGCGGTCAGCTCCGGCATGCGGCTGCTGGAAGAACAGGCCCAGCAAATTCGCGCCGAGATTGCCGGGGTGTCCTCGCAGTTGGCCGCCACTCGCGAAGAGCTGTCGCTCTTGGCGGAAGAGATCGCCAATGCCGACGCCCTGGCCGAACGCCAGTTGATCAAGGCCTCGGAGGTCTACAAGCTCAAGAAGGAAGATGTCGCCATGCGCGGCGAGATCGGCAGGCTCGAAGCCAAGATCGCGGAGCTGCGCGGCAAGATCTCCGAGCTCGACCTCAAGCGGTTGGCGGTGGTGCCGGAAGCACAGGAAAAGGCCGAAGAGGCGCTGAGCAAGCTGCGGCCGCTGCGCACGCGCTACCTGGAAAAGCGGCTTCAGCTCACCGACACGTTGAGCAAGCTGGAGATCCGCGCGCCGGTGGACGGCACCATCCACCAGTCAGCCCTGTTCGGCACCCGGTCGGTCGTGGTGGCGGCCAAGCCGCTGATGATGATCGTGCCCAGCAGCGAACCGGTGCAGGTCGGCATAAGGGTCGACGCCACCGACATCGACGAGGTGCGCGTCGGGCAGCAGGCGTCGATCAAGTTCAAGGCGTTCAGCGAGCGGGAAATCCCGATCATCGTCGGTGAAGTGGCGCGGATCTCGGCCGATGTGATCTCGGATCCGGTGAGCAAGGCCTTCTACTACGAGGTCAAGGTGCAGCTGCGCGAGGATGAGATGGCCAAGCTCGGCGATCGCGATCTGGTGCCCGGAATGCCGGTGGAAGCGTTCATGACCACCGAAAGCCAGATCGCCATTCAATACGTGCTCCGGCCGATCAAACATTATTTCGATCGCGCCTTCCGCGACACCTGACCGCTATTGCGGCTTTGGCGTGGCGTGGAAATCGCCCGCCGCCAGCACCGGCGAGGCATCGATATCTTCGGCGTCGAGCATGGCGGCCACCCGCTCGAGCGAGGACAGAAGCTGCGCCTGCTCCCAATCCTGCATCCGCTCGAAGGAGCCCACAAAACGCTGTTGCAGCGCGTCGGGCACATCCTTGACCACGCTGCGGCCCTTGTCGGTGATCACCACATGGGTCTGGCGGCGGTCGGTCTCGCTGCGCTGCCGCGATACCAGGCGCGAGGCCTCGAGCTTGTCGATCAGCGCGGTCACCGTCGCCTGCACCACCCCCATCTGCGTTGCCAGCACCTTGGGCGTGGTGCTGCCGTCGCGCTGACCGTGCAGGATCTGCAACACCCGAAGCTGTGCCGGGGTGATTCCCGCCGCCATGGCAAGATTGCGCTCATACAGCGTCGTGGCGCGCAGGATTCGCCGCAGCGCAATGAGGCACTCGTCGACACGGATGGGGGGCAATTCAGTCATGCGCCCAGTGTCGCATGAAGCGGGTTGACGCTTCAATCATCAAACTATCTACATTCTTTCGTTCACAGAGCGAAGAAAGCCTGAGTCAAGCTGCTTCGATAGTCTTTCCAATTATGGCGCATTCTTGCCTCAAATGCCGCTATTAGCGCCGGAAAGCGAGATAAATCTACTTCGCATGTTGAAGTTTCGGCACTCTGGCGCTATTTAAAGCCTCGAACGATCAGGGAGCGTAAAGCCAGATGCCGAAAGACATGACCGAACCCCGAACGCGTAAGCTCCGTTTGCGCAAACCCGATGCGACGGACGGAGCCGACATCTGGGCGCTTGTCAAAAGTTGCAAGCCGCTCGACGAAAATTCCATGTATGCGAACCTGATCCAGGCCGATCATTTCCGCGATACCTGCGTGGTGGCGGAGCTTGACGGCGAGATCGTCGGCTGGATCTCCGGCCACATGATCCCGTCGAAGGACGAATTCTTTGTCTGGCAGGTGGCGGTCAGCGCACAAGCGCGTGGCCTCGGCCTCGGCAAGAAGATGCTGCTGGAACTGATCCAGCGCGACGCCTGCGACGGCGCCGACCATCTCAAGACCACGATCACCAAGGACAACGCCGCATCCTGGGGGCTCTTTCGGAGCTTTGCCCGCGAAATCGGCGGCGAACTGGCAGATGAGCCGCATTTCGAACGCGATGCGCATTTCGACGGGCATCACGACACCGAGCATATGGTGACGATCAGCCTTCCGGCGCCCGAAATGCTGGCACGCGCTGCCTGAACTCACCCCCGGATTCCAGAAATTTTCAACGCACCAAGTGCGAAAGGATACCTCATGCCCAAGGACATGACAGAAACCCGCGATATCTTTGAACGTCGCGAGAGTGCCGCCCGCTCCTATTGCCGCAGCATGCCCGCCGTCTTTACCAAGGCGAGCGGTTCCGAGCTGACGGCGGACGACGGCCAGAGCTACATCGACTTTCTCGCCGGCTGTTCCTCGCTGAACTACGGCCACAACGACCCGGACATGAAGGCCGCGCTGATCGATCACATCAGCGCCGACGGCATTGCCCATGGTCTCGACCTGCACACCGACACCAAGGCCGCCTTTCTCGAGGCCTTCGACCGGCACATTCTCGAGCCGCGCGGCATGGATCACCGGGTGATGTTCACCGGACCGACCGGCGCCAATGCCGTCGAGGCGGCGATGAAGATCGCCCGCAAGGTTACCGGCCGCACTAATGTCATCGCCTTCACCAACGGCTTTCACGGCGTGACCAACGGCGCGCTGGCCGCGACCGGCAACGGCTATCACCGTGGCGGCGCCGGCATGGCGCTCTCCGGTGTGACGCGGATGCCCTATGACGGCTATTTCGCCGGTGCCACCGACACCGCCGATTTCCTCGAGGCGATGCTGAGCGACAAATCCGGCGGCGTCGACGCGCCCGCCGCGATCATCCTCGAGACCGTGCAGGGCGAAGGCGGATTGAACGCCGCCAGCACCGAATGGGTGCAGCGCATCGCCAAGCTGGCCAAAGACCACGGCGCGCTTCTGATCATCGATGACATCCAGGCCGGCTGCGGCCGCTGCGGCACTTTCTTCTCCTTCGAAGAGATGGGTGTGACGCCGGATATCGTGACCATGGCGAAATCGCTCTCGGGCTTCGGCCTGCCGATGGCGATGCTTCTGGTGCGCCCCGAGCATGACGTGTTCGGCCCGGCCGAGCACAACGGCACCTTCCGCGGCAACACCCACGCCTTTGTCACCGCGCGCGTCGCGATCGAGAAATTCTGGGCCGATGATGCGTTCCAGAAAGAGCTGGCCGACAAGGCCGAGCTGATCCATGGCAAGCTGACCGAGCTGGCAAATATGGTCGAGGGCTCCAAGATGAAGGGCCGCGGTCTGATGCAGGGCGTCGACGTCGGTTCGGGCGAGCTCGCCGGCGAGATCTGCGCCAAGGCCTATGAGAACGGCCTCGTGGTCGAGACCTCGGGCAGCGAGGACCAGGTGGTCAAGATCCTTGCGCCGCTGACCACCCCGGTCGCGCTGCTGGAGAAGGGCTTCGAGATCCTGCTTTCGGCGGCCGAGACCGTGATTTCCGAGAAAACAGCAATCGCAGCGGAGTAACCGACATGATCGTGAGAGACTTCAACAAGATCGTCGATTCCGAGCGGGATCGCGTGGTGTCCGACGCGCAATGGACGTCGGTCCGGATGCTGCTGGCGGATGATGGTATGGGCTTTTCCTTCCATATCACCTTCCTCGAAGGCGGCTCGGAACACACCTTCGAGTACAAGAACCACTTCGAAAGCGTCTATTGCATGAAAGGCAAGGGCTCGATCACCGATCTCGCCACCGGCGAGACCCACGAGATCACCCCCGGCGTCATGTATGCGCTGAATGAACATGACCGGCACGTCCTGCGCGCCGAAGAAGAGCTTGTCATGGCCTGCGTCTTCAATCCGCCCGTCACCGGGACGGAAGTACACCGCGAAGACGGGTCCTATGCGGCAGCCGAGGTAGCTTGACATGTCCCATACAGTCGAAAAAATCGGCGGGACGTCCATGGACCGCATCGACGAGCTGCGCGACACGCTGATCGTCGGCGACCGCAAGCCGGCGGACCTTTATGGCCGGATCTTCGTGGTCTCGGCCTTCGGCGGCATCACCAACCTGCTGCTCGAGCACAAGAAGACCGGCGAGCCCGGCGCCTATGCAGCCTTTGCCAGCGACGACAACGATCACGGCTGGCATGACCGGCTGGATCGCGTCGCCGAGGCGATGAAGATGGCGCATACCCGCGTGCTGGAGAATCCGGCCGACATCGAGCGCGCCGATGCCTTTGTGAACGACCGTCTGCTGGGCGCCCGCAACTGCCTGATCGACCTGCAACGGCTGTGTTCCTACGGCCACTTCCGCCTGTCCCAGAACATGGGGCAGACCCGCGAGCTGCTGGCCGGTCTGGGCGAGTCGCATTCGGCCTTTGTCACATCTCTGATGTTGCAGCGGGCCGGGGTGAACGCACGGTTCATCGACCTCTCCGGCTGGTGTGACGAAGGTGACCTGACCCTGGAAGAGCGCATCACCGGCGCAATGAAGGGTGTGGATCTCGAGACCGAGATGCCGATCGTCACCGGCTATGCGCAATGCTCCGAGGGCCTGATGGGCGAATTCGACCGCGGCTATTCCGAGGTGACATTCTCGCGTCTGGCGGCGCTGACCGGCGCCCGGGAAGCGATCATCCACAAGGAATTCCACCTCTCGTCGGCCGATCCCAAGCTTGTCGGCGCCGATGCCGTCAAGAAGCTGGGCCGGACCAACTATGACGTGGCCGATCAGCTGTCGAACCTCGGGATGGAGGCGATCCACCCGAAGGCCGCCAAGACCCTGCGCCAGGCGGCGGTGCCGCTGCGCGTGACCAATGCCTTCGAGCCGGCCGACCCCGGCACGCTGATCGACGATCAGCCGGCGGAAGAGGCAGCGGTCGAGATTGTCACCGGCCTCGATCTCTTTGCGCTGGAGGTGTTCGAACAGGACATGGTCGGCGTGAAGGGCTACGATTCGACCATCCTCGAGGTGCTGACCCGGCACAACGTGCGGATCGTCTCGAAAGTGTCGAACGCCAATACGATCACCCACTACGTGGACACCTCGATGAAGGTGCTGCGCCGGGTCGAGCGGGATCTGGCCAAGCACTACCCCTCCGCCGACGTTTCGTCGCGTGCCATCGCCATGGCAGCGGTGATCGGCGGCGATCTGTCGGGGCTCTCGGTGCTGACCCGTGGCCTTCAGGCCATCGCCGCGGCCGATCTCGAAGCGATCGGCGCCAGCCAGGGCCCGCGCAACGTGGATGTTCAGTTCATCCTCGAGCGTGACGCGCTGAAGCCGGCCATTGCCGCGCTGCATGGCGCACTGGTAGAGCAACGCGCGCCAAAGCTCGCCCGCGTCGCCTGAGCCATCCAATGAGCAGCCAAGGGCCCGCCTGGCATCAGCCGGTGCGGGCCTTTTCACGTCTTGGGGCACCGTATCCGGCCGAATATTCGTCGAAAAACCGATAGGCATTGGCGAGCAGGGCAAATTGCCGTCTCGGATCCTCGGCGTGCAGCGGCAGCATCGCTACAAACAGCAGCGCGGTCATCGGGATGATTTCCTCGGACAGCAGATCCTGCCCCCGGATGCGCAGCGGGCGGAATTCATCCTGCACCGCCTGAACCGAACTTTCCTGATGAACCTCGAGCGCAAAATCGCTTGGTCCTCGCCGCTCGAAGGACATGCGATCCGACAGGATCAAATCGTAGCAGCCAAAGACGGAATGGCAGAGCTTGGCCATATCGTAGCGCCAATCGCCGATCGCGACCTTTTCGGCTGCATCGGGAATACCTCTGGGATCGATTGCCTTCAGCTTGCTGGACCGCAGGTCGAACAGGATATTGCCGAAGAAGAAATCGCCATGCCAGAAACTCATGTCCTGTGGCGTAGACGGGCGAATGCCGTCAATCAGCCCCTCGGCAAACCGCATCAGCGATGGATAGCGGCGCCCGTTCAGCATGATTTCGGCATCGATATCAAAATCCGCCTGCCGGCCAAAGGCCTCGACCCGATCCAGGGACTTGTCAACGATCAGCCGTTGAAACCAGTCCGACGCACGGTTCCCCATGGCGCGATCCGTGGACGTCAGCGAAAAGGCGTTGCATCGGTCAAGGAACACTTCGCATTGGCGGCCGATCGTGCTCCACTGAAATCTCGGTAGGCGCGCAAAGACGTGAAGCTCGGCCAATGTCGGATTGTGCAGGTATTCAAGATTGTAGGAAAACCCATCGGAGGTGCCGTTGTTGCCGAGATAGGCCGGCGCAAAGACACGCATTTCATCGTGCAGCGACTCGAACCAGCGCGCCTCGGCGCGAAGCTTTGCCTGATCCTGCCCGCCCTTGGTCAACACCGGGCCGTCACATTCCAGAGAGTTAAAATACCGCGCCACCAGCATCTGTTTGCGTGAGTTGTAGAAGGTATTGATATGGCCAAAATCCAGCCACTCGTCCCGCTTCAGAGCCACCGGCCGACTCTTTGAATAGGTCGAAATCGCGGCATCGAAATCGACGCCCTTGCAGACTTCATCGCGAAATTTCTGCGCGTCGGAAAGGAAATAGAACCCGGAGGCCACGGTGCGGGGCGAATTGCCGTCGCCAAACCCCTTGCGCAAGCTCAGAACTCCGTCCTGCGCCTCGACGATTTCGGACCATTTGTAGAAATCGGTGGTATCGAAAACCGAAACCGTGTCCGCAGCCGGATTATCCTGAAACCGCATCAAGGTGTCGCCCAGCAGGATCATGACCTCGGAGGTCAATTGCAGGACTTCGAAAATGAAATAGACCGCGTTTCCCAGCGACAATCCGATGGGAACCCGCAGTATTCTGACGTCTTCGCGTTCCAGCCGTTCCTGGTCGGCCAGGTCCAGCTCGAAATCAGCCGGAATCGCCAGCACGATTTCCTCGGTAAACCGGGTCAGCTCCTTGAACTGATGCTCATACAGCCGCCGCGTGCCAACCGGCAAAAAGGCCGGCGGCAATTTCCCGAACTCCGCGCAGATATCTTCGCCGCTGTAATCGCCCGACATGATAACTGCGGTCGGAACCCTAGTCATCGCGCTGCATTTCCCGTTTCAGAAGGTCTTCGATTTCCTGCCGTGACAGGTTGCAGAATTCGCTCGGGCGGATCGCCCGGTCATCGACGTAGAACCCATTGTCGCCGCACCAGGGTTTGCCGACCCAAATTTCGTCATAGGGAACATCGTGTTTCTTGAGCCAGTCAATGACAATCGGCACCGTATTGGCGGTGATCGCCCCGACACTGCTTTCATAGGTTCGCATGTTCCGCGAGGTATGGATCGCGATGGTGAAACCGTCATTGCGGTACTTGCGAAGGGTATCGATGGCGCTCACATTGGGCCGCTTGGTCGAGTAGTCCTCGGGCCCGTCGATCGTGAGCGTATTGTCGAGATCGATAACAAGCCTGGGCGAATTGGGTTTCATTGTGCAGGCTCCAGCTCGGACAGCCGGTCAACCAGACGGGAGACAACCGAAGGATCGGCGCCAGACCGGGCTCGCAAGAAACCTATATACTCGGCAACCGTGCAAATCCGTGTCGCGTTGTACTGCCAGTTCTGAAAGGAAAATATTGGTCTGATATACAAATCGGACAACATGAGTGAGTACCCGAGCGTCGAATGCGGATTGATTGCCCCCGAACCAGTGTCGAAGGGCAAGTCTTTGTATTTCTTCCCATACTCATGCCAGACGCCGCAATAATGTTTTATCGCCTCGGGTCCGGCAATGGCAAAATTGTCGTCAACGAAAGGGAAATGGATGTCATAAAGCGGCGCCCGTCGAACAAATATGGCACGCGGTTGCCGGGCGCAGATTTCGATGGCCTCGCGAAGTTCACTTTGGTCGAAATCGAAACTCAGATCGGGCCGCATCCGGATAAAGAAATCAAACTCCCCGGTTTCGATTGCTGAATGGTAGACGTCAAACAGCTTGTAGAACAAGCGCTCCTGATTGTGCTTGAATTTCTGGCAAGTTTCACCTTCCCGGTCAATCTGGACCCATTCCGCGTCATAGGCCTCGTAGAGCGCCTTCTCTGAAATTCTCGACGAGGGGCTGAAATCATAGGTCTTGTTGAAGGCTTCTCCTGAAATCTGCTTTTCCAGGCAGACCTCGCGAATGACCGGGCGAATTCTCTCTTCATAGCCTCGCAGGGTGCCGAAGTTGGCCGGCGGGGTGCCCCGATTGGCCCAGGTCGAAATCAACGTCGTGAGCTCGATGCCGTCGAACAGCGGCGAATTGCGGAAGTTCTGGGCAAAATCATCGGCCCGCATCTGTCCGCTCAGCAGCAGCGCGCCGCGCAGGGCGGGTTTCTTGCTGAAGCTGGGCAACAGCGACTTCAGGCCAAAGCGCTTCTTGGGAGCAGCCGGCCGCTCAGCCTTGACCTGCGGCTTCGCGCTTGTCTGGCCGACGTCCTGCGCCACGATGTTGCGCAGGATCTGACGGCGCTTGTCGTCACCCTTGGAATGCTCGCGCGCCGTTTCCAGGTGACGTTCGATATAGGCGAGGATCGGTTTCCTGTCGGCCTCCGGGCGCAACCGGGTGATGCAATAGATGAAAAACAGGAAAACCACCGTCGGGCTCTCCTGCTCCAGATCGACGACATGTTTGATCATGCGGCTCGGCGAGATCGATTTCCGCATGATCCGAAGGATATGGCGATGGACGGGCAAGGAGAAATCGGCAAACGCGAATTTGAGCGCCTCGCTCGGCCGTTTCAGAGCATCCGCTTCACAGAGGTTGATAAGCCCGGCCAGAATATTCATCGCCTTGGCCCGGTCGTTTTCAAAATAGGCCCGTTGCAACATGTCATTCAGGATCGGGCGCAGGGCTTGGGTCGCCTTGCGAAAGCCCTTGGCTTCGGCGCGCAATCCGCGCAGGCCGAATGTATAATGGCTGAAACTGTCATGCTCGACGTGATACTCGAGAATGTTGCGGCAGATTTCGGTTAGTTTGCCCTGCTGCGCGATACTGGGATGCGCCATGATGTGATCGAAGAACTCGGTAAACCTGGGCTGCGATCGGCCCTGTGTGTACATCCTGGTCAGGACCGACATGTGATAGGCAAAATCAAGCTCGATCCCGCGCGGGCTCTGTTGGGCCCGGAACGCTTCATATTCCTGCGGCGTGCCGCAAAAATGCATGGCCTCAGCCGGCACCAGAACCGCAGCGACGCGATGGCCGTTCTTGATCAGCCGGTTGTAGATCGGTGCCACGAACAGCTCGTTGCCTATCGAGTAGTTTTTCGCTTCTTCGTCAAAGTGCTTGAGGAACAGCTCCGCCGTCCTGAAATAATACAATCCGTTGGAGCAGAAATCGGAAATCCGCACCTTCTCCGCGACGGCCTTGACCTCGGCAGCACCGGAGGCCTTGAAGGCTTTCGGGTCGGCCACTTCCGCAAACGACCAATGGTCGCCTTCGCCGCGAAAGACCTCGAGATAGCCATCCAGCGGCTTCAGGACTTTGGCCGATGGCAGCTTGAAATTCAGCCGGATCGTATCGACGTTGAATATGATGATCCGCTCGTCGGCCGGAACATCGGTGGCGCGAATGCCCTGGGCGACGGTATCCGCCTGCCCGGCGGTCATCCGGGGGACGCGGTGGACCTGGATGCGGTCCTCGGCAACCCCGGCCTTGGCGCATTCTGCGCGGATGAAATTCTCTGTAAAGTCATCCTCCTGGAGGATAAACAGGAAGTCGTCTTTGATCCCGGGCCCGTTGAAATGCTGAACGATGTGGCGGAAGATCGGGGCGCCAAACGCCTCCAGCCGGAATTTCGGAAGGGTGTAACCGGCGTCGGAAAACCGTCGGCTCTTCCCGACCAGAGGAAAAACTATCATAAAGGCGATGTTCCTGCGGTAGAGTATTGTATTAAAAATGCCGCCTGAACCGGCAGCGAAAGATATTCTCTGCGGCGCAGGGTAACCTGTGCGGCATGCAGCATCAAGCATGGTTTGCCGTGGGCGGCGCCCGCAGGCCGCCGGAAAGGCCGGCTCAGTACAGCCGCGCGGCGGTGCCGTGGTAGAGCGCTTGTCGGTCGCGCTCCGGGATATCCAGCTCGGCGAGAGCGGTGTCGAGCCGGTGGCGCCAATAGCCCGGCGAGGCCAGGGCCGTGGCGACCGGCCAGTTGCTGGCGTAAAGCAGGCGCTCGGCCCCGAAAAGCCGGATCATCGCGGCGACATGACGCTGGGTCATCGGATCGTCCTGCGCCGGATCGCCGGTCAGCGGCAGGCCCGAAACCTTGACGTGGATATTGTTCAGCTCGGCCAGCCCGGCCATGGCGCGATGCCAGCCGTCAAAGCGGCCGGGGTCCGTGTCGGGCAGGCCGAAATGCGCGACCACGACCGGCAGCTTCGGATGCGCCCGGGCCAGCGCCGCCACGGCGCCAAACAGGGGCGGCGGGGCCAGCACCTCGATCAACGCGCCGCTGTCCTGCAAGGCCGCGCAGGCCCCGCGCGCGGCCGCGCTGCGCAGATAGTCTTCGGGTGCCGCATCCAGCAGCGGTGTGAGCCGCACACCGCGAAAGCCGGGATCGGCGGATTGCCGGGCAAGTTGGGCCTGGCAGGCGGGATCGCGCAGATCGACCCAGCCCACAACGGCGCGAAACATTTCATGCGCGCGGCAAAGATCAAGGCAATGCAGCGCGTGCTCGACCGTCGCGGGGCCGTGAACCAGCACCGCGCTCTCGGCCCCGGTCTCGGCCAGAACGGGGGCAAGATCGGCAGGCAGAAAGGCGTTGCCGGTGAGGCTGGGGAATTGCTTTTCGGCAATGAAGGTCTCGCCGCGGCTGCGGTCCCAGATGTGGACATGGGCGTCGATGATGTGCTGGGTCATGTCAGGGCTGTTCGGTTGGGGCCGGTATCCCGAGCGAGGCCAGGGCCGGCCAGAGGGCGGCGGGAACGGGCGCGGAGAGATCGGCCAGGTTGGAGCGCAAACCCGCGGGCGCGGTCAGCCCGAGCACCAGCCGCGTCACCGCCGGATGGGCGGCGCTATAGTGCAGCGCGGCGCGTTTGAGCGTGACGTCATGGGCCGCGCAAGCCTTTTGAATGGCGTGCACTTTCGCCCGCGTCGCGGCGTCGGGGGGCTGATAGTCGAAGCGCGTGGCGGGATCGTCGGGGCCGGTGGCGAGAATGCCGGAGTTGAACGGCGAGGCCAGCTCGACCTGGGTGCCGCGCTGGCGGCACAGCGGGAAAAGATCGGGCGCGGCGGATTGATCAAGCAGGGTGAACCGCCCGGCGACCATCAGCACGTCAAGCTCGGCCTCGCGCAAGAGCGCGAGATGCGTGGCGGCGAAATTGCTGCCGACGCCCAGCGCGCCCACCACCCCCTGCGCTTTCAGCTCGGCCAGGGCCGGCAGCGCGCCGTCCAGTGCGGCGTCCGGGTCATCGTCGCAATCATGCACAAAGGCGATGTCGAGCCGGTCGGTGCCGAGCCGCGTCAGGCTCTGCTCGACCGAACGCAGGGTGGCGTCGCGGGAATAGTCGCGCCAGTCGCCCGGATTGGCCTTGGGGTTGCTGATCCGGGCGGCATAATCGCGGTAGCGCCCGACCTTGGACGACAGCAGATAATCGCCGCGCGGCACGCCCCGCAATAGTCGCCCCAACCGCTCCTCGGACAGCCCGCCGCCATACAGCGGCGCGGTGTCGAAACGCCGCAGGCCCATCGCCCAGGCGGCGGCGAACATCGCCTCGGCCTGGGCGTCCGAGATCGGCGCGACATTGCTGGTGCCCAACAGGCCGAACCCGAGGCCAAGAGGTTTGATCGGCTGGCTCATCGAATGCGCCGTTCGGTGTCGGGATCGAAGAAATAGGCATGCGCCATGTCGAAGGCGAGCGGATGGGGGGCGCCTTCGGCAAGATCGACCCGGCCGCCGGTCTTGCCGATCATGCTGTGCTGGCCAGCGCGGAAATGCACCAGCTTTTCGGTGCCCAATTGTTCGATCAGGTCCACCGGCACCGTCGCGGTTGCGCGGCCGGGCTGGTCGGCGGCGGGGCGGATGTCGTCCGGGCGGATGCCGCAGATCACCCGCGCGCCGGCGCGCAGCCCGTCGGGCGTGGCGCAGGCAATCTCGCTGTCGCCCAGTTTCAACCCGGTCGGCGTCACCATGCAATCGACCAGGTTCATCGGCGGGCTGCCCATGAACCCGGCGACAAAGACGGTGTCGGGATCGTGGAAAATGGCATCCGGCGTGCCCTGCTGTTCGATCTTGCCGTCGCGCATGATGACGATGCGGTCGGCCAGGGTCATCGCCTCCACCTGATCATGGGTGACATAGATGATGGTGTTCTGGAGCCGCTGGTGCAGCCGCTTGATCTCGGCCCGCATCTGGCCGCGCAGCTTGGCGTCGAGGTTCGACAGGGGTTCGTCAAAGAGAAACACCTCCGGGTCGCGCACGATGGCGCGACCCATGGCGACGCGCTGGCGCTGGCCGCCCGAGAGGGCGCCGGGCTTGCGCTCGAGCAGCGGCGTCAGCTCGAGAATATCGGCCACCTCGCGCACGCGCCGGTCGATCTCGGGCTTGGGCATCCGCGAAAGTTGCAGCGAAAACGCCATGTTGTTGTAGACGGTCTTGGCCGGGTAGAGCGCGTAGTTCTGGAACACCATGGCAATGCCGCGTTCCTTCGGGCGCAGCCCGTTGACGACGCGCTCGCCGATGGCAATCTCGCCGCCCGAGATGGTCTCGAGCCCGGCCACCATGCGCAGGGTGGTGGATTTGCCGCAGCCCGAAGGGCCGACAAGGACACAGAACTCGCCCGGCTGGATCGAGATGTCGATCCCGTGCAGCGCCTGATGGGCGCCGTACATCTTCACGAGGTTTCGGATTTCAATGCGTGACATGGGGTCTCCGGGTCTTACAGACGGCGCGCTTCGTTGCGCAGGTAAAGCAGCGTGAAGGCCGCCGAGATGATGAGGATGGATACGGCGACGGTGGCCGCCTGGCTGAACTGGAAATCGACAAAGGCGAGGCGGAAGGTCAGGGTCGAGAGCACCTCGGTCGCCCGGCCGGGGCCGCCGCCAGTGGACAGCCAGACCAGCGGAAAGAGCTGGAAGGTCCAGATCAGGTCCAGCAGCGCGACACCGAAGATCACCGGTTTCAGCTGCGGCAGGGTGACATGCCAGAACTTGTGCCAGAAGCCTGCGCCGTCGATCTCGGCGGCTTCGTAAAGCTCACGCGGGACGGTTTGCAGCCCCGACAGGAAGCTGACCATGATGAAGGGATACCCGCGCCAAGTCGAGATCAGCAGCAGCGACCACATGGCGAGATCGGGATCGCCCAACCAGTCGAGCGGCTCGGACGTGAGCCCCATCCATTGCAACATGTAGTTGATCAGGCCGAAGGGGTTGAGCAGCAATTGCCAGTTCAGCGCCACGACGACGGCGGTGAAGATCCACGGCAGGATCAGCATCGAGCGAAAGAACGTGCGGGCGCGCGGTGCAATATCGGCATTGACCAGGAGCGCCAGCCCGATGCCGACAATCATGTGGCCCAGCACCGAGCCCACGGTGAAGACCACGGTGTTGAACCCGGCACTCCAATAGCCGGGATCTGTCATCAGGTTGGTGTAATTGGCGAGGCCGACAAAGGTGGGGTTTCGCTCGACGATGACATTGTCGTAAAGCGAATATTCCACCACCTTGTAGAGCGGCACCGACAGCAGCGCGCCGAGGATCACCAGCCCCGGCAGAAGGAACAGGTAGGGCGTGCCCCGGGTGGTCATCTGGCGAAGCATTGTGGTCACTTGAACGTCCTTTTCGCGTGGAGGGTGGGGCGCAGGGATGCGCCCGGCCCTTGCGTCTTATCCGGCGAGGTCGAGCCAGCGCGCCTGAACGGCGGCGGCGGCCTCTTCCGGGCTTTGGTCGCCGCGCAGCATGGCCTGGATTTCCTCGGTCATGACCGACCAGCTGGCCGCCGCCTTGGGCGACTGGCGCATCTCCTCGACCGGGGTATCGCCCGACAGGATTTCCATCTGTTTGAGCAGCGTCTCATCCGCGCCCTCGCGCACCGCATCAAGCGCGGCGAGATTGCCGGGCAGCGCATTGGCGGCCTTGGCGGCACGGGCATTGACCTCGGGCGAAAGCAGGTAGTTGACGAAGGTCCAGGCCGCGTCCTTGTTGGGGCTGTCGGCGGCAATGCCGATTTCCCAGCCATGCACGCGATAGGCGGTCTCCCCGTTCGTGGGCACCCGCACCAGCGTGTACTCCAGCTCGGGATTGCGGCTGGTGATCGAGCTGGAATGCACCCCCGGGGAAATCATGAACCCGGTGCGCCCGGCGATGAACTCCTCCAGATCGACGCCGCCGGTGCGCGAGGCCGCGCCCGGCGCGATGGCACCGGCATCGTTCATGTCCTTGAGGAATTGCAGCGTCGCCACCACCTCGGGGTTGTCGAAGTTCGGCGTGGTGTCAGCCATGATCCTGCCGCCATGGGCATAGAGCAGCGGCAGGAAGGTCAGGATCGGGCCGTTCGACGGCGGCTGCGAGGAAAACGGCATGCCGATGCCCGAGATGCCATCCTCCAGCGCCGAGATCGCGCCGGCCTGTTCGGCCAGTTCCTCCCAGGTGGCGGGCGGCGCGTCGAACCCGGCCTGGCGCACCAGCCCCATGTTCACATGCATCACGAAAGGAAAGGCATTGAGCGGCACCATCCAGGTGTGGCCGTCGATCTTGCCCAGCGGCGCCTCGACCAGATCGGATGTGGCAAAGCTGTTGTCGTCGCGGGCCAGATACTCGTCGAGCGGCTCGAGAATGCCGATGTCGAGGAATTCCTTGGTCCAGGGCATGTTGAGGCCCAGCACGTCCGAGCCGACGCCGATGGCATTGTCGGTCACGATGCTCTCGCGCACCTTGCCAAAGGGCTGGGTGACCAGCTTGACGGTGATATCCGGGTGCTTGGCTTCGAAGTCGGCGACCAGCTCGTCATAAAAGCCGTCGGTGTTCTCGGCCGCGAACCATTGCAGCCATTCGATCTCGGCGGCCTGCGCCGCCAGCGGCGTCAGCGCCGTCGCGGCGGCGAGCGCCAGGGCAGTGAAACGGGTCTTGATCATGGTAGTCTCCTCCTTGTTGTGGTCCGGGGCTTGCCGCCCCGGTGTGCGGGCTCCTCACCCCTTGACGCCCCCCGCGGACAACCCGCCGACGACAAATCTCTGAACGAGCATGAACAGGATCAGCACCGGCAAAGAGCCGATCACCGAAAACGCCATCATCTCGTCCCACTTCAGGCCGAACTCGCCGACCATCATCGAAATCCCCACCGGCACGGTGCGCATGTCCATCGACCGGGTCAGCGCCAGGGCAAACAGGAACTCGTTCCAGGCCAGCAGGAAGGTGTAGACGGCGGTCGAGATGATCCCCGGCAGCGCCACCGGCAGCAGCACCCGCACCAGCACGCCCAGCGGCGTGCAGCCGTCGATGGTGGCGGCCTCGTCGAAATCCTTGGGGATGGTGTCGAGATAGCCGTTCATCATGACGATGGAATAGGGCAGCGCGAAGGTCAGATAGGTCAGGATCAGACCCCAGAGCGTGTCATAGAGCCCGAGAAAGACGATCACGCCGAAATAGGGGATCAGCAGTGTGATCGTCGGCACCATCTGGGTGGTGATCACAAAGAGCTTGGCCACCCGGTCGCCGAAAAAGCGGTAGCGCGAGAAGCCGAAGGCCGCCAGCGTGCCGATCACCAGCGACAGCGCGGTGACGGCGAGGCCCACCACGTAGCTGTTGATCAGGAAGCTGCGAAACTTGGGATCGGTCAGCACCTTGGCATAGCCGTCCCAATGGAAGGTCTCGGGCAGGAGCCGCGGCGGCAGCGAAAAGGTCTCCGTGGTCGGCTTGAGCGAAACCGAGATCATCCAGAGGATCGGAAACACCATGACAAAGGTGACCAGGGCCAGCGCGGCATAGATCGCGGCCTGCCGCCAGCGGCGGCGGCGCTCTTCGTTGACGGCCTGTGTGGCCTGGGCGGGCTGGACGATATCCGACATCACAGCACCTTCAGCGTCGCGTTGTCGATGAAATCCCAATCCAGCGCGATGCCGAGGCCCGGGCCCTGCGGCAGATGCGTGTGGCCGTCGCGCACGTCGATCGGATCTTTCAACCCGATGGCAAAGAGCTCTTCCGGCACCAGCACCTCGAAGAATTCGTTGTTGCGGATCGCGGCGGCGCAATGCAGGTTCACCAGCTCCAGCGGGTGATAGATCGCGGTGTGGATCTCGCAGTTCATTCCATGCGCCTCGGCCAGATGCGCCGTCTTCATCAGCCCGGTGATCCCGCCCGACCACGAGGCGTCGCCGCGCACGATGTCGACCGCGCGGCTGGCCACCAGCTCGGCCACGCCTGCGGGGTGGTTCTCGGCGGTCTCGCCGCCGACGATGGGAATGCGCAGCGCCCGCGTCAGCTCGCGCATGGAGCCGTGGCATTCGTCGAACATCGGTTCTTCGAGCCAGTAGTAATTCAGCTCTTCCAGCATCTTGCCGAAGTGCAGATTCTGCTGGAAATTGAAGTTGTTGACCGGGTCGGACATCAGCCGGAATTCCGGGCCCACCGCCTCGCGGCAGAGCCGGTGCGCCTCGAAGGCAATGTCGATATCCGCCGGCGGGTGCAGCTTGTAGGCCGCCCAGCCGCGCGCCTGCAACGCCTTCGCCTCATCGGCATAGGCCTGCGCCGTGGGCAGGGTCAGCGAAGAGCCATAGATCGGCACCGCATCGCGCACCGCGCCCAGATGCTTGTACAGCGGCAGCTCCGCCGCCTGCGCCTGCGCCAGATGGCAGGCGATGTCGTAAGGCGCATAGGCATAGGCCGGGGTGAAGTTCCAGGCCCGGTTGAAGCGGCGATAATCGTGCCAGTGCTTTTCGCGGTAATCCGGGTCGCGACCGATGAAAAACGGCCGCAACAGCTCGGCCGAGACCGCCCCCATGGCCAGCGCGCTGCGGCCGGCAAAGCCGAAGGTCTCGACGCTGATCCCGGCGTCGGTGTCGAATTTCATGGCGAGGAATTCGAAGTCGATCGGCTTGCCGTCCTTCAGGCTGTAGGCCTGATCCGGTTCGTGGCGGCAGGCCCGGATTTCGATATTGGTGAACTTCATGAAAATCTCCTTCAGCCGGCCTGATAGGCGGCGTGTTCGGTCGTGTAGAAATCGAGGGTGGAGGGGCCGACCGAGCCGGTGCCGAGGCCGGATGCGCGGATGCCGACAAAGGGCATGTTGTCATCCGGCGCGGTGCCGTGGTTGACGTGGATCATGCCCGATTGCAGCTCATTCATCGCGCGCCGGGCAAAATCGAGCCGGTCGGTGAAGATCGCGCCGGTCAGCCCGTAGGCGGTGGCATTGGCAAGGCGCAGCGCCGCATCGTCGCCGTCATAGCGCGACAGCGTCAGCACCGGGCCAAAGATTTCGTCCTGCACCGCCGGGTTGGCGGGATCGTCGCTGGCCAGCAGCGTCGGCTCGAAAAACAGCCCCTCGGGCGCGCTGTCCGGCGCCAGCCGCCGCCCGCCAGTGAGCACCGTCGCGCCTTCGAGCTCGGCGGCACGGACAAGATGCGTGATCCGGTCAAGCTGCGCCTGCGTGGTGATCGGCCCCAGCGTCGTTTTGGCATCGCGTCCCGGCCCCGCGATCAGCCCCTGCATCCGCGCGATCAGCCCGTGGCGCACCGCGTCATAGACCTCGGTCTGGGCGATCACCCGGCTGATCGCGGTGCAACGCTGGCCCGAACATTGAAAGGCCGCGCCGATGATTGCATCGAGCGCGGGTTCCAGATCGGCCACCCGGTCGACGATGACCGCATTCTTGCCGCCCAGCTCGAGAGAAACTGGCACCAAATTGCCGCCGGCGACCGCGCCGATCTTGCGCCCGGTGGCAACCGAGCCGGTGAAGGAGATCGCGTCGACCTGTGCCGCGACAAGCCCCGACGCCACCTCGCCGGCGCCATTGACCAGGCAGAGCGCGCCCTGCGGCAAGAGGCCCTCGGCCGCGCGCACCAGCCGCATTGCCGCCGCCGGGGTGTATTCCGAGGGTTTCAGCACCACAGCATTGCCTGCGGCCAGCGCCGGCACCAGCTTGCGCAGCGGGGTCAGCACCGGGAAATTCCATGGCGTGATCGCCAGCACCACGCCACGCGGGCGGCGCAGGATGGTGTTGCTCCAGCCCGGCGCGCGCCCGGGCAGCGTCTGGCCGCCATGGCTGCGGGCAAATCCCAGCATCTGCCGCGCCTCGCGCAGCGATTTGCCGATCTCGGCCGTCGCTTCGGCCAGGGGCTTGCCCTGTTCATCGGTCATCTCGCCGGCCAGCGCCGGGGTTTCGGCCTCGATCCGCGACAGCCAGTCGCCCAGCAGATCGCAACGCTGGTTGACGGTCAGCGCCGACCATGCGGCAAAGCCCTTGCCCGCAATCTCGAGCACTTGCGTCACATCCCCGGGCGAGGCAAAGGCGTAGCGGCCGACCACCAGCCCCAGCGCCGGGTCGCGGGTCTCGAAATCCGCCGTGCCCGACCAATTGGCCGGCGCCGGCAGGACGGGCGGCTTTACCGACGTCATGCCGCCCCTCCCGCCGCCTTGAGCCCGGCGACCAGCGCCTGTGCCCCGCCGCGCAACATCGTCTGATCCGAGCCACCCGGCACCACCTGCGCCCCGCGTTGCACCAGCGCCTCGAGCGCCAGGCCGGGAGCGGGCAGCGCGCCAAACACCTTGCCTGCGGCCAGGGTGCTGTCGAAGACCTTGTCAAAGGCCTCGCGGAATGCCGGCGCCTCGAACTGGCGGAACAGCCCCATGGTGGCTGAGAGATCGTTCGGCCCGACAAAGAGGCCATCGAGCCGGGACAGCGCGAGGATCGCATCGAGGTTGGCCACCGCCTCGGGCGATTCAATCTGCATCAGCACCGTCAGGGCGTCATTGGCATGGGTGTAATAGCTGTCGGCCGCATACCCCCAATCGGCGGCCTGGATCGCGCCGACTGCCACGCCGCGCCGCCCCGCGCCGGGAAACAGCGCCGCCTCCAGCACCCGCGCCGCCATTTCGGCATTGTCGACCTGCGGCACCAGAAGGCAGTTCGCCCCGGCATCGAGACAGCGCTTGACGCTGCTGGTGTCGTGATCTGGCAGCCGCACCATGACCGCTGTGTCGAAGCCGGCCAGCGCCTGCACCTGTGCCGCCAGACCATCGATCCCGCCGCGCCCGTGCTCGAGATCGACCAGCAGGTAATCCAGCCCGGCTCGCGCCATGAGACAGGCGACCTCGGGCGAGCCAAGCGTCGACCATGCGCCGGAAACGGCCCGGCCCTCGGCCAGCTTCTGCTTGAAAATACGCCCTTTTTTCAGGGTACGGGGCAATGTGTCTGTCATTTGCTTTCCTTCGAAATCGTGGCATGGGCGCTGACGAGGTTGTGGGTGTGCACATGTGCCCCCGCCGCGATGTCGGCCGTGGCCCGGCCGATGGGCCAGCCGCCGCGCCAGACGGTTTCGCCGGCGCGGATCGGGCGCAGGGCAATCTTGTGAAACACTGAAATCGCGTCTTGGGCCGTCACCGCGCCGGTTGCCGCACCTTGCAGCGAGGTCTCGGCCCCGGCCGCGACATCGGCGAGCAGATAGGCGACCATGTCATCGGCGCCGACCGTATGGGCAACCGGGGTCATATCGCTTCTCCGAACCGGCTGATGGCCTCGCCGCCCTCGCCCATGATCTCGCCATAGGTGAGCTGGCCGGCGGCAGTGGCGGCGATTTCTTCGATCAGCCGGTCGGCCATGTCGTCCATTGTTCGCCCGGCGAGCAGGCCCGAAGCGTCAAAGTCGATCTGGCGGCCCAGCGCCCCGGCGGTTGCGGCATTGGCGCTCAGCTTCAGGGTCGGCGCCAGCGCGCTGCAATAGCTGTTGCCGAGCCCGGTGGTGAACAGGATCATCTGCGCCCCGGCGGCGACAAATCCGGTCAGCGACTCGGGCGAATAGCTCGGCGCGTCCATGAAATGCAGCCCCGGGGTGGCGGGCGTCTCGGCATAGGCCAGCAGCGACCGGATCGGCCGCGTGCCGGCCTTTTGCACCGCGCCGCTGGCCTTTTCCTCGATGGTGCTCAGCCCGGCCTTGATATTGGCGGCATTGGGATTGGTGCCGAGCAGGTCGAGCCCGGCGGCATGCGCCAGATCGAGGCGCCGTCGCACCGCCTGTTTCAGCGCGCGGCCGAGTTCGGGCGTCGCCGCGCGACGCGCCAGCTCCTCTTCGGTGCCGAGCCATTCGATGCTTTCGCCCAGCATCACGCTGCCGCCGGCATCGACCAGCCAATCGGCCACCCGGCCGAGCAGCGGATTGGCCGCCAGCCCGGAAGACGGGTCGGACAGGCCGCATTCGAAGGCCAGCAACAGATCGATGAGCGGGCAGTCCTGCGGCTGCTGCGCCGACAGGCGCCGCAACAGCCCCGCGCCGAGAGCCAGACCGCGCTGGCTCAGCAGATGCGCGTCATGTCCGACCTCGTCGAGGCCCAGCGCCGCATACGGCCGTCCGTCGCGGTCCAGCACCGCGATCAACTGGTCAAGCCGGGTGCGGTCGGCGCCGATCAGAAGCACCGCGCCGGAATTGGGATGCACCGCCAGACCCGACAGCGCGGCAAGGTGAAGCTCGGCGTCCCGGCCGACCATACCCATGCCGAACATCGTTCCGGCAAAGACCGTGCCCGGCAACGCCCCGGCAATCCGCCGCGCCGCCGCATCGGTCAGCCCGGTGGCGTTCAGAACCAGCAGGTGATTGCGGATCCCCGGCCGGCCGCTGGGGCGCGGATAGCCCCGGAATGTCTCGGGCCCCCGCACCATCAGGGGGCCACCATCCTGGCGGCGGTGCGGGCGGCTCTCGGGGCCGGAACGACGGTGCGCGACATGCGGGTCTCCAAGCTGGATTGCTGCGCTCCTTATTGGGAGCTTAACTGAGATCTTATAAAAGATTTGACAGAGTCGACTGGCCGAGTCAATGCTGATCTCACCGCCATGAAAGGACCGAGGCCGCATGACCGCCCCCACTCTCCCCGCCGACCGGCCGCCAGGTGCGCAGGTTGAAAAGACCGGGGGCTTGGGCGTAATGAGGGGGCGGGCGGCCGGCGATAATCACTCGGGCCCCTGCCGTCCCTCGCCTTGCCCGACCGCCCCATTTTCAGGAGATCACCTGTGCCCAGTGACGTGAACGACCCGACTGTGGAAGAGGCCGCGCAATCCTCCCAGGTCCAGCGCTCGGGCGCCTATGAGCGGTTTGTGAAATGCCTGATGCAGGGCACGTTCAAACCCGGCCGGCTGGTCACCCAGCGCGAGATCTGCGATGCCACCGGCTCGACCATCACGGCGGTGCGCGAGGCGCTGAAGCGGCTCGAGGGCGAAGGGATTGTCGAGCTGATTGCCAAGAAAGGCGTCGTTCTGCGCGAGATCGACGCCACCGAGGTGCGCGAGATCTATCAGTTGCGCAAACTGGTCGAGATGCCGGCGGTGCGCGCATACGCAAGCGACCACGACCCCCAGGAAGTCGACGCATTGCGCCGCAGAACGCTGGAGATCATGGAAGCCTCGACCGAGACCGCCGAACAGCGCCAGGCGCTGGTCCGCCGGCGCACCAAGCTCGACTGGGATCTGCACCAGACCTTTCTAGGGGCCCTGGGCAGCAGCCTGATCGACGAGATATTCAGAAACCTTGAAACCAAGCAGATGCTGGTGCGGCTGCAATTGCCGCCGCGCTATCTCAGCCACGGCGAGGCCTTTGCCGAACACCTCGAGATCCTGCATGCGATCCGCGACAAGGACGCCGACCGGGCCGCGCGGCTGCTCGAAGAGCATCTCAACACCGCGCAGCAAAGATTTCTGGACGCCATCGAATATTGACGGCCCGGCGGGGCCGGGGCCTGCCGCCGGCCGGGGTGCGTCAGGCGCGGCCGGTCGCGGCCAGGGCCGCGGCGGCACCGCGCAGCTCGGCCAGGCCGCGCAGCCGGCCGATATAGGGGTAGCCGGCGCGCATGCCGCGTGACTGATCCCAGCCGATCATATGGCCGTGGTCCGGGCGCATCGGCACGTGCCGGCCGCTGTCGGCCTCGAGACGCAGCGCCCGCCGCACGATTTCGACCAGACCGGCATCGCCGGCCAGATGCGCGGCCTCGTGAAAGCTGACGCCATCGGCCTCGCGCTCGGTCGAACGCAGGTGCAAGAAGTGGATGCGGTCGCGGAACCGATCGAACATCGCCGGCAGATCGTTGTCGGCGCGCACGCCCAGCGAACCGGTGCAGAAGGTCAGCCCGTTTTCCGCCACCGGCGCGTGATCGAGGATCGCCGCCAGGTCCTCGGCGCAGGAGACCACCCGCGGCAGGCCGAACAGCGCGAAGGGCGGATCGTCGGGATGGATGGCCAGTTTGACGCCGGCCTCGCGCGCCACCGGCAGCACCCGGTCGAGAAAGGCCAGCAGGTTGGCGCGCAGCCGCGCGGCATCGATCTCGCGGTAATCGGCGATGCGATTGCGGAAGCCGTCGAGCGTCCAGCTTTCCTCGGCCCCCGGCAGCCCGGCGATGATCGTCTCGGTCAGCCGCTGACAGGCGGCCCCGTCCATGCCGTCATAGCGCGTTTCGGCTTCTTCGGCGATGTCCGCGCGGTGGTCGGCGCGGGCGCCGTCGCGCTTGAGCAGGAAGATGTCGAAGATCGCCGCATCCACCGCGTCATACCGCAGGCATTGCGCGCCATCGGCCAGCGCATGATCGAGCGCGGTGCGGGTCCAGTCCAGCACCGGCATGAAATTGTAGCAGACCGTGGTGATGCCTTCGGCGGCGACGGCGCGCAGGCTCTCGGCCCAGACGTCGGCCATGGCTTCCCAGCCCGTCGCGCCGGTCTTGATGCTCTCGTGGACCGGAATGCTCTCGACCACGACCCATTCCAGGCCGGCATCGCGGATCATCTCTTGCCGGGTCGCAATATCCTCGCGGCGCCAGGGGGTGTCGGCCGGCACGCCGTGCAGGGCGGTGACAATGCCGGTGGCGCCCGCCTGGCGGACATCGGATAGGGTCACGGGATCATCGGGGCCAAACCAGCGCCAGGATTCGATCATAGAGGCCTCTCGGGGGCTTTGGGGTTATCCGGTCTGGGCGACCGGCTCGAAAAGATAGCCGTCGAACGAGGGATCCTCGACGTCCGACAGCGCCATCAGCGTTTCGCGGACATTGCCGAGATGCTGACACATGGCGGCGCGCGCCTGTTCCGGGTTGCGGGCCTGAAGCGCGGCGAGGATAGCCTCGTGATCGTCCAGCCAGGCGCGGCGATATTCGGTCTCGAAGATGCGATCGTGCAGCCGCGCCCACATCGGGCTCTGCTCGCGCTTGCGCCAGAGCTCCTCGACCACGTCGACCAGCACCGAATTCTGCGTCGCCTCGGCGATCAGCCGGTGGAATTCGCGGTCGCCGTCATAGCCGGGATCGCCGTCGGCCATGTCGGCACGTTCACGGGCCAGCGCCTCGCGCAGGCGCAGGATGTCGTTCTTGGTGACCATGCGGGCGGCAAAGCCGGCGACCTCGGATTCGATGAGCTGCCGCGCCTGCAACAGCTCGAACGGGCCGATATCGTCGCGCACCTGTGCCCCGGTGCCCAGTGGCGTGTCGGAGATGTAGATCCCCGAGCCCTTACGCACCTCGACCACGCCCTCGATCTCGAGCAGGATCAGCGCCTCGCGCACCAGCGAGCGCGACACGCCAAGCCGGTCCGACAGCCCGCGTTCCGGCGGCAACCGGTCGCCGGCGGCCAGCGCCTCGCTGCGGATGATGTCCTGTATGTCCCGCGCCACATCCCGATATTGCCTGCGTTCGCCCATCACTCCTCCTTCGATGCCCGCTCCGCGTAATGCGCCGCCAGAAGGCCGAAGGCCGGCTTTCTGGTCTGCTTGTCGGCGGCGATCAGACCCTTGCGGTTCCAACCACGCTGAAAGACATTCTGACGCCGTTCGACACGGAAATCATAGAGGATCCAGGGCGAAATTCCCTTGATGTAATCAAGATCCGACAGTGTCGCGATCTGTTTTTCATAGACTTCAGACTGATAGGCGGTGGAAAACAGCCCGCGCTCGGGCCCTTTCTCATGGTCGCCATCGGCTCCGGTTTCCGAAATCACCACCGGCCGGTCGGGGGCGGAATTGCGGCCGATGATCGCCAGTTCGTCGAAGTTTTCGTCATACCAGCCGTAATATTCGTTGATCCCGATGATATCGAGCGCGCCGGCCAGACGGTCCTCGATCTTGAGCTTGGCGTGGTTGATCAGGCAGGCGGCGGCGATCAGCCGGGTCGGATCTTCGGCCCGGGCGGTCGCGGCCAGACCCTGCATGAAGTCGAGCCGGGCATCGGTGTCGGGGTTCTCGTTGCCGATCGACCAGATGATCACGCTGGCGCGGTTGCGGTCGCGGCGCACCAGTTCGGTGAGCTGGTTGGTGGCATCGCGGCGGGTGGCCGGATTGGCGAAATCGATCGCCCAGTAGACCGGGATTTCCTCCCAGAGCAGCAGGCCCAGCTCGTCGGCGATCTCTGCGGCGCGTTCGTGATGCGGGTAATGCGCCAGCCGCAGGAAGTTGCAGCCCAGTTCGCGGGCATGTTCGAAGCGGCGGCGGATGTCGGCCTCGCTGGTGACCTTGCCGGATTGTTCGTCGTCCTCATGCACGGAAATGCCGCGCAGGAACAGCGGTTTGCCGTTCAGGAAAATCTCGGTTCCGCGCCGTTCGACAGTGCGGAAACCGACCCGGTCGGTCACCACATCGCCGCCGGCGGCGCAGGTCACGTCATAGAGCTTCGGGCTGTCGGGCGACCAGAGCGCGGGCTGCGCCTCCAGCGTCACCTCGCCACGACCCTCGGTCAGCGGAATGTCGGTTTTGACGCCCAGTTCGGGGATCTCCAGCCGCGCGCTCTCGGCCGGGCCATCAGCAACGACCAAGGCTTTTACCGCGCCGCCCTCGAGTCGCAGGAACAGCTCGCGGATCACCGTCGCCGGCGTCTCGAAAAGCGTCACCTCGCGGTAGACGCCGCCATAGTTGAACCAGTCGGTGTTGCGCATCGGCACCCGGTCGCGGGTGCGGGTATTGTTGACGCAGAGCATGATCCAGTTTTCGCCCGGCTCCAGCGCCTCGGTCAGCTCGACACAGAACGGCGTGGAGCCGCCGTAGTGGTTGCCGAGGAACTGGCCGTTGACGAAGACCTTGCAATCATACTGGGCGGCGCCGATCCGCAGGAAGCGGCGCCGTCCTTCATCCAGGGCGTCGACGGTGACGGGCCGGGTGTACCAGGCCGAGCCTTCGAAGAAATACCATTTCTCCTTCAGCATCTGCCAGTTCGAGGGCACCGGCACCGTCTCGCCGTCATGGGGATCGTAATCCCAGGGCTCGATACGGTCTTCGGGGCGGGCGGGCGTCATGGCGAACCATTTCTGCCGCAGCCCGGTATCCAGGAGATCGACGCAGAAATACCACTCTCCGTCCAGCGACCGGCCCTGCCGGCCGCCGGAGAAGATCAGGGTATCGGCGTTCAGGTTCTGCGTGTTGAAAGGACGGTCGTAGTCCTCGTCATGCAGACACTGAAGCGCGTTCTCGGCGATATCTGACCGTTCGAGCATGGCCGCCTCAGGAGCCGGAAGCCGAGGACTGGATACGCTCGATCAGATCGGCGACCGTCTCGGATTGCGCGGCAACCTCTTCGTACATCGGCTGGACCGCCTCGACGAAGGGCGTCTTGTCGACCTCGTGGACGGTGACGTCCAGCTCGGCCTGGGCCTGTTCGATGGCGGCGTCAGAGGCTTTTTTCCACTCCACGCCGTGGCGCTCCTGCATTTCCGCCGCAGCGGTCATGAAGGCTTCCTGCTCTTCGGCGCTCATGCCGTCCCAGGCGCAGTTCGACATCACCACCACCGAGGGGATGATGGTGTGCTCGTCGAGCGAGAAATGCGACGCCACTTCGCCGTGACGGGCCGACGTCAGTGCCGTGGGGTTGTTCTCGGCGGCGTCGACGACACCCTGTTGCAGCGCGCTGTAGAGCTCGCCCCAGGAGATCGGTGTGGGGTTGCCGCCGAGCAGCTCGACCATGCGGATGGCCGACGGCGAAGGCTGCACGCGCACCTTGACGCCGGTCAGATCGGCCGGCGACAGGATCGGCTTCTGGCCATAGAACGACCGTGCGCCTTCGGTCAGGAAGGCCACGCCGCGAAAGCCGTTGTCGACCGATGCGGCAAGGATGTCCTGGCCGATTTCACCCGAGATCACCTCGTTGAAATGCGCTTCGGAGGCGAAGATATAGGGCAGGTTCATTGCCGAATAGCTTTCCTCGAAGGCTTCGAGCTCGGAGGCGTTGGAGCGGGCCATCTCGAGCGCGCAGTTCTGCACCAGCTCCATCGATTCGCGCTGGGTGCCAAGCTGGGCGTTGGGGAAGATCTGGATCTTGATGCCGCCATCGGTCAGCTCTTCGACGCGATCCGCCATGAACTGCATCGACAGATGCGTCGGATGATCCGGCGGGTTGTTGTGGTTGAGACGGAACGTCTCGGCGCCGGCCGATGTGGCGACCGCGGCAATGGCGGCGGCGGTAAAGGTAGCTGCGACTTTCATGGAAGTCCTCCCGGAAGAATTTCAGCGATTGGCCCCTTATCCTGGTTGACCAATCTGGACGGATGATGCGGTTTATTGCAGGAAGTAGTCAACCCATTTCTGAAATTGGTTGACCACATTTATCGAGGCTGCGAGTATGCGGCACATTCTCAGCCTGAGGAGGAGACGAGATGATCCCCCACGCAAGACCACCCCGCCCAAGCCGGAGGCGCGCTCCATGAAGTCCGCAATCGACAGCCTGTTGCGCTGGGTCATCATCGCGATCTTCACGGTGCTGGTCGCCTGTGTCACCTGGCAGGTGCTGAGCCGCTACGTGCTCGGCACGCCGAGCACTCTGACCGACGAGATCGCGCGCTTTCTCTTCATGTGGCTGGCGCTGATCGGCGGCGCCTATACCTTTGGCGCCCGCCGCCACCTGGCCATCGACCTGCTGACCAGCACGCTCAGCGGCCGCCGCAAGCTGGCTTCCGAGGCGGCGATCCTGCTGGTGGTGGCAAGCTTCGCCGCCGTGGTGATGATCTGGGGCGGCTATTCGCTGGTGTCGCGGACCCTGGCCTCTGGCCAGGTCACCCCGGCGCTGCGCATCTCGATGGGCTGGATCTACGGCGCCATCCCTTTCGCCGGGGCGGTGATTCTCTACTACTGCGCCCTGTTTTTTGCCGAGGTCGCCCGCGGGCGGATGCCTGTGGTCGAGTCCGACTCCGACCTGCCGATCGAATGAGGAAATAGATATGAGCTACGCGATCTGGGTCCTCTTCGGCTCCTTCGTCATCTTCATGGCCATGGGCGTGCCCATTGCCTTTGCCATCGGCTCCGCGGCGACGCTGACCTTCCTGCTGTTCATGGGGGTCGAGCAATCGGTCTTTATCGTCGCCCAGCAGATGGCCTCGGGGCTCGACAGCTTCACGCTGCTGGCCATCCCCTTCTTCATCCTCGCCGGCAACATCATGAACCATGGCGGCATCGCCATGCGGCTGATCAATTTCGCCAAGGTGCTGGCCGGCCGGCTGCCCGGCGCGCTGGCGCATTGCAACGTGCTGGCCAACATGATGTTCGGCTCGATTTCCGGCTCTGCCGTGGCCTCGGCGGCGGCGGTCGGCGGCGTGATGGCGCCGCTGCAAGACCGCGAAGGCTATGACCGCAGCTTCTCGGCAGCGGTCAATATCGCCTCCTGCCCGACCGGCCTGTTGATCCCGCCCTCGGCGACGCTGATCGTCTATTCGCTGATCACCGGCGGCACCTCGATCGCGGCGCTGTTTGTCGCCGGCTACCTGCCCGGCCTGCTGATGGGCCTCGGCATCATGATCGTCGCCGGCATCATCGCCAAGCGGCGCGGCTACCCGGTCTCGCCCCGCCCCTCGCTGAACGAATTCTGGGTGGCGGCGCGCGACGCGGTGCTGCCGCTTGGGCTGATCGTCGTCATCATGGGCGGCATCATCTCGGGCGTCTTCACCGCAACCGAGGCCTCGGCCGCGGCGGTGATCTATGCGCTGGTGCTGGCGCTGGTCTGGTATCGCGAGATTTCGCTGCGCGACCTGCCGCGCATCATCATCGAGAGCGCCGTCACCACCTCGGTGGTGCTGCTGATGATCGGCGCTTCGATCGCGATGAGCCGGGCCATGGCCTTTGGCATGATCCCCAACACTATCTCCGATGTGCTGCTCAATCTGTCCGACAACCCGCTGATGATCCTGCTGGCGATCAACATCACCCTGCTGCTGATCGGCACCTTCATGGACATGACACCGGCGCTTCTGATCTTTACGCCGATCTTCCTGCCGGTGGTGGGCGATCTGGGCATGGATCCGGTGCATTTCGGCATCGTCATGACCTTCAACCTCTGCATCGGCATCTGCACCCCGCCGGTCGGATCGGCGCTGTTTGTCGGCTGTTCGGTCGGCGGCACCTCGATCGCCAAGGTGATCAAACCGCTGCTGCCGCTCTATGCGGTGCTTGTCTCGCTGCTGCTCGTGGTCACCTATGTCCCCGAGATCAGCCTCTTCCTGCCCCGCCTGCTTCTGGGATACGGCCTATGAAAACGCTTCGCGACTGGACCCTTCACACCCGCCACGCCGCCGGGGCCGATCTTTTGGTCGAGGGCCGGCACCTGCTGTCGATCCGGGTGCTGGAGCATGACCTGATCCGGGTGTCGCTGAAGAAGGACGGCACCTGGCGGCTCGACCGGACCTGGTGCGTCGCGCCGGGGGGCGAGATGCCCTGGCAGGGGCGCAGCCGCGACGAGCTCACGGGTTTTGCCTGCCCCGCGGCAAAGATCACCGACGGCGAGACGCTGGTGATCGAGACCGATGTGCTGCGCCTCACGGTCTCGCAGCCGCTGCACCTGGCCTGGGCGGCACGGATCGACGGTGAATGGGTGCCCTTTGTCGAGGAACGCCCCACCGGCGGCACCCTACTCGACACCCGCGATCACCGGCACGAACATTTCCTGCGGCGCTATCCCGAGGACCGGGTTTATGGCCTTGGCGAAAAGACCGGCGATCTGGAACGCAGCGGCCGCCGTTTCGAGATGCGCAATCTCGATGCCATGGGCTATGACGCCGAAAAGACCGATCCGCTCTACAAGCATGTGCCCTTTACGCTGACCCAGACCGAGCGCGCCGGGGCCTGGTCGATCTTTTACGACAACCTGGCCTCCTGCTGGTTCGACATCGGCAACGAGCTCGACAATTACCACCTGCCGTATCGCGCCTACCGGGCCGAGGATGGCGATCTCGATTACTATGTCCGCTGGGCGCCGCAACTGCTCGATCTGGTCAAGGGCCAGACCCGGCTGACCGGCGGCACCGCCTTTCCACCGCGCTGGACGCTGGGCTATTCCGGCTCGACCATGAGCTATACCGACGCGCCCGACGCGCAGGCGCAGCTCGAGGGTTTTCTCGCCCATATTGCCGAGCACGACATTCCCTGCGACAGCTTCCAGATGTCCTCGGGCTACACCTCGATTGGCCCGAAACGCTATGTCTTCAACTGGAATCATGACAAGGTGCCCGACATCGCCGGCATGACCACGCGCTTTGCCGAGGCCGGTGTACACCTGATCGCCAATATCAAGCCCTGCCTGTTGCAGGACCACCCGCGTTATGACGAGGTGGCCGGGGCCGGGCTCTTCATCCGCGACAGCGAGGACCACGACAAACCCGAACGCTCGATCTTCTGGGACGACGAAGGCGCGCACCTCGATTTCACCAACCCGGATGCGGTGGCGTGGTGGCAGGAGGGCGTGACGACGCAACTGCTCGATCATGGCATCGGCTCGACCTGGAACGACAACAACGAATACGAGATCTGGGATCACCACGCCCGCTGCGCCGGCTTTGGCGATCCGGTCGATGTCGGGCTGATCCGGCCGCTGATGCCGATCCTGATGAGCCGCGCCTCGGAAGAGGCGCAGCGCAGACATGCGCCGGGCAAGCGGCCCTACCTGATCTCGCGCTCCGGCGCGCCGGGGCTCCAACGCCATGCCCAGACCTGGTCGGGCGACAATCGCACCGACTGGAAGACCATCCGTTTCAATACCCGCACCGGTCTCGGGATGAGCCTCTCGGGGTTCTACAACATCGGCCATGACGTCGGCGGCTTTTCCGGCCCCAAGCCCGGACCCGAACTCTTTGTCCGCTGGGTGCAGAACGGCATCTTCCATCCGCGCTTCACCATCCATTCCTGGAACGACGACGGCACCGTCAACGAGCCCTGGATGTACCCCGAGGTGCTGCCGCAGATTCGGGCGGCCCTGGCGCTGCGCTACCGGCTGCTGCCCTATCTCTACACCTGCCTGTGGCAGGCGGCGGACGCCGACGAACCGATGCTGCGGCCGCTGTTCCTCGATTTCCCGGAAGATCCGGCCTGCTGGCAGGAGCGTGACGAATTCATGCTCGGCCGCGATCTGCTGGTCGCCAATGTGATGGACGCGGGCGCCGAGACGCGGGTGGTGCAGCTCCCCCGGAACGCCACCGGCTGGTGGGATTTCCACAGCGGCGCCTATCACGCCCCCGGCTCCCGGCTCGAGCTGCCGGTCGACCTGGGCAGCATGCCGCTGTTTGTCCGCGCCGGTGCGGTGTTGCCGGTCTCTGCGGGCGCGATGCGCGCCGATCCCTCCGCCGATCAGGCGCGCGACCTGCTGCTGTTCCCCACCCCGGGCGAGGCCAGCGAGGTATCGCTGTTTTACGAGGACGATGGCATCAGCGAAGCCCCCGAACACAGCCTGCTGAGATTCACCCTTGCGAGCACCGACAGTCATGTCACGCTCGACTGGCAGCAGGCGGGCAGCGCCGCGCCGATCCTGCCGAGCGCGCGGGTGATCCTGCCCGCCGGCGAAACCCGTGGCTTGCGTGCCGGGGGCCGGGACATCGCATCGCATGACGAGGTAGAGCTATGACCGATCTGGAGATCACCCACGAGGCGCCCGCTTATGACCGCGCGGCGCTGAAACCGCGCATCCTGCATCTCGGCTTCGGCGCCTTTGGCCGGGCGCATCCGATGTGGGTGCTCGACCGGGGGCTCGACGCCACGGGCGGCGATTGGGGCGTGGTGGCCGCGCGGCTGCATTCGGGGGCCGAGGCGCTCTCGGCGCTGGACCGGGCCGAGGGCCGCTATCATGTCGCCGCCGCCGATGGCGAAAGCGCCCGGGTGCGCAGGATCGGCTGCGTGATCGCCAGCCTGCATCCGCGCCGCGACGGGCCGGAGGCGCTGCTCGATCTGATCGCCTCGGGCGGGCTCGAGGTGGTGCTGCTGACGGTGACCGAAAAGGGCTATTGCCAGGCCGGCGGCCGGCTGGACACCAGCCGCGACGACATCAAGGCCGACCTTTCCGGGGACAGCGCACCCAGCACCGCCATCGGTGACCTGGCCGAGGGGCTGCGTCGCCGCCGCACCGGCGGCGCCGGGCCAATCACCCTGGTCTCTTGCGACAACATGCCGGGCAATGGCGATATCCTGCGCCAGGTGGTGCTGGACTACGCCGCAGAGATCGACGCCGAACTGCCCGGCTGGATCGAGGCCAATGCCGCCTTCCCGAACTCCATGGTCGACCGCATCACCCCGGCGCTGGATGACGCGGGTCGGGCGCTGATCGAACAGGCGGCGGGCGGCGAGGACGCCAACGGCATCGTCACCGAGCCGTTCCTGCAATGGGTGCTCGAGGATCATTTCGCCGGCGCCCGCCCGCCCTTTGCCGAAGGCGGGGCCGAGCTGGTGGAGGATGTCACGCCCTACGAGGAAATGAAGCTGCGCATGCTGAATGGCGCGCATAGTTTCCTCGCCCACGCCGGGCGGCTGGCGGGCCATGAGACCGTGGCAGAGGCCACCGGCGACGCGGTGCTGCGACAGGCGGCGCTGAAACTGATGCTCGACGAACAGGCCGCGACGCTCGACATGCCCGAGGGCGTCGATCTGCCCGGCTATGCCGAGGCGCTGATCGCGCGGTTCGCCAACACGCGGCTGCGCCACCGGCTCGACCAGATCGCCCAGGACACCAGCCAGAAGATGCCGCAGCGGCTGTTCGCACCGGCCAGCCGGAACGCCGCCGCCGGGCGGCCCTGGCCGCTCACCGCGCTGGCGATCGCCAGCTGGATCGCCGCGCTGCGCGATCTGCCCCCGGTGGCCGACCCGCGCCAGGACGCCCTGCGCGCCGCTGCTGCCGGCGCCGATCCGGTCGCTGACGTGCTCGGCCTCGATGGGCCGACCGACCTGTCGGAAACATTGACCCCCGCCGTGCAAACTGCGTTTGACGCCATCACCAGCCAGGGCATCATCGGCGCCCTGAAGGAGGCCCTGTGACCCGTTTCCTGAACGACGATTTCCTGCTCGACACCGCCGAGGCGCGGCACCTGTTCCACGAGGTGGCCCGCGACCTGCCGATCATCGACTACCACAACCACCTGCCCCCGGCCGAGATCGCCAAGGACCAGCGCTGGGACGAGCTTGGCACGCTCTGGCTTGGCCATGATCACTACAAATGGCGGCTGATGCGCTGGGCCGGGGTCGAGGAACGGCTGATCACCGGCGACGCCGACCCCCGCGACAAGTTCAATGCCTTCGCCCGCGTCATGCCCAAGCTGGTCGCCAACCCGGTGCACCATTGGTCGCATCTCGAGCTCTGGCGCTACTTCGGGCTCGACGGCACCGTGCTGAGCACCGAGACGGCCGACCGGATCTGGGACGCCGCCAAGGAGCGGCTGGCAGAGCCGGGCTACGGCGCGCAGGGGCTGCTCAGCCAGATGAAGGTCGAACTGGTGGGCACCACCGACGATCCGCTCGACAGTCTCGAACATCACGCCGCGCTCAAGGACGCGCCCTGGCGCGTGGTGCCGACCTTCCGCCCCGATCCTGCGATGAAGATCGACGCGCCGGGCTTTGCCGCCTGGATCGCGCGGCTGGAAGAGCTGACCCACCCGATTGCCAGCTTCGACGACCTGATCGGCGCGCTGGAAAAACGACTCGATCATTTCGTGGCGCATGGCTGCCGCGCCGCCGACCACGGCATCGACCGGCTCGACGCCGGGCCGGAGGTGCCGGCGGCGGTGCTTGACGCGGCGCTGGATGCCGGGCGCACCGGGCGCGCGGTCTCGGGTGAGGATGCCGCCGCCTGGCGGGCGGCGCTGCTGGTGGCGCTGGGCCGGGCCTATGCCAAGCGCGATCTGGTGATGCAGCTGCATGTCAACGCCCTACGCTCCAACCGCACCCGTCTGCGCGAGAGCCTTGGCCCCGACGTCGGCGCCGACAGCCCGCGCGACATCAGCCTGGCCGAGCCGCTCAACACCCTGCTCGACCGGCTCGACCGCGACGGCACGCTGCCGCGCTCCGTGCTCTACGGGCTCGACACCACCCGCAATGCCGCCATTGTCACCACTGCCGGCAACTTCCAGGACGGTTCGATCCCCGGCAAGATCCAGGCCGGCACCGCCTGGTGGTTCAACGACCAGCTCGATGGCATGGAGGACCAGATGCGCACCCTGGCGCAGATGGGGCTGATTTCGACCTTCCTCGGGATGCTGACCGACAGCCGCTCGTTCCTGTCCTTCCCGCGTCACGAATATTTCCGCCGGCTGTTCTGCCGCATCGTCGGCCGCTGGCAGGTCGAGGGCCATGTGCCCGATGATCAGGACGCGATGGACGAATTGGTGCGCGATGTCTGCTATCGCAACGCCCGCGACTGGTTTCTCTAGAAGACTGCGGGTGGCGGCCTATTGCAACAGGTCGGTCGCCACCTCCACATCCTCGAAGCGCAGCACCTCGATATCGCGCAGGTGAACCACACCCTCGCTATGCCAAGCCCGCAGGAGCGGCCCCTGACGGTCGAAACCATAGCTGCCATAGGCCCCCGGCAGCTCGGCCACGTCGCGCCCGGGCCCGCCATGCAGGAAATCGCCCCGCCCGGCGCTTACCAGCACGTCATCCCCGGCCCGCCCGATCAGCACATCCTCTTCGCTGGTGCCCTCCAGCCGGTCGGCCGCCTCGGTGCCCCGCCGCGTCACGCCCTGCAAGAAGGTGCCCGGCGCGCGTTGTTCCCACCAGCCGGGGGCGGTCTGGTTGAAGGCCATCAGCGCATCCCAGCGCGGGGTGCTGTCGTCGAGGTGGCGCAGGTTGCCCCAGCTGCCGAATTTCGACGGCTTGCCGATATCGACAAAGGCATTGAACAGCGTGCCGCCGACATCGCGCCAGGCGACGAGCAGATCGGCATAGAGCGCACCCATCTCGGGCGAATAGTTGAGCCGGTGGAAATAGGCGGTCAGGGTCTCATCCTCCTGCCAGGGGCCGTGACCGAGGATATGGGTGCCGCCCTCGTACATCACCAGCCGCATGTCCTGTTCTGCCGCGACCCGGGCGTGATAGGGCCAGAGCTCCTCGGTCAGCTCTTTCAGCGATCCGGCGCGCAGCCGGTCGATCACCGGCGCAATGGTGCCCTCGAACTGCCGCGCCCGCGCATATTCGCGCAGGGCAACCCGGCGCAGCCCTTCGGCCTCGCCCGCCGCGCGCGCCCGCGCCGCGGCATCGTCGAGCAGCGCCCTGATCTCGTGGCCCTCCTCCTCGCTGCCGATCATATGGCCGAAATAGCCCGAGACCGCATAGGCCTGAAACCGCCCGGCCGGGGCGGCATTGCCCTCCGCCTGCCAGAGCGGCGCGGCAAGCTGCGGCACCTCGAGCCCCGGCCAGCCGATGTGCACCCCGATCACGTTGACCAGCCGCGCGGCAGCTTCGGCGCCGAAAACCCCGGTCCAGATATCCGCCACCTGCGCCGCCCGCATCCCGGCAAACTGCATCCAGCCATCGTCGCCGGCCGCCTCGCCCCAGCGGGCGCGGGCCTGTTCGTCGGCCCAGGCCGCCTGGGGAAAGAACCGGTTCCAGAGCTCGTTGGAATATTCGACATGGGCCTTGAGCCGTGGATCGAGCCCGCTGCGCACCGCCGTGGCATAGGCCCGGAGATAGCCGTCATCGGCCATATGCGGCATGGTGAACCACGGATCGGCGCCCACCAGATTGGCCAGCGCCACCAGATGTTCGACCGGCACGCCGCGATGGAAATAGGAATAATCGCCAATCCGCGCACGGTCCTGCCAGGCCACCTTGGGCGAGCCGTTGGTGAACATCCAGTCCATGAAGCGCAGGGCGCGGAGATCCTTGATGCGGTCGATGAAATCCGGGTTGAACACCACCCCGGCCTCATCCAGCGGCAGATGCGCCTCGCGGATCACGCGGATGTTGCGGATGTAATCGCCGGTGCCGTTCGGATCGGTCGATCTGATCTGGACCGCAACCGTCCCCTCCCCCGGTTCATAAAGAAACCAGAGCGCGCGCGCCTCCTTCTGCTGCACCCGGGCGCGCCCGACGACGGTGACTTCGCCGCTGCCCTCCCATGTCACCCGGTAGCGGCCTTTCAGCGAGACCGCCTCGGGCGGCATATCGGTCAGCAGAAAGGCCTCGACCCGGTCGACACCCGCCGGCATCCGGGTCAGCCAGCCATGCGCATCCAACGCCCCCTGCGCCGCCATATCCTCGGCCGAGACACCGCCCCATTGCCCCGGCAGATGCCCGACCCAGTGCCGCGCGGTCTTCATCACGTCGATGAAGGGCTGTTGTGTGGACCAGTCGGCAATGCCGTTCAGCCCCACGGCCATCGACGGGTTGGCCAGTCCGACACCGGTCGAGGCCGGGGCGAACTGCGGCTGCGGCGCCACTTGCGCCGTGGCCGGCACGTCCTGCGGCGGGGCATCGAGGGCAGCGGCCCGGCGCGGCGCGGCAAATCCCTGCATTTCCTGCCAGATGTAATCCGCCGCGGCGCCATAGCTCTCTGCCAGCACCGGATGCACGTCCTCGGGCAGCTCGAGGACCGGCGGCGGCGCGTTGTAGAGCGCGGCATAGGTGATCATGGCGGCGATCAGATAGGTTGCCGGCGTGCCATGCGGGGCGTTGTCAGTATAGAGATCGGTCGGGCGCAGCTCCTGCAACGGGCCCTCGGTCAAGAGACCGGTCAGGATCGGCCCGACCGGGATCAGCCGCACATCGAGCGCGGGCAGTGCCGCGGCCACGGCGGCGTGATAATCGAGATACCAGTCGTGGTAATCGCCGGTGGTAAAGGCCTGATAGCGGCGATAGGCGCGCCGGGTGGGCGGGAAACGCTCCATCTCGGCCCATCCTTCATAAAGAAAGACCGTCGGCGACAACCCCTGATCGACCACCCAGGCGGCAAGCGCCACAGTGCCGCTGACCGGGCTGCGGCCGTCGCTGTGATCGCCGTCATACGGCTCTGACGGGCCCTTGTACTGGATAAAGTTCTCGGGATTTATCAACAGGGTATCAATCCGCGCATCGCCAAATGCGCGGCCGGGCTCATAGCTGGGCGTGACTCCCGGAAACCCCCATTCCGGCAGCGGCGGCAGCTTGTCGGGGAATTGCCCGCCAAAGGCATATTGCCCGCTGAGCGCCAGCTCGCGCCCCGCTGCCCCGGCCATCCGCGCCAGCCACCAGGGCACCGCGGTGCCCTCCGATGCGGTGGGATGATTGATCAGCGAATTGCCCCAGACATAGGCCCTGACCGAGCGCTCCTCCTGCGCTGGGGCCGCGCCGGCAAATCCGAGCCCCAGACACAGGGCCATCCAGACCGTTCTCAACATGAAACATACCTCCGAATCCCGTCCCACCATTCTTGTGAATGTTATGGCGAGAATTTGACAGGCTGTCTCACGATTGCGCGGGCCGGCTCAGACCGAGACATGCTCCAGCAGCACATCGCGTTCGGCGCTGGCGCGGTCCCGCTCGAGCACCACCTCGCCGCGTTTCAGCACCACGAAATGATCGCCGAGACCATAGGCGAAGTCAAAGAACTGCTCGACCAGCACGATCGCCATCTCGCCCTTGCCGCGCAGGTATTTGATCACCTCGCCGATCTGCTGGATGATGTTGGGCTGGATGCCCTCGGTCGGTTCGTCGAGCAAGAGCAGCTTGGGCTTGGCGATCAGCGCGCGGGCAATCGCCAGCTGCTGCTGCTGACCCCCCGAGAGATCGCCGCCCCGGCGGGCGCGCATCTGCTTGAGCACCGGGAACAGCTCGAAGATCTCGTCGGGCACAAAATGCTCCGCGCGCGGCAGACAGGCATACCCGGTTTCGAGGTTCTCCATCACCGTCATCAGCGGAAAGATGTCGCGACCCTGCGGCACATATCCCACGCCTTTCTGCGCCAACACATGCGCCGGCGCCGGCGGGATCACCTCGCCGTCGATCGACAGATCGCCGCCGGCGCGGGGATGGCTGCCGGAGATCGCCTTGAGCAGGCTTGTCTTGCCGACGCCATTGGTGCCCATGACACAGGTCACCTCGCCGGCCCGCGCCTGCATCGAGATGCCGTGCAGGATCTGGCTGTGGCCGTATTTCAGCGTCAGGTCGCGGGTTTCCAGCATCGGCTTACCGTCCGAGATAGACATCGATGACCTCCTTGTTGTTGGTCACGTGGTCGAGCGAGCCTTCGGCCAGCACCGAGCCTTCGTTCAGCACCGTAACCTTGCAGTTCAGGCGGCGGACAAATTCCATGTCGTGCTCGACCACCACCACCGCGTGTTTCCGGGCTGCCTCGACCAGCATCGTCGTGGTCTTTTCGCGTTCCGCCGGGGTCATCCCTGCCGCCGGTTCATCCACCAGAAGCAGGCGCGGATCCTGCGCCAGCAGCATGCCGATCTCGAGCCATTGCTTCTGGCCGTGGCTGAGTTCGCCGGAGAGCCGGGTAAGTTCTTCGGTCAGCCCGATCAGCTCGGCGATCTCCTCGATCCGTTCGGCGCCGCGTTTCGATTTGCGATAGAACAGCACGTCGAAGGGGCCACGCTTGTTGGCCAGCGCCATGGCGAGGTTCTCGCGCACGGTCTGGGCCTCAAACACCGTGGGTTTCTGGAACTTGCGGCCGACGCCGGCGCGGGCGATCTGGCTTTCGCTCATCTTCAGAAGCGAGACGGACTTTTCGCCGAAGAGCACGCGGCCCTCGTCCGGCCGGGTCTTGCCGGTGATGATGTCCATGAAGGTGGTCTTGCCGGCGCCGTTGGGTCCGATGATGGCGCGCAGCTCCGGCTCGCCGATCTGGAAGCTCAGGTTGTTGATCGCCTTGAAGCCGTCGAAGCTGACCGAGACCCCTGACATTTCGAGCAGCGTTGTCATGGCTTGCCCTCCTCCTTGCGTCGTGCGCCGCCGTCGGGTCCGTAATCGCCCACACGGTCGGGGATCGGATGGCGGATGGTGATGTAATCGAAGAGGCCGCCGATGCCCTTGGGGAAGAACAGGGTGACGGCGACGAACGACAGGCCCAGCAACACCAGCCACCAGTCGGTCCACTGGATGGTGTAGAAGCCCAGCGGAATGGCCGGCGCGCCGCCGCCGGTGAACCAGCTCGACAGCAGCGAGACGAAGGCGGCGCCGATCACCGCGCCGTATAGCCGGCCGCGGCCGCCGATCGCCACCCAGACGGCGAGGTAGATCGAGGCGATGGGCGCGATCTCGGCCGGGTTGATGATGCCGGCCTGCGGGTAATACAGCGCCCCGGCAATGCCCGCCACAATGGCGGTCAGGGTGAAGACAAAGAGCTTGTAGCTCTCGACATGGTAGCCGAGGAAGCGGACCCGCGCCTCGTTGTCGCGGATCGCGCGGATCACGCTGCCCATCTTGCCGTCGACCACGACGGCAAAGAGCAGGTAGCCCAGCCCCAAAGCCAGCGCCGAGCCCCAGAAGAAGGCCATCGAGATCATCGCCTGCGGCGTGTCCTCGAAGCCGGGGATGTTTTGCAGGCCGGAGAGGCCGTTGTTGCCCCTGAGCCCGGTGTCGTTCTGAAAGAGGTAGAGCGACAGCGCCAGGGTCATCGCCTGGGTCAGGATCGACAGGTAGACGCCGGTGACGCGGCTGCGGAAGGCGAGCCAGCCGAAGACCAGGGCCAGGAGGCCGGGGACGAGGATGACGGCGATGAGTTGCAGCGGCAGGGAATGCGCGAAACTCCACAGGCCCGGCAGTTCCGAGGCGCCGACCACGCCGAAGATCTGGCCGGCGATAGCGTCGGAAATCTCCTGGGGCGTCGGCGGCAGGGCGCCGGCTTGCAGGCTTTCGAGCACGATGCCCTCGGTGCGGGCATACATCAGCCACATGCCGATGGCATAGCCGCCGATGCCGAAGAAGGCGAAATGGCCAAGCGAGAGAATGCCGCAATAGCCCCAGACCACGTCCATGGCGATGGCGATGAGCGCGAGACAGAGGGTCTTGCCCAGGGTCTTGACGAAGCTGGTGGAGACAAAGCCCACGCCGGTGGCCTCGCTGAGCGCGGTGACCCCGAGGGTGAAAAGCGCCAATGCGGCGAGGAACCACATCACCGACGGGTTGCGGAAGAGGAAGGATCGGGTCATTGGGCTGCGCCTTTCATGTTGCGCCGCCTCTGGCGTCGCCGGGGGCGGGGGCTCTGCCCCCGTCCGCTTGCAGCGGACTCCCCCGCGGTATTTTCGGCAAGAGGAAGGACTGGATGGGTCATGGTCAGTCTCCTGCGGCGCGGCCCTTGAGGGCGACGATGCCCTTGGGACGGAACTGGATGAAGAGGATGATGAAGAGGATCATGTAGGTCTGGGCGGCGAGCGTGTTCGACGGGTTGAAGAACTCGATGCCCTTTTGCAGGAAGCCGATCAGCGTGGCGCCGGCGAGCGTGCCCCAGACATTGCCGACGCCGCCCACGACCACGGTCATGAAGCTCTGCACGATGTAATCGGCGCCCATTTCCGAGGTGACCTTGGCGTAAAGGCCGATGGCGACGCCGGCGATGCCGGCGATGCCCGAGCCGAGGCCGAAGGTCAGCATGTTGATCCGGTCGGGATTGATGCCCATCGACGACGCCATGCGCGGATTCTGCGTCACGGCGCGCACTTCCAGCCCGAGGCGGGTCTTCTTGAGGATGAAGAGCAGCAGACCGAGGAACAGCAGCGCCAGCACGAAGATCGCGATGCGGATATAGGCGATCTGCACCACGTCGTTGAGCACCCAGGCGCCATCGAGCCAGCCCGGCGAGGTCAGCGGGCGGGCCTGGGTGCCGAAGATGTTCTTGGCCAGCTGTTGCAGGGCGATCGAGATGCCGAAGGTGGCGAGCAGCGTCTCGAGCGGGCGGTGGTAGAGCCAGCGGATCACCAGCCGCTCCATCGCGACGCCGGCGGCGAAGGTGACGGCGAAGGCCAGCGGCAGGGCGACCACCAGCGACAGGGTGTAATCGGGCACGAAGAGCTGGACCACATAGCCGGTATAGGCGCCCATCATGATGAATTCGCCATGCGCCATGTTGATCACCCCCATGACGCCGAAGGTGATGGCGAGGCCGATGGCGGCGAGGAAGTAGATCGAGGCCAGCGACACCGCATCCATCGTCAGATCGATGGTCTGGCCGACGCCGACGCGGGTGCGCACGGCGGCCAGCGTGTCCTCGGCGGCCCCGGTGATCGCCGGATCGGTCTCTTCGTAGCTGTCGAAGAAGACATGCGCCGCGAGGGCGGCGTCGATGTCCGCTTCGGTGACCTGTTGCGGCACCGTGCCTTCGGCGGCCAGAGCGGCATAGGCCCTGGCGCGGGCTTCGGCAGTGCCGAGCTGGCCGAGCGGGATGCCGCCGACCCGGCCTCCGGTGATGTTGGCTTCGAGCGCGGCGCGGACCGCGCCGGCATCAACCAGCGGCGGGGCGAGATCGGCATCGACCAGGGCGGCATAGGCGGTGTCGCGGTCGATGCCCTCGCCCGGGGTAAGCACGCGGGCGATATTGCTGTCGCCGGGCAGGGATTGCGCCGCGGCGAAACGCGTGGCGAGGATCTGGTTGAGCACCGCGCGGCCTTCGACGCTGAGGTCGTCGGACAGGGTGCGGATAGCCGTGATCCGGGCTTCGGAAGTGTCGCCGAAACGGGCGGTGAGATAGGTGGCGAGCCGCGCCTTGCGGCTGCGCAGGCCGGCGTCGGTCTCGCCCTCGATCGAGGCGGTCAGCGCGGCGAGCTGCGAGGGATCGGGATTGCGCGAGATCGCGTCGAGCGCGTCGCGGCGGCGGGTGATGTCGGGATCGGAGAGCTGGAACTGCACCAATGCCGCGCCGATCTCGCGCCGGACACCGCCGTTGGGCTTGATGTTCTTCAGGCCGTCGCCGTCCACCTCGGCCAGGACGTCACCGCTGTCGATGTCGGTCAGGGCATAGGCGTCACCGGTTTCCTCGGCATAGAAGAACACCCCATCCGCCTCGCGCTGCCAGACCTCCTTTTCGGCGTAGCGGTTCAGGAAGACCGGCACCTGCGGCAGGCCGGAGGCCGTGAGCGCATCGAGCACCGTGCCAATGGTACGGCGCGACGGTTTGGCGACAAGTGGCGCATGCTCTTGCAGGATCGCTTGCAGGGCGGCGTCGGTGGTGGACGATTGTGAGGAGTTCGGGGCCTGATCCTGCGCCGCTGCCATCAGCGGCAGGCACAGAAGGGTCAGGCACGCGAAAAGAACGCGGTGCATATTCAGGGGCCTGTTCTGTCGAGGAGAGCGGGGGCGCGGGAGCTATGCCCGAAAGTTGGTGACGGTGTGATCAGGCGGCGGTTGGAAGTTGCTTGATGCCGTCTTCGAAGGCAATCCCCTGAATGATCTCTGGCAAGCGGTTCGCGCCGTCGAGCTTCCGCCATTTCGACTGCGCCGAC
>JAVJTX010000020.1:0-13286 GCA_040220035.1 Roseovarius sp. | reverse complement strand
CCTTCTTGAACGAGGTGATGCCCTTGCCCACCTCCCCCATCAGGGACGAGATCTTGCCGCGGCCGAACAGCACCAGCACCACGACGGCGATCAGAAGAAGGCCCGGAAGGCCGATATTGTTGAGCATGCTTTCTCTCCCATGGTCGGGCCACTTTTCTGCGCGACCCTCGCAATTTCGTCAACCGTATCTAAGCCCTCGCGCGAAAGGATGAAAGCACCAAAGGGCCCTCGCGCAGTGTTTTTTGGCCGCCTCGGCTGCTTCCGACCCCATGGCTGAGACGATACGCCGCTGCCCGCCCTGCCTCAGGCCGCGCCCGGCCCCGCCGCCCACGCCTCCAGCATCCCGCGGATGCGCCCGAAAGTGGTGGGCTTGGTCTCCTGCGGATGGACCCGAAGCAGCCCGTGCTCCTGCTCCCACGCCTCGATCAGCTCCATCTCCGGGTCCCTCTGCGACAGCGCCCGGACAGAGGCAATCCCCAGCACCTCGTCGAACGGGTTGTGCAGGGCAAAGACCGGGTACTTGCCCGGCTCGTACAGCTCCGGCCACGCGAACCCACCCGAATAGCTGAGAATCCCCCCCGGTTCCGGCCGCTGCAGCCCGAGGACCGGCGCAAGATAGGCGGCGTTGAACGCCGTCACCGCCCCCGCCCCGCTGCCGCCCAGCACCGGCCGCCCGGCAAAGCCCAGCTCGGCCCGCACGCCCTCCAGCCAGTTGAGGAACACCGCCACGTCCTCCGCCGCCGCGATCGCCGCCGCGCCCGCCATCCACGGCTCGCCCGCCACCGGCACATTCTCCAGCACCGTAAGCCGCGCTCGCGTTGCCGCCGACAGGTCCGCCGCCTCCGCGCCCAGCCGGTATTCCGGCGTCGCCAGCGCAAACCCCTCGATGGTCAGCTGCCGCGCCAGCCGCCTGATCTGCAACTGGTCATGGCTCCCGTCCCGGAACCCGCCACCATGGATCCACACCAAAAGCGGCGGCGGCCGCCCGCCCGGCTTCGGCAGGTAGAGCGTCGCGTGCAGCGCCACCTCCTGCCCGCCCAGCGGCGCATGGCCATAGACCACGTCGCCCGCCACCCGGCTGCCCGCCTTGCCGTCGAAAACCCCGAATTCCAGCGCGCTCACCCCGGTCAGCCCCTCAAAGCGTCGCGTTCACGCCGCCACCGTCCAGCAGGATGTTCTGCCCGACGATGAACCCCGCATGCTGGCTGCACAGGAATGCACAGGCCGCGCCGAACTCCTCCTTGGTGCCATACCGCCCGGCGGGCAGCGTGGCATAGCGCTGCGCCCGCGCCTCGTCCATCGTGATCCCTTGGCTGTCCGCCACGCCTCTGTCCAGCGACTCGGCCCGGTCCGTCGCATGAATACCGGGCAGCAGGTTGTTGATATTGACACCTTTTCCGGCCACCTGCCTCGCCGTCCCGGCGACGTAGCCGGTCAGCCCGGCCCGCGCGGAATTGCTCAGCCCCAGCACCGCGATCGGCGCCTTGACCGATTGCGAGGTGATGTTCACCACCCGGCCCCAGCCGCGCTCCATCATCCCCGGCAACAGCGCCTTCATCAGCGCGATCGGCGTCAGCATATTGGCATCGAGCGCCTTGATGAAATCCTCGCGCTCCCAATCCTGCCAGCTGCCCGGAGGCGGACCCCCGGCATTGTTCACAAGGATATCGGCCGCACCCGCCGCCTCCAGCACCTTGGCCTGCCCCGCCTCGGTCGTCACATCCGCCGCCACGGTCACCACCTCGACGCCGAATTCCTCGCGAATCTCCGCCGCCGACGCCTCCAGCGCCTCCTCACCCCGCGCGTTCATCACCAGATCGACGCCCGCCTCCGCCAGCGCCCGCGCACAGCCAAGCCCCAGCCCCTTCGACGACGCACAGACCAGCGCCCGTTTTCCCCGTATACCAAGGTCCATCAAAACTCTCCCATTTCCCTGCCGAAAGGCGTACCACTGCTTACGCCCGCTTTGCCAGCAAAACACCGGGGATTCGGCCACTTGCTGCCACAAAGGCTGGCTAGATCACGACCGGTGCGCCCCTGGGGGGACGCGCCGCCCTTGCAAGCATAACTGACAGGCCAATGAAGACACCCGCTCAAAACGCCGCGCAATCCATTCCGGTCTTTCAGGCCGCCGACCTGACGGTGGTGAGCGGGGCGAATCTGGGCGATCCGCTCTCCTTCGCGATGGAGCTTGACCTCGACGACACGTATGAGCTGCGGCTCAACGCCCGCCTGCGCCGCCTGTCGATCACGCCCGCCGAGAACGGCACCTTCACCATCTCGCCCGACACGGCCCTCGGCCGCCCCGGCGCCACGCTCTATCTCGACAGCAGCCTGACCATGATGTCCTCCACCGGCCAGACAGCCGACCTGCTGGTACTGGTCGAGGTCGACGATCAGGGCAATGTCGACAATGTCTACGCCCTGCCGCTCGCGCAACTCACGCCGCGTATGGGCTATTCCCTCGTCGGCATCGACCGCGACACCGCCCGCCAGAAATTCGCGCAGGTCGCCTGCGTTTCCTTCTCGCGCGGCACCCATATCACCATGGCCTCCGGCGCCCAGAAACCCATCGAACAGCTCGAAATCGGCGACATGGTCCTCACCCGCGATGACGGGCCGCAAGCGGTGCGCTGGATCGGCCAATCCACCATGCGCGCCGTGGGCGAATTCGCCCCGATCCGCATCAAGGCGGGCACGCTGCACAATGAAAACGACCTGCTCGTCAGCCCCGATCACCGGCTCTTCATCTATCAGCGCTTCGACGCGCTCGGCGCCGGCCGGCACGAGGTACTCGTGCGCGCCCGCCACCTTGTGAACGGCGACACCGTGGTGCGCCAGTCAGGCGGCTTCGTCGATTATTTCCAGCTGCTCTTCGACCGGCACCACATCATCTTCGCCGAAGGTATCGCCGCGGAAACCTTCCTCGTCGACACCCGCACGCGCGATGCCCTGCCCGCCGAACTGACCCGCACCCTCGACGAGGGGCTCGCCGGCCATTCCGGCCGCCGCCATCTCGAATACGAGGTCAGCGAGGCACTGCTGAAACACCCCGACGCCGCCAGCCTGCTCAAGCGCGCCTCGACGCGCTGAGCCGCCTCAGCCGCGGAATTTCCGCGCCTGCTCCTTGGCCACCTTGCCATCGGTGTCCAGCGCCGGCTTGGCATTATGCGCGCTGATCGATTCCCGCGTCCACTGCGTCTCGTTGCGCGGCTTGCCGAACGCATCCTTCGCCTTCACGGAATTGCTCGTATTGGCGGTTTCGCCCTGCTCCCGCTCCGACACCGGGGTGGCGGGGTCATCTTCCTTGTCGGAACGCGCGAAATTCGGGTTTCGGCTCTTGGAAGCCATGGGTCCTCCTTTCGGTTTACCTCACTCCACGTAAGCCCGACCCGCCATTTGACAACCTTTCCGACCGCAACCGCACCGACAAAATACCGACGTTATACCGACGTGCCAGCTTGCGCCGTTTGCCCCACCCCTCTATATGCCCGAACATGCCCGACGCCTCTCATAACCGCCCCGAATTGCCAGCAGAAATTGCCCGTCGCCGGACCTTCGCGATCATCTCGCACCCCGACGCCGGCAAGACCACCCTGACCGAGAAGTTCCTGCTTTTCGGCGGCGCCATTCAGATGGCCGGACAGGTCCGCGCCAAGGGCGAGGCGCGGCGCACCCGCTCCGACTACATGCAGATGGAGAAGGATCGCGGCATCTCCGTCTCCGCCTCGGCAATGTCGTTCGATTTCAAGCACTTCCGCTTCAATCTTGTCGACACGCCCGGCCACTCCGACTTCTCCGAGGACACCTATCGCACCCTCACGGCGGTCGACGCCGCGGTCATGGTGATCGACGGCGCCAAGGGCGTCGAAAGCCAGACCCGCAAGCTTTTCGAAGTCTGCCGCCTGCGTGATCTGCCGATCCTGACCTTCTGTAACAAGATGGACCGCGAGAGCCGGGACACCTTTGACATCATTGACGAAATTCAGGAAAACCTCGCCATCGACGTGACGCCCGCCAGCTGGCCCATCGGCGTCGGCCGCGATTTCGTCGGCTGCTATGACCTTCTCAACGACCGGCTTGAACTGATGGACCGCGCCGACCGCAACACGGTCGCGGAAACCATTGAAATCAAAGGGCTTGATGACCCCAAGCTGGCCCAGAACGTGCCCGAACACCTCGTCGACCAGCTCCGCGAGGAGGTCGAGATGGCCCGCGAGCTGCTGCCCACGCTGAACCCCCAATCGGTGCTCGAAGGGCATATGACCCCCATCTGGTTCGGCTCCGCCATCAACTCCTTCGGCGTCAAGGAACTGATGGAAGGCATCGGCGCCTATGGTCCCGAACCCCAGCCGCAATCGGCCATTCCGCGCCAGATTTCTCCCGAAGAAACAAAGGTTTCCGGCTTTGTCTTCAAGGTACAGGCGAACATGGACCCCAAGCACCGCGACCGCGTGGCCTTCGTCCGCATGGCCTCGGGCCACTTCAAGCGCGGCATGAAACTGACCCATGTCCGCACGAAGAAACCGCTTACCGTGTCCGCCCCCGTCCTCTTCCTCGCCTCCGACCGTGAACTGGCAGAAGAGGCCTGGGCGGGCGACATTATCGGCATCCCCAACCACGGCCAGTTGCGCATCGGCGATACGTTAACCGAAGGGGAACCTTTGCGTGTTACGGGTATCCCATCCTTCGCGCCGGAACTGCTGCAATCCTGCCGCGCCGGCGACCCGATGAAGGCCAAGCACCTCGAAAAGGCACTGATGCAGTTTGCCGAGGAAGGGGCGGCCAAGGTTTTCAAGCCCAGCTTCGGATCGGGCTTCATCGTGGGCGTCGTCGGCGCCCTGCAATTCGAGGTGCTCGGCTCCCGGATCGAGCTCGAGTACGGCCTGCCCGTGCGCTTCGAGGCGTCGCAATTCACCTCCGCCCGCTGGGTCACGGGGGAGAAAAACGCCGTCGAAAAGTTTATGGCCGTTAACAAACAGCACATCGCCCACGACCATGACGGCGACGTCGTTTACCTCACCCGCCTGCAATGGGACATCGACCGCATCGAACGTGACTATCCCGACGTAACCCTTTCTGCCACAAAGGAAATGATGGCGTGACATTACAGAACCGTGTTCTGCCCACAGGCGATATCGTGGCCGTCCCTTCCTACGGCGACTTGATGGGTAATCGCGGCATTCTCCACGACGAAGTTCGACAACTCGGCACCGCGAGATGGACACATCCTAACTGGGTCACTTGTCTGCTGGAGTACAAAGGAAGGAAACGGGAGCTGATGGCTCCCGGCCGTTACACAGAATTGTTTTTTCTCGACGAGGCTACAGCCCTCGCCGCTGGCCACCGCCCTTGTGGTGAATGCCGCAAGACTGCCTTTGCTAAATTCCGGGCGGCATGGAACGCCGCCCATGGTGACACTGATCTCAGGTCACTCGACAAGCGCCTTCATCGCGACCGTGTCAGCCGCACCCGACAGCAGATTCGATACGATGCTTATCCTGCCGACTTGCCTGACGGTACGTTCATTCTGCACAATGACACGCCACACGTGGTTCACGGAAACATAATTTTACGTTATGAACCAAGTGGTTACACGGCGTCTGCCACCCTCCCGCAGAGCCTGGTGCAAGTTCTTACACCCGCATGTACCGTTGCGACCCTTGCACAAGGCTACCGTCCTGAGTTGCATAGAACAGCTGCCATATCGCGCTGACACCTACCCGTTCATCTTTCGTTAACCAATCCCGCCGGACCCCTGCCACCGGCGCAAGCCCACCCCCTTGCGCGCCGCAGCCCCACACAGCATTGTCCCCCCATGAGCAGTCTTCCCACATGGGGCGTGGTCTCGACCATCAAGGCCCCGGCCACCGACATCCTCAACTTCGCCGCCCATCACCTCGATCTGGGCGCCCACCGCGTGCATCTCTACCTCGACGAGGACAACCCGCAGGCCCGCGACCACCTTTCCGCCCATTCCAAATGCCGCGTCACCGTCACCGATGACGCCTATTGGCGCCGCCGCGGCAAGGGCCGCCCCGACGCCCACCAGCCGCGCCAGACCGCCAACGCCACCCATTGCTACAACCGCCGGCCACAGGTCGACTGGCTTGCCCATATCGACGTCGACGAGTTCCTCTGGCCCGCAACACCCCTCCCCCAACAACTCGCATCCCTGCCTCCCGACACAAGAAGCGCCCGCACCCGCCCCATCGAGGCGCTCGCCCCCGACCCCGACGATCCGCCTCCCGAAGGTCAGATCTGGTGCAAGGGCCACGCCCGCCATCAGGGCCCCCGCCGCGCCCAGACCAACGAGATCTATCCCACCTATGGCGAGCACCTGAACGGCGGCTTCCTCAGCCATGTCGCCGGCAAGGTCTTCGTCCGCACCGGGCTCGAGAACGTCTCCCTGCGCATCCACAACGCCTTCTTCGACCGCCAGCAGGACCCCGACCCCGCGCCGCTCGACGACACGCCCCTCGTCCACCTCCACGCCCATAGCTGGGCCCACTGGCAGGAGACCTTCCGTTTCCGCATGGCCCAAGGCAGCTACCGCGACAGCCTCCGCGCCGCTCCCATGCCCGACGGTGTGGCCCTCACCATGAATCAGCTTTTCTCGATGCTCGAGGAGGATGGCGGCGAACCCGCCCTCCGCGCCTTCTACCGAGAGGTCTGCACCGCCACGCCCGACCTGCGCGCCCGCCTCGACCGCCACGGACACCTCCACGCCATCCGCCTCGATCTTGCTGCGAAACGCCGAAAACACTTCCCCGAAGCCGGTTGATTGTTGCCGCACCGCAAACAATCACGAAAACCGGTGTGAATCCGGTACGCTACCGTGCCTTTTGGCCAAGCTTGCATTGACCACCCCCCCTTTCATTCTGTAAAGGCTGGCCCACGCATGGGGGTGCGCTGAAACATACGAGAGCTTTCACCCCACACACGACGAGACGGCGGGCCAAGACTGTGTCCGCAAATCATGGACACATATGACCAAATTTTCTGATCTGAACCTCAATCCGAAGGTCCTCAAAGCCGTCGAAGAAGCCGGCTACGAAACCCCCACCCCCATTCAGGCGGGTGCCATTCCCCCGGCGCTCGAAGGCCGCGACGTTCTCGGCATCGCCCAGACGGGCACCGGCAAGACCGCCGGCTTCACCCTGCCGATGCTGTCGCTGCTGGCCCGTGGCCGCGCCCGGGCGCGTATGCCCCGCAGCCTCGTGCTCTGCCCCACCCGCGAACTGGCGGCACAGGTGGCCGAGAACTTCGACACCTATTCGAAGTATCTCAAGCTCACCCGCGCCCTTCTGATCGGCGGGGTCAGCTTCAAGGAACAGGAAGCCATCATCGACAAGGGCGTCGACGTGCTGATCGCCACGCCCGGCCGCCTGCTCGACCATTTCGAGCGCGGCAAGCTGATCCTCAGCGACGTCAAGCTCATGGTGGTGGACGAGGCCGACCGCATGCTCGACATGGGGTTCATCCCCGATATCGAGCGCATCTTCGGCCTGACGCCCTTCACCCGCCAGACGCTGTTCTTCTCGGCCACCATGGCCTCGGAGATCGAGCGCATCACCAACACCTTCCTGCAGAACCCCGAACGTATCGAGGTTGCCCGTCAGGCCACCGCATCTGAGACGATCGCCCAGACCGTGGTGATGGTCAAACCCTCCCGCCGCGACAAGGCCGATGCCGAGAAACGCGCGCTTCTGCGGGCCTTGATCGACGCCGAGGGCGAGAAATGCACCAACGCGATCATCTTCTGCAATCGCAAGACGGATGTGGATATCGTCGCGAAATCGCTGAAGAAATACGGGTATGACGCCGCACCCATCCACGGCGATCTCGACCAGAGCCAGCGCACGCGCACGCTCGACGGCTTCCGCGCCGGCACGCTGAAATTCCTCGTGGCCTCCGACGTGGCCGCCCGCGGCCTCGACGTGCCCGCCGTCAGCCACGTGATCAATTACGACGTGCCGGGCCACCCAGAGGATTACGTCCACCGCATCGGCCGCACCGGCCGCGCGGGCCGTGACGGCAAGGCGATCACCCTCTGCGGCACGCGGGATGAAAAAGCGCTCGACGCAGTCGAGAAGCTGATCCAAAAGCCCATTCCCCGCGCCGAAAACCCGCTGGGCAACGCCCCGGCGGCGGACGAACCCAATGTCGAGGAAGAAAAGCCCAAGCGCACGCGCAGCCGCTCGAAGAAATCCGACGACGCCCCGGCGAAAGAGGCCAAGGAGGCCCAAGAGCCCGGCAAGCAGGCCGCCGTGGAACAGCCACAGGCCAAACCCGCTGACGACAAGCCGCAGCCCCAGCGCAGCGACAACAACAGGCGCGGCAAGAGCGACGGCAACAAGACCGTGGGCATGGGCGATCATATGCCCCAGTTCATCGCCCTCAGCTTCGACCAGCGCCGCACCGGCTAAGGCGAACCGGACCAGTCCGGCACCACTGCATTAAAAAAGGCCTGTCACGATCCCCGTGACAGGCCTTTTTCGTAGCCTTGGAATGGTTCAGGCACTCAGCCGGCTGATGATCACCGTCACCTCGGGCCGCTTGCCGATCTCCGTCATGGACACCTGCCGCACAACCTTGCGCAGCCCGTCTTCGAGCTTGTCATCGTCGGTCAGCGTCTTGTCGTTCGCCCGGCCAAGGAACTGGCTCAGGTCCTCTTCCAGCACATCGACCAGCGGCGCACGGCTGCTGCCTTCCTCGGCCAGCCCCTTCAATTCGCACCAAGGCTCACCCAGCGGCTCGTCCTGCTCGTCGAGAATGACGTTGACCATCACATGCCCGTTCAGCGCCATGCGGATCCGGTCGCGCACCACCCCGTCCAGCGCGCCAACCTGCACATTGCCATCGAGGTACACGCGCCCCGTCTCCACGTACTCGGCCACCGAGGGGCTTGCCCCCGACAGCTCGATCATCGTGCCGTTCGGGGCAAGTACGGCGCCGAACCCGTTGGATTTCGCCAGTTTTACGTGTTCGCGCAAATGCCGGTGCTCGCCATGCATCGGCACCACGTAAGCGGGCTGAATGAGCTTGTGCAGCCGCTCCAGATCAGGCCGGTTGGCGTGGCCGGAGACGTGATAGCGCCCGCCGTCATCGTCCACCACGTCGACGCCCATTTCGCTGAACTGGTTCATGATCCGGATCACGCCGCGTTCGTTGCCCGGAATGGTCTTCGACGAGAACAGGAACGTATCGCCCGGTTTCAACTGAATGCCGTTATACTTGCCCTGCGCGAGCTGCGCACTGGCCGCCCGTCGCTCACCCTGGCTGCCGGTGACGATCAGCGCCAGGTTCTCGCGCGGGATGTTCTTGGCATCCTCCGGGCTCACCGTGCGCGGAAAACCGGTCAGCACGCCGGTCTCGACCGCCGCCTCGATCATCCGGCCCATCGCCCGGCCCATCAGACAGACAGACCGTCCCGCCCGCTCAGCCGCCAGGGCCAGTGTCTTCACCCGCGCCACGTTGCTGGCGAAAGTTGTCGCCACGAACATGCCCTTGGCGCCCGCGATCAGGCTTTCAATATCCGGTCCTAGGCTGCTCTCCGACCGGCCCGCATGGGGGCTGAACACATTGGTCGAATCGCACATCAGCGCCGCGACACCGGGCTCCGCCAGCGAGGCCCAGAGCTCCTCGTCGAACGCCTCGCCCACCACCGGGCCGGTATCCATCTTGAAGTCACCCGAATGCACAAGCCGGCCCAGGTCCGTATCGATCACCAGCCCCGCGCTTTCCGGGATTGAGTGCGAGATCGGCACGAACCCCACCTTGAACGGCCCCGCCTCGATCACCTCGGGCCACGCACTGGCGGTGATCACCGCCTTTTCCGGATGCCCCCGCTCCTCCATCTTCCGGCGCGCGATATTGGCGGTAAAGGCCCGCGCATAAATCGGCGCGCCCAGCCGGTCGTAGTAATGCGACACCGCGCCCACATGGTCTTCATGCGCGTGCGTCACGAACACGGCCTCCAGCCGGTCGCGCCGCTCTTCCAGCCAGCTGATATCGGGGAATATCAGGTCGACGCCCGGCGTGCCGTCCATGTCCGGAAAGGTCACGCCCAGATCGACAAGGATCAGCCGTTCCTTCCCCGGCGCCCCGATGCCATAGACATAGGCGTTCATTCCGATTTCGCCCGCCCCGCCAAGGGGCAGGTAGATCAGCCGCTCTTTGCTCATGCTGCCTCAGCCTTTCTCGTTATGGGCATGGATCACCGTGAGCCCATGCATTGTCAGGTCTTCTTCGATATGGTCGAAAAGCAGGTCGCCCTGCGCGAATAGCGGGGCCAGCCCGCCGGTGCCGATCACCGTCATCGGCCGCTCATACTCCGCCCGGATCCGTTCGGTAATGCCGTTCACAAGGCCCACATAGCCCCAGAACACGCCCGATTGCATACAGGCCACCGTGTTGGTGCCGATCACCTTCTGCGGCTTGGTCACATCCACATGCGGCAGGGCGGCGGCGGCGGAATGCAGCGCCTCGAGGCTCAGGTTCACGCCCGGCGCGATCACCCCGCCCACATAGGCCCCGTCATGCGCCACCACGTCGAAGGTGGTCGCGGTGCCGAAATCCACCACGATCAGATCACCGCCATGCCGGTCGAATGCGCCCGCGGTGTTCACCAGCCGGTCCGGCCCCACCTGCGTACCCTCATCCACCCGCGGCTCGACCGGCAGGGCACAGTCGGGCTTGCCCACCACCACAGGCCGGCAGCCAAAGAACCGGTCGGCAAAGACGCGCAGGTTGAACACCACCCGCGGTACGGTCGACGAGATGATCACGTCGGTGATGTCCATCTCGATCCCGTAATGCTTCACCAGCGTCGAGAACCACGTGAAATAGGCGTCCGCCGTCCGGGCATGGTGGGTCGAGGTCCGGAGCGTGCAGAGAAACTCCTTTCCATCCCAGATGGAAAAGACCGTGTTGGTGTTGCCGCAGTCGATCGCCAGTAGCATAGGTCCGTTCGCCTTGCTCAGAAGAAGATTTCGGCCGCCGGGATGGCCTGCCGGGTATCGCGGGTCTTTAGAACAAGATTGCCCGCCTCGTCCACCGTCTCGAACGTGCCGGTGATCTCGGCCTTGCCGGTGCGGGCCGTGATCACCTCGCCCAGCCGCGCCGCCCTGTCGAGCCACGCCCGCCGTATGGGGGCGAAGCCGTATTGCACGAACTGCGCCTCACACGCCGCATAGGCCGGGCCCAGCAGGTCGAGGAAATCGCCGGGGCTGATCTCCACCCCGGTCTCGGACAAAAGCGAGACGGGCCGCACGGCCCCTGGCTCCACCTCCTCCGTGCCCGGCGCGTGGACAAGGTTCACCCCGATCCCGATCACCAGCGGCGACAGCTTTGTGCCCTGCCCGGCCTGCTCCAGCAAGATACCCGCCAGCTTGCCGCCGTTCAGCAGCACGTCATTGGGCCACTTCAGCGCGAACCCTTCGGGTCGCCCCGTGGCCGCAACGAACGCATCGAAAAGCGCCAGCGAGGCCACGAAAGACCGCAGCGCCACAACCCCCGGCGGCTCGGTCGGCTGCAACACGAGGCTTGCCGCGAAATTCCCCTCGGGATTGGCCCAGGCCCGGCCCCGCCGTCCGCGTGCGGCGGTCTGGTTCAGTGCCAGGATCCATTCCGGCCCGGCCAGCGTTCCGGCCACCCGCGCGGCCTCGGCATTGGTGCTGTCCACCTCCGCCAGCACGCGCCGCCCGTACCCTTCTGGCCAGCCCGAGACTTTCATCTTTCCAAAAATACTCCCGCCGGAGGCGTCCCCCGGCAAGGCTGGCCTGTCAGGTCAGTTGACAAGGGTCGTCGCCGCGGCCTGTGCCATGCCCTCGATACCGAACATGTTGACGATACCCAGCAGCATGAGCGCGGCCGACGCCATCAGAAAGCCCCATTGCACCGGCGACTTGCCCGTCTCCAGCGGCTCCTGCTCCTCTCCGAAATACATGTAATAGACGATCCGCAGGTAATAGAACGCCCCGATGACCGAGGCGATCACACCGGCCACTGCCAGCCAAACCAGCCCGCCCTCATAGGCCGCCCGCAGCACGTAGAGCTTGCCGAAGAAGCCCAGAAGCGGCGGCACGCCGGCCAGGCTGAACATCAGGATCAGCATCGCCAGCGCCCGGCCCGGATGGGCCTTGGAATACATGTTGAGGCTCGTGATATTCGTCACCGGCTGGCCGTCGCGCTCCATCGACAGGATGAAGGCAAAGGTGCCCACGTTCATGGTGATGTAGATCACCATGTAGATCAGCATCGCCTGCACGCCGAACACCGTGCCTGCCGCCAGCCCCATCAGCGCATAACCCATATGCGCGATCGAGGAATAGGCCATCAGCCGCTTGATATCGCGCTGGCCGATGGCCGCGATCCCGCCAAGGAACATCGACAGCAGCGACAGAACGGCGATCACCTGCTGCCAGTCCTGCACCACGCCGCCATAGGCGTCATGCACCACGCGGGCGAAAAGGCCCATCGCCGCCATCTTGGGGGCGGTGGCGAAGAAGGCGGTGATCGGCGTCGGCGCGCCCTCGTACACGTCCGGCGTCCACATGTGGAACGGCACGGCCGACACTTTGAAGGCCAGCCCCGAGATCACGAAGACGATCCCGATCAACAGCCCGATCGGCGCCTGCCCCTCGGCCGAGGCGATGATCCCCGAGAACAGCGTCGTGCCGGTATAGCCATAGGTCAGCGACGCGCCGTACAGCAGCAGGCCCGACGACAGCGCGCCCAGAACGAAGTATTTCAACCCCGCCTCCGTCGACTTCGCGCTGTCCCGCCGCAGCGAAGCCACCACGTAGAGCGCCAGCGACTGCAGCTCGAGCCCCATGTAGAGCGCCATCAGGTCACCGGCGCTCACCATCATCATCATGCCCACCGCGGCCAGCGCGATCAGCAGCGGGTATTCGAACCGCAACAGCCCCCGGCGGGCCATGTATTCCTGACCCATCACCATCACCGCCGCCGCCGACAGCAGCGTCACGACCTTGGCAAAGCGGGCAAAGGCGTCGTCGTTGAACATGCCATCGAACGCGGTGCGCGTGCCCCCGCCCGTGGTGCCCAGCCACAGCGCCATCGCCACGAGGACCGCGGCGGTCAGCCAGGTCAGCATCCCCGCCATCTTGTCCTTGCCCGTATAGGCCGTCAGCAGCAGCGCGGCCATCGCGTAGACCGAGATCACGATCTCGGGCAGGATAACATTCAGATCAGCCTGCATCATGGGTCTCCGTTATTCCGCCACCTGCGCCACGTCATTGGCGGCGCCCGCCTCCGACAAG